>JBBSDZ010000144.1:0-3269 GCA_038240205.1 Solirubrobacterales bacterium | reverse complement strand
GGAGCCATCGCCGGCAGCGGCTTTGGGCGGCGCGGCGGCCTGCCCGCCTGAGGAGGCGGCGGGTGCGCTCGTGCTTTCGGTGCCAGAGGAGTGCCCGCGAAGGGCTACGAACCAGATGGCCGCGAACAGGACCATCGCGCCGAGCGCGATCTGAAACGGGCGGGAGATCTGCGACATTGCTCCCTCCTTCGGCATTTGCGCTCGAAGAGTTGAACGCCGCAAAACCGGTTGGACAGCTCGCAAGCGTCGGCGGCGTGCCGAACGGTCACGCACGTCGGGCCTGCGGCGTGTTCAGGGCCGCGCGCTCAGAGCGTGCGCAGGCCACGCAAGACGGCGTGCACGACTGTGTCGGTGGCGATCCGCTCCTGGCCGCCGTCCTGCATGTCCTTGAGCACCGTCTCGCCGTCTTCGACGATCGCCACATAGCGCGCCCCGAGGGCGTCGGCTTGCCCGAGCTGGCCTTTGAGCGAGCGCCCGGCGAGCTCCATCTGCGCGTGCAGACCGGCCGAGCGTGCGGCCTCGAGCAGGCTGAACGCGATCGGGCGCGCCTGCGCGCCGCCATCGAGCGCGATGAATACGTCGAGCGGACTCGCGCCGGCTGGCGGCACGTCGCCGGCGAGCAAAATTCGCTCGATCCCGGCGGCCCAGCCCATGCCAGGTGTCGCGGGCCCGCCGAGCAGCTGGACGAGGCCGTCGTAGCGCCCGCCGCCGCCGACGCCGCTCTGGGCGCCGAGCGCGTCGGAGGTGAACTCGAACACGGTACGCGTGTAGTAGTCGAGCCCGCGCACGAGCGTCGAGTCGACCTCATATGCGACGGAGGCCCGGTCGAGCAGCTCGCGCACCTGGGCGAAGTGCTCGGCGTCGTCGGCGTCGAGGTGCTCGAGCAGGCGCGGCGCGCTCCGCATCACGCGCCGGGTGCCCTCGTGATCGGCGTCGAACGCGCGCAGGGGGTTGAGCTCGATGCGACTGCGCACGTCCTCGGAGAGCTCCTGCTCGTGCTCGCGGAGATGCGTCTGCAGGCGCTCGCGATACTGCGCGCGGCTCTCGGCGCTGCCGAGGCTGGCGAGGCGCAGGCGCACTTCGCGCACGCCCATCTCAGTGAGCAGCGTGTTCAGCAGCACGATCGACTCGGCATCGACGGCGGGGTCATCGGAGCCGAGCGCCTCAGCGCCGACCTGCCAGAATTGCCGGTAGCGCCCCGCCTGGGCGCGCTCGTGGCGGAAGAAGCTCGACAGGTACCACAGCTTCACCGGCTGGCGGCGCTTGTGCATGCCGTGCTCGATGTAGGCGCGGCAGACGGGCGCGGTGCCCTCGGGCCGCAGCGTCAGCGAGCGCCCAGAGCCATCTTGGAGCGTGAACATCTCCTTGCGCACGATGTCGGTCGAGTCGCCGACGCCGCGCGAGAACAGCTCGGTGGCCTCGAACGTGGGCGTCTCGATGCGCTCGTAGCCGGCGCCCTCGAGGATCGTACGGGCGCGCGCCTCCAGCGTCGTGCGCGCGTGCGCCTGCTCGCCGAGCACGTCGAAGGTACCGCGCGGAGCTTTGAGCTTGGGAGCGCTCAACTTCCGGCTGCTGTCGCGTCCGGCGCGGTGCTCGCGCGCGGCACTCGCTCTCGCAGCTCGGCGAGGAACGGGTTCGTGTCGCGCTCGCGCCCGAGCGTGGTCACGCCCATGTGACCGGGATACACGACCGTCTCGGCGGGGAAGGATTTGAGCAGGCTGCCGATCGAGCGCTCGAGCGTCCCCCAATCGCCGCCCGGAAGATCGACGCGGCCGACGGAGCCCTGGAAGAGGACGTCGCCGGAGAGCAGCGCGCGCTCGGCGCCGGGGGCACCGTCGTGTGCGCCGCCGGCGGCCGGGGCGATCGCATAGGTGACGTGGCCGGGGCTGTGCCCGGGCGTGAACAGCACCTCGATCTCCAGGCCGGCGAGGCTCAGTCGCTCGCCGCCGGTGACGCTGTGCTCGGCCTCATAGCTCTCGAACGGGCCGAACCCGGGCGGTACCCAGTTCATGATCTGGGAGAGCAGCGGGCGCTCGATCTCAGGGCAGTAGACGGACGCGCCGGTGGCGTGCGCGACCGGTGCGACGGCGCCAATGTGGTCGAAGTGGCAGTGCGTGAGCAGGATCGCCTCGATGCGCACGCCGAGTGAGCGCGCCGCCTCGAGCAGGCGCTCGGGCTCGTCTCCCGGATCGACGATGACGCCGGCGCGAAGCCCGTCCGGGCCGGCGGACGCGTCCTTGTCGAAGACGAGGTAGCAGTTCTCCTGCACCGGGCCAACGGTGAATGAGCGCACATCGAGGGCGCTCATTCGGCGGCCCTCTGCAAGCCGCGCTCGCACGCGCTCACCGCGGAGGCGCCTTGCCGCCACCCCGCTCGGATTTCTTGCGCATGCGCCGCTTGTAGATCCACTGATCGGTGTAGAAGCTGATCGGCGTGTAGAGGATCAGCGCGAAGATGAAGTAAGCGACGGTCTGCCCGGCGGAAGCTTTCAGCGCGATGCCGGCGAGCAGCACGAGCGCAGCGGCGGCGACGAGCGCGCGGATGAACGCGCCGCGCCAGGTCGGCGGCAGATCGCCCTTGGCCACGCGCTTCTGCTTGGCGCGCGCAGCGTCGCCGGCCTTGCCGCTCTTCTCAGCGGCGGTTGGCTTGCGCCCGGTGCGGCCGCGCGACTCGACGACGCCGGCGGCGTTGCCGCGGTGCTTGGTCTGGCGCTTGCGCTTGGTCTGGGCCATGTCAGGAGCCTAGTGCGTTCTCGATCACGTGGCGAGCAGGATCGAAGCCCGGCGTGAGCAGATCCTCGGGAAAGCCGAGCAGCGCTGCGCGGGGGGCGAGGCCGACGAGCTCGGCGCTCGCCACGCGGGCGTGGCGCTCGACCACGCGCAGCACCTCCACGAGCGCCAGCTCGAGCGGGCGCTCGACGTTCATCGAGACCTGCGCGACGCCGCCGGCCAGCAAGACGCCGATCGCACGAACCCCCGGCAGGCCGTGATCGCCGCTTTCGCGGACCAGGGCCGCGACGCGCCTGGCCTCGGCGAGGTCGGCGGGCGCCTGGAGCTGGAGGTTGAACGCGCCGAGCGGCTCGCGCGCTGCGACGAGCGTCGCTCCTGCGCTCGGATGCAGGTGCCGAGGTCCGAAGTCGGGGGGCAAGCGCTCGCCTGACGCGTCGTCGCCGGCGATCCTGGCCGCGAGGCCTGCGACACCGCCGCGCCTGAGCGCCGCGCGCGTGCGCTGCGGATCACCGCCCGCCAACTCGCCGTAGATGAACACCG
>JBBSDZ010000143.1:0-3299 GCA_038240205.1 Solirubrobacterales bacterium | reverse complement strand
CAGACGTCCGCCAAGTCCGAGCTTGCATCTACCGTCCTCCATGTTCGGGTCCTCCTGTGGCTGCGAGTTGTGGAAGACCCACAGCCTCAGGACGGACCCGGACGACCTTTCAGCTGTTCACTAAGAGCGTGGGCAACACAGCTAGGCGCAGCTGCCGCGCGAAGTCGCGCAGTGGGCGGCCATCAGCGAACGCGTGGCCTCGCAAGCGCACGAATGCCTCATCCAACGTCACCTGCGGCTGGGCGGAGACCATACCCGTCGCCTGATGAATCTCAGCCCAACGCGCCGGCTCCCTAGCCAGCAGCCGGTGCAGCTCCCCGCCGGGCGCGCCCGCCTGAAGCCCGAGAACGGAGTGCGTAGCAACGTCAGCCAGGACGAGGCCCAACCCCCGCTGCTCCTCATGTGTGTCCTCCAATGATCCCCGAGCCTCGGATTTTCGCTCAGGGGGTCAGTGGTCGTGACAGCGCGATGTCCTCAACGAGACACGACGCGATATCCCCCTGCAAGCCCGGCGCCGTACACGAGGTGATAGGAGAGGTCCAGGGCGAGTTCCTTCGGCGCATACTTCCAGGGCGGCTCATACAGGCCCATCGGAACGAGCTCGACGTAGGACATCAGCCACACGCCCGCGCCGAACAGCATTCCGTCGCGCACGCGCGACTTCCGTGCCGTGGCCGCCGCGAGGCCGTAAGCGACACCCCAGCCAGTTCCGTAGCTCCAGTGCATTGCGTTGGTGAGGAGCGGGATCAGGTCTGGCGAGACGTCGCGCTCGAAGACTCCCTCGCCGATTCGCTTGGCGACCTTCGCCGGTGCTGAGGCTTCCTCCCAGGGATCTTCCGAAGTTTTCTTCGACTCTGATTCACCGGCCTTCTCGCTGGAGGACTGCAGCTTGGCCGATAGCGTCTGCCATCCGGTCATCGCCGCCGTTCCCAGCACACCGGCAAGCACACCGCGGGCCAACGCACCCAACGGACTGACGGGTGAGAGCTCGGAACTCACGTCAGCTGCCGATCTCAGCGCCGAGCTGCTGAAGGATTCCGAGCTCATCGCTGCTCCCCCACCGCTCGAATATCTGGCCGTTCTCAAAGCGCCCGATCTGCAGGCCACGGACCTTGATCTTGCGACCGGTCGGCGCTATGCCGCGAAAGTCGCCTCCGTGCGTACCGGTCAGCGTGTAGGCGACGCAGACGTTTTCGTCATCGGCGACCATGTGCGCCGGCTCGATGTGCGCGTCGGGGAACGCTTCCTTGAGGCCGTTGAAGAAGTCCTTGAGCCCCTGCCTTCCGGGTCCCTGCTCAGGCGCGGGATCATGATCGACGCAGTCCTCGCGAAGGACTGCACCGCAGAGTCGATATCGCCTGCGTTGATGTTTCTGCCAGGTGCTTCTGTGCGGCGATGTTCTGCTCGCGAGACATGTGCGCTCCCTGTGGTGGTCGTTGCGGGCGATTGGCCCGCCGGCTGGGCGATCCCGCTCGAGGATCGGGGGTCGGTGCTTCGGGTGCTCAGATGTCCGCCGCGCGGGTGTCCTTGTCGCGGAGCTTGATCTGGTTGAGGTCGGCGGCTGGCACGTTACGTGTTCGGCCTAACCCCCGATCCAGATCACAGGCCGAACCGGCGTTGGTCGCGAGCCCGCAGGCTCGTGGAAGGTGGATGGACGACATGCGCCAGTGCCGTCTGCATCTCGAGAAACCCGATCCATCACTGGCTGATTGCCCACAGCGTCACGGTGTGGCGGATTGCCTCAGCGACAAACGGGCTCGGTACCAAGCGACCGCGTGCGGCGATGGGTTCTCCTGCTTGCTTCGGTCAGGGTCCCGATCGGGCGAGCATGAATATCTCGATCTCGATGTCGGGGCCGACGTGATGATTGGAGATGAACGCCCGGACGTTGCGGCCGGAGAGGACGCGCGAGCGGGGATGTGCTAACCGCGATCTCAGACGGCCTGGTCGGTCTGCTCAAGGAGCTCTACGGGCACGGGCCGACGCGCGTGAAGTCCTATTACCAGGACGACTTGGTCGTCTGCGTCCTGCGCGGCGGCTTCTCTCGAGTCGAGCAGACGCTGCTCGACGGCGGACGCGGCCAGGCGGTCATCCAGCTGCGCATGGAGTTCCAGGAGGTCATGCGCGAGCGCTTTGACGAGGTGATCGAACGCGCGACCGGGCGCACGGTGATCGGTGATCGGCCTCATGAGCGGTAACCAGCAGGAGCCAGAGATGATGTGCGAGGTGCTCATCCTCGCTCTGACCGATCTCGTCGCCGAGCACGAGCTCAAGGGCACGGCGGCTGCTTCATAGACGATCGTCTGATGACGCAACCGAAGCGTCTCCAATTGATAGTACCCTGGACGTTGAGGGCATTGCTGTGCGGTCGGCCTACGGGTCACCGCATTCCTGAGCGCCAACCAGACCACCCCAGGGGTTGCCTGCGAGCTTTTCTTCCTCGACGCCGATCCCTCGCGCTAACGGACGCTATGAGCGCATGACCCCAGCCAACGACACCGTCGCCGCGAGCAAGGACGCTCAGCTAATGAAGCAGATCCAGTCCGATAGCACCGATGCCTTTGAGCAGCTGTATGACCGCTACTCCGCGCGGGCGTACCGCGTGGCGAGGTCGATATGCCACGACGAAGGGCGTGCCGAGGACGCTGTCCAGGAGGCCTTCATGTCGATCTGGCGCAGCCGCAGCACATACAGACCTCAACGCGGGACGGTTGCCGGGTGGCTGATGCGCGTGGTCCATTACCGAGCGATCGACGTCTCGCGCGGCCACGCCAAGCACGCGACCCGTCGCGCGGACGAGCAGATCATCGAGTTGCGCCCCGCACCCGGCCACCTGGCCGAGCAAATTCTGCGCGGCGATGACGCGGCGAACCTGCGAAAGCGCCTGAGGGGGCTACCGGACGCTCAGCGCGAGGTGATCGTGCTCGCCTTCTACGGACAGCTGACGCACACTGAGATCGCAACCCAGCTGGAGCTGCCTAGCGGCACGGTCAAGGGCCGCATGCGCCTCGGCCTGAGAAAGCTCCGCGCCGAGATCGAGCAGGCCGCTTAGATGACCTCTCGACGAGCAGTCGATCGTGTGCCCGGACGCACGCCCTTGCTGATTTGCCGACTAGGCCTCGCGATGAGGAACGCTCGCGAGTGCGTCCCGGTCCGCGGACCAAAACTTGGACGGTGGACCATTCCCCCTTGGTCTCCGTTCGGGACAGCGCGCAGCACGCTGAACCAGGCGTGGCCGCCCTTAACCCCACTGGGGGGCCGCCACTCCATTGCGCACCCGGGGCTAAGACAATTGGGGT
>JBBSDZ010000142.1:0-3409 GCA_038240205.1 Solirubrobacterales bacterium | reverse complement strand
ATTTTCCTCCCCGACGGGGAGCCTGCGAACATCTGACATGGCGTGCCTTCCTGCCGGCCATCACCGGCATCGGTCTTCAACAACCGGGAAGGTACGCCGCCTTCCTCCCTAACCCCATCCACAACTTCTGGGTATAGCTCATCGGGCCACTGCGGGCGTCGAGGCCGGGCGATCGGCCGGTCGCCAAGCCGCCGCAAGATTTGGCTTCTTACGCTCCGCTTCCACGCTGATTATCAATATTTTGATTTTTCGTTAGCGCTGCTTTGTGCTCGCGTTAGCGCGCGCACAGCGACACGGCAGATCATGGTGTGCACCTGCCAAACACCGGAGGTCAGCCATGAAACGCCTATTCGCACCGCCGCTGCTCGCAGCGCTTCTCGCAGCAGCGATCGCAAGCGCTGCAGTCCTCATGCTCTCCGGGCGCACCACCTCCCCGACTAAGACGAGCAGCCCCTCAAGCGCCAGCGCCACCGCGACCGGCACGCGCCGCACGGTCGCCTCGACTGCGCTCACCGCGGCGCAGATCTACAAGCAGTCCTCCGCCGGGGTCGTCTCGATCAAGGCCGTCACCGCGCAGGGCACCGACAGCGGCACGGGCATCGTGCTCAACGACAAAGGCCTGATCCTGACCAACGACCACGTCGTGGCCGGCGCGAGCAAACTCACCGTCTCCGCCAGCTCCGCCTCGAGCGACACGCGGACCGCGACGCTCGTCGGCGAGGAAGCCAACAGCGACCTCGCTCTCGTCAAAGTCGACCCGACCGGTCTCGGGCAGAGGGCACTCAGCATGGCCAGCGCCAAGTCCGTCCAGGTCGGAGACGCCGTCTATGCGATCGGCAGCCCGTATGGACTCGACGAGACGCTCACGCGCGGCATCGTCTCGGCCCTAGGACGGTCCATCTCTGCGCCCAACAACGCCAAGATCGCCGGTGCCATCCAGACCGACGCAGCGCTCAACCCCGGCAACTCAGGCGGTCCGCTGCTCAACGACCAAGGCGAGGTGATCGGCGTGAACTCGCAGATCGCAAGCGCCGCCACGAGCGTCTCCGGAGCACAATCCGGCAGCACCGGCGTCGGCTTTGCGATTTCCTCCGACACCGTCGCCAAGGCAGTCAAAGCGATCCAGTCCGGAAACGGCGTGGCCTCTGAGTCGAGCGCGCGGCGCACCGCGTATGAACGAACGCAAGCCGAAGGCGGGCAGTCGGCGCCCTACGGCAGTCGTGCGCCGAGTGAAACGGGAGGGACGCCAGGCGAAGCCGGCGCTCGCAGTGGCCAAGCGGGCTCCAGTGGCGGCGAAGTGGAACGGTCGCAGTCCGGCGGCTACAGCGGCGAAGGCGGTGTCGTGATCGTGCCGTGACAGTCATCGCGGTCACGCGTCGCCGAGGGCCGATCGCCGCTCATGCCCGGCGATCGCTGGTCCGCCCGGCGCCATATGTGGGCCTGTGCGCGTTGCTAGGCTTCCAGGTCGATCCCGGGCGATTAGCTCAGCTGGGAGAGCGCCGCCTCGACAAGGCGGAGGTCACTGGTTCGAGCCCAGTATCGCCCATAACACAAAAGCCCTGCACAGCGGGGCTTTTGTGTTGGTAGGGACACCAAACCTTTGAGGTCAAAACTGGCATTTTGCCCACAGTTTGCCCACACACCGCGCCCTCGGTCAGACTGACCGCACACGCCGCGCGCACGGCGCGACCGTCAACCCGGCCAAGCGCGCGTGGAAGGCGGGGTTGGACGCGATCACGCTGCATGAGTGCCGTCACACGTTCGCCTCGCTGACGATCGCGACGGACGTGCAGACGGTCCCGGATTGGCCGGAGCCGGGGCCGTGTGGGTCGGGAAGGTAGCGGGAGCGGGGAGCGGACGGAAACCCTGGGCGAGCTGTTCTCGGGCGGCTATTATCGCCACGCTACGCGATGCATGGAGGGCACGATGGAGAGCAATGATGCACCGCAGGCTCCCCCTGGTTGGTATCCCGACCCGGCCACCGGCTCGCGGCGATTTTGGGACGGGCAGGCTTGGAGCGATCCGCCTCCCGATGCGGCGACCGGTGAATCGCGGGGCGCGGGGCCACCGAAAGCGGACAGACCAGACGTTCTCAATCGCCTAACGGCTCAGCCTTCGACGTTTTGGGCGGCGGCGCTGGCCTGCGTGCTCATGATCGTCGGCGGACTCGGAACGTGGGCGACCGCGCTCGGCTTCGTTTCGATCTCCGGCACCCACGGCGACGGATGGATCGTCGTAGGCGCAGGTGCTCTCGGGTTGGCTTCCTTGTGGGGCTATGCGATGGACGGGCGGGCGCTCACTCTACTCGCGGCCGTTGCGTTCGGGGTCGTCGGTGGTGGTACGAGCGGCTACGACCTGCACAAAATCGTTGGGGTAGGAGCAACTGACTTGTTCGGCAAACAGTTTCAGCTTGTTCATGCCGGTTGGGGCATCTACATGGCGCTCGGAGCTTCGGTAGTGCTCATCTTCCTCGCGCTATCAACGCTCACGCTCGGGCCAGCAGACGGCAGGTCGAATGCTGCTCTGGTGTTTACCTCCGTCGTGCTTGCCGTAGCTGCTGTAGTCGTCGTGTCCAACGTCGGCACATCAAACGCTGAAAGCACGACGGGTGCGGCATCGGGAGCAGCTAGCCGGTCCGCATCCGCGGAAGAAATCGAAACCACTCCAAGCGAACCTGAATCGCCGCTCACCGCGGCCAAGGTGCGCGAAGTCTTAGATGAGTACGCCCAGTTCTATTCCAGCGAGAACGCCAACGCCCTCGCAAAGACGTTCGCCCCGCGTTTCACACGCCACGATGCGAAACACGCTCTTGAAGATCGGGAAGAAGCTCTGGAAACGTACGAGCGGCAATTCAGCGAATTGCAGCATCCGTCCTACGAACTGACGACACCAGAAATAACCCTCGACCAGAGCGGCGCGACCGCCAAGAGCTCGTATACGATCACAAGTCAAAACGGCACCGTGACAGGCAGGATTACGTTCCATCTGATATCAGCAGGCGGCATCCCTCAGATCGACAAGATCGGCGTCGTGCCGACGCCGTGACCCGAGCAGTTGCAACATCGATGATGTCGACTCGAATGTTCTCCCGCTAATCAACTACCGCTCCCAACCTCCCCCGAGGCGTCCGGCCGCCCGCCGAGGGCGGTACGTACCGGCGCGCGATCTACACCCTCGCTGGTGTGGTCACGGTCTCATCGCTTGCAGCGGCCGCTTCCCACTCTCCTGTGGCTGGGCGGCCGCTGCTGCCGGGGCGAACCCGTTGCTTAGGGGTCACGACTAAATTATCGCTCTAATGGGAGGTGTGGGCGGGTAGGCTGTCGAAGTGGCGGTTTATGGTTGATGAGCGTGGGGTTGCGGAGCGGTGGGATTCGATGAGGGGCTGTTTGGATGAGCGCCAGCGCCGGTT
>JBBSDZ010000141.1:0-3474 GCA_038240205.1 Solirubrobacterales bacterium | reverse complement strand
GTGAGCGCCCGCTGTGCCAGCACCAGCAGCCCGTCCGCTGCGAGTGCCAGCAGGATCGCCAGCCCGCCCGCCGCGATCAGCTCTGTCTTGAACGGGCCCTCGCCGAGCGCAGTGTGGATCGGCACGCCCAGGCCCTTGTCGTAGATCGTGTACACGATCGTCGCCAGCGCGATGATCGTCACCACCGCGATCCGCAGCCCCGCGACGATCGCCGGCAGCGCCAGCGGTAGCTCCACGTGCAGCAACGCCTGCCCGCGGGTCATACCCATTCCCTCGGCCGCATCCAGCACCTCCGCCGGCACCGCGCGCAGGCCGGTGAGGATGTTGCGAAACAGGATCAACAGCGTGTACGAGGTGAGCGCGATCTCCGCCGCGTAGATGTTCGCGCCGACCGGCGCCACCAGCAGCTGGAACAGCGCCAGCGACGGGATCGTGTACAGGAGCGTCGTCACCAGCAACGTCGGGCGCTCGAACACGCGGTAGCGGTGCGCCACCAGCGCCAGCCCCATCGAGATCGCAAAGCCGATCACCACCGCGATCACAGTCAGCACCACGTGCTGGCGCAGCGCCGGCCACAGCACGCTGTCCCAGTTCTTGCTGACCCACTCGCTGCAGAAGAAGCGGTTCTGTACCACGCACTTCGAGCTCTGCGAGCTGTAGTGCGGGATCACCGGACCCGCTGCCAGCAGGCCCGTCATGCGCCGTTGCCGTTGCCGTCGCCCGCCGCCTCATCGGTCAGCAGCTGCTCGATCAGACCGAGCGTGAGCAGCCCGCGCAACTGCCCGTCGCCGTCGATCACCGCCAGCGGCTCGCCGCCTGCCGTGAGGATCAGCGACAGCGCGTCGCGCACGGACGTCTCCAGCGCGGCGTGCTGGGACCCCGGCTGCAAGCCGTTCGGCTCGATCAGCTTCAGTTCCTGCAGCGTCGTCAGCGACAGCCGCTTGATACCTCGGTCGGCACCGACAAACTCCGCGACGAACTCGTCAGCCGGGTTGATCAGGATCTCGCGCGGCGTGTCGTACTGCGCCAGGCGGCCGCCCTCGCGCAGGATCGCTATGCGGTCGCCCATCTTGATCGCCTCGTCGATGTCGTGCGTGACGAACACGACCGTCTTTTTCACTTTCTCCTGCAACCCGAGGAACTCGTCCTGCAGGCGCGCGCGGTTGATCGGATCGATCGCCCCGAACGGCTCGTCCATCAGCATCAGCGGCGGGTCGGCGGCGAGCGCGCGCGCAACGCCCACGCGCTGGCGCTGCCCGCCGGAGAGCTGCGAGGGGTAGCGCCCTGCCATTTCCTCAGGGTCCAGGCCGATCAGCGCGAACAGCTCCTGCACGCGCGCCGCCGTGCGTTGCTTGTCCCAGCCGAGCAAGCCGGGCACCGTGGCGATGTTCTCTGCGACCGTCTGGTGCGGGAACAGGCCGATCTGCTGGATCACGTAGCCGATCTCGCGGCGCAGCTCGCGCGCGTCGCGCTCGAGCACGCTGCGCCCGCCCAGCAGGATGTCGCCGTCGCTCGTCGAGATCATGCGGTTGATCAGGCGCATGGCCGTGGTCTTGCCCGAGCCAGAAGGGCCGACCAGCACACACACCTCACCGGCAGGCACCGTCAGCGACAGATCTGAGATCGCCGGCTCGCGCTGCCCCGGATAGCGCTTGCTGACGTTGCGAAGCTCGAGCTCAGCCGCCCGTGACTCCTGCTCGGCGGACTTCGCGAACGATGATGACCCCTCGTTATGGGCGGTGTCTGCGGTGTTCAAGGAAATCCCGGGCCTGAGTGGCTCATCCTAGCCAACTCGTACAGACGGCTGAGCACTCACCTGCCCATTCGGCGGCGCCGCCAACCAAGCCCCCAGTCGGCTCTCAGCTCCGAGCAAGCTCGGCTCGCTAGCCTAGATGCCCCTGGACCAGGGGCGCGTAGCTCAGTTGGCTAGAGCACCTCGTTTACACCGAGGGGGTCGCCCGTTCGAGTCGGGCCGCGCCCATCGCACATGACCGACGACTCTCCCATCCGCATCGCCGTGATCGGCAGCGGCCCAGCCGGCTTCTACGCGGCCGGGCATCTGCTCAAGGACGCCTCTGAGCGCATCGAGGTGGACATGATCGAGCGCCTGCCCACGCCGTGGGGGCTCGTGCGCTCGGGCGTCGCCCCGGACCACCCGAAGATCAAGTCCGTCACGCGCGTGTATGAGAAGACCGCCGTCCATCCGCGCTTTCGCTACTTCGGCAACGTCACCTTCGGCGAGCACGTCTCGCGCGAGGACCTGCTCTCCCACTACCACGCGATCGTCTACGCGACCGGCTCGCCGCTCGACCGCCCGCTCGGAATCCCTGGCGAAGAGCTGCCCGGCTCGCACGCTGCAACCGAGTTCGTCGGCTGGTACAACGGCCACCCCGATCACACGCACCTCGAGGTCGACCTGCTCTCGGCCGAGCGCGCCGTCGTCATCGGCAACGGCAACGTCGCCATCGACGTCGCGCGCATGCTCGTGCTCGACACCGCCGAGCTCGCTCCCACCGATACCGCAGACCACGCGCTCGACGTGCTCGCGCGCAGCCGCGTGCAGGAGGTCGTCGTCGTCGGCCGCCGCGGTCCCGCACAAGCCGCCTTCACCAATCCAGAGCTGCTCGAGCTCGGCGAGCTGAGCGACGCTGACGTGATCGTCGACGCCGACGAGCTCGAGGGCGCGCTCGCCGTGCATGACCAGGCTGCCGAGGAAAGCGCCACCTCGCGGCGCAACGTCGAGATCCTGCGCTCCTACGCGCAGCGCTCCCCCACCGAGGGCCGCAAGCGAGTAGTGCTGCGCTTCCTGCTGTCCCCGACCGAGCTGACACCCGGGGCCGACGGCGCGCTCGCCTCCGTCAAGCTCGTGCGCAACGAGCTCGTGCGAGGTGACGGTGGCGCGCTCAAAGCGCAACCGACAGGCGCGTTGGAGACGATCCCCGCCGGACTGCTGTTCCGCGCGATCGGCTACCGCGGCGTCCCGCTGCCAGGCGTTCCGTTCGACGAGCGCAGCGGCGTCATTCCCAACGACAGCGGGCGCGTCACGCACGAAGGCGCGCCGCTCCCCGGCGAGTACGTCGTCGGCTGGATCAAGCGCGGCCCCTCCGGTGTGATCGGCACCAACAAGAAGGACGCCCAGGAGACCGTCGACGCGATGCTCGCCGACCTCGCGCCCTCCGCCAACGGCGACCGCCCGCAGCCGGCGCCTCGGACCGCCGCCGCGCGCCCGCAGCCGGCGCCCGGCGCTGCAGCCGCGCACGCTCCGAGCGATCCCGCCGCACCCTCCGTCGAGGCGCTGCTGCGCGAGCGCCAGCCCCAGCTAGTCACGTACACCGGCTGGGAAGCGATCGACCGCCACGAGCGGGCGCTCGGCGAGGCCGGCGGGCGTCCGCGCGTCAAGCTCACCAACATCGACGAGATGCTGCGCATCGCCGCCGCCGAAGCGCCCGGCGAGTAGCGTCTGCACGCCCCGCT
>JBBSDZ010000140.1:0-3541 GCA_038240205.1 Solirubrobacterales bacterium | reverse complement strand
GAAGCGGAAATGCGATCGAGAGAACTTGCAGTCCGAGCTTGACCTCGCGCCTGCTAAGCATTCCGGCGACGGGCTCGACGAGGCGCTCAACGCCCCGCCATCTGTTGTCCTCTGTGGGTTCGGCATCAGCGTCTTCGGCGAACGCATGGAGGGGGCCTCCGCGCTCGACTCGGCGCTTGCGAGCAACGCGGTAAACGAGCGCGCCGCCGCCGATTGCCAGCGCGATGACAGTCAGCGTGAAGATCAGGTTGATCAGCGTTGCGGCGAGGCGCATTTCGAGCGTGGCTGGGCGCAGCTTGCGCCGGAAGGTCGGCCATCGTGGTGCTGGCATCGAGGCCATCGGGACAGTCTGCCTGACAGCGGCGCCGTGAGGTTCAGGCGTCTTCGTGGAACACGGCCTCGACGTTGTACCCGTCGGGGTCGAGCACGAACGCGCCGTAGTAGCTCTCCGAGTACTCCGGGCGCGCGCCTGGCGCGCCGTTGTCGCGGCCACCGGCGCTGAGCGCGGCCGCGTGGAAGGCGTCGACCCGCTCGCGGCTGTCGGCGACGAAGGCGACATGGATCTGCGCGCCGGTCGGGTAGTCGGTGGAGATCGCGAAGTCGCTCGCCCCGGGCGGCCCGAACTCGATCTCGTTGGGGAGCACGTCGTAGGCGTGCGTCTCGTCGAAGCCGAGTGGCGCGAGCGCCTGTTCGTAGAAGTCGCGGCTGCGCTGCAGGTCGCTGACGCCGATCGTGATGTGGTCGAGCATTGCGATGCGCTTGGGCATGATCGGGCTCCTACCCGTCATAGACTCCGATCATGCGACGCAGGGTCACTTTCTCGCGCAACCTGACGCTGTCGCTGTCGCGGACATGCCAGTGCTACTGCAAGTACTGCGCGTTCGCCACGCACACGGCGCACCTGTATGCGCCGGATGAGGTGATCGAGATCCTCGACGGCGCCGCCAAGCGCCAGGTCAAGGAGCTGCTCGTGCTCACCGGCGAGAAACCGGAGGTCAACCCGGGCGTAGCCGCGCGCCTGGCCGACTACGGCCACGAGGACTTCACCGCCTACGTCGTGTGGGCGTGTGAGCGCGCGCTCGAGCGTGGCCTGTTGCCTCACACGAACCTCGGCGTGCTCTCGCGTGAGGACCTGGCGCGGCTGCGCGAGGTCACCGCGTCGCAGGGGCTGATGCTCGAGTCGATCTCCGAGCGGCTGATGCAGACGGTGCACGCCGGCTCGCCGACCAAGCACCCGCAGCGGCGGCTGGAGACGATCCGCGCGGCGGGCGAGCTGAGGATCCCATTCACGAGCGGCATCCTCGTGGGCATCGGCGAGACGGAGCAGGAGCGCGTGCAATCCCTTGAAGCGCTCGCGCGAGAGCACGCCGAGCACGGCCACATCCAAGAGGTGATCCTCCAGAACTTCGTGCCCCACCAGCGCTATTACGGCGAAGAGCCGGCGCAGATCGCCGACGCGGCGGCGGCCGAGTACTGGCGCACCGGCGTGGCCGACTCGCGCCCGCAGCTGCCGCTGCCGCAGTGGGCGTGCCCGGTGAGCATCGAGGACATGAAGCGGCTGATCGCAGAGGCGCGCAGGCTGATGCCGGACGTCGGCATCCAGATCCCGCCGAACCTGGCTGACTGGTGGGGCGAGCTGGTGGCAGCCGGCGCCACCGACCTCGGCGGCCTCAGCGCCAACGGCGACCACATCTCCCCGGAGCACCCGTTCCCCTCGCCCCATCAGGTGCGCAAGGAGCTCCAGGCCGACGGCGTCGCGCTGACCGAGCGCCTGTGCGTGTACTCCTCCTACATCGACCCCGCGTGGGTCGCCCCTGGCGTGCTCGACACGATCAAGGCGAAGTACTGGAGCTTCATCCCGCGCCGCGGCTCTGGGCGGACCGACCCGAGCGCGAGCGGCGCCCCACCGATCCGCCCGGAACTGGTCGCAGGCGCGATCGCCAAGGGCCGCGACGGTCTCGCGCTCAGCGCCGAGGAGCTGACGGCGCTGTTCGCCGAGACGCGCCCCGAGGCGATCGAGGAGCTACGTGAGGCTGCCGATGAGCTGCGCGAGGAGCTGGCGGGGGAGACGGTCACGTTCGTGGTCAACCGCAACATCAACGTCTCCAACGTCTGCACCGTCGGCTG
The DNA here is from genome assembly GCA_038240205.1 of Solirubrobacterales bacterium. Lineage (GTDB taxonomy): Bacteria > Actinomycetota > Thermoleophilia > Solirubrobacterales > Solirubrobacteraceae > Palsa-744. The sequence continues at coordinate 1,414 of JBBSDZ010000140.1, read as the reverse complement.
CGCCTTCTGCGGCTTCGGTCAGGGCAAGCGCTCTCCGGACGCCTACGAGCACGACCGCGAGGAGTTCGCAAGCCGCGTGCGCGAGGCGGTCGAGTTCGGCGCGAGCGAGCTGTGCATCCAGTCGGGCATCCACCCGGACTGGGGCCTCGAGGACTATCTCGGCTGGCTGCGCTTCGCCAAGGAGCTCGCGCCGCAGCTGCACCTGCACGCATACAGCCCGATGGAGATCGCGCACATGTGCGACATCTCCCAGCTGCCCCCCGACGAGGTGTTCGCGCAGTTGCGCGACGCAGGTCTCGGCTCGACGCCAGGCACGGCTGCAGAGGTGCTGCACGACGGCGTGCGCGAGCGCATCTCACCAAACAAGCTGCCGGTAGCGCGCTGGGTGCAGATCATCGAAGCCTCCCACCGCGCCGGGCTGCGCTCGACCTCAACCGTCATGTTCGGGCACATCGAGGAGCCGTGGGAGCTGGCCGAGCACATGCGCGTCGTGCGTGAGCTGCAGGAGCGCACCGGCGGCATCACCGAGTTCGTGCCGCTGTCGTTCATCCCCTTCCAGACGCTCCTCGGACGGACTCACGGTGTCGAGGAGATCTCACGCGAGGAGAACCTCAAGCACACGGCCGTCTTCCGGCTGGCGCTCGGGCGCACGATCGCGAGCCTGCAGGCCAGCTGGGTGAAGATGGGTCTCGACGCGGCCACCGAGTCGCTGCGCTGGGGCGTCAACGATCTCGGCGGCACGCTGATGGAGGAGTCGATCAGCCGCCTTGCGGGCAGCTATCACGGCACGCGCCTGGACCCGGAGGAGCTGATCGCGGCCGCACACCGCGCCGGGCGCCCCGCAGCGGAGCGCACGACGCTGTACGAGATCAGGCGCCGCTACCGGCCGCCTGTGAGCGTTTGACCGGGCCGCCGGCCATGGCGATCACCGCGTTGGCGATCGCCGCCGGATGCGTGTACGGAGCCATGTGGCCCCCCGCGAGCAGAAACAGCTGCGCGCCGGGGATCGACGCGGCCAGGCGCCGGCCGTGCGCCGGCTTGACCAGCTGATCCTCGCTGCCCTGAAGCACGCTCGTGGGCAGCGTAATCGCGCCGAGGTGCTTGTCGATGCCGTCGATCACGCCGTTCGCCGCGAGCTGCTCGCCGGCGAGCGCTTCGAGGTTGCCCCGCGTGGAGTTGATCTCCAACAGACGGCGTTCGTGCGCGGGTGCGACTGCGTTCGGATGGAAGGCTTCGTTGTCGCCCTTTTTCACCGACACCGTCGTCAGCAGCTGCGAGAAGGTCGCGTTGGCGAGCTCGTGGATCACAGGGAGCTGCAGGAGCTTGACGAGGTGCGCCTGCGCCATGGCGTAGCCGCCGAGGCGTTGACCGGCTGCGGCGGCGTCGACGAGCACCAGTCCGCTCACCTCGCTCG
>JBBSDZ010000139.1:0-3561 GCA_038240205.1 Solirubrobacterales bacterium | reverse complement strand
GATGCTGCTGGCCGACCTCGTGGACCGTGGCCTTGATCTCGATCAGGCGATCCTGTTCGTGATCGACGGCGGCAAAGCGCTACGCAAGGCGATCCGAGACGTGTTCGGTGAACACGCGCTCGTGCATCGCTGTCATCGCCAAGAACGCTTTGAAGCGCTCGTGCAGCTCTGAGCAGATCCTCGCGACCGTCGACCTGGAGGTCTTCCCCAGCCCGGCCTCCTCACACAGCGACTCGATGTCGCGCATCGACAGGCCACGCACGAACCCGCCGATTACCAGCGCCTTCAGCGGGTCAGTTCTCAAAAGCCTCTTGCAGTGCCACTTCGGGAACAGCTTCGAGACGAACGGCATCAACGCCTCGCGAGCCTGCGGGATCTCGATTCGTAGCTCACCCTCGGCCGTCTGCACGTGCCGAGGCCTGAACCCATTGCGCAACCCGCGCTGGCGCTCCGGCCGACGCTCATAGCGAGCACGCCCCAGCCAGGTATCGTCCTCCTCCTCCACAGCCCGCTGAATGATCAACCGGGCGCCGAGCCGACCGAGGTCGGACAGCATCTTCTGCGGATCATCGACCATCCCCCCTGGACATCAGCTTGTCGATACTTGCTTGTATCTCCGCCGACGGCGGTACGGTGCGTCTCACGGCGTAGGCCTCCTTCATCGTCTGACAGGACTTGAGGGAACCTACGCCGTCGCTATGACAGCACCCGGTACGTATTTACAGCAGTTCTGAGAGTGCGCCCAGCGCTTGGAGGTTACGTATTGAGTAGCTGATCCAACATAAGCTCGTCGTCGCCTGCGGGTGTGAGTCCCGTCCGGGTAGCTGCCAGGAGGCCCGGTAGCAGGCTGGCGGCTCGGTCTGGAAACGGGCCGGGTCGAAGCCCAGCGTCAAGAGCCCCTGTGGGGGAGCGACTGAGCGGTCCGCAGCATCAAGCGAAGCCTGCCGCGTCGTTATTGCTGCCCGCCCTTCGGGGTGGGAGGAAGGGGGAGCCGAGCCGCGTCTTTCACGGCGAAGGCCATGGAAGGGGTGAAGAGCCTGGAGCGCAGCCCCGAGGAACTCCCCGGCGTAGAGGGCTCGGAACGTTCAGAGGGTGGCGGCGGGAACTGGGGAGGCCCTCCCCGGCCCGGCAGCCTGCGGTGTTGGTGCTGTCGGAGTGTCGCGTCCTATAACCGGTGTTGAGCCGGGAAGTGGATCGCGAGCCGGGTGGGCGTCGGAGGCGGCCGTAGTACTGCTTGAACTCACGGGACAACAGAACCCGGGGCGAGGGAAGGGCCGCTGCTTCGTTCATGCGTCACGTGCACGGAAGGGCTGGTGAGTGCCACTCGTGGCTAGGACCACCAAGCAGGACACAGTCCGAGAACTGCAACGAACGCTGTACCGGGCGGCCAAGGCCGATCCCGGGCGACGGTTCCACGCGCTCTACGACAAGATCTACCGCAGAGACGTTCTGGAGCGTGCGTGGGAGCTGGTGCGCGCCAATCGCGGCGCGGCCGGCATCGACCGACAGACCATCGCCGACGTCGAGCAGTATGGGATCTCCCGGCTGCTCGATGAGCTGGCCGCGGATCTCAAGGAAGGACGGTGGCGTCCGCTTCCTGCCCGCCGGGTGTTCATTCCAAAACCCGGCAGAGTGCGGGAGCGTCGTCCGCTCTCGATTCCTGCTGTCCGCGACCGCGTCGTTCAGGCGGCCACCAAGATTGTCATTGAGCCGATCTTTGAGGCCGACATGCTCGAGTGCTCGTTCGGGTTTAGGCCCAGGCGCTCGGCGCACGACGCCCTCCAGGTCCTCGTGGATGAGGCATGGAGGGGCAGGCGATGGGTCGCCGAGTCGGACATCGCCAACTGTTTTGAGGCGATCCCGCACTCGGGGTTGATGACGGCGATCGAGGAGCGGATCACGGACCGGCATGTCCTGAAGCTGCTGCGCGCGATGTTGCGCGCAGGGGTGATGCAGGACGGCGCGGTCACGCGCAGCACTGCCGGGACTCCGCAGGGCGGGGTGCTTTCACCTTGCCTGGCCAACGTCTACCTACACCGGCTCGACCGGCAGTGGGTAGATCGCGGCGGTGGCGTTCTGGTCCGCTACGCGGATGATCTGCTGACCATGTGCCACACCCGGCAGGAGGCCGAACGGGCGCTCTCGACGCTCTCGGCGATCCTGTCCGAGCTTGGCCTTGAGCTCAAGCCAGCCAAGACGCGGATCGTACACCTGACCGAAGGTGGGGAGGGCCTGGACTTTCTTGGCTTTCACCACCGCTGGGTGCGCGGCAACACACCGCGTTCAACGCACCTGTGCTTCCTCGCCCGCTGGCCCTCACGGCAGGCCACCCAGCGTGCCCGCGACCGGATCGGGGAGATCACCGATCGGCGCAGGCTGCTGGTACCCGTCGAAGACGTCGTGCAGGACGTCAACCGCTTCCTGCGCGGCTGGTCGGGCTACTTCCGTTACGGAAACTCCGACCACTCCTTCGAAAAGATCAGCCACTACGCCACCGACCGCCTCGCGCGGTTCGTCGGCAAGCGCCACAAACGCGGCTGGGGCTACGGCATGAAGGTCGTCGCCTACCAGTCGCCGAACCGGCTCGGGCTGATCGACCTCAACGGAACCATCGTCGCGCCACGACCCAATCGGCCATGGCGACCGGGACGCTGAATGCCCACCGGTGAAGAACGTCGGGGAGCCGTGTGCGGGAGAACCGCATGCACGGTTCGATGCGGCGGCGGGAGGAAACCAGGCCAGTCGGCTAGACCGCGCGGCCCCGGCGCCTCCCGCCGACCCTACCGCGACCGGCCGCGTACTCGGGCCCCGCTTACGGCGAGAAGCGCGTTCTGCCTCTGGCGGCGCTGACGCTCGCTTCCGCGCCGGACTAGCGCTTCCTACTAACGCCCGAGCGGGCACGGTGTGGAGGCTGCTGCTCCGGTCGCTGGGGACCCGGAAGCGGAACACTTACTGGGCCAAAGCCGACGAAGAGCTACGCCACGGGCGCCGGAACAAACCACTGGTCGCTGAGCCCAACGCCCGTCCGCGACGGCACATAGACTCACGATGTATTCCAGCCACCGGCCCGGGAGGATCCCGTGAACAAGACCGAGCTCATTGACGCGATCGCGAAGGACAGCGGACTGAGCCGCGCAGACTGTGCGCGGGCGACCGACTCTTTGATCAACACCGTCCAGAAGACGCTCAAGAAGGGCGACGACGTCGCGATCACCGGCTTCGGTAAGTTCACGGTCGCCAAACGCGGCGCGCGTACGGGGCGCAATCCAGCGACCGGCGCTACGCTGAAGATCAAGGCCTCCAAAGCCCCGAAGTTCACTCCCGGGGCAACGCTGAAGGCGACGGTCAGCGGCAAGAAGACGTGAGCTGAGAGGCGATGGCGCCTCTCAGGGGTAGACGAAGCCGACGTCGAGCAGGTGCCAGCTTCTGACCTTCCCCGCCAGCGTCATGAACATCGACCATCCGGGAGGCGCGCGGGCAGGGGTGGCACGGCCCTCTTCGCTCGTCGGGTCACAGTTGCGCCGGCGACCCGCCGTGAACCCGCAGTACGATCACGTTTTT
>JBBSDZ010000138.1:0-3646 GCA_038240205.1 Solirubrobacterales bacterium | reverse complement strand
GGCGCGGGCGGCGCGCGCGACCTCCTCGGCCTCCTCCAGCACCGTCGCCCCGCACAGCCCGGGGTCGGCGAGCAGCGCGTCCGGGTAGGAGCCGGGGGGGGGGGGGGGGGGGCGCCCCCCCGCCCCCCCCCGGCTCCTACACGGTCGAGCTGCTCGACGACCCCGGGCTGATCGGGGCGAAGGTGATGGAGGAGGCCGAGGAGGTCGCGCGCGCCGCCCGCGAGGAGACTGACGAACGCATCGACCAAGAGGCCGCCGATGTGATCTACCACCTGCTCGTGCTGCTGCACAGCCGAGGCCGGTCGCTCGCCGACGCCGAGCGGGTGCTCGATGAACGCAGCCGCTGAGTCGCTCGCAGGCGCGATCGACGTCGAACCGGGCCTGAAGCAGGCGCGCGAGCTCGCGGGCGCGCACAACCTGATCCCGATCCGCCATCGCTTCATCGAGGACTGCGAGACGCCCGTGTCGGCGTTCCTGAAGCTGCGCGAGCTGGCGCCCGGCGAGCCGGCGTTCCTGCTGGAGTCGGCTGAGCAAGGCCAGCGCGTCGGTCGCTACTCGTTCATCGGGTTGCGGCCTCGTGGCGTGATGCGCTGGTCGCTCGCCGACGGCGGCGATCCCTACGCGCTCGCCGCCGCCGAGCTTGCGCGCTTCAGCCAGGCTCCGATGGCCGAAACGCCGCCGTTCACCGGAGGCGCAGTCGGCTTCTTCGGCTATGACCTCGTGCGCACGGTCGAGCCGCTCGCCGCTCCCAACCCGGACGTGCTCGGCCTGCCCGACATGGCGCTGATGCTCACCGACCTGCTCGTGATCTTCGATCACCTCAAGCGCACGGTCACGATCCTCATCAACGCCGACCTCGACGCCGAGCCGGACGTCGAGCGCGCCTACGAGGCGGCCGTGCGGAGGATCGCCGATGTGCGTGCCCGCCTGACCGGACCCGTGCCTCGCGCCGAGCGTCCGCGCGAGTCGCGTGAGCTGCCGCATTTCCAGTCGAACATGCCGCGTGAGGACTTCGAAGCGATGGTCGAACGGATCGTCAGGTACATCCACGCCGGCGACGCATTCCAGGTCGTGCCCTCCCAGCGCTGGTCCGCGACCGTGCCGGTCGAGGCCTTCTCCATCTACCGCGGTCTGCGAGCGGTCAACCCGAGCCCGTACATGTACTTCCTCGACTTCGGCGACTTCCAGGTCGCCGGTGCGAGCCCCGAGCCGCTGCTGACGGTCAGCGGCCGGCACGTCAGCACCAAGCCGATCGCCGGCACGCGCCATCGCGGCACGACGCCCGAGGAGGATCGGCTGATCGCCGGCGAGCTGCTCGCCGATGAGAAGGAGCGCTCCGAGCACGTGATGCTCGTCGACCTCGGCCGCAACGATCTCGGGCGGGTCTGCGAGTACGGAAGCGTCGTCGTCGACGAGCTGATGGAGATCGAGTCCTACAGCCACGTCATGCACATCGTCTCCTCCGTCTCTGGGACGCTGCGCGAGGAGGTCGGCGCGATGGACGCGCTGCGCTCTGTGCTGCCCGCCGGAACGCTCTCGGGCGCGCCAAAGGTGCGCGCGATGCAGATCATCGACGAGCTCGAGCCGGTCAAGCGGGGCGGCTACGGCGGCGCGATCGGATACCTCAGCTACGCCGGCGACCTCGACACCGCGATCCACATCCGCACGGTCGTCGTCAAGGACGGCGTCGCGCACATCCAGGCCGGCGGCGGCACGGTCGCCGACGCCAAGCCCGCATACGAGTACGAGGAGTCTGTCGCCAAGTCCTCGGCCGCGATGCGCGCCATCGAGCTGGCCTGCGAGCAGCCCGACTGGCCATGAGCGCCCCGACCTCGTCACCCCAGCCAGCCCAGCCGCACGCGAAGCAGCGCGCGGTGCGGGTGCTGGTGCTCGACAACTACGACTCGTTTACGTACAACCTCGTGCAGTACCTCGGCGAGCTTGGCGCCGAGGTCAACACCGTGCGCAACGATCGCGCGAGCGTCGATGAGATGCTCGCGGACGGATACGAGCGCTGCGTCGTCTCGCCCGGCCCTTGCACCCCCGACAAGGCCGGCACCACGCTCGAGCTCGTGCGGCGAATGCCCGAAGCGGGCGTGCCCACGCTCGGCGTCTGTCTCGGCCATCAGGCGCTCGCGCAGGCGTTCGGGGGGCGCGTGCAGCTGAACGCGCCGGTGCACGGCAAGTCGACGACGATCGAGCACGACGGTCGCACGATCTTCACCGACCTGGCCTCGCCGCTGACCGTCGGGCGCTACCACTCGCTCGTGGTCGACCCGCAACTGCCCGAGTGCCTCGAAGAGAGCGCTCGGGGCGGCGGCGTCGTGATGGGCGTGCGCCACCGCGAGCTGCCCGCCGAGGGCGTGCAGTTCCATCCCGAGTCGGTGCTGACCGCGGAAGGCAAGAAGCTGCTGGCGAACTTCCTGGGGCGCGACTGATGCCCAACCAGACACTCACCGACGCGATCGACGCGCTCGCCTCGCGTCGTGACCTGAGCGCCGACGAGACCAGCGAGGTGCTCGCGCAGATCATGCATGGCGAGGCCTCCGAGACACAGATCGCCGGCTTTCTGATCGCGTTGCGCACGAAGGGGGAGACCGTCGACGAGCTCGCGGGGCTCGCTCGCACGATGCGCGAGCTCGCGGCACACGTGCCTGTCGCGCGCGAGGATCTGCTCGACACCGCCGGAACCGGCGGCGGCCGCCGCACGTTCAACGTCTCGACCACCGCCGCGCTGATCGCCGCCGGCGCAGGCTGCGCTGTGGCCAAGCACGGCAATCGCTCGGCCACGAGCTCTTCCGGCTCGGCCGACCTGCTGGAGGCGCTCGGCGCTCGCATCGATCTCGACCCGCAAGGCGTCGCCGCCTGCATCGAACAGGCCGGGTTCGGCTTCATGTTCGCTCCCGCTCATCACCAGGCCACGCGCTTCGTCGTCCCGGTGCGGCGTGAGTTGGCGGTGCGGACGATCTTCAATCTGCTCGGGCCGCTGACGAACCCCGCCGGCGCCCGCCGCCAGCTGATCGGCGTCTCCGACCCGGCGTATCTGGAAACGATCGCCGGCGCGCTCGCGCGGCTCGGTGTCGACCGTGCGCTCGTCGTCTCCGGAGAGGACGGTCTCGACGAGGTCTCGATCGCGGCCGCGACGAAAGTGGTCGAGGTCAATGGCGAGGAGGTGCGCAGCTACACGCTCGCGCCCGCCGACGTCGGCATCCCGGCTTTCTCCGCTGAGGAGCTCGAGCGCGGCTGCGCGGGCGGCACGCCCGAGCAGAACGCCGCCGTCGCGCGAACAATCCTCGCCGGAGAGGCCGGCGAGGGCAAGTCCGCCGCCGGCAATGAGCTGGCCGTGATCAACGCCGGAGCGGCCATCTACGCCGGCGGCGTGGCCGACTCGATCGCCGACGGCGTGCACGCCGCTCGGGAGGCGCTCGCCGACGGCAGTGCGCTGGCTTCGCTCGAGCGCTACGTGCAGGCGAGCCGCTCCTACGCGCCATCGGGGCCGGCACTGTGAGCACTGCCGGCTCGGCACCGAGCGTCCTCGCACGCATCTTGCAGAGCACACGCTCCGAGCTCGAGCAGCGCAAGCGCGAGGTGCCGCTGCAGGCGCTCGAAGAGCGGCTCGCGCACGAGCCCGGCGCGGGCGCTCCGG
>JBBSDZ010000137.1:0-3733 GCA_038240205.1 Solirubrobacterales bacterium | reverse complement strand
GTGATCTGCTTGACCTTGCTCTTGACGGACTGGAGCGCCCGTTTTGAGGGGTAGGTGTGGATCACCATCCGGCCGTGACGACCCCGGACGCGCTTGATCGCGAATCCGAGGAAGTCGTAACGTGCGCCACGAGGCGCCATGCGAAAGGAGATGAAGGACGAGCAACATCTCATCCGTGCCGGCTGGAATGCCGGCCCCGGGCTGATGCAGCAGCCCGTGGAAGCTGGGGGTCAGCCGTGGCGCGGAAGCGCGCGCCGATGGCGAGAGCGACCCCGACAACGTGACGGCCGGGCGGCACTGCCAGACGCCCGCGCGCGTGCTAGCGAGACCGAAAGGCGAAGCGAAAGCGAACTGGTGGTAGAAGCCCCTCGATTTCTCAATCGACCCAAAACCTGGCGGACACGGGTCGACCACAGCGACGATGCCGCTCTGTTAGACGGCGGCACGCTCCACGCCTGGCTATTTGCCCCGGCCGTGGTGACCGACGGGATGCTGCGAGTGCCCGCCGGATGGGCTGTAGGGGTAGAGCCAGTCGCCGACCCGGTCAAACGGATCATGGTGAACGTGGGAAGCGTCCCCGACGTGCCGGGCTGCTGGTGGCAGCCCGGCAAGGCGCGCTGTCTGCTGATGGGTCGAGGACGTGACGGAGGCGTCGTAGTAGTCCGAGCCCGGGAAAGCCGGGCACATGGCGAAGGACGCCAGCAGGACCGCAGCATGAGAAGCCGTTCGGGAGGTCGGGCGTGAATACGCTCGCGCCGCTTGACGCCAAGTCGGCCGAAGAGCGGGTACTGGGATGGCAGACCAAGCTGCACCGATGGGCAGCCCAGGACGAGCAGGCTCGTTTCGGCGACCTGTTCAACTTGGTCTGTGACCCCGCGACGTTGCTCGTCGCGTGGGAGCGGGTGAAACGCAACCGGGGGTCAAAGACCGCCGGTGTTGATGGCCAGACCCGCAAGCAGGTCGAACAGACGGGCGTTGACGTGGTCCTCGCCAAGCTCCGCGAGGAGCTCAAAGAGGGCATCTATCGTCCGCTGCCGGCCCGCGAGCGGCTGATCCCGAAGCGCTCGGGGAAGCTCAGAAGCTTGGGCATCTCGACGGTGCGCGACAGGATCGTGCAGTCGGCGGCCAAGCTCGTGCTCGAGCCGATCTTCGAGGCGGACTTCTGCCCGACCTCGTACGGATTCAGGCCCGGACGCAGAGCCCAGGACGCCATCGAAGAGGTGCGGTTCTTCATTCACGCCCCTCGCTCGTATGAGTGGGTGATAGAAGGGGACGTCGAGGACTGTTTCGGGCAGATCCATCAGGGTCTCTTGATGGAACAGGTGCGCCGTCGGGTGACCGACAAGCGCGTCCTGGCACTGATCCGGCTGTTCCTCGCCGCCGGTGTCATGCGCGAGCTTGGCACCGTGACCGCGACGCCATCGGGCACGCCACAAGGGTCGAGTCTCTCGCCCCTGCTGTCGAACATCGCCCTCTCAGTACTCGACCGCCACTTCGAGGCGGCGTGGACGGCACGCACGCACAACCAGCGCTGGCGTGACCGGGCAGAAGGCCGCCCCAGCTATCGAATGATCCGCTTCGCGGACGACTTCGTGGTGCTGGTCCGCGGCACCGAAGCCCAAGCCCACGCAATCAAGGAGCAGACGGCCGAGTTCATGGCAGAGCAGATGCGCTTGACGCTCTCGCCCGAGAAGACAGCGATCACCCACGTCGACGACGGCTTTGATCTGCTCGGGTTCCGCATCAAGCGGCGACCCTGGCGGACCGCTGGCAAGCACGTCGCCTACACGTTCCCCAGTCAACGAGCGCTACGCGAGATCATGCACCAAATCAAGACGCTGACCGACCGCAGCACGACGAACCTCTCGCTCGATCAGCTGATCCACGCGCTCAACCCAATCCTGCGGGGTTGGACCAACTACCACCGCCATAACGCGAGCAGTCGCTGCTTTGCGTATCTCAGCTACTACCTGTGGTGGCGAGTGATCCGCTGGCTGCGCAAGAAGTACTCGCGGCTGACCTGGAAACAGATCAGGCGGCGGTGCTGGGGGCGCGACTGGACCAGCCGCGAAGGCACGAGGCTCGCGTGGCCCGCTGAGGTTCCGGTGACCCGCTACCAGTACCGCGGGCATCGAATCCCCTCACCGTGGGCGGCCTCCCAGACAGGACGGGCCACCACCCGGCCGGGAGCAACCGTTGCATAACGCCAACGTCACGACCAGCCATCGCATGTCCTGTGGAGAGCCGGATGCTCAGGAATGGGCAAGTCCGGTTCGGCGGGCGGGTCGGGGAAACGGACCGGCGGTAACGCCGGCACCGCGCCCCGACTCGACCCAACTCATAGATCGCGTTCAGCACCTCAACCAGCGCCCGCTGAAGGACCTTGTCCTCCAACGCAGCGACACCAAGCGGCCGCAGCCGCCCGTCCGCCTTCGGGATGAACACTCTCCGAGATGGCTTTGCTCGATAGCTCCCACCATGAACCCGAGCATGGAGATCCAGAAGGTTCGCTTCCAGATCTAGCCCATAGTCCAGCCATGTCACGCCGTCCACTCCCGGCGCGGCCTTCGGGCGAATCGCCCAATACGCCGCCCGCAAGCGATCAACGTCAACGTGATGCAGGAGCGCGGTGAACTTCGCATCCTTGTCCTTCCGCGCCGCTCGGCGCACACGAGCCAGATCACTTGGCGCGCTCAGCCCGGCACAGCGTCCGGAGCGCGTTTCGCTGGCCATGTTCCCCTCGGCCGATCCCCTTCCCTCCACCAGCTCCGCCGCTCCACCCTGAGCGTTGTTCACCGGCTTCGCAGGTACTACGGAATCGTCTGACTTCCCACGATCGTGCATCACGGGATGACCGCCTCAGCGTTCCCCGCACGACCCGACCTACCATCACCACAATCGGGTGATCGTGGGATCTCCCGGTTCTCGCGCATGAAGATTCCGCGCATGCACAGGTTCTCGGACCCCGCGAGGTCCGCCGACGACTCGCGAAAACGCCGCCAGCGATATTGCCTTCCGCCAGTTGTGAGGACGTCGGCACCCCGACAGCACCACTTTCGAGGCTCAATAGCCCAGCCTGCGCGTACCCCTACCGACGCTTCGCCCACGGCCTCACGACCATCGACGCACGGCTCGGGGCCACCGTGGATCGCTACTCCTTCGATGTAGAGCTCTCTCATCTCCTTCTCCATGCCGGTTTATCCCGGCGCCGCCACAACATTTGACAATAACCCGCCTGGGACCGCGCTCGTCGACTACCTTGCTGCTCCGACCGCGACGCGAGAGCACCGCACCGAGGCTCACCGGCCTTGACAACAGCGGAGCCGCTAGATCCCTTCCACAGCGCCGTACGTATCCGTTGAACTGGTGAGCTCAGCCAAGTTCCCGCGCCATCGGTAATGGCCAACAGGACCAGTGCTCTGCCAGATGCCGTCTCGAGTAGCGGCTCGGACACGGCGCCCGACCATTCCGTGGAGGTGACGCCGCGTGGATGCTGGCCCGACGATATACCCCTGCGCATTGCGAGTTCGCATGCGGCTTCGATCGTCGTTGCTCGGCAACGATCGAGCGCCGTTGTTGAAACGCGTAACGGCGGTGCCGCTCTGAGCGAAGCGTGAGCCGTGGCAGGGGCAGTCCCACGTGCGCTCGGCGCGGTTCCAGTTGACGATGCAGCCCAGGTGCGTGCAGCGCGCGGAAACAGCGTGCACGTTCCCTTCCGCGTCGCGCGATACCG
>JBBSDZ010000136.1:0-3736 GCA_038240205.1 Solirubrobacterales bacterium | reverse complement strand
GGGATCCTCGACATGCTCTCCCCGGCCGAGCTCGAAGGCGTGATGGCACACGAGCTCTCGCACGTGATCAACCGCGACGTGATGGTGATGACGCTCGCGAGCTTCTTCGCGACGCTTGCCTCGATGATCGCCCAGTTCGCGCTGTTCTTCGGCGGCGGCTACGGCAACGACGAAGAAGGCGAGCGCGACATCATGATCGTGATCCTCGTCTCCGTGGTCGTCTACGCAGTCTCGTTCGTGCTGCTGCGCACGCTCTCGCGCTACCGCGAGTTCGCCGCCGACCGCGGCTCGGCCGTGCTCACCGGGCGCCCGAGCGCGCTCGCCTCGGCGCTGCTGAAGATCAGCGGAACGATCGAACGCGTGCCCTCCCAGGATCTGCGCAAAGCCGAAGGCATGAGCGCCTTCTTCATCATCCCGGCGCGTGCCAAGAAGTCGCTGATGAACATCTTTGCCGACCACCCGCCGCTCGAGCAGCGCCTCGCGGCGCTCGAGCGCCTGGAGTCACAGCTGCAGGGCGTCGCCTAGACCGTGGGCCTGCGCGACATCCTGACCGGGCGCCACAAGGTCGAGGGCCCGGCTCCAGACAGGCTGTTCGCGATCTCCACCGCCTACGTGACGCTGCAGACCGAGCACCAGATCGATCCTGCCGGGAGCGCCGCGATCGTGTTCCAGTCGCTCGCCACGAGCGAATTCGAATCGACGCTCAAGGACATGGAAGAAGTCGTCACCGCCACCGGCGGCGACAGCGGCACGAGCGTCACCACCCAGGACGACGAGTACGGCTATCGCTGGATGATCCTGCGCAATCCGCCCGGGTCGCCCAGCGTCGAAGACCTCGCCGTCGGCATCAACGCCGTGTCCGGCTCGATCGAGACCGCCGGCTACGGAGAGCGGTTGCTGTGCGCCGTGTTCGCGTTCATCGACGCCAAGAAGCAGCACGTCTACTTCATCTACAACTACAAGCGCGGCTCGTGGTATCCGTTCGTGCCGGCCCCCGGCGGGGCACAGGAGCGCTCGACCGAGCGCGAGCTGCAGCTGAAGGCGCAGATCGGCTCGGAAATGCCGCTCGAGTCCGAGCTCGAGCGCTGGTTCCCGCTGTGGGGGATCCCGATCTAGCCTGACCGCGCGACGCGTCGCTGCATGCGCACCTGCGGCTCCGGTGCGTCAACCAAGGCCAGTGGCTCAGTCCGGGATCAGGCCCTCGCCGTTGAAGGCCTCGCCGGCCTCCGCAAAGCTGAGGTCGGCAGGCGGCAGGATCAAGTCGGAGCCCGCCAGCTCGTCGTCGCCGACGCGCTCGCCGTTGTTGCGCACGTAGTCAAGCAGCGCGGCGAACGTGTCGGCGTAGCCCTGCTCGTCGCCTCCCTCGCACGCCGTCACGACCGCGTTGTCGAGCTCGTTCAGCCGATCTTTGCTCTCCTCGGCGAGCCGGTACTGGTCCTCGCCGGAGATGCGAACGATCATGCCTGCCCGCTCTCACTCGGCGCCGGCGGAGGCTCGCTGGAAGGCTCGGTCCCGCCCGGGGCTATCTGCGGGGCGCCGGCGGGCGCTCCCTGGCCGAGTTCGCTCTTCATCTTCGCCATCTCGTCGTCTACGGCCGGCTGACTGGAGAGCTGCTTGAGCTGGCGGTCGATGTCGTCTTCGCCGGAGCCGAGCTGGGTGATGTCTTCGAAGGTTCCGGCGGCCTCCAGCTCGGAGACCGCGTCCGCGCGCGCGTTCATGTTTTCGGTCTTATCGACCGCGCGCTGCATCGCCAGGCCGACGTCGGCCATCTGCTCGCCGACACCCGTCGCGGCCTCGGAGATGCGCACCTGCGCCTCCGCGGCGGAGTACTGCGCCTTGATGACCTCCTTCTTGGTGCGGAAGGCCTCGATCTTCGCGCGCAGCTTCTGCTCGGAGTCGATCAGCTTCTGCTGCTGGTCTTCGAGTTCGGTCACCTGCGTGTCGAGGCCCTGGAGCTCGGTCTGGGCGACGTTCTTGCGTTCGAGCGCCGTGCGCGCGAGCTCCTCGTTACCGCTCGAGAGGGCCTGCCGCGCCTGCGTGTCGAGCTTCACGACGCTCTGCTGCAGCGTTTTTTCCTGCATCTGCAGGCGCTTCTTGGCCGTGACCACGTCAGCGATGCCCTTCTTGACGTTCTGCAGCTGTTCGACCTGCTTGGAGTAGCTGTAGTCGAGCGTCTCCGCGGGGTCTTCGGCGCGGTCGAGGAGTTTCGAGACCTTCGCCTTCACGACAGTTGACATGCGCCCGGTGAGACCGGCCATCTGATCCTCCTATTGCTTTCTCTCGGGGCGACCGATCTCCTACCGGCCGGCTACCTCCAGCCTAGCCGACCGGTGCCCGCTCGGCGACTACAGGCCGAGCGGGTGGCGAACCGTGAAGCCACCGTTTGCGGAGCGCAGCGGGCGCCAGCGCGGCCCCTGCTGGTTGGTCGGGTCGTCGGCGGCGCTCGTGTCCAGGCGCAGCCCGGCGACGTCCATGTAGGCGTGACCGGAGTTTCCGAAGACGCTGATCCAGCGCCCTGCTCCGTGCGAGCCCCAGCCCATGAATTCCGAGGAGTCCTCGGGCGTCGCAAGCATGTTGCCGCCGTGCAGCGCGAAGGAGACCGTGCCCGAGCAGTCATAGCCGGGTGAGATGAACGAAGCGTGGCCGCCGCCGTAGATGTACGGGAGGCCGATGATTTCATTGGCCGCCCAGATCACCTGCTGAACCGATTCCGGCGCAGACATCGGCGCGGCCGCGAGGCCGTTGACGTAGCGAGCGAGAATGCCCGGGACGAGCAGCTGCGGCTGCGTCGCAGCGGAGGCCGTCGTACCGACCGGGCTGCCGCCCGTGGCGCTCGTGAGCTGACCGGCAGGCGCTGCAGGCTGATATGGAACCACTTCGCCGGTGGCCGTCCTCTGGTAGAGCGGGCCTTTGTAGCCAAGGCGCTTGGCGTGACCGACGATCGGCGAGAGATGAATCGCCGGTGCGGTCGCCGCCGGTGCGGTGGTTGGAGCGCTTCCGGCGGCAGCGCCGCCGGTCGTGACTGCCGCCGCGGGGGTCGCCGCGATGGCCAGGATCGTCAAACTGCCCATGAACGTACTGAGGGTTTTCACCCGCAAGACAACAACCTCTTTCGTCGGCCTGCGGGGTTAGCTGACGGGCTAGCGCGGAAAGAGCCTGCGCTTCTCACGGATGCACCGTGTGATTCGCCCCAACAACGTTGGGTCCCCCGTTCCCCGGCGTCTGACCAGGGATTCGGCGTTCTGCGCGAGCAGGCTAACAGACTGCAAGGACACTTGCAGCGGATGGGCCGCGATGTGCATGCTTTGCCTGCACAGGACCTAAATCCCGCTCCGGCGCTGCCGCTAGTGTGCCCTGCCATGTGCGCCTCTCCGCTCCGGCTGCTCGCGATGCTCGCGCTGAGCTTGGGGCTGCTCGCGGGTGTCGTCTCGGGCTGCGGGAAGAGCTCCGCGGGCAGCGGCACGACCGGCTCCGGCGTGAACTTCCGGCCCGTGCCGCAGGCCAAGGGCGTGGTCGGCATCTCGACGAAGAACACCACCCGCCTCGGAGGAGCGGACCCGGCGAGCGACGCGGCGGCGGTCGCGCAGGCGGTCTACCCGGGCTTCACAGCCGCGACCAGGCCGCAAGCGGTCGTGCGCGGCGACGAGCACGACTGGAGCGCCGCGCGGGCGGCATCGGGGCGCGCGCGCGCCCCCCGCGGGGCGCCGCCGCGGGGGGCCGGCGGCGCCCCGCTGCC
>JBBSDZ010000135.1:0-3780 GCA_038240205.1 Solirubrobacterales bacterium | reverse complement strand
GACCTCCGAGCTCATGCTTCTCGGGCCGAGCCCACCTGCCGGTCGGACCGCGTCGGCTCACATCGTTTCTATCCGCGCTGCCAGGTGCCGCCGCGCGCCAGCGGTCGCGGCTTGGCGCGGCACGCGGCCGACGAGGGCCGAGGCGCTAGGTCGCCGTCTGAGTCGGCAGGCCCATCGTGCGCGCCGCTTCGGCTGCCATGCGGCGATTGCTGGCGGCCGCGCGCGCCTCGCGCCGGTGGCGGCGTTTGTCGCGGTGGCGCTTGACCTGGCGCGAGAGCTCGTCGACGATCAGGTTGAGCGAGTGCAGCATCTCCGGCGAGGAGTCGTGCGCGCGCAGGGTGACACCCTTCAGATACAGCGTCGCCTCTGCGACCTGGCAATCGGACACCCGGGGATTGGGCTCCTTGAAGATCTCGATCTCCACGCGCGCGAGCTCGGAGACCTGCCGCGCGACCTTGCCAAGCCGGCGCTCCGCGTGCGCGCGGATCTCCTCGGTAACCGGAACATTGCGACCCTTGATGTCGATTTGCATCACAGGCTCCTTTGTCGGCTGTTGTCTTGCGCTGGGAGAGATGCTACGCCCGTGCGTGGCGGATGTCCATCGGCCACGCGCAATTGGACCGTTCGTCCAGCGACTGCCGCCGCGATGTGTGCCGATCGATCCCGAGCGCCGCCTTGCGGGCGGTGGGAGAATCCTCGCGATGAGCGCGAACCTCGCCTGGACGCCCGAGCCGGAGGTGCTGATCGGCGTGGCGCTCGCCGGCGGCGTGTACGTTCGGCGCTGGCGCGCGGTGCGCACGCAGGGCGCCGCGCGACGCGCCTCCGACGGGCCGGTGTGGCGGCTGTGCTGCTTTCTCGGCTCGCTGCTCGTGGCGCTCGTGGCGCTCGTCTCGCCTGTGGGCGCACTGGCCGACCAGCTCTTCTTCATGCACATGGTCCAGCACGTGCTGCTGCTCGACGTCGTGCCGATCCTCGCGATCCTCGGCTTCACGAAGGTGATCCTGCGGCCGCTGACGCGCGCCGTGAAACGCCTCGAGGAGGGAGCCGGCGCACTCGCGAGCCCAGCCTTCGCAGTCGTGCTCTACATCGCCGTGATCTGGGCCTGGCACGTGCCCGGCGCCTACGACGTCGCGCTGCGCCACCCGCTCGTGCACGTGCTAGAGCACCTCACGTTCCTGCTCGCCGGCTCGCTGTACTGGTGGCACCTGCTCTCCCCGATCCGCGCCCGCCTGCGGCTGAGCGGGATGGGCCCGGTCGCATACATGGGCTCGACCAAGCTGCTCGTCGGCGCGCTCGGCATGGGCCTGGCGTTCGCCCCCACGGCGCTCTACTCATACTACGTCCACCACGGGCGCGTGTGGGGCATCTCGGCGCTCGACGATCAGTCGATCGCCGGCTTCATCATGGCCGTCGAGCAGTCGCTCGTGATGGGCGTCGCGCTCGTCGTGCTGTTCATGCGCGCGCTCTCGGAGTCAGAGCGCGAGCAGCAGCGGCGCGAGCGCTATGAAACCGCCTGAGGGTCGTGCTATGCTGACAACTGTCACATGACTCACTTTCCGTGACGGGGCTCGCTTTGGCGGGCCCCCTCGCGTTAAACAGTCTGTCGGCGGAGGGTCTCGAGGATGCCGCCGTGCCCTGCAATCGCCCCGATCAGGATCGAGCGGGCTGCGACCTCGGTGCCGGGGAAGACGATACTTTCGCGCAGCTGCGCGCCATCGCCGACGTGCGCGCCATCGCCGAGCACGATCGGCCCCATCAGGCGCACGCCTGCGCCGATCTGCACGTCGCGCCCGATCCAGATGGAACCTTCGAGCTCTGTGTCCTCGCGCAGCGGTGAGTTGCCGACGACGGTGACGCCCGGACGCACCTCCTCACCCTCCATCTCCAAGCGCAGCTCGCCGCGCAGCGCATCGAAGGTACCCTGGCGCAGCTCGCCGAGCGAGCCGACGTCGTTCCAGTACTCACGCACCTCGTGGATGTGGAATGGAACGTCGTTCTCCAGCAGCGCCGGGAACACGTCTTTGGCCCAGTCCACGAACGGGCGATCGGGGAAGTAGTCGAAGATGCTCGGGTCGAACATGTAGATGCCGCAGTTGCCCAGATCCGAGAGCGCCTCCTCGGGCGCCGGCTTCTCCTGAAAGCCGGTGATGCGCCCAGCACGGTCGTGCAGCACGACGCCGTACTCGCGCGTGTCCGCCACCTTCTTGACCGCCAGCGTCGCGATCCCGCCGGCCTGCAGGTGCCGCGTTGCGAACGCCGTCAGGTCGATGTCCGTGAGCGCGTCGCCGGAGATGACCAGGAACGGGTCTTCACCGAAGAAGTCCGCGCAAGCGCGCACGCCGCCGGCCGTCCCCAGCAGCTCCTCCTCGAAGCGGTAGGAGATGCGCTCGCCGAAGTGCTCGCGGATCGTGTCCGGGAAGTAGTGCAGGTTCGCGATCACGCCGTCGAAGGAGTGGCGGTCGAGCAGATCGACGATGTGCTCCATCACCGGCCGATCGAGCACCGGCACCATCGGCTTGGTGATCTCGTATGTCAGTGGGCGCAGCCGGGTACCAAGGCCGGCCGCCAGAACCATTGCCTTCATCTGACGGCCGGCGCCCTGACTAGTACCTGTAGTGATCCGGCTTGTACGGCCCCTCGACGGGGACGCCTATGTAGGCGGCCTGCTCGTCTGAGAGCTGCGTCAGCTTGACACCGAGCGCGTCGAGGTGCAGCCGCGCGACCTTCTCGTCGAGGTGCTTGGGCAGCACGTAGACCCGCTTCTCGTACTCGTCGTTCTTGCTGAACAGCTCGATCTGGGCGATCGTCTGGTTGGAGAACGAGTTGCTCATCACGAAGCTCGGATGCCCGGTGGCGTTGCCCAGGTTCAGCAGCCGCCCCTCGGAGAGCATGATGATCGCGTGGCCGTCCGCGAACACCCACTTGTCGACCTGCGGCTTGATGTTCACGCGCTCGATGCCCGCGACGCGGCCGAGCCCGGCGATGTCGATCTCGTTGTCGAAGTGCCCGATGTTGCCGACGATCGCCTGGTGCTTCATGCGGCCCATGTCGGCCGCCGTGATGATGTCCTTGTTGCCGGTCGTCGTGATGAAGATGTCAGCCGTGTCGATGACTTCGGCGAGCGTTTTGACCTCGTAGCCCTGCATCGAGGCCTGCAGCGCGCAGATCGGGTCGATCTCGGTGACGATCACGCGGGCGCCCTGGCCGCGCAGCGATTCGGCGCAGCCCTTGCCGACGTCGCCGAAGCCGCAGATGACGGCGACCTTGCCGCCGATCATCACGTCGGTCGCGCGGTTGATGCCGTCGATCAGCGAGTGGCGGCAGCCGTAGAGGTTGTCGAACTTCGACTTCGTCACCGAGTCGTTGACGTTGATCGCCGGGAACAGCAGCTCGCCGGACTCGACCATCTCATAGAGGCGGTGCACGCCGGTCGTCGTCTCCTCGGTCACGCCTTTGATGCCCTCGCCCACGCGCGTCCAGCGCTGCGGGTCTTCTGAGAGCGTGCGCGTCAGCGTCGCGAGGATCACCTGCAGCTCCTCGGAGTCGGCGCCGGCGGGGTCCGGCACGGCGCCGGCCTTCTCATACTCGGTGCCCTTGTGCACGAGCAGCGTCGCGTCGCCGCCGTCGTCGAGGATCATGTTCGGGCCGCGCGAGCCGTCATCGCCCTCGGGCCAGCCCAGCACCTGCTCAGTGCACCACCAGTACTCCTCGAGCGTCTCGCCCTTCCACGCGTACACCGGCACGCCCTGGGGGTCCTCAGCGGTGCCGTCGGGCCCGACG
>JBBSDZ010000134.1:0-4051 GCA_038240205.1 Solirubrobacterales bacterium | reverse complement strand
CAAGATCCGGGCTAGGGTCTCAGGAGGTTGAGGGTTTCGCGGAGCAAAGGCTTACCTCGGGTGACAGCTCGAGATGCAAGACAGCTTCACGCCGCACGCTCCACGCGCGAAAATCCGACTGGACTTTGGGGTCGAGCCACCATTCGGCCGGAAGGCGGCCAGGAGGGCAACTGCTCCACGGCCAGGCGCCTAATGATCGCCAGAGCGCACGCCCCTTTCTCACGACAGCACGGACTTGGCTCGATTCAGTGCCGTGCTCCCCGTAGTGCCATCGTCGCGCGAGTTCGATCTCTGGCGCGTGCCATAAGTCATGCTCGACCGCAACGGTCAGGAAGCTGAGTTTCTTCCGTTCTTCCGGTTTGGCTTGCCGGAGGGCGAACTCGGACCCAGATCGCGTGACCTCCAACGCCCAAGGACCCAGATCCTCGACGACGGCGGCTGGCTCGTCTTCCCCCAGGCGAGGGATCAGCCAGAACGGGGGGTCACAGTGCCAAACGGCGGACGCAGGCACTCGCTCTGCGTGCTCGTGCAGGAGATTGACCAGATCATCGCCTGGAGAGGGGAGCGCAAACGGCCGATAGCGGTCCGCGAAATCAGGCCCAGAGTCCGCGAGCCTAGAGTCCGCCGTGTTCGCATCTCGCACCCCGTCCACTCACAAAGCATCCCGGCCCGGTCGGATGTCGCAAGTGCTGCTCGACGCAGAGCAGGTCGCCGAGATGCTGGGCGTCACTCCGCACACGGTGAGGCGGTTGAGTAGGGCCGGACTCATCCAGCGCGTCGAGCTCGGCGCCCGATTGGTTCGATTTACGCCGGAGTCGATCGAAGCTCTGATCGCCCCTACAAAAGACCACGACCGCGCTCAGAACGCGGCCGCGGGGAAGGCGGGCAACGACGATGCCCATCACCAAGTCTAGTCCTCGTTCCGACTCGTTCGAGCGTCCGCTCGACGCGCCTACGCCGGGAAGCTTGATCGCCGAGCTGGCCCGATCCTGGGGCGTTGACCTCAACGCCGTCGAACACCCTGCAGTAGAAGCGCTTCATCGTGAAGATGACGATGACCAGCCGGTGTGGCGCCGGAGGGTCGCATGAGCGAGACGCTAACCGCGGCTCTCGACTACGCCCAAGCCGGTTGGGCCGTCTTTCCGGCCGATGAGCGCAAGCGTCCGCGCACGGCCCACGGTCTGCACGACGCAACGACGGAGCGTGCGGAGATCGAAGGATGGTGGCGCCGGTGGCCCGATGCGAACGTCGCGATTCGCACCGGGCCAGAGTCCGGCCTGCTCGTGCTGGACGTCGACGGCGACGAGGGTGCTGACACACTGCACGATCTCGAAGGCAGCCACGGGGCGATGCCGCTCACAGCCAGCGTCTCGACGCCCCGAGGCGGGGAGCACTACTACCCGCGGCTGAATGGGCGCCGGATTGCGAACAGCGCTGGCAAGCTCGGTCCCGGGGTCGATGTCCGAGGTGACGGAGGCTACGTATTGGCCCCGCCGAGCATCGGCGCCAATGGCCGGCGTTACGAGCTCGACGAGCGGGCTCCCCTTGCGGATCCGCCAGCGTGGCTGCTCGAGTTGATCCAGAATGGTCCCGCGCGCGCCACCTCGCCGCCGATTGGCGAGGAGATCCCGGAGGGACAGCGCAACGAAACCCTCGCGAGCGTCGCAGGCACCATGCGCCGGCGAGGCCTAGACGGAACGGCGATCTTGGCGGCCCTACGGGAGACGAACCGCCTTCGCTGCCGTCCGCCATTGTCAGAGTCCGAGGTCGAAGCGATCCAGCGAGCGTCGCGCGCTACGCACCGCACGAGTCGAGCAGCGCGCACGCGCGCGACAACATAAAGGAGGCGGCTCCCGAGGCCACGGACCTCGGCAACGCGCAGCGCTTTGCGGTCGAGCACGGGCGAGGCCTGCGGCACGTTCGCGAGCGGCGCTTGTGGCTCGCCTGGACCGGCGCGCGCTGGCGCCGCGACGCCACCGGCGACGCCGACCGCGCGGCGAAGCGGACCGCCCGCCGGCTACACAAAGACGCCGCCGATATCGAGGGCAAGGATGAGCGTAAGCGCGCTGTGCAGTTCGCGCTCGCCTCGCAATCGGAGGCGCGGATCCGCGCCATGCTCGCGCTCGCAAGCACAGAGCCCGAGATCGCGCTGGCCGCCGATCAGCTCGACCGCGACCCGTGGCTGTTCTCGTGTCCGAACGGCACCGTGGACCTCCGCACCGGCGCTCGGCGCTCACACGATCCAACCGACCTCATAAGTCTTGCAACGGAGACCCCCTACATGCCCGACGCGAGCTGCCCACGCTGGGAGCAGTTCCTAACGGAGATTTTCAACGGTGACACGGAGTTGATCGCGTTCGTCCAGCGGTTCATCGGCTACTGCCTGACGGGCGACACGCGCGAGCACGTGCTCGCGGTGCTGCACGGCTCGGGCTGCAACGGCAAGTCCACCCTGCCGTCTGGCGCCTGCGCTGGCGTGAAGTGATCAATCAACGAGTGAAAGGTGAAACACAATGGCAGATGACACATCGAAGCTAGAGGCACTGCAGGAGCTCGGCTACAGCCGGGAGCAGGCTGTCCGCATGGCCGCTGCGGCCGACGCACCCGAGCCCGCGCCGATACCGCAGACGAAGGAGCAGGAACTCGCGTCAGCCAAGCACTGGCTGAACACCAGCGTTCTCGGCATCCAGGCCGACGAGGTGAGCACACCAGTACTTCCAACACTCTCGCGCTCGGGGGCACACCGGCTGCTGAATTCACCCATCGCGACTGCGGGTCGCTGACCGGGCAGATCAAGGGGTTTGCCCAGCTCCCCGAAGGCTTCACTTCCACAACCTTCAAAGACGTCGGGGGCTACAACTGCAGCGGCCAACCCGTCGAAGCCAAGACCCTCGCCCCGGGTATTCACGTTATTAGGTTCTCTGGCAGTCCGGCAGCGATCGCGCTTGCCACGGCGTCCGCTGAGGCAGGGACCTTCGCAAACTATGCCAGCGTGCACCTCCTCGCCGCCGGCGAATTCGAAGTGGGCA
Organism: Solirubrobacterales bacterium; assembly: GCA_038240205.1. Lineage (GTDB taxonomy): Bacteria > Actinomycetota > Thermoleophilia > Solirubrobacterales > Solirubrobacteraceae > Palsa-744. Next base: position 1,022 of record JBBSDZ010000134.1, on the reverse strand, counting down.
CATTCAACCTCCAAGGCGATCCGATCAACTCTGGCGTCGAGTTGCTGGTGCCTTAGCAACCACAGCATGGGACGCCGTCCCCGAGCTGGGCGACGGCGTCTCGGATGGCCTGCCCGAGCCGTTGAGCCGACCTTCCACTACTTCGCTCGCCCGGATCGCCGCTATCGCGGCACCGCCCATGGCGAAAACTAGCGCCATCGTGGTACCACATTCGCGTAGCTGATGCGTCCTCGAATCCGTTCATTCCGCCACTCAACTCGCTCTAGAACGACAAAATCTAACGCGCCGCAGGAGGCGCAAGCCTCCGTCAGCCACGCGCACCGGATCTCGCCTGCATCCCTACGCATAAAGCTCGCAGGTCAAGCACCATAGTCTGTTCCGGAATCATTCTACGATTGTCAAGATTCCCTTGACACGGCAGCTCTGGCCTTCGTGCGTCCCGTGCAAGCGCAGGTGCCCCACGCGCCCGGAGGTCGGCGTGAGCAACACGTCTATGTTGACCGCGTTCGTGTCAGACGTGTAACCTTGCGCGTCGGTGCCCACAGGGCCTTCCAGTTTCCAATAGAGGCCGGGCGCCGAGAACGCCTGCAAGGCAACTGCGTTCGTGGCCACTGGGGTGACGTCACACGCGCCCAGAACAGTCTGGCCGTCGAGGTTGACAACTTCTTCGCGTTCTGTCCCGGCAGAGATTTTGACGTCGATCAGTTCCGTGCTCACGTTCGATTGGCTGGACACTCCGGGCGCACCCTGGGATCCGCTCGCTCCTTGCGGTCCGCTTGCCCCAGCCGCACCCGGAGCGCCCTTTGGGCCTGCTGAACCCTGAGCGCCCTCCTGGTTCCATGCGACCGTTTTCTGCCCCCTCCTGCAGTGCTTCCCGACCTTTAGGATTCACGACTTTATAAAGGCTCGGTTTGATGGGTTCACTGTGTAATTCCAGTCGCCGTGGAAGTTGTGGCGTTCCAGGTTGACCTCGGCGAGTTCGGTGTTGGTGACTTTGATCTTGGTGGGGTACTCCGTCTCGT
>JBBSDZ010000133.1:0-4212 GCA_038240205.1 Solirubrobacterales bacterium | reverse complement strand
TGACCGCTCCGGAGGAGCCGGGCCAGCAGCTCTCACGCGACGAGTTCCAGGAACTCGTGCGAGACCTCGACGTCGAGGGGGAGCCGGCCCCGGCCGCCGGCGGCAAACGTGGCTCGCGCGGTTCTGGCGGCGCCGGCGTGGCCCAGCAGGCGCCGCCGACCAAGCCAGGCCAGGCCGAGAGGGCGGAGCCCCAGCGTGACCCGGCGGCGGACCTCACGCCCGAGGATCTCGTGCTCAAGGACGACGCGAAACGGCCGGAGAAACGCAAACGCGCGCGCAACCGCAAACACGGGAGGGCTCGCTGATGGGAATGCTCGGCTGGGTGATGATGGGTCTCGCCGTGTGGCACTTCACGATCTTCCTGCCCGACCGCTTCTGGGGCGGCATCGTCGGCGCCTTCGTCGGCTCGCTCGTGGGCGCGATCGTCGTCGGTCTGATCATCTACGCCGTCAAGGTCTCGGCGCTGAAGGTGCCCGGGCAGAACGCGACGGACATCGGGGTCGTCCTGTACGCGGTCCCAGGCGCGCTGATCGGCATCGCGATCGTGTACTTGGAGGGCATGCGCCGCGAACGCGCACTTGCCGCCGAGCACGACGCCGTGGGCGCCGGCGGCGCCTGAGCCGGGACTTCCTCGCGCCCGATTCCGTCTCGCCGTGGCCGTAGTGTGGCCACGATGTCCGATCCACGCTTCGAGATAGCCGACTGCCCCGAGGCCGACGTCGCGGGCCTGCAGCGCGCGCTCGGCGTCAGCGGCGCGCTGGCGCAGGTGCTCGTGCGACGCGGCCTCGCCGAGCCCGATCGTGCGCGCGCCTTCCTGGACGCCGACGAGGAGCACGGGCACGGCGAGTTTGGTGGCATCGCCGATGCGGTCACGGCGATCATGCGCCACGTCTCGGCCGGCGAGCGCATCACCGTGCACGGGGACTACGACGTCGACGGGGTCTGCTCGACGGCGATCCTGCTGCGCGCGCTGCGCGCGCTCGGAGCGGACGCCGACTCCTATCTGCCCGATCGCGCCACTGACGGCTACGGCCTGGGTGAGGAGACGGTGCGGCGCCTGGCGCGGCGCGGCACGCGCCTGCTCGTGACCGTCGACTGCGCGATCACGGCCGTCGAGGAGGTCGAGCTGGCGCTGTTGCTGGGCATGCAGGTGGTCGTCAGCGACCACCACTCGCCGCGCGCGGACGGCGCCCTGCCGCGGGCGCCGATCGTGCACCCGGCGCTGTGCGGCTATCCGTGCGCGGAGCTGTGTGCGACGGCCGTCGCGTACAAGCTCGCGCAGGCACTGTTCGATGCCGCCGGGCGCGATCCGCGCGAGCTCGAGCCCGACCTCGACCTGGTGGCACTGGCGACGGTCGCCGACGTGGTGCCGCTGATCGGCGAGAACCGCACGCTCGTGCGCCGCGGGCTGCGCGCGCTGGGCGCGACACGCAAGCCCGGCCTGCGCGCCCTGATGGCGGTGGCGAAGGTCGACCCTGCCCGCGTGAACGAGCGCGCGCTGGGGTTTGCGCTGGCGCCGCGTCTGAACGCCGCCGGGCGCATGTACCGCGCTGATGCGGGGCTGGAGCTGATCCTCACCGAGGACCCGGCGCGTGCCACGCAGATCGCAGAGGAGCTCGATCGCGCCAACTACGAGCGTCGCCAGGTCGAGACGCGCATTCGCTATGAGGCCGAAGCGCAGCTCGCCGAGCTCGGGGAGCGCGGGGCCTATGTGCTCGCCGGCGAGGGCTGGCACGCGGGCGTGATCGGCATCGTCGCCGCCCGGCTCGCCGAGCGCCACCACCGCCCGGTGCTGATGATCGCGCTGGATGGCGCGAGCGGCAAGGGCTCGGGGCGCAGCATCCCTGCCTTCGACCTGCTCGCGGGACTGACCGCCTGCTCGGAGCACCTGCTCCGCTACGGCGGGCATCGCGCGGCGGCGGGCCTCGAGATCGAGCGTGAGCGCGTGCCGGAGCTCGCGGCGGCGTTCGCCGCGCACGCCGAGCTGATGCTGAGCGAGCAGGACATGGTCGCGGTCGAGCGCGTGGACGCAGTCGTCGGGGGCGATGAGCTGGGGATGACGCTCGCCGAGGAGCTGAGCACGCTCGCGCCGTTCGGGCGTGGGAATCCGGGCGTGTCGCTGATGATCGCCGATGCAACGTTCCGCGATTGCCGCGCGATGGGCGAAGGCAAGCACGCGCGCTTCACGGTCGAGTCGCGGGGGGCGCGTGCGCGCGCTGTCGCGTTCGGCAACGGCGGCAAGCTGCCCGTCCCGGACGGCGCGCCGGCCGAAGCGACGTTCACGCTGGAGATCAACGAGTGGCAGGGCGTCAGCGAGCCGCGGCTGGTGCTGCGCCAGGCAAAGCCCGTCCTCGCCGCGGCCGTGACGGTGCCGCCTCCGCCGCGCGAATCGCGGCCCCCGGCGGGCATTGCCGGCCCGGTCGCGAGCACGCCCGAGCCCGCTCACGAGCGCGAGCCCGCGGATGCGGCCGAGGAGGAGCTCGTCCTGTTCGTGCTCTCCTGAGCGCCACGTCTTCAATCCCGCAGGGTCGTCCCCTACCCTATGAGCATGGCGGCATCCAACGATCCTGACGCTCAGCGCAGCGCGAACGTCGCCGAGGAGGCGCCCGTGTCTGCTCGCGCGGTTGCGCCCGCACCGGATCAGACGCCCGCGCTCGCAGCCAACGGCGCCAACGGGATCGGCGTGGAGGACCGCCGCCAGGCTCCGCGGCCGCCGCGACTGAACCTGTCAGAGCCCGAGCGGCGACTGCTCGGCGACCTGTTCGCGATCGTCTCAGAGCACGCCGCGGACTCGGTCGTGAAGATCGACCGCCCGCGCGTGCAGGACGCGTTCGTGTTCGCTTGCGAGCATCACGCCGCGCAGCGACGCAAATCGGGCGAGGATTTCATCGTGCATCCGGTCGGCGTCGCGCGCATCTGCGCGGGCATGCGCCTGGACACGGAGACGCTGTGCGCGGCGCTGCTGCACGACACCGTCGAGGACACCTCAGCGTCGATCGAGGAGGTGCGCGAGCGCTTCGGCGAGGAAATCGCGGCGATCGTCGACGGGGTCACGAAGCTGACGGGGATCGCCTTCCAATCCCACGACGAGGCGCAGGCGGAGAACTACCGCAAGATGATGGTCGCGATGGCCACGGACGTGCGGGTCATCCTGATCAAGCTGGCCGATCGCCTGCACAACATGCGCACGATCGAGGCCATGCCCAAGCAGAAGCAGATGGACAAGGCGCGCGAGACGCTCGACATCTACGCGCCGCTGGCGCATCGCCTCGGTATCCACGCGATCAAGTGGGAGCTCGAGGACCTCGCGTTCGCGACGCTGCACCCGCGCAAGTACCAAGAGATCAAGGGCCTGGTCGCCCAGCAGCGCGACGACCGCGAGGGCTACGTGTCGGAGGCCGGCGAATACCTGGCACGCGAGCTGGCCGACCTCGGCATCCAGGCGCAGATCGCCGGGCGCGCAAAGCACTTCTACTCGATCTACTCGAAGATGACCAAGAAGGGCCGCGAGTTCAACGAGATCTACGACCTCACGGCGATGCGCGTGATCGTCGACTCGGTCAAGGACTGCTACGGCACGGTCGGCGCGATCCACTCGCTGTGGAAGCCACTCCCGGGCCGCTTCAAGGACTTCATCGCGATGCCCAAGTTCAACATGTACCAATCGCTGCACACGACCGTGATCGGGCCCGAGGGACGGCCGCTGGAGATCCAGATCCGCACCCAGGAGATGCACGAGATGGCGGAGTTCGGCGTCGCAGCGCACTGGGTCTACAAGGACGCCCCCGGCTCGGGGGTCCGCGGCGAGAAGGCGGGCGAGGACGCCAAGACGAAGTGGCTGCGCTCGATGCTCGACTGGCAGAAGGAGCTCTCGGACCCTCGCGAGTTCATGGAGACGCTGCGCACGGACCTGTTCGAGGAAGAGGTGTTCGTGTTCACGCCCAAGGGTCAGGTCAAGTCGCTGGCCTCTGGCGCGACGCCGCTGGACTTCGCCTACGAGGTGCACACGGAGATCGGCCACCGCTGCGTCGGCGCGCGCGTGAACGGCAAGATCGTGCCGCTGCACTACGAGCTTCGCTCCGGCGACATCGTCGAGATCCTCACCGCCAAGCGCGAGCGCGGGCCCTCGCGCGACTGGCTGGCGACGGTCAAGACGACGCGCGCGCGCAACAAGATCAAGGCGTGGTTCAAGGCCGAGTCGCGCCAGGACAC
>JBBSDZ010000132.1:0-4238 GCA_038240205.1 Solirubrobacterales bacterium | reverse complement strand
ACGCACGAATCTGGTCCTCCTCAACGCAACGCAACCGAGCGCTGGCATCATTTCTGCGCTACTACAACCGACGAAGGCCACACACCTCGCTCGGCGATCGGCCACCGATCAGTCGCGTTCGCTAAGTCCGTGGGCAACACACCTAGCCGACGCGACGGCACAGCGCCGCACGCGCTAGCCTGGACGGGATCGAGGGGACATCGACACGTGAGAAGAACGCGATGCGTTGCGGGCGGCGAGGGTGAGTCTTTCCTCGCACGTCGGACGACCCTCGCCCTGCCACCCGCTGAGGGCGATGCGCAGCCAGTTCGGTGGGGCCGCCGAGAGCCAGCTAAATGACGAGGTCGCTCGGAGGCTGACGTGGCTGAGGAGCGCATCGCGATCCTGTTCGACATAGATGGGACGTTGCTGACCACCGGTGGCGCGGGCGCCGCGTCTTGGCGGCTGGCGTTTGACGAGCTGTATGGGGTTGAGGCTGACATCGGCGAGTTCACCGATGCGGGGATGACCGACCCCGACGTGGGACGCAGGACCTTTCGGGCGGTGCTGCACCGCGCGCCTGAGCGCAAGGAGTTCACACGGCTGCTGGAGCGCCGGCTGCACTACCTGCACCAGACCGTCGCGGAATCTGAGGACTACCGTGTGCTTGCGGGTGTCGAGGAGTTGCTGCCAAAGCTGATCGAGGACGGCTACCTGCTGGGCCTGGTCACGGGGAACGTGGAGGCTGCGGCCCATATCAAGCTGCACCGTGCGGCCCTGAACCGCTTCTTTTCCTTTGGCGGCTATGGGTCTGACTCCAGTGACCGCGGGGAGCTGACCCGCATAGCGCTCACGCGAGCCACCCTCGTCTATGGAGAGCCGGTGGCGCCGGAGCAGGCGATCGTCGTCGGCGACACTCCACACGACGTGCAGGGCGCCCACGCGGCCGGGATCAAGTGCGTCGGTGTCGGCAGCCACCATTTCAACGTCGAGCAGTTGCGCGACGCGGGCGCCGACTACGCGATCGCAACGCTTGAGGAAGGACTGCCACTGTGACCGTCGACGAGGGACCGAGCGACCCACGACGGTGAGCACGACCATTCGACACACTTGGAACCGGGTAGCCGATCGTTTCTGGCACTTGAATGATCGAACAGAGGAGGAAGAGGATAAGCTTTGATCAGTACCACGAGCCAGCGGGTGAGCTTTCCCAGGAGACACGTACCTTCGCCCGCATGATGGTCTCGCTGACCGAGGAGGCAGAGGCGATCGACTGGTATGAGCAACGCATGTCAGTCGAGCAAGACCGGGAAGCCGAGGCGATCATGCAAGACGCTCAGAAGGAGGAGTTCAAGCATTTCAGCATGGACTTGGAGTTACTGCTGCGACGGAAGCCAGTGTGGCGCGAGATCGCCCAAGGCATCTTGTTCACAAAGGGCAGCATCGTGGAGCATGGAGATACCGCCGAGGAGCAAGCATAGATCCCCGTGCCGGGGCGCTCCTATCTTGGAGGGAACTGGGGCGTGCGCCTCCCCGTCCACCGCACGAGCGAGCAGCGTCTTGTCCGTGCCAGGGGCCCCGAGAGCAGTACCCGATGGGGTATACGTCCACCCAGGCGCCCGTAACGACCGGGGTCACGCAGGAAGTCAACAATCTCCGAGAGCTCCACCTTCGCCTCATCGATCTCGGCGACGTCCTTGAACACGACCCGGATCTTCGCCGGATCCACGCGCCGCGCCTGTGAGCGGCCGAAATTGCCGATCGCCGAGATCGCGCCCGCCGGACACTTCTGCTCGGCCGAGGACTACCGCCAGCAGTACCTGCAGAAGCGCGGCCAGGCGAGCTGCGCCGTGACCCTCGAGGCCGCCTGAGCCGGGGATCGGATCGCTCACAGCTCGATGCGCTCGCCGATCGTCACCGTCTGGTCGTCCGGGAGCCTGAAGTACTCGACCGGGTTGGCTGCGTTGTGGGCCAGGTTGAGGAACAGCATCTTTCGCCATCTCCTCATGCCTGGGTGCTCAGACGCGACGATCGTGATTTGTGAGAGGAAGTAGGACGCGCTCTCTACGTCGCAGGCGCCCTCGAGTAGGCCCTGGTCGTTGGCCAGGCACAGGGTGGCCGGGACGTCGGGATCGTCGTGAAAGCCGAAACGGGCGGTGAGATGGGTGATCCGGTCATGCGGGTTGCCGAGGTCGTCAGATATGAGCCGGTCACCGTCGGCGATATGGGCAACCCGCATGGTTTCGATCGACAGGATCACGACGTTCTCGTGCAGGACGTGGTTGTGTTCGACGTTGGCGCGTAGCGCCAAGGGCGTCGTCTTGGGGTCGGCGTTGAGGAAGACCGCGGTGCCGGGCACGTACACAACGGGAAAGTCACGCGCGTCGAGGTGCTCGACGAACCCACGCAGGGAACCTTCCTCGCGGCTGCGGTTCACGGTCACGATCTCGCGTCCCTTGCGCCACGTCATCAAGACCGTGAACACGACCGCCGCGATCGCCAGCGGCACCCAGCCACCGTGCACCACCTTCGTCAGGTTCGCCGCGAAGAACGTCAGCTCGACGCCGAGAAACGCCACAGCACCGAGCGCGATCAGTCGCTTTGACCGGTGCCAGGACAGCCGCGCGACCGCGAGGAACAGGATCGTGTTGAGAATGAATGTGCCTGTGACGGCCACCCCGTAAGCCGAGGCGAGCGCGGCGGAGGACCCGAACCCGATCACCAGCACGACGACGGCGACGAACAGGCCGCGGTTGATGCCCGGAGCGTAGACCTGGCCGATCTCGCTCTCCGAGGTCTGGCGGATTTTTAGCCGGGGCAGAAAGCCGAGTTGCACGGCTTGGTGGGTCAAGCTGAACGCACCGGAGATCACCGACTGCGACGCGATCACCGTCGCGATGGTCGCGAGCAGCACCATCGGCATCTGCGCCCACGCTGGTAACAACAGGAAAAACGGGTTCGTCGCGGCCCTGGGGGAGCGCAGGATCAGCGATCCTTGGGCCAGGTAGTTCAGGGTAAGCGCCGGGAACACCAGCCAGAACCAGGCGCGGCGGATCGGTGCGCGCCCGAAGTGTCCCATGTCCGCGTATAGCGCCTCGGCGCCCGTCACGGCCAGCACCACCGAGCCCAGAGCGATAAAGGCCACACCGCCGTGATCGAGGAGGAACTGCGCCCCGTATGTTGGCGATAGGCCCTTGATCACTTCGGGATGCTTGGCGATCTCTCTTATCCCTATCAGGGCCAGAACACCGAACCAAACGGCCATCACGGGGCCAAAAAGCTTGCCCACGAGATGCGTGCCGAATCGCTGGATCCCAAACAGCAGCGTGATCACCACGACGGTGATCGGCAGCACCAGCGAGCCGAGACTGGGGGACGCCACCCTGAGACCTTCGACCGCGGAGAGCACCGAGATAGCCGGGGTGATCATCCCGTCGCCATAGAACAGCGACGCACCCAAGATGCCCAACATGACGAGCGTGACCTTGGTCCGAGTGCTCTTCAGGTTGATGGCTTCCACCAGCGCCGTCAGCGCCATGATGCCCCCCTCGCCGCCGTTATCGGCGCGCATGATGAACGTCACGTACTTGACCGAGACGATCATCGTGATCGACCAGAACACGAGCGAGATCACCCCATACACGTCCCCAGGGGTGGCGTGCACCGCGTGGTTGTCGGCTGTAAAAACGGTTTGCAGCGCGTACAACGGGCTCGTTCCGATGTCACCGAACACCACACCCAGCGCGCCAAACGTGAGCGCTGCCATTCCCGTCTTTGGAACGGCGCCGGAGCGGCGCTTTGATGCCAGCCGGGGCTTTCCGGAAGCCGGTGAGCAGGTAACGCGCACCGACAGACCTTACGCGGCGACCCTCATCAGCCGCGACGCAGGCGCCCGCCCGCCAGGCGCTAGGCTCATGGCTCCGGGACTCCCACCCGGTAGAGCCTGAAGGGGACAAATGGACGACAGCTCGATTCACCAGCACATCGAGGATCTGGTAGCCGAGGAGCAACGGCTGCTCCACGCACACGAGCAAGAGGGCCTGCCGGATGCCGAGCGTCAGCGGATGCGAGCGGTGCAGATCGAGCTAGACCGCTACTGGGACCTGCTGCGACAGCGACGTGTCAAGGCCGCTCCAAAATTGACCCCGTAGCGCCGCTTGAGAATTGACCCCCCCTTGGGTGGGTGATCAATCCTGGGATGCGTGCTCAGCGGGGCGTGCGCCGAGGTCGTGGTTCTTCAGCCGGTAGCTGTCGCCCTT
>JBBSDZ010000131.1:0-4429 GCA_038240205.1 Solirubrobacterales bacterium | reverse complement strand
CACCCCTCCGGCCGCCAGAAGCAACGGCACACCCGCCGGCCGAAACCGCCGACCGGCTAGCCCTGCCGAAAACGTCACCGCTTACTCCCCGTCTCACCCGACGAGGACCTACACCCCACCTTGATGACGAATCGAGGCTAGATACCTCGAACGAGGCGCGTGCCCCGTCCTTTCCTCCGCTCCCGATGAGTTGATGGAAACTGATCACGGTGTCGACGCCCCAAGCAGTCTGAGCCCAGCGCCCTTTTGGAGCGGGCATCGCGGCTCGGCTGCCACGTAGCTGGCTGCGGTGCACCCATGCATTCGTTGCCCTCCCGGATGCGTATGCGCGCGCCGCCACAAGATCAAACAGGGCGAGCAGCGCGCCGCCGCGATCGGCGCGGGCAAACCAGCGCGAGGCGAGAACGGCTGCGTCCTCAAACCCCCCTCGGCGGCCTCGATCAACAAAACCATCAACGTGCTGCACGCGATCCTCGAGCTCGCCGTCGAGTACGGACACATCCCATCCAACCCCGCCACAGGCAGACGGCGCCGCCGGAAGCTCCCTGCCAACAGGCCCGTGCATCTCGACCGTGACACCCGCCGACCCACCCGCGACCGTCGCGCGATCATCGCCACGCTGATCCTCGCCGGGCGGCTACCTCCTGCGTCCGGCGGCCACTGCTCGGGCGCGCCCTCGGCCGACGCCTGCAGCCGCCCCCGCTGGCGCAGCCCCGCCGGCGCGGATGCGCCTCTAAAGGAACGGGACGGCCAGGCCGATGCGTCTGGGAATTCGCCCGTCGCCGGGCGGGGTGAAGAGTCGAGCTGTCGACCGCCCAGGGACAACTAATAGAAGGGAAGCATTCGTGCCACAAACAGAAACGCCGACCATCGAGAGGCGCCCACGAGCGCTGATGGGACTCCTGGCAGCGAGCGTATGCGCGCTGCTGCTGCTCGCGAGCGCCATCGCGCCCGGTGCGCAAGCGGCCGTCGGAGAATTCCAGCCGCTCGCGTCCAGCTCAGTACCGCTCACGAGCGTGACGATCGACCCGAGCACGCAGCTCATCTACGCGCAAGAAAACCGTGGTACGGACTACTTCCGGTACGACCCCCGCACGGATGCATGGACCGAAATCGCCGAAGCACCGATCAACAGCGGCAACAACGGTGGCGCTGCGTATCTGAACGGAAAGATCTACACGTCCTACACGAACAACTCCGCGGAACTGGGCGTGTACGACATCGCGACGGACACGTGGAGCACGATCCCAAACCCGCTCGGCGACGGCACCGCGGACATCACCGCCTTCGCCGGCGAGCTCTATCTCGTGAATGGACTCGCCTTCGTCAAGTACGACCCGGCGACCGAAACGACGACCAAACTCGCCGACGCGCCGGAATTCAATCCCGGCGGCTGCAACCTCGGCTTCGAGCCGTGGGGCGGTCTGCAGCCCTACCAGGGCAAGATCTACGGACATCAGGGTGACGGGTGCCGAGGCTTCGCGGTGTACGATGTCGCCTCTGACAGCTGGACCGAACTCGCCGAAACGCCGGAAGGCCACGAAGGCGAAGGAGCGGTCGCGGGCAGCGCGCTGGACCCGGTAACGGGGACCTACTACACCTACGGCGACTACGACGGCGAAGAATTCTTCAGCTATGACATCGCCGCCGGGACGTGGGCGACGAGCAAACTCCCGTTCGAAGTCGAAGACGGTGGGCTTGCCTACGTCTCGCTGCCAGGCAATCTGCGCGGGATCTACGCGATCCAGGGAGAGGGCGGAGAAGCGTTCACCAGGTTCACGACCCGCGAACCGGAACCCGAACCGGTGACGCCGACCCCGACGACCAGCACGACTCCCGCCGTGACGGCTGTCGCTCCGGTGGTGACGAAAGCAGCTCCGGTGGTGACGAACGCAGCTCCGCTGCAGTGCTTGAGCACACGCTCGGAGAACGTCCACTGGCAGACGCGCCGGGGAGTGAAGCTCAAGGGCACCACGATCACGCTCAACGGCAAGGCATACCGCACGCTGTCCGGGCAGGCGCGCCAGGCCACGATCAGCCTCAAGGGGTTGAGCGGCAAGGTGACGCTCAAGATCGTCGGTGCCGCCACGAACGGTAAGCGCTACGTGAACACGCGCGCCTACCAGCTTTGCGCGACCCAAAGCGTGCATGTGCCGGCCACGACCTTGTTCCTCAACCGCAGCTAGCCACACCTGGCATGGAAGCATCGGCACGGGGGTCCGGCGCAAGCCGGGTCCCCGTCGCTGTGGAGGCTTGCCCGTCAGATCCGCTTGCCAGAGCCAGTCGACCAAGGCTGCTGCCGGGCGGCTCAGGGCTTCGCGTTCGGCGAGGCGGCCGGCTGGGCGCCTTCGGCCGGGCCACTCCCGGAACCGCAAATTCGACGACTTTGCCGGTTCTCCTGGTGACGATCACGATGCCCGCGATCGCGCCCGTCTGCGTCGGCGCGAACGTGATCCGTGAGGGCTTTATTGGCGTTGAGCGTCAGCGCCTTCTGCGCGCTCGAGCCGATCGCTCAGGTGGGCCGGGAGACCTGGATGATGCTTGCGATCCATCCCGAGCTCGTGAGGATGGAGAGCGCCGAGCCTGGCTACACGGGCGATCTGCAAATGGGCACTCGCCGGCGTGCAGACCACCGTCGGCGAGCAGGACATCGTGCTCACGCTCCCCCAGCCGAGCGATCTCGAACAGAACCCCGAGATCGGTGAGCGCGGAGACGTGCGCACGGCCCTCCGCGTCCAGTTTGTCCAGAGAGGCCTCGAGCGGTCCGAAGTTGCCGCCATGCGTCGGCAGCAGGACGATCCGCCTGAACCCGCCACTCAAGAGGGAGTGAACAAGATCTTCGACGATCCGTGGTAGGTCTCCTCGCGCAGCGACATCGTGCCGGCGAAGCCCACATGATGCTCCGAGCAGCCGATGCGCAGCGTCGGCGCTAGGAACGCGTCGAGCCGATCGGCAACCAGGCTTGCGAGGTGATCGCCGATCAGGGCGTCAGTCGCCAGTGGCATGTGCCGGCCGTGCTGCTCGGTCGCGCCGAGCGCGACGACCACCGTGTCACGCCCAGCTGGCTGCGATCTCCGCCTCGACTTGCGGCCAGAGGAGCGTGTCGAGATCGACGGCTGTCATGTTGCGCTGAGCGTACAACGCGGTGCGAGCCCTACCGACCGACGGCCGTTATCCGAGCACTAGTTTGGAGTGGGGCGTGGCCAAGCCGATCGCCACCCTCAAGCTCGCCGGCGGCGAACAGGACCGCCCGATCGCGGCCGGCACGCTTGGCGTGGTACAGCGCCGAGTCTGCGCGTTGCAACATCGACTCGACGCTTTCCGGCGCAACGGAAGCGACGATCCCGGCGCTCATGCGCACTGGCGGCAGCTCAGAGGAGTCGCGCGTGGCCACCGCGAGCCGGACGCGCTCGGCCAGTGCCTGCGCCTCGACGTCTGCGCAGGCAGGCAGCATGATTATGAACTCCTCACCGCCGAATCGAGCCACCACGTCGATGTCCCTCGACTCGTTCCTGAGCAGCCGGCCGATACGGACGAGGACCCGGTCGCCGATCTCGTGGCCCCACTCGTCGTTGATGTGCTTGAAATAGTCGATGTCGAACGCCAGGAGGGCGATCGAGCCGCGATCGCGGCTCGAGCGCGCCAACTCCAGCGAGGCTCGCTCGTCGAAGCCGCGTCGGTTGAGCAGACCTGTGAGCGCGTCCGTGCGGGCCTCGCCGGCCAGTTGGGTAAGCAGGCGGTCGTTGCGATCCACGAGCGTCAAGACGACGATGGCAAGTACGGACACCGCGACCATGACGTCCAGCCATCGGCCCGGATAGCTGCTCGCTGCCGGGAGCAGCAGCAGCGTGACAGCGTGCGCGAGGCCGATGCTGAGGACGATCGCGAGAGCTCCGCGTCGGCCAAAGAAGAAGGTGGTCCAGAGAACCGGCCACACATATAGGACGGCGCCGTCGCCAGCTCCGGGCGTCGTGCTCAGCGCGAACGCAATCAGCAGCACCCCGATCGGGCCCAGTGGGGCGAGCGCCCAGAAGGGAAGTCGTGGACCGCCCAGGAGGAGCCCCGCGACAACCACGGCCGCGGCCAGCGCCGGCGCGATCGCGAACGCCGGATCGCCGGGCAGCAGGCCCTCCAGCGCACCGTCCAGCGTCGCGCCGCCGTACATGGCCGCTGCCGTGTACGCAATCAGCCGTTTGTTGCGCGCAAGTCTGTCCACCGAAGGCCCCACGTCCGAGTATCGGCGCGGGAGGGGAGAAGCACGAGCGGCTGAGCCCCGACAGGACAAAGTGCCTAGATGTAGTTCCTGAGTAGGTTGGTTCATCCGGGCCCCCTTGGAGGCTGAGAGCTGCCAAGCACCTCAGTCCCAAGGAGGACACCGGATGAATCTGCACGCTAACGCCGCGCTCAGCCTGAAGAAGCGGCGGGATCT
>JBBSDZ010000130.1:0-4537 GCA_038240205.1 Solirubrobacterales bacterium | reverse complement strand
GGTAAGCGTTCAGTTGGGGTTGGGGGACATAACTGTGCGTTGTCGAATCCTGTGGTGTGGAGCGGGCTGAGGCGGAAGCGGTCTATGACGCTGGCCGGGAGGCTGTCGTTGAAGTGCTTTTGGCCATGGATCGCCGGATCCAGCAGTTGGAGGCGCGTGTTGAGAAGCTCGAGCGGGAGCTGACGCGCAGTTCGCGTAACTCGTCGAGGCCGCCGAGTACCGATCAGCCGGGGGTCAAGCGGGTGGTGCGCGGCAAGGACCCATCAGGGCGAGACCAGGGCGCCCAGCCCGGGCATGAGGGCCACGGCCGTGAGCTGTTGCCGCTATCAGCGGTAGATGAGCTGGTCGAGTATTGGCCTGAGCGCTGCGTGTGCGGCCATGTCTTTGCGGCTTGTGAGCTGCTCGCCGCGGGCGAGCCCGGCCGCCACCAGGTCGAAGAGCTCCCTGTTCTCTCAGCGGTCGTGGTCGAGCATCGCGTGCAGCGTGTCCGTTGCCCTGACTGCAGCCGCCGGACGCGAGGCGAGCTGCCAGCGCCGGTCGCCGGGAGCGTGTTCGGGCCGCGTCTTCAGGCCGCGATCGCCTGCTTGTCGGTGCGTAACCGTGTCAGCCGCCGCGATGTCGTGGAGCTATGCGAAGAGCTGTTCGGGGCACGCATCAGCACCGGCACCGTGGACCGGGTCCTGGCACGCACCGCCGACGCGCTGGAGGGCACACATCACGATCTGCACCGGCGGCTGCTTGCGAGCCCGGCGATCAACATGGACGAGACGGGGTGGCGGCTGAAAGGCCGCCAGCGCGCTTTGTGGGGCATGTTCAGCGAGCGTCACGCGTTCTTCCATGTCGCCCCGAGCCGCCACGAGGACCACGCCAAACAGCTGCTCGCCGGCCATGCGGGTGTCGTGACATCGGACCGCTGGTGGGGCTACACCCATCTGCCGCTCACGCGCCGGCAGGTCTGCTGGTCGCATCTCAAGCGCGACTTCCAGGCACACGCCGAAGGCCTCGCGGCCGAGAAACAGTTCGGAGAAATGGGCCTGGAGCTCTCAGGGCGCGTGTTCTGGGCATGGGAGGTATTCCAGAACACCGGCGACCGCAGACAGCTGAGGTCTACGGTCCGCGGGCTACGCCGCCAATACAAGCCGCTCATCGCCGGCTACGCAGCCAAGAAAGCCCGCAACCGGCTCTGCCGCGGCATGGCACGCAACCTCCTGAAGCTCTGGCCAGCGCTATGGACCTTCGCCGCCCACAAAGACGTCGAGCCGACCAACAACCATGCCGAGCGCTCACTCCGCGGCGCCGTCATCTACCGAAAGCTGTCCCTCGGCAGCCAATCCGAAGACGGCGAGCAACGCATCGCACGACTCCTATCCGCCTCGATCACCTGCCGGCTACAGCAACGCTCGCTATTCGACTACCTCAGCCAGCTACTCGCCGCCGACGCCCGCGCAGGCCCAGCCGCCTCCCTCGCCTGACCCCAGAGACTGAACGCTTACGGGTTTCGTTGAAGCGGATGAAGGGATTCGAACCCTCGACCTTCGCCATGGCAAGGCGACGCTCTAGCCAGCTGAGCTACATCCGCGCGACTAGCTCATTCTACCCCGCCGCGAACGGGGGCGTCAGAGCGGCCTGCGGGCACACACCTGGTAGACGGCCGTGTGGAACGTGTCGAAGCCGTGCCGCGCGGCGCGCAGATACAGCCGCCAGATACGCGTGCGCTCCGCTCCGGCAAGCGCTTCGGCCTCTTGAATGCGCGCGTCCAGGCGCTCGGTCCAGTGGCGCAGCGTGATCGCGTAATCCTCGCGGAAGCCCTCGACGTGCTGGGTGTGAAAGCCCGCGCGCTCGAGCGCGAGCTCGATGCGCGAGAGCGCCAGCGGCTCGCCGTCGGGGAACACGTAACGGGTCGAGAAGAGATCGTCGAGCGGCTCGTGCTCGGGATCGAGCGTCGCGATAGCGTGGTTGACAACAAGCCCACCGGGTCTCAGCAGCGCGAACAGCTCGCGCGCATAGAGATCGATCTGGCTCTCGCCCACGTGCTCGGCCATGCCGATGCTCGCGACCGCGTCGAAGGAGCCGGAGGGGAGCTGGCGGTAGTCGGCGACGCTGATCTCGATCCGCTCTGAGAGCCCCGCCTGCGCCACCCGCTCGCGCGCGAGCTGCGCCTGTGGCGGCGAGAGCGTCACGCCGGTGACGCTCACGTCGTAGTTCTTTGCGGCATGGATCGCGAAGCTCCCCCAGCCGCAGCCGACGTCGAGGACGCGCATGCCGGGCTGCAGCTTCAGCTTGCTCGCGACCAGGTCGAGCTTCACGCGCTGGGCCTCGGCGAGGCTCTCCGCCCCGCGCGAGAAGATCGCGCAGCTGTAGGTCATCGACTCGTCGAGGAACAGCGCGAAGAAGTCGTTGCCGACGTCGTAGTGGTAGCGGACGGCAGCCGCATCGCGCTCGACGCTGTGCAGGCGCCCGCGCAGGATCAGCTCAATGCTCGGGACGCGCGGGACGCCGCCCGGCGCAGCGGCAAGGACGACGGCAGCGGCGAGCCGCACGCGGTCGGCCATACTCAACGGCGCAGGCTCCCACTCGTCCACGACGAGGAAGGCCGCGTCGAGGTCGTCCACCGCGAGCGAGCCGTCGACGTAGGCGCGCCCGAGTCCAAGCGATCCTGGCGCGCGCAGGAAGTGCGCGAGCGCCGAGGGCGCGTTGACGAGGAATGTCGGGCTATCCGGCTCGGTCGCCGCGACCGCACCGCCGTCCCAGAAGCGCACGTGGAACGGGCGTCTCGGAAAGGCGCGCGGTAACGCTCGACAGAGCGGAGCACTGGCTCGAATCAAGGCCAAGCAGCCACCTTAGAGCGGGCGCGCCGCGCCCCCGGCCTAGCCTTTGAAAGTCGCGCGGCCGGCGTCACCGAACGGCTCGTCGCGCTCGCGCACGGCCTCGCGAAAACCGTGCTCGGCGGCGTGCTGCTGAAAGGCGTAGCCCTCAGCTGTGTGGCGCGTGATTCCGTCGAAGACCGTGCCCAGGACCTGGCTTGCGTGTAGGCCTTGCGAGTAGAGCGTCTGGTTGACGAGCAGCTTCATCATCATCAACTGGTTGATCGGCATGCGCGCGATCCGCCCGAGCAGGATCTCCGTGCGCTCGTCCAGCTGCTCGGCCGGCGGCGCCTCGATCGCCAGGCCCCACTCGAGCGCCTCGCGGCCCGATAGCGAGTCGCCGGTGAACAGCAGCCGCTTGGCGCGCTGGACACCGATGCGATGCGCCCAAAGCGCCGTCGTCGGCGAGCCCCAGACGCGCGCGGGCGGGTAGCCGATCTTTGCGTCCTCGGCGATCACGAGCAGGTCCGAGCACAGCGCCATGTCCGTGCCCCCGGCGACACAAAAGCCGTGCACCTTGCACACGACCGGCTTGCCGCAGTGGAACAGGCTCATGAAGCCCGCGACGTTGCGGCTCATCATCGCGTAGTCGACCATCGGGTCCCACGTGCCGCGCGGATCGTGATTGGCAGCCATCACCGCGGAGTCCAGCGGCGAGCCGGCAGGCGCACGGGAGTCAGCCCGTACCCCAGCGCTCGGCTCGCCCGCGCTTGCGACCCCAGCCGGCTGCTCGGAGCCCATGCCCTCGGCGCTCTGAACGAGGTCATAGCCGCCGCAGAACCCAGGCCCGGCGCCCGCGAGCAGCAGCACGTGCACGGAGGGATCGAGGTCCGCGCGGCGGACGCATTCGCTCAGCTCCTCGACCACCTCGCGGGTGATCCCATTGCCGCGCTCCGGGCGGTCGAGCGTGATCGACGCCACCCGGTCAGCTGTCTCATAGCGCACCACCGGCCGCTCTCCCATCCCGTGATCCTAACCGCGCGGTCAGGTGACTGAGCGAACCGGCTCGATGCCATACTGCGCCGGTGCCGAGCGATCACTTCTACTCGCGCTTGTCGATGCGCATGCCCGACTCCTGGGTGAAGGCAACCGGGAAGCTCAACGTCCCGCTCTACCGGCTGAGCCGGGGGCGACTGATGTCGAAAGTCGGAAAAGCGCCGGTGCTGCTGCTCACCTCGACCGGCCGGCGCTCCGGGCAGCAGCGCACCGCCCCCGTGCTCTACCTGACCGACGGCGATCGCCTCGTCGTGGTCGGCTCGAACGCCGGTAACGTGCGCACGCCGGCGTGGTCGCTGAACCTCCAGGCAAACCCGGACGCCGGGGTCGAGATCCGCGGCGAGCGGCGGCTCGTACGGGCACGCGTCGCGCAGGGGGACGAGCGTGCCGAGCTCTGGCGCAAGGTCAACGGGCTGTATGGCGGCTTCGACGACTACGACGCGAACACCTTGCGTGAGATCGCCGTGTTCGTGCTCGAGTCTCGCTGAGCGCCCGACCGACCGCCCGACGCCTGACCAAGCCGCACTTCCCAGCGCGTCGCGCATGGCGACGGCGGCGACCGCGAGCATCGCCGACTACGATCGCACCATGCGCTGCCGGCACGAGCGGCCGCTATCGCGTAGACCGCCCACCACTCACCCGGGAGCGAGAGAATGACCCCCTCCAGCACCTCCACT
>JBBSDZ010000129.1:0-4704 GCA_038240205.1 Solirubrobacterales bacterium | reverse complement strand
TGGCTTCGTCGAAGAGATGCGGAAGGTTGTTCGAGAACGTTTTGACCTGGTTGGATATAGGGTTGGCCACGAGCACGCCGATCCCACCGAGCGTGAGGAAGAATGCGAGGAAGACGCTCAACACCGCCAGCCCGCGGGGCAGGCGCCGGCGCTGGAGAAACGCCACGGCCGGGTTGAGGATCAGCGCGATGAGACCTGCCACAGCGAAAAGCACGAGCACCGTACTGGCCGCGCTCGCGAGCGCCCACAGCGCGAGCAGCGCGATCGGCAGCACGGCGAGCTGGATCCAGCGCGGAATGACCGCGCGCGCGGGCTCGTCATGCGCCGCCGCCGGGCGCCCCGTCTCCTCGCCGGAGATACGTTTCTCCTCCTCGGTCGGAGGAGTCGCCTCAGGCCCTTTCGCCGCGCCTTCGCTCACTCGCCTCCCACCATCGCCAGAGTATGGCTGAGCGTCAGGCGGCCTCGACGGGGGTCTCGGAGCCGCAACCGCAGGGCAACGGAGCGACCGCCGGCGGCGGCACGGCGAGCATCCTCTTCATCGGCGATGTCGTCGGCGGGCTCGGGCGGCGCACGCTGCTGGAGAGCCTTCCCGTCCTGCGCGAGCGCCACTCTCCGACGTTCGTCGTCGTCAACGCCGAGAACGTCGCCGGGGGGCTGGGGATCACGCCGAAGATCGCCGATGAGCTGCTTGCGGCGGGCGTTGATGCGATCACGCTCGGTAACCACACCTACCACCGGCGCGAGATCTACCCGTATCTCGACTCGCAGCCGCGCATCCTGCGCCCGGCCAACTTCCTGCGCAGCCAGCCGGGCCACGGCACCTGCGTAGTCGAGCGCGATGGTCTGCGCCTCGGCGTCGTCAACCTCAGCGGGAACCTCTACCTGCGAGCCGGGCGCTCGGCATTTACCGAGGTCGAGGTCGCGCTCGGAGCGCTGGGCGCGGTCGATCACATCCTCGTCGACATGCACGCCGAGGCGACCTCCGAGAAGGTCGCGATGGGCTGGCACCTCGACGGTCGCGTCACCGCTGTCCTCGGCACGCACACGCACGTGCCCACGGCCGACGCGCGCGTGCTGCCGCAGGGGACCGCCTACATAACCGACGTCGGCATGACCGGCCCGCGCGGAGGTGTGATCGGGGTCAAGCGCGAGCAGGCGATCCAGTCGCTGCTCACGCAGATGCCCGTTCGCTTCGAGACCTCTGACGAGGACCCGTGGTTGATGGGCGTGCTGATCAGCTGCTCACGGCGACTGCAGGCTGACTCGATCGAGCCGGTTCTGATGCCGCGGCCGCCCGCCGCTTCCTGACAGGGGCGCCGAAGCGCCCGAGCAGCGCGATCATCACGAGCGGGAAGAACCACGGGATGTACAGGTAGAACCAGTGGTCGATGCCCATCTGCACGGCAACGATCACCGCTGCGCACGCGGCCGCCAGGCCGGCCACGTCCGCGCGGCGCGGCAGCACCGTGAGACCGACAGCGAGCGCGACAGCGAGGATCTGCGCGACTGCCTGCCAGCTGCGCAGACCGGCGTAGAGCCCCCAGATCGAGAAGGGCGAGTCGCGGCTGGACTGGTAGGCGAACGTGCGCTCGTAGATCGTGTGCAGCGAATCGTGGCTCAAGGCCGGGATGCTCGCGAGCGCCAGCGCCGCCGCGAACGCGAGCGTGAACCCCGCCAGCTTTCCTACACGCGCACGCGTGGAGGTGCGCTTGCCGTCCGCCCGCTCCCACAGGCCGTGCGTCGCGAACAGCGGCGCCAGCGCGAGCGGCGCGAACTTGGTCAGCCCGGCGAGCGCCGCCAGCGCACCGCGCGCCGGCGTGGCGAGCTTCGATCGGTAGCTCGCCGCGAGCACGGTCGCCAGAACGAGCACAGCCACGAGCGTGTCGTTGGAGTTGCTCTCCAGCGCGAACAGCGTGAACGGGTAGGCGTTCCACGCGTATGCCAGCGCGACCCCGAGCGACGGGCCGCGCACGCGCCGCCCGATCAGGAACAGCAGCGCGGTCGCGAGCAGGTCGAAGACGATCGCCGCGGCATGGGCAGCGGGCAGCTCGTCCCACTTGCCGCTCCAGCCGAAGATCTGCTCGAACGGCAGGTACGCCTCGTAGTTCACCGCGCCATAGGTGTCCCCGCGTTCGTTGTCCTTCGGGTAGCGGCCGTAGAGCGGTTTGTCGTGGGCGATCCGCTGGGCGCCGATCACACCGGCGTAGCCGACGTCGATCACGTTGGAGTCGGTCACGTTCAGCGCGATGCGAAAGCCGATCAGGAAGACGACGCCGAGCGCGAGCCACGGCGCGGGCACGAGCAGGCGCAGCGGGCCGGGCTCGCGCCGAGCGCTGTGGCGCCGGCTGAGCGCGAGCATGCGCGCGAGCAGGTAGAGCATCGGCGGATAGGACAGCGGCACCGATTTGTAGATCTCCGCGTGGTTGAAGAACGCGAGCGAGACCGACAGCGACAGCAGCACGAGCAGGTCGAGATGGAGCATCGAGAGCGGTTTGCGGAAGTTGAAGAACGGCAGCAGGAACAGCACGCACAGCGGCAGCCAGATGTACAGAGCGTTGACGTGGCGCCCGAATGCGCCCGGGTAGCCGCGCGCCATCCCCCACGCCACCTGGAAGCCGGTCCACTGTTCGAGCACGCGCCCGGACAGGTCGTCGATGATCACCTGCCCGATCTCCTTCTTGCCGTTGCGCGAGAAGTAGCTGACCTGCCAGCGGAACGGGATCTTCAAGTAGGCACCGCCGTAGGAGCCGCGGTATTCCGCGCGGACGGCCTTCATCTTGGGGAGCGCGGCGGCGATCGCCAGCACCTGGTTGGCCGACAGCCTGCGACCCGCCGGGGCGGTGTCCGACGGCGCCACCGGAATCGGGCCGCTCGTGCTCGTCGAGTGTTCGGAGGCGGCGCTGATCACAGCCGTGTCGGCCTGCACGCCGCGCGCGATCTTGGCCGGCTGCGGAGCGTTGCCGAGGGCGCTCGCAGCGGCGTGCGCCTGCGCCGGCAGCGCCCATGCGAGCGCGCACACGATGAGGATCGGGGAGCGCCGCACTCCGCGAGGGTAACGGGAGCGCTCACGTGGCCGAGTCGGTTGGAGCGTGACAAGGACGGCGCCGATCGCGGTGGGTCCGGCCGGGCGGCTAGGTTCTGCAGCACGTGGCGTCCCTGACGAGAGCCGTGATCCCCTGGCGCACACTGCTTGCGGGCGCCCTGCTGGCGATGCTGCTCGCGGCGGTGCTGTCGCGGGGCCTGCTCGACACACGCGTGCCCGCGCTCGACTCCTCGCCGGTGGCCGTCACCCACGGCGGGCTCTCCAGCCTGCCGCTCGCCGCCCAAGGCCCGGTCTCGGCCGCGCTCGGCGCCGACCGGCGCGCCTTCCGCGTGAGCCCGGCCGGCGGCGCGCTGCTCGCGAGCAGCGCCGGGCAGCGCCTCGACGCTCGCTTCACGCGAGCGGGTGCGAGCATCCACACGGGCGCACTGAAGTTCGGCATGCAGCTGCGGGCGATCGGCGCATCCGGCGCGCCGCGGGCGCTCGCACCAGTCGCACCGAGCGCAAGCGGCAACCGCGTCACCTACACGCACGTGGGGGTGAGCGAGTGGTACGCCAACGGCCCGCTCGGGGTCGAGCAGGGCTTCACGGTCGCCCACGCGCCGGCAGCGAACGCGTCCGGCTCGCTGACCCTCTCGCTCGCGCTGACCGGCAACGGCCACGTGCGGGCGCTTGGCGGTCGAAGCGGCCTGGAGATCTCGCACGGCGCGGCCTCGCTGCGCTACGACGGCCTGGTCGCGAGCGACGCGAGCGGGCGCGCGTTGCCCAGCCACCTGAAGCTGCACGGGCGCGCCCTGTCGATCGAAGTCGACACGCGCGGCGCGCGCTACCCGCTGCGGATCGATCCGCTCGTGCAGCAGGGCGCCAAGCTGACCGGCAAAGAAGAGGAAGGCCCAGGAAACTTCGGCACGAGCGTCGCCGTCTCAGCGGACGGGAACACGGCGATCGTCGGCGGCCCGAGCGATGAAATCAAAGGCAAAGAAATGCTCGTCGGGGCGGCATGGGTGTTCACGCGCTCGGGCTCGGTGTGGACGCAGCAGGGACCGAAGCTGAGGGCGGAACCCCAGGACGGCGAAGCCCAGTTCGGGATCAGCGTCGCGATCTCGGCCGATGGGAACACTGCGTTGATCGGAGGGATCACCGCGGACATCGAAAAAGGGACGATCGGCGCGGCCTGGGTATTCATCCGCTCCGGGTCTTCCTGGAGCCAGCAGGGCCCAGAGCTCACCGGCACCGGCGAGACCGGAGCCGGGCGCTTCGGCAGGAGCGTCGCGCTCTCGCCCGACGGCAACCGCGCGCTGATCGGCGGCAACTTCGACAACGGGCAGAGAGGCGCGATCTGGGCGTTCGCCCGTACGGGCGCGAAATGGGAACAGCAGGGCAGCAAGATCACGGCCCTCGGCGAGCTCGGCGAAGCGCAGTTCGGCGTCAGCCTCGCGATCTCCGCCGACGGCAACACGGCGATCGTCGGCGGGCCCTTCGACGAAGGCGTCAAAGGCTCGTTCAAGGGCGCGGTCTGGATCTACAGCCGCTCCGGCTCGAGCTGGAGCCAGCAGGGCGGGAAGCTCACGGGCAGCTCGATCGCGGACTCCAGCGAAGTCGGCACTAGCGTCGCCCTCTCCGCGGACGGCAACATCGCGCTCGCCGGAGCTCCCGGCGACGGC
>JBBSDZ010000128.1:0-4743 GCA_038240205.1 Solirubrobacterales bacterium | reverse complement strand
TCCTGCTCCCCGGAGCGCGCCGACTCGAGCAGCGCCGCATCCTCCATGCGCACGACCGCACTCATGGCCAGAAGCGAAACGAGCCGACCTCCTGCAGCTCGCTGGCGACCGGGCGCTCCACGCAGCGCTCGGCGATGTCCTTCTGGAACTCGCGGAACGCCTCGAGCTCCAGCAGCGGGTTCTCCGCCCCATCGGTCTCCCGCGCGGCGACGTGCACGAAGCTCACGCCGTCCTGCAGCCGGAACGTCGCGTAGCTGAGGCCGTCCGTCCCGCGCCGCTCGAGCTCCTCATAGACAGCCCGCACGAGTCGCTCGTTCTCCTCCGCGCACTCAGGCTTGACCTTGTAGCTAACCATGACCTTGCTCATTGTGAGACCTCATCTTCCTCGCAGCTCGTTTGATGTAGTGATCCGGGTGAGCGCCGAAATCCATCGCTCGCGCCAGGCGGGCGGTTGGACGCGCATCCGGGACACGGGCGGGGACCAGCGCCGGCGGCAGGGCGCTAGCCTTGCGCCATGAGCGAGGAGTTGGCGATCGGGCCGGGCTACACCGACGTGTTCCGGCTCGCCACCACAGCGCCGCGGCCCGGCGACTGAGCTGGTCGCGCCGGTGCGCCGTGGCACGTACTCGATCGTCGCCCGTGACCCAGGCACGGGCGAGCTCGGCGTCGCCGTGCAGTCGCACTGGTTCTCGGTGGGGAGCGTCGTCGCGTGGGCGCGAGCAGGCGTCGGCGCGGTCGCCACGCAGTCTGTAGCCGAGGTCGCGCACGGCCCCAATGCGCTCGTGCACCTAGCCGGCGGGCTCGACGCGGCAGGAGCGATCGGAGCGGTCCTGCGCGATGACGAGCTGGCGCGCTTCAGGCAACTCGGGGTGGTCGATGCCGAAGGACGCGCCGCGACCCACACCGGCGAGGACTGCATCGAACACGCCGGCGACGCGACCGGCGAGGGTTTTGCGTGTCAGGCAAACATGATGGCCACCTCCGCCGTCCCGGGCGCGATGGCAGACGCCTACCGCGCCCACCGGGGCGATCTCGCCGAGCGTCTGCTCGCCGCGCTCGACGCCGGCGAGGGAGCGGGCGGCGACGTGCGTGGACGCCAGTCGGCAGCTCTGCTGGTCGTGCCGGCGAGCGGCGAGCCGTGGCGCGCGCGCTTCGATGTGCGCGTCGAGGATCACGCCGAGCCGCTGCGCGAGCTGCGCAGGCTGCTGCGACTCGCACGCGCCTATGAGATGGGCGAGCTCGCAGACGAGCGCCTCGCCGAGGGCGCACACGCGGAGGCGACGAAGCTCTACCTCGAGGCAGCCGCGCTCGCCCCCGAGGCCGACGAGCTCGGCTTCTGGGCAGGCCTCGGCGTGGCCGGGCACGATCTGCACGCAGGCGTGGCCCTGGTCCGCGACGCCGCTGCGCGCAATCCGTCTTGGCTGGTGCTGCTCGAGCGCCTGCCCGTGGAGCTTTCACCGACGGCCGAGGCTGTCCGCGCCGCCCTCGCGCCCTAGCGCCTCACCGCACGCTCAGGCCGGCACGGGCTCGCCGGGGAAGCGCACGCCGAATCGCTCGATCAGGTCCGGCAGGCTGCTGGGGTCCATCTCCAGCGCGTAGCGCTCGCAGAGCTCGCCGAGCAGCTCAGGCGGGGCTTGCGCGACACCGCCGAGGTCGACCAGCTCCTCGAAGAAGCGCTCGAAACCCGCCGGGGAGATGATCTCGAGGATCCGGCAGGGCGTATCAGCGGCGTTCCAGAACGTGTGCCACTCCCCGCGCGGCTTCAGCACGAGCTCGCCAGGGCCGGCTTCGAGCACGTCGTCGCCGAGCAGCGCGCCCATGCGGCCTTCGAGCACATAGCTGTACTCGTCCTCACGCGTGTGGCGATGCAACGGCGCGGCGAGCGCGTGCGCAGACATCGGGTGTTCGATCAACGAGAAGCCGCCGTCACTCGCAGCCCCGTCGAGCATGAAGCGCACTCCGATGCTGCCGAGAAATCCAGCCTTGCCGTCCTTGGGTCCTACGACGCGCGCCGAGGCCTGCATGTCCCCTCATTTCATTGAACAGTAATGTCGCGCGAACTATACAGAGCGAGCGCAGCGTGTCAAAATCAGTCAGACACACATGACCGATCAACCTCGCCCCTACCGAATGCAGCGCCGCGCCGAGGCCCAGCGCGAGACGCGCCGGCGCATCACCGAGAGCGCCGTCGAGTTGCACGGCACGGTCGGTCCCTCCCGCACGTCGATGAGCGCCGTTGCCGAACACGCCGGCGTTCGTCGCTCCACCCTCTACCGGCACTTCGCCGACGAGGCGGCTCTGTTCGACGCATGCTCGGTGCACTGGGCAGCCGCCAACCCGCCCCCCGACCTCGGCGCGTGGGGCGCGATCGCAGGCGCCGAGGAGCGCCTCGCGACGGCGCTCGGAGAGCTGTACGCCTTCTACCGGCGAAACGAGGCGATGCTCGCGAACATGTACCGCGACGAGGCCACCGAGCCGCTCGTGCAGGAGCGCTTCGGCGCGTATCGCACCTACTTCGGCGCAGCGGGCGAGACACTCATGCGGGGACGCAAGCTGCGCGGTGCCGGCAGGTTGCGGACCCGGGCTGCGATCGGCCACGCGATCGCCTTCTCCACCTGGAGCTCGCTCGTGCGAGAGCAGGGGCTCGACGAAGCCCAGGCGCACGCGCTGATGACGGCGTTCGTGGCCGCAGCGAAGTCGGCCTAGAGCTCTCGCTCGTAGAAGAAGTTGAGCGGACCGTCCAGCTTGCCTTCGCGGTTACTGAAGCCGAGGCTCTCATACAGCGCGCGCGCGGCGGCGTCGTCCTCGCCGGTGCCGAGATCCATGTAGTCGGCGCCGCGACCACGCGCGTGCTCGATCGCAGCATCCATCAGCGCGCGCCCCAGGCCGTTGCCCCGCATCGACGGCACCACGTAGAGCTCCGCCAAGTAGCACTCGAGGCCCTGCGACCAGATCGCAGGGCGGAAGCGCAGCACAGCGAGGCCATGCGGGCCCTCCCCGGAGAGCAGCACGGCCGTCTGCCCTTCGTGCAGCAGCTCCTCGATGCGTGCGGCCAGGCGCTCCGGTGTGGGCGTCGGCTCACTGAACTCCGTGTTGAAGTCGTGCAGCAGCCGCCCGATGCTCTCGGCGTCCGCCGCCGTCGCGGCCCGAACGACAGGGCCGAGCGGGGTCAGCTCTGCCTCCACATGCGCCAGATCGGCGGTGCGCCGCGTCCGAGCGTCAGCTCCTCGGTGACCTCGAAGCCGAGGCGTTCGTATAGGGCGCGATTGCCGGGAGCCGATGCCTCCAGGTACGCGGCCATGCCCTCCGCGTCGCAGCGATCGAGGATCGGGCGCATCACTGCCGATCCGATCCCGCGTCCCTGGCGCTCCGGCTCGACGCCGACGAACGGCAGGTACCAGTGTGGCGGGCGTGGGTGCTCCTTCTCCAGCTTCGCGATCGCCGCGAGCAGCCGAGGCAAGCCGCGCCCGTACACGCGCACGAGCGCCGGGACGAGCGCCAGCTGAGCACCGAGCCCAACCTTCCACGTTCCTGGCGGCTCCCACACGCAGACGCCGCTCGCGTCCTGCGCTACGTAGGTCTCCTCGTGCCGTAGCCAGAGGCGGCGCAGAAATGTGCGAAAGCCGCGTTCGGAGGCGAGCAGGCGCCGCGAATCGTCGGGCAGCAACCACGAGACGACCGGGTCCTCGTAGAAGGCGCGAGCGAGCGTACGCGCGAGCGCGTCCACTTCGCCGGGGCGCGCCTTGTGGATCGCGTGCACCGCCGCCGTGGCGCTCTCAGCCTGCGAGCTCTGACCGCTCTCCATCGACCTTCCTCCTCTGCGACGCGACGCGACGCACTCGGCGACATCGTGCGAGCGGGTCCCGCCCGCACCGCAATGCTACTTCCGGGAGCCCGTGCCGGCGACCCGGCTAAGCCGACTCAGGCCCCTGTGAGAGGCTGGGCGATCTGGATGCGATTGCCGTCGGGGTCGGAGACGATCGTGCGCCGCACGGCTGCCGGGATCGTCTCGACGGCTCCGAAGGCGATGCCGCGCTCGCTCAGTTCCGCCAGGAAGCCATCCAGGTCATCGACGAGCAGCGTGTGCAGCGCCGAGCCGATGCGCTCGGCATCCTCGATCAGATAGATCCAGGCGGACTCGCCGAGCTTCCAGGCGGCCTCCTCGGCGTTGGGGATCAGATCGGGCGCGTGCCCGACCAGCCGCTCGTACCAGGCAGCGGCCGCATCGCGATCGGCGACAGGAATGCTCGCGAAGACATCGGTGATCGCCACCCATACAGGGTAGGAACGCTGCCCGCCGAGTGTCAGGCGGGCGGGGCGCGCGATCGCCCGGCCCGCGTCGCCGGTCGCTGCCGATTCGCATCGCCATGCCGATGACGAGCGCGAGCAGAGGTCATACTCCGAGCGGTGCTGCGACTGGTCACGATTCCGATCAGCCACTACTGCGAGAAGGCGCGCTGGGCGCTCGAGCGCGCGGCGATGCCCTACCGCGAGGAGCGCCACGTCCAGGGCATCCACCAGATCGCGGCGCGGCGTGCGGGGGGCGGGATCACGGTGCCGGTGCTGGTGACGCCGGATGGAGCGATCGGAGAGTCACGGGAGATCATCGCCTGGGTCGACGAGCGCACGCCGGCCGAGCAGCGCCTGCTCCCGGCCGATGCGCAGGGGCGCTCCGAGGTCGGCGCCCTCTGTGAGCGCTTGGACGAGCGGCTCGGCCCGGCCGGGCGGAGGCTGATCTACGTG
>JBBSDZ010000127.1:0-4787 GCA_038240205.1 Solirubrobacterales bacterium | reverse complement strand
CTACGAGGCGGTGCGCGGCGAGCGCGCCACGCACTGCGACGCGTGCTTCACCGGCGAGTACCCGCTCAGCGGCAGCGACGACGCGGCCGGCAAGTACTCGCTCGAGGAGGACCAGATCCTCCCGCTGATCAAGGCCTGAGCGCCCGCGGCGCCCGCTGCGCCGCGGCGACGGCGAGCGGACCGTCACCGCCGTGGCTACCGCGACCCAGGTCCCTGCTATTTGGTCGTGGCGGAGAAGGTCGTGCTGCCGTTGCACTGGGCGAGGTTGGCGCGGGCTTCGGCACTCACGAGACCGTATTCCGAGCGCGCCCTGCCCTTGACTGTCTTGCCGGAGAACTTGCCGCTGACGTAGAGCTTGGTCACCTTCTGGTGAGTCGGGGTGAATTCATAGGTGATGACGGCCTTGAAGCTGCCGTCTTTGCCGATCGTCGCCGGCTTTGTCAGCTGGCGCGTGCCGCCACCGCCGCCTTCGCAGTACAGCGGCGCGACTTGGGCGCTGGCGGTGACCGTCTTGCCGTCGTGGGAGACCTTCAGCGCGATCGGCTCTTTGCTGCGGGCGGTCGCGCCGACATATGTCGCGCCCTTCTTTGCGCCCGCAGCGAGCGCGAAGGCCGCGCCGAGCAGCAGGACGAGAACTGTGAGGCTTGCTGTCCGGCGAAGCTGCGTGCCCATCGTGGCCCCCTTGGCGACCGGTCCTCCCCCGCGGAGGACCTGTGATGAGCGGAAATCTAGCCGAGGTTGTCAGCCGAGGTTGTCCTGGCGCGCGCCTGACGCGTCGTTGTAGCGGTTGTTGTACGGGCGGTGCAGGATCGAACCACCACGGCGGCCGCAGCCGAGGGCATAGCCCAGGGCGGCGACTATGACAAGCGTGATGAGGATGGCTGTGAGCATTGGAGTGTCCTTTCGTTGCAGGGCACCCCCTCCAAACCTCACTATCGATTCAAGGCGCTCAGCCCTTTAGCAAGTGTGAGCATGCTCACAGCGCGAACCGGCGGACCGGAAGCCGATCGCGACCGCGCCGGCGCAGCTATCGTGCGCCCCGTGCCTGAGCAGCTCCCGATCGCCGTGCTCGTGTCAGGCGCCGGCACGAACCTGCAGGCTTTGCTCGACACCGTTCACGGCGACGAGGCGCAGGTGGTCGCGGTGGCCTCGAACACAGCGGAGGCGAAGGCGCTCGCGCGGGCCGAGGCGGCGGGCGTCCCGAGCGCCGTGTTCGCGCGCGCCGGATACTCTGACCGCCACGAGCGCGACGGCGCGCTGGCGGACTGGCTGCAGCAACAGGGAGCGAGGTTGATCGTGCTCGCGGGATACATGGAGCTGCTCGGCGCGCCGTTCTTGGAGCGCTTCGCTGGGGGGGTCATCAACGTGCACCCGTCGTTGCTGCCGGCGTTCCCGGGGATCGGCGCGATCGGCCAAGCGCTCGACTACGGCGTGCAGGTGTTCGGCGTGACGGTTCACTTCGTCGACGATGGCGTCGACACCGGCCCGGTCATCCTGCAGCGGGCGGTCGAGCTGCCTGACGCGCGCGATCAGGATCAGGTGCTGAGCGCATTGCGCCCGCTCGAGCACGAGCTGCTACCGCAGGCTGTGCGGCTCATCGCGCGTGGAGCGCTGCGCCCGGACGCGGCGAATCCGCGACGCATCAGAAGCGAGGGATAGGCTGTGGGAATGCTCTCCAAGGACGAGATCCAGGCGGCCCGCGACGGCGGAATCGAGCGTGCGGCGCCGGGCGAGGTGCGGGTCCGCAGGGCCCTGCTGTCGGTCTCGGACAAGCGCGGAATCGCCGAGCTCGCGCAGGCGCTGGAGGAGCTGGGCGTCGAGATCGTCTCGACCGGCGGCACGGCGCGGGAGCTCGCCGGTGCGGGC
The DNA here is from genome assembly GCA_038240205.1 of Solirubrobacterales bacterium. Taxonomy (GTDB): domain Bacteria; phylum Actinomycetota; class Thermoleophilia; order Solirubrobacterales; family Solirubrobacteraceae; genus Palsa-744. Next base: position 2,921 of record JBBSDZ010000127.1, on the reverse strand, counting down.
ATCTCGGCGCGCAATATCGAGGATTTCACGCGCTTCCCGGAGATGATGGACGGGCGTGTGAAGACGCTGCATCCGCGCCTGTATGCGGGATTGCTGGCGCGGCGCGACGACGACGACCACCTCGATGCGGCGGCGACGCAGCAGATCGAGCAGGTCGATCTGGTCTGCGTGAACCTGTATCCGTTCGAGCAGACGCTCGCGCGCGGCGACGCGAGCGAGCGCGAGATCGTCGAGAACATCGACATCGGCGGCCCGACGATGATCCGCGCGGCGGCGAAGAACAACGAGTTCGCGGCGGTGCTGGTCGACCCGGACGACTACGACGGCGTGCTCGAGGAGCTGCGCGAGAGCGGCGGGATGCTGTCGCTGCAGACGCGCACACGGCTGGCGGCGAAGGCGTTCGCGTGCACGGCGCGCTACGACGCGGCGATCGCGAGCTGGTTCGCGCAGCGCACCTACGAGGGCTTCCCGCCGACGTGGGGCGACGCTTACGAGAAGGTCGCGGACCTGCGCTATGGCGAGAACCCGCACCAGGCGGCGGCGTTCTACGCGCGCGCAGGCTCGCCGACGCACCTGCTCGACGGCGTGCGCCAGTTGCACGGCAAGGAGCTGTCGTTCAACAACCTGCTCGACCTCAGCTCGGCGCGCGAGCTGGTCGAGGACTTCGCCGGCCCGGCGTGCGCGATCGTCAAGCACAACAACCCGTGCGGATGCGCGATCGCGGACACCGGTCAAGCGGCCTACGAACGCGCTTTCGCGTGCGAACCACAGAGCGCCTACGGCGGCGTGATCGTCGTCAACCGCCGCGTCGACGAGGCGTTCGCGCGGGAGCTGTCGAAGCAGTTCATCGAGGTGCTGCTCGCGCCGGGCTTCGAGCTCGACGCGCTGGAGGTGCTCGGCGAGAAGAAGAACGTGCGCCTGCTCGAGCTCGCACACTGGCCGGAGCCGGCGCACGAGGTCGAAGGCAAGCCGGTGATCGGCGGGCAGCTCGTGCAGACGCGCGACGTCGTCACTGAGAAGCGCGAGCAGATGTCGGTGCTGACCGAGCAGCAGCCTACGGAAGCGCAGTGGGAGAGCCTGCTGTTCGCGTGGAAGGTGTGCCGTCACGTGCGTTCCAACGCGATCGTGATTGCCACGGGCGACGGCTCGCAGGCGAGTGCCACGATCGGCATCGGCGCCGGCCAGATGAGCCGCGTCGACGCGGTGCGCATCGCCGTTGAGAAGGCGCAGGCCGCGCAGCCGGACCTGCTCTCTGGCGCGGTGCTCGCCTCGGATGCGTTCTTCCCGTTCGCCGACGGGCCGCAGCTGGCGATTGACGCTGGCGTCACGGCGATCATCCAGCCGGCGGGTTCGGTGCGCGACGAGGACGTCGTCGCGGCCGTGCAGCAGGCGGGCGTCGCGATGGTAGCGACAGGCGTTCGCCACTTCCGCCACTGAGGCCCCCGGCCGACCGCCCGACGCCTGGCAGTCTCTGAAACCTGCTGCTTTCGCACGTCCCCGGACATCGCTGGCGATAGTGCTACGATATATCGTGACAGTCTTAGATATCTCACGATAGGAGAGCAATATGTTCGCTAATGCGATCTATTCAACAACAGGGGAGGGGCGCTGCCAAGGCGATCACCCCTCCGGAATTGGCGCATTGCGCCACGCGATGAGCCACGCCGGCGACGAGAGTCACGGCGGCCCGGGCGGCCCTCGCGGCGGGCGCGGGCGTCATCGCCACCGCGGCTTTGGTCACGGCTCGGAGGGCGGCTTCGGCGGCTTTCCATTCGGTGGCCCGGGCGGAGGCGGCGGCCCACGAGGCCGCGGGCGCAAGGCGCGTCGCGGCGACATCCGCACGGCGGCGCTGCTGCTGCTGGCGGAGGAGCCGCGCAACGGTTACCAGATCATGCAGGAGGTCGAGGAGCGCAGCGACGGCGTCTGGCGCCCGAGCCCAGGCTCGGTCTACCCGGCGCTCGCACAGCTCGAGGACGAGGGGTTGATCCGCTCGGACGAGCTGGACGGTCGCAAGCTGTTCGCGCTGACCGACGACGGGCGCGCGGAGGTGGAGAAGCGCGACGCAAAGAAGCCGGCGCCGTGGGAGCAGATGAGCGGTGAGGTGAGCGACGAGGCGCACGAGCTGGCAAAGCTCATGCGCGAGGTGGCGTTCGCCTTCTCGCAGGTGATGCGCACGGGCAGCCGGGCACAGATGGGGAGCGCGCGCGACGTGTTGCACACGGCGCGCCGCGACCTCTACCGGATCCTGGCCGACGGCGATGAGCAGGAGACTCCCGCCGCGGCAGAGTAAGAGAGCCGGTCAGCCGGCCAGCCGAACGCCTGCGCGGCGACTTCCAGCAGCGGACCCTGATTGGTCGGCTCCGCGGAGTCGCCGCCAGGCGCAGGGGCCTTTGAGAGGCGCCCACGGGCGCAGGTCCTACTCGACTGATGATGCCCCGTGCGAGACTCGAACTCGCCCCACCGGATTAAAAGTCCGGCGCTCTACCAGATGAGCTAACGGGGCCCGGCGCCAGGCAGTCTGGCACATTCGCGGCCGGCGGCGAGGCGAACAGTAGGGTGTGCAGACGCTACTCGCCGGGCGCTTCAGCGGCGGCGATGCGCAGCATCTCGTCGATGTTGGTGAGCTTGACGCGCGGGCGTCCGCCGGCCTCGCCGAGGGCGCGCTCGTGGCGGTCGATCGCTTCCCAGCCGGTGTATGTGACGAGCTGGGGCTGGCGCTCGCGCATCAGTGCCTCGACGGAGGGCGCAGCGGGATCGCTCGGAGCGTGCGCGGCTGCAGCGCCGGGCGCGGCCGCAGCGCCGCGCGCTGGCTGCGGGCGCGCGGCGGCGGTCCGAGGCGCCGGCTGCGGGCGGTCGCCGTTGGCGGAGGGCGCGAGGTCGGCGAGCATCGCGTCGACGGTCTCCTGGGCGTCCTTCTTGTT
>JBBSDZ010000126.1:0-4902 GCA_038240205.1 Solirubrobacterales bacterium | reverse complement strand
GATCCGGTCGCTGTGACGCTCGAGCTGTGGTCGGACCCGGAGAACGACGGCGAGGCGAGCTGCTGCTCCGCGCAGGCAGTGCGCGGCGCGCGCGAGCTCGCCCACGGCCTCGGGATGCCCCATCTCTCGATCGATCTGCGCGCCGAGTTCCGCGCGGGCGTCGTCGAGGGCTGGCTGGCTGACCACGGCGCCGGGCTCACGCCCAACCCGTGCGTGCGCTGCAACGGCAACGTGCGCCTGGATGCGATGCTCGAGCTCGGGGAGCGACTCGGGTCGGAGACGCTCGCCACCGGCCACTACGCGCGCGTGAAGGACGGCAGGCTGCTGCAGATGGCCGCCGACGTCGGCAAGGACCAGAGCTACGTGCTCTCGGCGCTCTCACCCGAGTCCCTGGAGCGGCTGCGCTTCCCGCTCGGCTCCATGCACAAGCCGCAGGTGCGCGAGCTGGCCGTGCAGGCGCGCCTCGCCGTCGCGCGCAAGCCCGATTCCCAGGACCTGTGCTTTCTCGCGGGCACGCGCCACGGCGACTTCCTCGCACGCCACGGCGGCTTGCAGGCGCGGCCCGGCCCGATCCTCGACGTCGATGGCGCCGTGCTCGGCGAGCACCGCGGTGCGCACTCCTACACGGTCGGCCAGCGCCACGGCCTCGGCATCGGCGCGCCGCAGCCGCTGTACGTCCTGGAGACGGACACTCACGCCAACACGGTCACCGTCGGCCCGCGCAGCGCGTTGCTCGCCGAGAGCCTGCCGGTGCGCGAGCTGACGCTGCATCGCGACGGAGCATGCGTCGACGGCGTGCGCGTGCGCTCGCACGGGCGGCGCTTTCCCTGTCGCATCGAACGCCGCCTCGGCGCCGGACGCCACGAGCGCGCGAGCATCTCGCTGGCCGAGCCCGCCGAGCGCACGGCACCCGGCCAGCTCGCGTGCCTGTATGCGGGTGACGTCGTCGTCGGCCACGGCACGATCTCTGTCTAACGCGCGCGCCCGGGGGCGCCGTGTCCCAACCGCGACCTAAGATCAACCGCGTGATTCCCACTGATGAGATCCGCGAGCGCTACCTGGCGTTCTTTGCAGAGCGCGGGCATCGCCGCATCCCCTCGGCCTCGCTCGTGCCCTCGGCACACGATCCCTCGGCGCTGCTCACGGTCGCCGGCATGCATCCGCTGAAGCCCTACTTCCTCGGCCAGGAGCAGCCGCCCGCATCGCGCCTGACGAGCTGCCAGAAGGTCTTTCGCACGGTCGACATCGACAACGTCGGCAACACCGCGCGCCATCTGACGTTCTTCGAGATGCTCGGGAACTTCTCCTTCGGCGACTACTTCAAGGCCGAGGCGATCGCGTTCGCATGGGAGCTCTCGCGCGAAGGCTTCGGCCTGGCCGCCGAGGACATCTGGGTGACAGTGTTCGAAGGCGACGAGCAGCTCGGTCTCGGCCCGGACGAGGAGGCGATCTCGCACTGGCTCGAGCTGGGCGTGCCACGCGAGCGCATCGTGCCGTGCCCGCGCTCTGAGAACTTCTGGCAAGCCGGTCCGGTGGGGCCGTGCGGGCCGTGCTCGGAGCTGTACGTCGACCTCGGCGTCGAGCGTGGCTCGCCCGACGATCTCCCGGGCGGTGAGAACGAGCGCTTCCTGGAGTACTGGAACCTGGTGTTCATGCAGTACGACCAGGACGCCTCTGGCCTGGAGCCGTTGCCGGCCAACAACATCGACACGGGCCTCGGCCTGAACCGCATGGCCGTGATCCTGCAGGACAAGCCGTCGGTGTTCGAGACAGACCAGTTCCTGCCGCTGATCGAGCTCGGCGAGCAGCTCGCGGGCATCCGCTACGGCGAGGACTTCGCCCGCGACCGCGCGCTTCGCATCCTCGCCGACCACTCGCGCGCGATGACGTTCCTCGTCGCAGACGGCGTCGTGCCCTCCAACGAGGATCGCGGCTACGTGCTGCGCCGCGTGATGCGCCGCGCGATCCAGCAGGGCCGTGCGCTGGGGCTGCAGCAGGGCTTCCTCTCGCGCTACGCCGAGCGCGTGCAGGAGCTGATGGGCGGCATCTATCCGGAGCTCCACGAGCAGCGAGCGGCGATCGATACCTGGCTGGCGGCCGAGGAGGAGGGCTTTGGGCGCACGCTCACCCAGGGCCTGCAGACGCTGCGCGAGCTGATCGAGCAGGCGCGCCAGCAGGACCGCGCGACGGTCGCGGCGGCGGAGGTCTTCCGGCTGCATGACACCTTCGGGTTCCCGGTCGAGATGACGAGCGAGCTGCTGAGCGAGGAGGATCTCTCGATCGAGGGCGACTTCGACTCGCTGATGGAGCAGCAGCGCTCGCGCAGTCGCGCGGGCGGTGCCGCCAAGGACGCCGCCGCAAAGGGGCCGGGCGCGGGGCGCGAGAGCGCGAGCGCGTTCGCCGGCGAGAGCGACTTCCAGACGCGCTTCACCGGCTATGAGACCGAGCGCCAGCACACGACGGTCGGCGCCGTGGCCGAGCAGGACGGCGGCTACCTGGTGAAGCTCGCCGAGTCGCCGTTCTACGCCGCCGGCGGAGGCCAGGTGGCAGACATCGGCACGATCGAATGCGAGCACGGCGATTGCCGCGCCAGCGTGCGCGAGGTGTTTCGCCTGGGTGACGATCAGGCGCTGTCGGTCGTGCTCGAGCAGGGCACGCTGCAGCCCGGCGAGCAGGTGCTTGCGAGTGTCGATCACGCTGCGCGACACGCCACGGAGGCCAACCACACCGCTACGCATCTGCTGCAGGCGGCACTGCGCGAGCGTCTCGGCAGTCACGTGCGCCAGGCCGGCTCATACGTCGGCCCGGACAAGCTGCGCTTCGACTTCAGCCACGGGCAGGGTCTCAGCGAGGAGGAGCTGCGCGACGTCGAGGACCGCGTCAACGAGTGGGTCGCGCGCAACGACCCGCTGCGCCCGATCACGACGACTCTGGAGGAGGCCAAGCGGCTCGGCGCGATGGCGCTGTTCGGGGAAAAGTACGGCGATGTCGTGCGCATGGTCGAGGTGGGGGAGGGCGACTACTCGCGCGAGCTGTGCGGCGGCACGCACGTGCGCTCGACAGCCGAGATCGGAATCTTCCGCATCCTCAGCGAGACCTCCAGCGCGGCGAACGTGCGGCGCATCGAAGCGGTCAGCGGTCCGGCTGCGGCCGAGCTGCTGCGCGCGCACGACCGCCTGCTCGGTGAGGTCGCGGCGGCGCTGCGTACGCGCCCGGAGGACGCGCCGGAGCTGATCAGGACGCGCGAGCGCGAGCGCAAGCAGCTCGAGAAAGCGCGCAAGAGCTCCGGCGAGGCGAGTGGCGGTGCCGGGACGATCGATTTTGATGAGCTCTCGGGCCGCGTCGTGGACGTCGACGGCGCGCAGGTGCTGAGCGCCGTCGTCGAGGTTGCCGATGCAAAGGCGCTTCTGGGCGTGGCTGATCGACTGAAGGGCAAGCTCGCGGGCGCGGCGATCGTGCTCGGCGCCGGCGTCGAGGGGCGTGCGCATTTGCTGGTGAGCGTCGCGCCGGAGCTGGTCGCGCGTGGGGTCAAGGCGGGCGCCGTGGTCAAGGCCGCCGCGGCGATCGTCGGCGGTGGCGGCGGCGGTCGCGACACGCTCGCGCAGGCCGGTGGCCGGGACCCGGAGAAGCTCGACTCGGCGCTGGCAGCCGCGCGCGAGGCGATCGCGTCGGCCTTGCAGGGCTGATGCGCGTGCTCGCGCTCGACTACGGCAGCGCGAGGTGCGGCTGCGCGGTGTGCGATCCGTCGGGCACGATCGTGACGCCGATCGCGCCGGTGCTGCGACCAGGGACCCGCCGCGGCATGCTCGCTCTCGTGGAGCTCGTGCACGAGCGCGAGGTCGCCCGTGTCGTCGTCGGGCTGCCGCTGTCGCTGCGTGGCGGGGACACCGAGCAGACGCGCGAGACGCGCGAGTTCGCCGCACGCCTGGCGCGGCGCCTGGGCGAGGAGGTGCCCGTTGAGATGCACGACGAGCGCTTCACCACGCGCATGGCCCAGCGCCTGGACGGCCCGGCGAGCAGCAGCGAGGACTCGCGCGCGGCCGCGCACATGCTCGAGAGCTGGCTCACGGCCCAGCCGCACTAAGGTCTCTGCTCTTGTCTCGCGGCAATCGATCACGCCCGGCCCATGAGCGCACCGCGGAGGAGCGCGAGCGCGACCGTCTGGAGCGCGAACAGCGACGCGCCGCCCGTGGCGCTGGCGGTCCTGCGGAGCCGCCGCCGGCGGACCCGTTCGAGGCGCTTCCGCCGGAGCAGCTCGCAGCGGAGCCGCCGGCCCCCGGTGTGCCTGACGCAGAGCCACCCCTCGCCGATCTGCCCGACGCGCGGCTGTCTGCTGAGGAGCCGCCCGCCGCAGAGCCAGCCGCTGCGCAGGCGCCTGCTCGCGAGCCGACTGGCCACGAGCTGCCGGCGACCGAGACCTACTCCGTGGAGCTCCCCGAGGAAGAGCTCACCTCGGCGGCGCCGGCCGCTTCAGGCGAGCCTGCGTACCGGGAGCCGCTCGCGCCTGGGGCTGAGATTGACCCGCCTGAGGCTGCCGGCGAGGCCGAGCTGAAACCGGCCCCGGAGCTGGCGCATGACGCCGCGGCCGAACACCCCGACCCTGAGCCAGAGCGCTACCCGAACGACGAGCTCGCACCCGAGCCGCCCGAGCCGCCCGCGTGGCACGTCGAGGATCCGCCGCCTGTGCAGGCGCAGGCGCTCACGGGCGGGCCGTATCGCTCGGCGCGCGTGCAGGCGCTCGCGCAGGCGGGCGCTGGGGGCGCAGCGGCGGCCCCGCTTGGCGCCCCGCCGCGCGGGCGTGCGCCGCGTCGTCCGGGAGGGGATGGCGGATCGCGTCCAGGCCGGGGCGGGCGCCGCCTGACGCGAGCACGAGGTGCGGCGCTGCTGGCGCTGGCGGCGGCG
>JBBSDZ010000125.1:0-4947 GCA_038240205.1 Solirubrobacterales bacterium | reverse complement strand
GACTCGGGCGCACAGGGCGCTGCGAGTGCTCCGCTCCGATTTCTACAGGCCGCGAAAGGTCGTTCCGGCATGGCTTGCTGACCAGCTCAACCCGCGCATGCTGGCTATTTGGTTCATGGACGACGGTCACACGCGCATTCGTCAGGGAGGTAGGAGGCCGCTCGCCGAGATCGCCACGAACTCGTTTTCGAGTGCGGACCTACAGGTGCTGATCCTGGCGTTGCAGCGACTGGGATTGCCGTCGAAGGCATCACGATCGAGGCTCTATTTCGATGTGCCGACCACGGAGAGTCTCTGCGAATTGATCGCTCCGTATATCCCGCCTTCGATGCGCTACAAGCTGAACCCCGAGATCGAGACCCGGATTCCGTTTGACAAGAACATGTACGCGGCGGGGCCAACTACCGTCCTCTATGACCAAGTCGAGGTTGAAGACGTCACGGATCAGAAACGGGCCGATACGACCTTCTTCTGCTTGGATGTCGAGGAGACGCATAACTTCGTGACCTCCGGCGGGGTCGTGCACAACTGCCGCCCCCCGGGCAACCGCGATCCGCTTCCGATCGAGATCGAGAACTGCCAGGACTACCTGCTGCGCCAGGTCGAGCTGATCCAGCCGACGGTGATCTGCACGCTCGGCAACTTCTCAACGAAGCTGCTGCGCGGCGACCCGACCGGGATCACCCGGCTGCACGGCCGGCCGGAGGTGCTCACGCTCGGCCGGCGCGCGGTGCGGCTGTACCCGATCTTCCACCCGGCGGCGGCCCTCTATACGCCGCGGATGCTCGAGACGCTGCGCGAGGACTTCGCGCGCTTGCCTGAGCTGCTCGCGATGGGCGCGCCCGAGCAGCCGCCACCGGAGATCGCGGCTGGCGAGCTTGCCGAGCCCACGCCGACAGACCTGGCCACGAGCCCGGCTGCGGCCAGGCAGGCCACAGCAGCCGGCGAGGAGCAGACGAGCGAGGTCGACCAGCTCGGGCTGTTCTAGACACTTTCTGGACGATTTGTTGCCAGGTGTCCCCTGCAAAGAGGGGATTTTTGGAATCTGTCGAAGATTTTCCTGCCTTGGTCTAAAGTCGGTTTCAGTCCTTGCCGATACAGACCATGTCTCCATCCCTCCAGAAGTGCAGCCGGCCCGCGACCTTTCTCCCGCGGGCCGGTTGCGTTAACGGGCAAAGGGCGCTGGGCTCTACAGTCTCGTCGTGGCCGTGCGCATCGTCGACACGTCGGACCCCGCTGAGACCGAATCGCTTGGGGCGGAGCTCGCGCGAGGCTTGACTGCGGGCGATGTCGTGCTCGTGCGCGGGGAGCTCGGCTCGGGCAAGACGACGCTCGTGCGCGGCGCGGCGCGCGCCCTCGGTGTCACCGACCCGGTGACGAGCCCGAGCTTCAGCATCGGCCACCGCTACCGGACCAAGGGCGAGCTGGTCGTCTCGCACCTGGATCTCTACCGGCTGGCGGGCCTGGAGCACGAGGACCCCGAGCTGTTGGCCGACTACTTCGGGGAGGGGAGGATCGCGTTCGTCGAGTGGCCGGGCGAGGCCGAGCAGGAGCTCTCGCGCGCTCGCGTGCAGGTCTCGCTCGCACATCGCGGCGAGGATCTGCGGCGGATAGAGGTACTGCAGCGATGATCGTGCTCGGGCTCGACACGGCCACCCACTGCACAGCTGTCGCCCTGCGCACTGCCGCCGGCGAGACGCTGAGCGCGCGCGACGATCCTGCACCTGGGGAGCATCCGGGCCACGCCACGCGCCTCCTCGGGATGGCCGACGAGCTGCTCGGCAAGGCTGGACTCGGGTGGAGCGACATTCAGCGGATTGCCGTCGGCATCGGTCCCGGGCGCTTCACCGGCTTGCGCGTGGGGATCTCGAGCGCCCGCGCCCTTGCGCAGTCGCTCGAAGTCGAGCTGGTGGGGGTATCGAGCCTGCGCGCGCTCGCGCTTGCGGCAAGTGCGCCCGACGGCACCCCGCGCCCGGTGATCGCCGTCATCGACGCGCGGCGGGGCGAGGCGTTCGCAGCCGCGTATGCCGCGGGCGCGGACTTCGCAGGCGAGCGCGGCGACGGTTCCCAGCAAATGGAGGGGGAGCTCGCGTTCCCGCGCCCGCTCACCGTCGAGGCGCTTGCGGGCATCGTCGAGGCGATCGATCGTGACGGCGCAGCACCGGGCCAGCGCTGGCTCGCCGTCGGCGACGGCGCGCTGCACTTCCGCGAGCAGCTGGAGGCCTCGGGAGCCGAGGTGGCGCCGAAGGACTCACCGCTTCACCGCATCGACGGCGCCGCTGTCTGCGAGCTCGGGACGACGGTCGCCGCGCCAAGGTCCTATGAGGCCGTCATACCCGACTATCGCCGCTCGCCCGATGCGGCGTTGGCGCGCGAGCGTGTCCCGGCCGGCGGGAGCGCGGCGGCGGCATGAGCGAATTCACTCAGCCCGAGCTGCGCGGCGAGGATCTGTCCGAGCGGGTCCGGATCCGCCCGCTCTCCTATCCCGATCTCCCGGAAGTGCTGTCTGTCGAGCGGCGCGTGTTCCCGACCCCGTGGTCGTTGGCGATGTTCGTGCTCGAGCTCTCCAAGCAGACGGGCATCTGCCTGGCGGCGACCGAGCGCGGGCGCGTGGATGGGACTGGTGGATCTCCCGAGCAGGAGCGGCTGGTGGCGTATCTGATTTGCTCGCGCTACGACACGGTCTGGCACGTGATGAACGTCGCCGTCGATCTCGACCGCCAGCGCATGGGACTGGCCTCGCGGCTGCTCGCTGAGCTGTATGAGACGGTCGCGGATCCGCATGCGCGCTTTACGCTGGAGGTGCGGCGCTCGAACGCCGTCGCGATCCATCTCTACGAGCGCGAGGGCTTCCGCGCTGCGGGCACGCGCAGGCGCTACTACCAGGACAACGGCGAGGACGCGCTGGTGATGTGGCGCACGCCGGCGACGCGGCTCGGGTCGCTCGAGGACGTTCCCAACCCCGGGCCGGTATGAGCATCCTCGCACTGGAGACCAGCTGCGACGATACTTGCGCAGCGGTGATCGATGCGGACGGAAGCATCCGCGCCAACGTGATCTCCTCCCAGCTCGCGCACGAGGAGTTCGGCGGCGTCGTCCCGGAGATCGCCTCGCGCCAGCACCTGGAGCACGTCAACGCAATCGTCGAGCGCGCCCTCAGCAGCGCCTCGATCGGGCTCGGCGACGTGCGACTGGTGGCCGCAACGCAGGGCCCCGGCCTGGTCGGCGCGCTGCTGGTCGGCCTCTCGACGGCCAAGGGGCTGGCGGCGGCCAGGGAGCTCCCGTTCGCGGCGGTCGACCACCTGCAGGGACACGTCGCCGCCAACTTCCTCAGGGCCGCAGAGGACTCGGCCGCGCCCACCGGATTCGAGCCGCCGTTCTTGTGCCTGATCGCCAGCGGTGGGCACACGCTGCTCGTGCACGTACGGGAGCACGACGGCTTCGAGGTGCTCGGGCGTACGCTCGACGATGCCGCGGGCGAGGCGTTTGACAAGGGCGCGAGAATGCTCGGGCTCGGCTACCCCGGAGGGGCTGCGCTGGAGCGACTGGCAAGCGGCGGCGACCCGAGCGCGTTCGCGTTCCCGGGTTCGCGCGGCGAGCGGGCGCGAGGCGGGCGAGGCGCACAGCGCCAGGCCTTTGCGCAGGGCCTGGACTTCTCCTTCGCCGGGCTGAAGACGGCACTGCTGTACCGCCTGCGCGAGCTCTCCGCTGCGCAGGCGCGCGAGCAGGCGGCCGACCTGGCGGCCTCATTCCAGGCGGCGATCGTCGACAGCCTGATCGAGCGTGCCGAGCGGGGGCTGCAGCGCACGGGCATGGAGCGTCTCGCGGTTGGTGGCGGCGTGGCAGCCAACGGCGCGCTGCGCGAGCGTCTGGCGAAGCTCGGGGTCGAGCTGCACGTGCCGCCGCGCGTCCTGTGCACGGACAACGCGGCGATGATCGCCAGCGCCGCGCGCTACTGCGACCAGATCGCCTATCCCCACTATCTCTCGCTCGACGCCTACGCGACAGGCGAAGCCACGCGATGAGCACGATCACGGTGTACTCACGGCCGGACTGCCACCTCTGCGCCGAGGCCATGCAGGCGCTGCGCGGATTGCAACGGGAGCTCGGTTTCTCGCTGCAAGAGCGCGACATCGATGAGGACGAGGCGCTGCAGCGCGCCTACTTCGAGCGCGTCCCGGTGATTGCGCTGGACGGCGAGGAGCTGTTCGACTACTTCATCGACGAGCCGCTCCTGCGAGAGCGTCTAGAGTCACGAACATGACCTACGGAGAAGCAACGACGCGTGCGCGTGAGTCCCAGCCGGACCCCCCGGTGCTCTCCAGCGAGCGCCTCTCGCTGGGGGTGGCGGCACGTCTCTCGCGCTACTTGCAGGTGCTCACGCAGGCCAAGAAGATGGGCAAGGAGACGATCTCCTCGCAGGAGCTCTCCGACTACACGCACGTCAACTCGACGCAGATTCGCCGCGACCTGTCGGGCTTCGGCAAGTTCGGCAAGCGCGGCGTCGGCTACAACGTCGAGGCGCTCGTGTCGCAGATCCGCAAGATCCTGCGCACGGCCGGCCAGCACAACATCGCGCTACTCGGCGCTGGGCATCTCGGCCAGGCGATCGCCTCCTCTGACATCTTCGCCGACCACGGCTTCCGCGTGGTGGCGATCCTCGACGTAGACGGGGACGTCGTCGGCACGAACGTCGGCAACCAGGTCGTTCGCCACACCGGTGAGCTGCGCCAGGTCGTCGAGGACGAGGACATCGTCGTCGGCGTGCTCGCCGTGCCGACGGCCGCTGCGCAGGGCCTCGCCGACGAGCTCGTAGCGGCGGGCGTGAAGATCATCTTCAACTACTCCGAGTCGCTGCTGATGGTGCCGCCGGAGGTGACCGTCCACACCTCCAGCCCGGCGGTCGATCTGCTCTACGCGCTGTACTTCTACCTGACCTGAGAGAGT
>JBBSDZ010000124.1:0-5006 GCA_038240205.1 Solirubrobacterales bacterium | reverse complement strand
GGGAGGGAATGGAGGCGCGCGCACGCGGGACGCTCGTGCACCGCCTGTTCGAGGCTGTCGACTTCTCCCGGCCGCTGCCGCCGTCGCCCGAGCAGCTGGCCGCGGCCGCCGCCGAGCTCGGCCTGCGGATCTCGCGAGCCGATGGTGAGGAGGCGCTGGCGCTGATCGCCGCCGCGCTCGCTCCAGCGCCGCCCGGAGGACCGGTGGCGCGCCTCGCCGTGGCCTCGAAGCTGCGCCGCGAGCACCCGTTCGCGTTCTCGCTCGGCCCGCACGAGCCGCTCGTCAGCGGCTTCATCGACGTGCTCGCGAGCGAGTCTGACGCGACCGCGCTCGTGGTCGACTACAAGACCGATCGCGTCGGGCTGGACATCGACCTCGAGGCCCTCGTCGAGCGCGACTATGGCGCACAGCGCCTGCTCTACGCGCTCGCCGTCCTGCGCGACGGAGCAGCGGCTGTCGAGGTCGTGCACTGGTTCCTGGGGCGGCCGGGCGAATGGGTCGGCGCCCGGTATGGCGCCGGGGAGCGAGAGGCCCTCGAATCCGGGCTCGCGGCGCGGATCAACAGCGCACGCAATCGATCCTTCATCCCAAGTGAAAACCCCCATCGAGGCCTCTGCGAGACGTGCCCCGGACGCGCCGGGCTGTGCTCGTGGAGCGATGCCGAGACGATGCGGGAGGACCCCGCTCAGGAGAGCCCCGCGACCCCTCTCTGAGCACCCTTCGCGCGGCTAGTTTCGTCGCCGCCGCGCTGCTACGCTTTGCCGTTCCGCCTCAGGTGCCCGCCTGCCCGCGCGCGGTGGGTGTGCCCGTACGGGGTGTGTCCATCGAGCGGGATGCACCGCCCAAGGGAGCACTTCCATGAACTTGCACAACAAGCAGCCGCCAAAGGCCGTCGGACTCTACGACCCCAGCTACGAGCACGACGCGTGCGGCGTCGGCATGGTCGCGCGCCTGGACAACCAGCCCACGCACGAGGTCATCGTGCGGGCGATCACAGCGCTTGAGAACCTCGAGCACCGCGGCGCCTCCGGAGCCGACCCGCGCACCGGCGACGGCGCCGGGATCCTCATGCAGATGCCCGACGAGCTGCTGCGCGCGGTCGCCGGATTCGAGCTTCCCGCTCCCGGCGCCTACGGCGTGCTGATGTGCTTCCTGCCAACCGAGGAGGCGGCGCGGGCGGGGCTGGAGGCGCTGCTCGAGCGGACGGTCGCCGCCGAGGGCCAGCACGTGCTCGGCTGGCGCGACGTCCCGATCGAGGCGGAGAACACCGGCGAGGTCGCCGGCGCCTGCCGGCCGGTGATTCGCCAGCTGTTCGTCGGCGCCGGGCCCGAGCACGCCGCTGACCAGGATGCCTTCGAGCGCAAGCTCTACGTGATCCGGCGCATCTGCGAGCTGAACGCCGAGCATCCCGGGCTGTATGTCTGCTCGAGCTCCTCGCGCACGATCAACTACAAGGGCATGCTGATCAGCTACCAGCTGGCCGCGTTCTACCCCGACCTGCGCGACGAGCGCGCCAAGAGCGCGCTGGCGCTCGTGCACTCGCGCTTCTCCACCAACACGTTCCCGAGCTGGGAGCTCGCGCACCCCTACCGCGTGATCTGCCACAACGGCGAGATCAACACGGTAAAGGGCAACGTCAACTGGATGCGAGCCCGCGAGAGCGAGCTGCGCAGCGAGCTGTTCGGCGAGGACCTGCCAAAGATCCTGCCCGTCGTCAGCCCCGGCAACTCCGACTCGGCGACGTTCGACAACGTGCTCGAGCTACTGCTGCTCGGCGGCCGTGAGCTGCCGCACGCGGCGATGATGATGATTCCCGAGGCCTACCGCAAGCGCAAGGACCTGCCGGGCGAGCTGAAGGGCTTCTATGCCTTCCACTCCTGCTTGATGGAGCCGTGGGACGGGCCGGCCTCGGTCGCCTTCACCGACGGCCGCGTCGTCGGCGCAACGCTTGACCGCAACGGCTTGCGGCCGGGGCGCTGGGTCGAGACGACCGACGGGCACGTCGTGCTCGGCTCGGAGATCGGGCTACTCGACATCCCGCCCGAGCAGATCCGTCGCCTCGGGCGCCTGCAGCCGGGGAAGCTGTTCCTCGTCGACCTCGAGCGCGGGCGCATCGTCGAGGACGAGGAGGTCAAGCGCGAGGTATCCACGCGTAAGCCCTACGGCGAGTGGTACGAACGCAACGCCGTGCCGTTCTCGCGGCTGCCGCCCTCTGACCAGGTGACGATCTCAGACCAGCCGCTGCGCGCCCGCCAGCGCGCGTTTGGCTTCACGCAGGAGGACCTGCGCGTGCTGCTCGCTCCGATGGCGCGCGACGGCGCCGAGCCGACCGGCTCGATGGGCAACGACCTCTCGCTCGCCGTGCTCTCCGAGCAGGCGCCGCCGCTGTTCTCCTACTTCAAGCAGCTTTTCGCGCAGGTGACCAACCCGCCGATCGACCCGATTCGCGAGGAAATCGTGATGAGCCTCGCGCAGACGCTTGGCACCGAGCTCAACCTGTTTGCCGAGACGCCCGAGCACGCGCACAAGCTCGTGCTCGACCAGCCGATCCTGCTCAACCGCGAGCTGGAGACGCTCAGGCACGTATCGCACGAGGAGTTCGCCGCGCGCACCATCAACATGACCTTCTCGCACGAGCTGGGTGCCGCCGGCATGAAGGAGGCGCTCGCGCGCATCTGCCGCGAAGCCCAGGAGGCGATCGAGGAACGCGTCAACATCATCGTCCTCTCCGACCGCCTCGTCGGGCCGCGTCGCGTGCCCGTGCCCTCGCTGCTCGCCGTCGCCGCCGTGCACCACCATCTCGTCCGCGAAGGAACACGCCTGCGCGCCGGCATCATCCTCGAGTCCGGCGAGCCGCGCGAGGTGCACCACTTCGCGACGCTCATCGGCTACGGCGCGACCGCGATCAACCCCTACCTGATGCTCGAGACGCTCGACGACGAGGTGCTCAACAAGCGCGCCATCAGCCGCATCGGCCCGGACGGAAGCGAGGTCGCGATCGGCCCCGTCGAAGCCGCCGAGAACGTCGTCAAAGCGCTCGGCAAAGCGCTTCTGAAGACGATCTCCAAGATGGGCATCTCGACGATCCAGTCCTACTGCGGGGCGCAGATCTTCGAGGCCGTCGGCCTCGAGCGCGAGCTGATCGACGCACACTTCACCGGCACCGCCTCTCGCATCGGCGGCATCGGCCTCGACGTGCTCGCCGCCGAGGCGCTCGAGCGCCACGCGCGCGCCTACCCGGTACCGCACGACGAGCTGCTGCCCGTCGGCGGTGTCTATGCGTGGCGGCGCGACGGCGAGCATCACCAGTGGAACCCGGAGACGATCGCGCTCGTCCAGCACGCCGTGCGCTCGGCCAACGGCGACGTCGGCGCCGCGCTCGCCGGCGATGGGCAGGCGCACGAGGCCGTCCGCGGCAGCGCCGCGTTCGAGAAGTACCGCGAGTATGCGCAGGCGATCAACGAGGACGCCGCGCGCAAGGCGACGCTGCGCGGCCTCCTGCAGATCGGCCCCGGCGGCGCTGCGGAGGGCTCGCGCGCGATCCCGCTCGAGGAGGTCGAGCCGGCGAGCGAGATCGTCAAGCGCTTCTGCACCGGCGCCATGAGCCTCGGCTCGATCTCGCGCGAGGCGCACGAGACGCTCGCGATCGCCATGAACCGCCTCGGCGGGCGCTCGAACACGGGCGAGGGCGGCGAGGACCCGGCGCGCTTCGAGCCCGACGCCAACGGCGACCGCCGCCGCTCGGCGATCAAGCAGGTCGCCTCCGGGCGCTTCGGCGTGACGATCCACTACCTCGTCAACGCCGACGAGCTTCAGATCAAGATGGCCCAGGGCGCCAAGCCCGGCGAGGGCGGCCAGCTGCCAGGCCACAAGGTCGACTCCTACATCGGCTCGATTCGCCACACGATGCCGGGCGTCGGGCTGATCTCGCCGCCGCCGCATCACGACATCTACTCGATCGAGGACCTCAAGCAGCTGATCTACGACCTGCGCTGCGGCAACCCCAAAGCGGAGGTCTCCGTAAAGCTCGTCTCCGAGGTCGGCGTCGGCACCGTCGCCGCCGGCGTCTCCAAGGCGAACGCCGATCGCGTACTGATCGCCGGCCACGACGGCGGCACCGGCGCCTCGCCGCTGTCCTCGATCCAGTCAGCCGGCATTCCCTGGGAGATCGGCCTCGCCGAGACGCAGCAGACGCTGCTGCTCAACGACCTGCGCTCGCGCATCAAGGTTCAGACCGACGGCCAGCTGAAGACTGGGCGCGATGTCGTCATCGCCGCGATGCTCGGCGCTGACGAGATGGGCTTCTCGACAGCCCCGCTGATCGCCACCGGCTGCATCATGATGCGCGCCTGCCACCTGAACACTTGCCCTGTCGGCATCGCCACGCAGGACCCTGAGCTGCGCAAGCGCTTCAAGGGCACCCCCGAGCACGTCGTCAACTTCTTCTTCTTCGTCGCAGAGGAAGTGCGCGAGATCCTCGCCTCGCTCGGCATCCGCAGGCTCAACGAGGCGATCGGCCGCGTCGACCTGCTGTCCGTGCGCGAGGCGGTGGACCACTGGAAGGCGCGCGGCGTCGACCTCACCCACATCCTCACCCACATCGAGCTGCCCGAGGACACGCCGCGTCACCAGGTCGTGCCGCCGCCGGCCGTGCTCGAGGACGCGCTCGACTGGGAGCTCATCGAGCAGGCCGAGCCCGCCCTGCGCGAGCGCAGCACCCCCGCGATCGCCGACGGGCGCGTGCAGCTGAAGATGCCGATCCGCAACCGCAACCGTTGCGTCGGCGGCATCCTCTCCAGCCACATCGCGCGCGAGCACGGCGCCGAGGGGCTGCCCGAGAGCTCGATCGTCGTCGACTTCGAAGGCTCAGCCGGGCAGAGCTTCGGCGGCTGGCTGGCACCAGGCGTGACGTTCACGCTCGACGGCGACGCCAACGACTACGCCGGTAAGGGCCTCTCCGGCGGCATCATCGCGATCCGCCCGCGCGCCGGCATGGGCGAGCACTT
>JBBSDZ010000123.1:0-5053 GCA_038240205.1 Solirubrobacterales bacterium | reverse complement strand
AGTACGAGAAGGTCGTGGCCGCCCACGGCAGCCCGATCCCGTTCCTGCGCAAAGGCTCGCGCGAGCAGCTGCGCGAGCAGACGGGGACCACAAAACTGCCCGCGCTCAAGCTTGCCGACGGCCGCGTCCTGACTCCGTCGCGAGCGATCCTCGCGTGGGTCGGCGAGCAGAGCTGAGCGGTCGCTCAGGCGGGGCGAGCGGCCCGCAACACGACGCTCGGGCGAGACGCCACCTTCGGCCCTGAATCATGCCCGCACGAGCCGAGCTGCGGTTGCCGGGTCGGGGTCACCGTCGAAGTAGTCCGCGAGCACGCCCTTGAACAGACGCGCTGCGGCGTCGTCGTCAGCGGTCGCGGCTGCGGCTGCGGCTGCGGCTGCGAACAGCGTCATCGACGAGCGCAGCTTGGTCGCATCCGTGGCGCCGAAGATCGACTCGGCCGTCAGGTTCGAGAGGTCGGTGAGGATCTGCGCGCACTCGATCAAACGCCGCCCGAGGACCGGATGACACAGATACGCACGCGCCTCCGTTGGTGAGGCGATCGCGTACACCCTCGACATCTCACTGTGACCAAGACCTGCGAGCTGCGGGAATACGAACCACATCCAGTGGCTGCGCTTGCGACCTGCGCGCAGCTCCGAGATGGCGCGCGCGTAGGTACCGCGCTCGTCCTGGGGCGAGGACGAAGCGGACGAGCGAGAAACGATCCTCCACGCGGCAATGATAGGTCGAGCTCTTGGACAGGTCGCTTGACCACGTGTATCTTCGCCCGATGCCGATCAGCGCGCACATCGTCGTCCAGGGTGCAGACCGTGCTGCCGCCTTCTACCGAAAGGCCTTCGCAGCCGAGGAGCTCGAGCGCATCCCCGTGCCCGACGGGCGGCTGATGTCGGTGCAGCTGCGTATCGCCGGCGGGATCATCCACGTCGCCGACGAGTTCCCCGAGATGGGTGTGCTCGCGCCACCGACGATCGGCGGGACCGCGGTGGTGCTCGCGCTCGAGGTGCCCGACGCGGATGCCGTGTTCGCGCGGGCGGTCGCCGCCGGCGCCACCGTCAGTCAGGCGCCCGCGGATACTTTTTGGGGAGACCGTCACGGCCAGCTGGACGATCCGTTCGGCCACCGCTGGAACGTCGATGAGCACCTCCGCGACGTGCCGCGCGAGGAGATCGTCGCAGCCGCCGCCCTGGCGTTCTCCTGAGCGAGCACGACCCGGCGCGGGTGAGGGGCGCTCGGGCGCGATGATCCGCCGATGAGCGCAACCCCCGCATCGCCCGAACCGGCCCGGGGCGTCTCCTCGCTGGAGCTGTTCTTCGATCTGGTGTTCGTGTTCACGATCACGCAGCTCACGAGCGTGCTCGTGCACACGCCCAGCTGGAAGGGGCTGCTGCAGGTCGCGCTGATGCTCGGGGTGATCTATTGGATGTACGGCGGCTATGCGTGGCTGACCAACTCGGTCGCCCTCGACCGGCTCACGCGGCGGTTGACACTGCTCGGGGGCATGGCCGGCTTCTTCGTCGTCGCGCTCGCGATCCCGCACGCGTTCTCCGGCAGCGGCGCGGCGTTCGGGGCGGCGTATGTCGCCGTCGTCGTCATCCACATGGCGATGTTCGCGCGCTCCTCCGGGCTCGGCGTTGCCAGGGCGATCCTCGGCCTGCTGCCGTTCAACTTCTCCACCTCGCTGCTCGTGCTCGCCGGGGGCATAGCCGGGGGCACGCTCCAGTACGTGCTGTGGGCAGCTGCGTTCGCGCTCGAGTGGATCTCACCGAAGCTGATCGACGACTCCGGCTTCGTGATCGAGCCAACGCACTTCGTCGAGCGCCACGGCTTGGTCGTACTCGTGGCAATAGGAGAGTCCGTGGTCGCCGTCGGAATCGGCGCCGCCGGGCTACCCGTCCGCGCCGAGCTCCTCGCGGCGGCAATCCTCGGGCTGGCACTGAGCGCCTGCCTGTGGTGGTCCTACTTCGGCTTCGATGACGACTCAGCCCAACGGGCGATCGGCGCGGCGCCAGTGGAGCGCAGGCCGCAACTGGCAATAGACGCCTACGGCTACTGGCACCTGCCGATCCTGCTCGGCATCATCGCGATCGCGTTCGCGCTGAAGACGGTCACCGGCCATGCGTTCGCAACGCTGCCGCAGGCGCAAGCGTTCGCACTGGGGGCCGGCGCATGTGTGTTCCTTCTCGGCGAGGCGCTGTTCCGGCGCACGCTCGCGCTCGCCGGGCAGCGCGGGCGCACCGTGATCGCGCTGATCGCGCTCGCGACGATCCCGATCGGCAGCGAGCTCGGGGCCGCATTGCAGGTGATCGCGCTCGTCGCTCTGTTCGTCGTCATGCTCGTCGCCGACGAACGCGGGCGCGCCGCGGGCGCGTGAGATCGTTCGCTTGTGGCCGATGCCCAGCTGATCCTCGTCGCCGGCGCCCTGCTCGGGTGCGGCGTGCTCGCCTCCCTGGTAGCGCGACGACTTCGCATACCCGGGCTCGTGCTGTTCCTCGGCGTCGGCATGCTCGTCGGCTCGGACGGCTTTGGCTGGATCGCCTTCTCCGACTATGCGCTCGCTCGCAGGGTGCAGACCGTCATCGGCGCGCTCGCCGTCGACCGGCACGAAGTCTGAGCACGGCGCGAGGTGCATCGCCAGCAACATCCTGGCGACCTGCGCAAACGTCACTACGATCCTGCCGTGAGCAGCCTCTACGACTGGGCAGGCGGAGAAGGCGCGTTGGTGCGTCTGATCAACGCCTTCTATGACCGCGTCGAAGCGGACGCGCTGCTCTCGCCGCTGTTTCCCGACGGCGTCAGCGAGGAGCACCGGCTACACGTGATCGCGTGGTGGTGTGAGGTATTCGGCGGGCCGACGCGCTACTCCGACGAGCTCGGCGGCTACGAGCACATGCTCGCCAAGCACCACGACCTGGCGATCACGCGCGAGCAGCAGTTCCGCTTCGTCTCGCTCATGAGCCTCGCGGCCGACGACGCCGAGCTGCCGGAGGACCCGGAGTTCCGCTCCGCCTTCACCGCCTACCTCGAGTGGGGCACGCGGCTGGCGATGCACAACTCACGGCCCGGCGCCGAGGTCGTCGCACACGCGCCCGTCCCGCGCTGGGGCTGGGGCGAGGCCCCACCCTTTTCCGGCTGACGCGACCGACCACCGGGGCGTACAGCCGGGCGCCGTGGTCAGCGTGCGGCTGCGGCTGCGCGGCTCTCCAGCGCCGCGCGAGATCCACCGAGGAAGCGGTCGATCGCATCGCCGACGAGCTCATCCAGCTGCTCGGGCTGGACCATGCCGCCGGTGATCAGCGCAGCGATGCCCTGAATCGTCGCGAACAGGACCAGACCGACGCGCTCGGGCTCGCCTGACTCAAGGATGCCGTCCTGCTGGCCCTGCTCGATCAGCCCGAGCATCACCGCGAAAGCTTGGTCGGCGGCCTCGTGCAGGGCGCCCGACTGCTCGTGGTGCTTGCCCGCGAACATCAGCTCGAGCAGCGCTGCGTCGCGGGTGGCGAAGCGCACGTACGCCGCGGCGATCGCGCGCAGGCGCGGCTGGAAGTCCTCCCCAGCCCCGTCGGCCGCCGCGCGCAGCTCACCACCCAGGCGCTCGAACCCCGCCTCGGCGAGCGCGTCGAGCAGCGCCTGGCGGTCGGGGAAGTGCCTGCGCGGCGCGCCGTGACTGACGCCGACAGCGCGCGCGAGCTCGCGCAAGGACAGATCCTGTGCGCCGCGCTCGCGGACCGTGCGCTCGGCCTCGGCGAGCAGCGCGGTGCGAAGATTGCCGTGGTGGTAAGGGCGCTCGCTCATCTGATCGAGCCTACCGAACGAAGTTGTCGTTGACATCATTGTTGTCATAGTCTACATTGTTGCCCATGACTACTTCAAGCCTCCCCTCCACGCCTGACATGACCGGCCGCCAAGTGATCGTCACCGGCGCCAACAGCGGCATCGGCCGCGCCGCCGCGAGCACGCTCGCAGGAGCAGGCGCCCATGTGGTGCTCGCAGTTCGCTCGCTCGAGAAGGGCCGCGCGGCGGCGGCGGAGATGCCAGGCAAGACCGAAGTGCGCGAGCTCGACCTCGCGAGCCTCGATTCCGTGCGCAGGTTCGCAGCCGCGTGGAACCTCGGCGAAATCGATCTCCTGATCAACAACGCCGGCGTCATGGTGCCGCCGCTGACCCGAACGGTCGAGGGCTTCGAGCTGCAATTCGGGACCAACCACCTCGGGCACTTCGCGCTGAGCAACCTGCTGCTCGCACACGTCACCGGGCGCGTGGTCACCGTCTCCCGACCGGCCACCGCATCGGCAGGATCGACTTCGACGACCTCAACTGGGAGCGCAAGCCGTATCGCGCCTGGCGAGCCTACGGGCAATCGAAGCTCGCCAATCTGCTGTTCACCTCCGAGCTGCAGCGCCGTCTGAGCGCCGCCGGCTCCGCGGTGCTCGCGAACGCCGCCCACCCCGGCTACGCGTCCACCAACCTGCAGTTCCACAGCGGTCGCCGCGCGTTCGACCTGCTCGGGTCGGTCGGCAACCGCCTGCTCGCCCAGGACGAGAACGGCGGCTCGCTGCCGACGCTCTATGCGGCCGTTGCCGACGTTCCCGGCGACAGCTTCGCCGGACCGAGTGGGTTCCTCGAGCAGCACGGCCCGCCGAAGCTCGTCGGGCGCTCCAAGGCCGCCCAGGACGCCGACGTCGCGCGCCGGCTGTGGGAGGTCTCAGAGCAGCTGACCGGAGTCGGGTTCGGGCTCGAGCTGGCGGCCGCCGCGTAGTCCGCGGTCGCAAGCGCTCGCCACGGCGTGGTTCGCGGTAGCGGCGGCTGCCTACAGGTTGACCGCCGCCATCCCAGCCTCGTCGTAGCGCTCGCCGGCGGCCTCCGGCAGCTCGGCGTCGATCAGCGCGAGGTCCTCGGGGGTCAACTCGACGTCCACCGCAGCGGCGTTCTGCTCGAGGTAGGCGCGGCGCTTGGTGCCCGGGATCGGAACCAGATCCTTGCCCTGGGTGAGCACCCAGGCGAGCGCCAGCTGCGCCGCCGTGATGCCCTTGCCGTCTGCGATCTGCTCAACCTT
>JBBSDZ010000122.1:0-5108 GCA_038240205.1 Solirubrobacterales bacterium | reverse complement strand
TAGCGATAGCCGCAGCGCTCGAGCTCGGCCAGCGTCGTGTAGCTGAGCGCCTCGATCGCCCCGGCGACGGGCGCTCGCTCAGGGGACGGTGCGGGCTCCGCGAACGCCGCGGGCGGGGGTGGCCCAGTCGGCGCCGACGCGCTCTGAATCTGATCGAACGAGAGCTGCTCGTTTGGCACGGGCGTCGCAGGCGCCGGTGCAGCGGATGTCGGCACGGCGAGCGGCGGCGCGTCGGGCGCAGGCGGGGCCGCGGGCGCGGCCCACGCACGCGCCGCGGACGCCGACGCGACGGACGCTGGCGTGCTGGGCACGGCGGCGGGGCCCCGCGGGCGTGGCGGCGGCAGGACGCTGCCGTAGACGTCAGGCACGGGGCGCAGAACCCCCACTCCGGGGGCATTGAAGCGGCAGCGCAGATGCGCGGCGGCATCGCCCCGTATTGGCAGGTCGCGCAGCGGCCATTCCGCGGCGAGTAGGTCGGCGAGGGCGAGCTCGGGCAGCCCGGCGGCGAGTGCCGGGGCCAGCCAGGCAATGACCGGGGCGCTGGGGCGATCTTGCGGCCATTTCTCGAAGTCGACCGCGCCGCTCAGCAGCAGCCGCTCGCGCGCGCGGGTCATGGCGACATAGAGAATGCGCTCCTCCTCGGCGGCCTCGGCCTGCTTGCGCTCCTCGCACAGCTGCTCGAAGTCGAGCGCTGAGCTGCGCTCGGAGCCGTCGAGATGGGCCACGCGCAGGCCCACGCGCTCCCCGTCGACGAGCAGCACGGGCGAGCTCGGCCGAGGCGCCCGGCCAAGGTCGGCGACGCAGACGACACCAAACTCCAGGCCCTTGGCGGCGTGGATGCTCATGAGCTGCACAGCGTCAGGCTCAGCGCCGGCCACGGGGGCGTCGGGCTCGGAGACGTTGCCTGCCTCCTGCAGTTCGCCTGCATAGTCGAGGAACCCGCGCAGGTCGCGGCCCTCGCTCGCTTCGAAGCGGCGCGCCAAGCGCAGCAGCTTGTGGATGTTGGCCAGCCGCCGCTCTCCCCAGTCCAGGCCGAGCACGTGCTCGCGATAGCCGTTGCGCTCGACTGCGCGCTCGAGCAGCCGCGAGATCGTGCGCTGGGGGGTGCCGAGGCGATCCTGCTCAAGCTCGGCGCGGAAGTCGCACAGCGCCCGTGCATCCGGCGCGGGCAGCCGCTCGAGCAGCTCCGACCCGGCTTGCCGGATCGCAGCCCACGCCTGACGGCGTCCCGGGCGCGCGGCGGCTGCGCGGGCGATCAGCACGAGCCCGTCGCTCGAGATCCCGACGAGCGGCGAGGCGAGCGCGGAGTAGAGCGCCAGCTCGTCCAACGGGTTGGCGAGGATGCGCAGGTAGGAGAGCAGGTCGCCCACCTGCTGTCGCCCCCAGAAGCTCCCGACGGCGGCGAGCGTACGCAGGCCGGCATCTTGCAGCGCGCGCTCGTAGACCTCCAGGTCGGTGGTCGCGCGCAGCAGCACGGCGATCTCTCCGGGGGGGACACCCTCGCGCTCGACCAGCTCGGCGATGCGCGCGGCGAGCATCTGCGCCTCGGCCTGGCGCCAGACGGCGACGCCGCCTGCTCGCGCGCGTTCGCGCTCCTCCTCGTCCCAGCCGCCGGTGGTGGTGAGCAGCAGCTCCACGAGCGGCTCGCTCGTCGCGGCGACGCCGGATGCGGATGCCCCCGGCCCAGGCTCCTCGCTCGCGGACGGCTCGCGGCCGCCGAGCAGCGGCTCGTAGCCGTCGCCGAAGCGCTCGCTGAAGACCGCGTTGACCGCTTGTAGCAGCGGCGGGCGGCTGCGGAAGTTGCGCGCCAGCCGAAGCGATCGGCTGCGCTCGGCGAGCTCGTCGCGACGTGCCCTGAACAGGCGCACGTCGGCGTGGCGGAAGCCGTAGATCGACTGCAGCTCGTCGCCGACCGTGAACAGGTTCTCGCGCTCGAGCGCCTGCAGGATCGCGAGCTGGCGCGGATTGGTGTCCTGGAACTCGTCGACCATCAGCAGCGCGAAGCGCTGTGACCAAGCGGCGCGGACGCCTGGCCGCTCGAGCAGCAGGTCGCGCGCGAGCAGCTCGAGATCGTCGAAGTCCAGCGCAGCGCGGGCGCTCTTGCTCGCCTCGTAGGCGGCGCCGAAGCGATCGAGCAGCTCGTCGAGCAGTGCCACGACCGCGACGGCGTCCTGTTCCTGCTCGCCTCGCTGCGGCGAGGGCAGGCGCGGCCGGCGCGCGCCGCTGCTGCGCAGCTGGGCGTAGACCGCCTGCACGATCGCGCGAACCTCGTCCTCGCCGTATGCGGCGAGCAGGTCGACTGCGCCCGCGCGCTCTCCCTCGAGGAAGTCGCGCAGAACCGTGGCGAGCGCGCGCCTGCGCAGCCGCGCGGCGATCGGCTCCTCGAGAATCGAGAACTCGGGATCGATCCCGGCAGCCAGGGCGTGCGCGCGCAACAGCCGCGCGCAGAACCCGTGGAACGTGCTGACGAACGCGGCCTCGGTGTCACGCGCGGCTTCGCGCTCGCCGAGCTCGAGCAAGCGCCGTCGCACCCGCTCGCGCAGCTCGCCTGCGGCGCGCTCGGTGAACGTGATCGCGAGGATGCTCGCCGGGTCGACCCCGTCCGCGAGCACGGCCTGCACGAAGCGCTCGACGAGCACGGAGGTCTTGCCGCTGCCGGCCCCCGCCGAGAGCAGCAACGGCTCGCCGCGCCGGTCGACCGCTGCCCTTTGCTCGCCGGTGAGCGTCCTCACAGGCGCTCGCAGCGGCAGATCGTCGGATACATGCAGCCGCCGCGGTAGGCGCACGTGGGGGGTCGCGGCTCCAGCGCGCCGCGGCCGGCCTCGGCGGCTGCGCCGAGCGCTGCGGCGGTGACCTCGTCGAGCAGCTCGCGCACTTCGCCGTGCTCCTTGCGATCCCCGCCCACGACCTCGACGCGCACGTCGCTTTCATCGTCGAGCACGCCGCGCGGGCGCAGGTCGCGGCCGCGCAGCGGCTGGTAGAGACCGCCGACGGCGCGCACTCCCAGCAGCTCCTCGATGACGCGCATGTACAGGCCGATCTGAACCTCGTGCTCGGCGATCCACTTGTTGGCGGGCTTGACGCTCGCGCCCTTGTAGTCGTAGACGACTGCCTCACCGCCGGCGCTGATGTCTACGCGATCGATGCGGCCGCGCAGCATCACGCCGCCGCCGAGGTCGAACGGCGCCAGGTTGCTGCCCTCGCCCCTCTCGTCGTCCTCCTCAAAGCCGAAGCCGAGCTCCAGCTCGGCGGCCTGAAGCTCGCACTCGGCTGCGTCGGCCGCCTCCGCTGCATGCTCCAGATAGCGCTCGAGATCCACCTCCAGCCGCCGCCGCAAGCCGGGGATGCGCTCGGGGACCGTCGAGAGCGGATACTCGCCGGCGTTGGCCACGAGCGAGGCGCGCAGCAGCCTGCGCGCGAGGGCGAGTCGCGCGCAGCTGAGCCGCGCCGTGCCCGTCTCGCGCCGCAACCCCTCGAAAGTGTCCTTGAGCGCCGCGTGTGCGAGGCCGCCGCGCGTGAGCGGCTCGGGATCGGGCTCGAAGCGCTCGGGCACGAGCACGCGCTCGACCAGCCAGCTGACCGGGCAGCCCATCCACTTCTGCAGCGACGAGGCCGACCACGTCCGCGCGCGCATTTCCGCGAGCAGCTCCGGATCGCTCAGCGGTTGCAGCGCCCGGCTTGGGCTCGGCGCGCCGAGCGAGGCCGACATCTCGACGGCGCCGAGCGTCCTGCGGAGCCGGCCGGCCCGCAGGCTCTCCTCGAACAGGTCGCAGACGTCGTCGAGGAACAGCGAGGGCACCTCCGGCGTGCCGTCGTCGCGCGCGGTGTGCCAGCTGAGAAAGAGCAGCTCCTGCGGACGCGAGACGGCCGCATACAGCAGATAGCGCTCAGCCGCGAGCGCGTCCTGGTGCTCGGCCAGCGCCAGGCCTGAGACCTCGGCCAGGCGCCGGCGCTCCTCCTCGGAGAGGAACGGCCGCGGTCGCCCAGGCGCCGGGAAGGCGCCTTCCTGCAGCCCGCACAGGAACAGCGCGCGAACTCGCCGCGCACGCAGGGCGAGCGGATCGAGCACCGCCACGGCGCCGTCGCCGGGCGGCTCGCCGCTGAGGAGCTCCAGCCGCTCGAGCACGTCTGCGAGCGCATGCGGATCGCGTGGCGCGAGCCGAGGCGAGCTGCGCGCGAGCTCGGCCAGGTCAGCGAGCGCGTGGCGAGCGGCAGCGAGGGCGCGCGCCTCGTCGAGCTCCTCCGCGCCGAGCAGGCTCGCCTGCCGGCGCCTGGGCGCGGAGAACAGCCATTGCAGCTCGCGCCCGGCGCGCTCGAGCAGCGCGCCGGGGCTCCGCTGTGCCGCTGCGCGCACGTGGTCGATCGTCTCGAGCTTCCAGTGGCGCTGCTCCCACAGCTCACGCGCCTGCTCTGAGTCGGTGGATCCGCGCCTGCGCACGCTCACTTCGAGCCCATCGGCGAGCTCCGGGCGCTCGAGCAGCCCGGGCGCGCGCAGCCATGCGAGCAGGTCATCCGCCTCCCCGCCGCCCGCCGCGGCGCAGCGCAGCAGCCCGATCAGCGCGCCGCCGATCGCGGTGTCGGCGAACGGACGCCGTCGCTGCAGCGCGTATGGGATCGCCGCCGCGGCGAACACCTCCGCGAGCAGGTCCGCGGCGCGCGCCGGCTCGCGCATCGCAACGGCGATCTCCGCAGGCGCGACGCCGTCGCCCAGCAGCACGCCTATCTCCGCGGCGACGAGCTCCAGCTCGGCACGCTCGCCGCCGCCCTCGAGCAGGCGCACGGCCACGCCCGCCTCGACACGGCCGGCGCCCGGCTCGAACAGCGAGCGCTCGAGATGACTCAGCGCAGCGCGCGAGCGGGCGGCGTAGTGCTCGGCCTGAGCGGGTAGCTCGCGGTGCTCGGCGGCGAGCGGCAGCAGCGCCTGGAAGGTGCCCGCGCGCCCGGCGAAGGCCGTGCGCCCGGGCTCGTAGGTCAGCGAGACGGTGACGCTCGCGCCGACGAGCACGCCGAGCGTCTCGATCGTGTCGAGCTGCAGGCGCGTGAGGTCGTCAAACCCGTAGAACAGGACCGGCGTGCCGCCCCAGCGCGCGGGCGCGCGCCGCAGCTCG
>JBBSDZ010000121.1:0-5120 GCA_038240205.1 Solirubrobacterales bacterium | reverse complement strand
CCCAAGCGCGGCGATCTCGCGGACGACCTGCGCGCGTTCCTGCTCGCCCGCGAACTCATGCCCGACCAGTTCCTCCGCCTCGAACACGTTCGGCGAGACGACATCCGGCTCGGCGCGCACCGCTTGGCGCAGCGGCTCGCCGTCGGTGTCGATCACAGTCGTCACCTCCATCCGCTCGAGGTCGCGGATCAGCCCTGCGTAGAGGTCGGGCTCGACGTCGCGCGGCAGCGAGCCGGCGAACACGACGATCGCCGCGCCGCGCGCCAGATACAGCAACTTGTCGCGAAACAGCTCGACCTCGCGCGGCGAGACCGCCGGTCCGCGTTCGTTGATCTCCGTCTGCTCGCCCGTCGTCGGGTCGAGCACAGAGGTGTTCGTGCGCGACTCCTCGCGGATGCGCACGAAGTCGTTGAGGATCGACTCCTCGGTGAGCTGCTCGACGATGTGCGTGCCCGTGGCGCCGCCGGCAAAGCCCGTCGCGATCACCGGCTGTCCGAGCGTCTTCAGCGTGCGCGCGATGTTGACGCCCTTGCCGCCCGCCATCGTGCGCTGCTCGACGGTGCGGTGACGCCTGCCGAGGCGGAAGTTCGGGACGGACAGCGACTTGTCGATGGCCGCGTTGAGCGTGACCGTGATGATCATCCTGGCTACTACCCGCCTTCTGAATCGTTCCACGCTGCTGCCTCTGTGCGAGGCCTCACAAGGCTAGCGGACCGCAGAAAGCGCCCACGCCGTCTCGCGCAGGCGCTCGGCCTCGGCGCGGGCCGCCGCCGCTGGGTCCGCCGCGCCCGCCACAGAAGCGCTCGAGCGGTATGCGTCGACGATGCTGCGCGAGGCCGCGATCAGGCCACCCGCCCGCCCGGCGGCGAAGGCCGGCGCCAGGTCCTCCACACGCCCGCCCTGCGCGCCGACGCCCGGGAGCAGGAACGGCGCCTGCGGCATCAGCTCGCGTGCGCGCGCCAGGTGTGCGGGCACCGTCGCGCCGACGACCGCGCCGATGTCGCTGAGACCGCCCGCGCCCGCGCCCGCCTCGCCGAGCCGCGCGACGATCACTGCGACGCGCTCCCACACGGCGCCGCCGCCCTCCACGCGCAGATCCTCGACGTCCGCCGCGCCCGGGTTGGACGTACGCACGAGCACGAGCACCCCGGCGCCCGCCGCACGGGCCGCCGCCACGAACGGCTCCAGCGCGTCGAGGCCCATCAGCGGGTTGACCGTCACCAGGTCCGCGCCGAGGCCCTGCAGCCGTCCGAACGGGCTGTCCGTGCCGTCGAAGAGCGCCGCCGCGTAGGCGCGCGCGGTCACGTCGATGTCGCCGCGCTTGCCATCCGCGATCGCCAGCAGGCCGAGCTCCTGCGCGTAGGCGATGACCGACTTCAGCGCGCTCCAGCCGGGCGCCCCGAGCAGCTCGAAGCGGGCGAGCTGCGGCTTGACCGCCACACATGCCGGCGCGGTTGCATCGAGGACCGCCCGGCAGTGGCGCTCGACGGCTGCCGCCGCCAGCTCAGACGCAGCCGCCCCGGACGCGAGCGTCACATCCGCGGGCGCCACATCCGCACCCGGCCACAACGCACCCGGATCGGGGTCCAGGCCGAGCACGATCTGCGACTCGCGCTCGGCCACGCGCGCGGCCAGCTTTTCGGCGAACGCGCCTGCCTGCGTCAGCGCCCCTTCACCGCGCTCTTCAAGCCGCTCCCCGCCGTGAACCGCGGCACGCGCGAGGCGGCGATCTGGATGCGCTCGCCAGTGCGCGGGTTGACGCCCATGCGCGCGCCGCGATCGCTCACGTGGAACTTGCCGAATCCCGCGACCGTGACTTCGCTGCCACGGCGCAGTGCGTCCTCGACGGTGGCAAGCACGGCGTCCACCGCCCGCCCGGCATCCTGCTTGGTCAGATCGGCGCGATCAGCCACCTGGTCGACCAGCTCGGACTTCGTCACTTGGTCCTCCTCGATCGTGAAAACGTGCGTTTCGACGCTAACACCATGCGCGGACGGGCGGGAGCGCTCGCGCCAAGCGGCGTCGCCGGGCGCAAATGCGCATGTGAGCCGCCGTTCAGGTCGGGTGCTGCCGCGCGCTTGCAGCTTGCCGCCGCACGCATCGGCGAGAATGGCTCGATGAGCGTGACCCGCATCGCCTGGCTCGTGACCGTGCTCGTCGCGCTCATCACCGGGCTGCTGCTGCTGCTCGGGGGCTACACCGGTTACGCCGCGCTCGGGCTGGCCGTCGCGATCGCCGCCGCATTCAACCTACGCTAGCCGGAGCGCTCGGGCCCCTCTGGCCCGTCGAGCCACCTCAGCAGCGCGCGCAGCGCATGGCCGCGATGGCTGATCGCGTCCTTCTGCTCGTCGCTGAGCTGCGCCATCGTCAGCTCCCCCGGGCCGTCGTCCGGCAGGAACGCCGGGTCGTAGCCGAAGCCCCCTCCACCGCGTGGCTCGGGCGCCAGGCGCCCGCCGCAGCGCCCCTCGAACAGGCGCTCCACTTCGCGCTGCGGCTCTACGTAGGCGATCGCGCACACGTACTCCAGGCCGCTGCCCGCCGGCGCCTCGCGCAGCAGCTTGCGCAGGTTCTCCTCGTCGGAGGCGTGCTCACCGGCGTAGCGAGCCGACCGCACCCCCGGGGCGCCGCCGAGCGCCGTCGCCGCAATGCCCGAGTCGTCGGCGATGCTCGCGCGCCCGGTTGCAGATGCCGCCGCGCGCGCCTTGCCGAGGGCGTTCTCGGCGAACGTCTCGCCGTCCTCCGGTGGCATCGTCACGCTGTCCGGCAGCGCCTGCAGCTGCCACACCCGGCCCCCGTCCCCGCCCCCGTCCGGCGCCGCGAGCAGCCGCGCGAGCTCGCGCCGCTTGTGCTCGTTGTGCGTCGCCAGGATCAGCTTTCGCTCAGCAAACCGCGTCGAAACCTCTGAAGATGGACGCATTCACTCGGGTCTCGCGGGTCGTGGGCACGGCGGAGCGACTACAGCTCGCTGT
Source organism: Solirubrobacterales bacterium (assembly GCA_038240205.1). Lineage (GTDB taxonomy): Bacteria > Actinomycetota > Thermoleophilia > Solirubrobacterales > Solirubrobacteraceae > Palsa-744. Next base: position 2,151 of record JBBSDZ010000121.1, on the reverse strand, counting down.
CATCCAGCGAGAGGCTATCGAACGCTGGTCACCCATCGCTGGGTCGGCTCATCGCAGGGCACATCGACGAGGACCGGCCGGGCGGCGCGCCGAATCGCCGGGTCTCGCGGAAGCGATGTGATGCATTGGGGCTCAGGAGACGGACGGGATCGTCTGCTGGAAGATTGACCCGCTTCGCGCGCGATGTCTCGCGGGGCAATCGCCGACGTCGAATGAATCCACGCCACTGCGTGGGTCGGACCCAATGCTGCGCGCGCGAGATGTGTTCTCAATCCATGCAAACGAGCCCCGCGGATCATAGACCGGCGCGGGGCTCGTTAGTTGAAGGAGTGGTGCGGCTACTCGGCTAGAAGGTCGAGTGCCTTCCTGTTACGCGCGATGGCGCGCTTGAGGCGCGCTTGGAAGTCCTTGTCAGCGCGCAGCTCGTCGATCTGCTTGTCAATGGCGTCTCGTACGACCTCCGAGACCGTGGTCTCGTTGGCCAGTGCTGCAGCGTCAAGTGCGCGTACCTGCCCCTCCTCGAGTCGAATGGTCTTGGTTGGCATGTGCGTCCCTTCGGGTTCGGATGTCGCGTATGACTATACCACTGTCTTACCCTATATTGCAAGACGTATTGCGTAAGACGTGGTACACTAGTGGTATGATTCCGATTGGAGCATTCCTACTGGCAGCTGAGCAAGTGCTTGGCATCGATGCCAAGCGTCTGCGCAACGTGACCGACATCGCCAGCGCCGAGTCCGCACTGGCCGCGCCGTTCGCCACCTTCGGCGGTCACGATTTCTACGAGCACCCAGTCAAGCGCGCAGCGATCCTGGCCTCGCGGATCATGCGCAACCACCCGCTGGTCGACGGAAACAAGCGCGTCGCGCTGGTCTTGGTGGACGACTATTTGTTCGACAACGGCTGGGAGCTGACAGCCTCCCAGGTGGAGATCGCTCGTATCTTCCGCGCCGTGGCTGGGCGCTCGATGACCGAGGACTACTTCCACGCATGGCTGATCTCGCATACCGAGCGGGTGCAGTCGGGCTGACAGGGACGTCGCCACATTGAGGGGTCGTCTAACTCAGGTAAGACACCTGCCTTTCGAGCAAGGAGATCTCGGTCCGAGTCCGAGCCCCTCAGCTAAAGCACTGCCGTCGAGCAGCCGATATGGTTGAAGCTCGAAAGGCAGGTGTCCAAGGGTCCCGCTGCGGCGGGCTCTTGGCGTTAAGGAGCGAGAACGACACGCCTCGAGACAGAGTCCGAGGGCCTGTCGGGATTCAAGGCTGCGCGCGATCCCTGCCGGCGCCGGCGTTCGCGCCCGCCGCGATCGCCGCGTCCTGCACGACGCGCAGCTGCTCGATGCCCGCCGCCGCCAGCGCCAGCAGCTCGTCCAGGCTCGCGCGCGAGAGCGGCGTGCGCTCGGCCGTCGCCTGCACCTCAACGAGCCCTCCGTCGCCGGTCATCACGACGTTCGCGTCGACCTCAGCCGTCGAATCCTCGGAGTAGTCGAGGTCGAGCAGCGCCGCACCCCCGACCATCCCGCACGAAACGGCCGCCAGCGACCCGCTCAGCGGCGAGCGCTCGAGCTTGCCGCTCGCTTGCAGGCGAGCGCACGCCAGCGAGAGCGCCACGTAGGCGCCTGTGATCGAGGCGCAGCGCGTGCCGCCGTCAGCTTGCAGCACGTCGCAGTCGAGGTTGATCGTGCGTTCGCCGAGCGCCTTGAAGTCGACGATCCCGCGCAGCGAGCGCCCGATCAGCCGCTGGATCTCCACCGTGCGCCCGTCCTGGCGCCCACGCGTGGCATCGCGCGGCTTGCGCTGCCCTGTCGAGGCGGGCAGCATCCCGTACTCGGCCGTTACCCAGCCCTTGCCGCGCCCGGCCATCCAGCGCGGCACGCCCTCCTCGGCCGACGCCGTGCAGATCACGCGCGTCTCCCCCACCGAGATCAGTGCCGAGCCGGTCGCCGTGCGCATGAAGTGCGGCTCGATCTCCGTCGGGCGCAGCTCGCCCGGGCCGCGCCCGTAGCTGCGTGCGCCGGTGCCGGCAGGCCCGCTCATAGGACAACCTCTACTCGCTGGGTAGCGAGGTTGTTCTCGCTTTCTTTCCGAGAGTGGGAGATCTCGTCCGACCGTAGGTTGGGCGAGCCCTGAGACTCAGCGCACATAGCTG
>JBBSDZ010000120.1:0-5225 GCA_038240205.1 Solirubrobacterales bacterium | reverse complement strand
CAGCTCCTCCTCGGCCGCCGGATCGGCGACGCAGCGCTGAAGCTCTGTCGCGATCACCGCGAGCGCCTCGGCGAGGTTGTCCGGGCGAGTCCCGACGTAGAGGCCAATCTCGCCGGTGTGCGCGTATAGGTTGGAGAAGGAGAAGACCGAGTAGGCCAACCCCCGGCGCTCGCGCACCTCCTGGAACAGACGCGAGGAGGAGGTGCCGCCGAGCACGCCTTCGAGCACGCGCAAGGCAAAGCGCCGCTCGTCGTCGCGCGCGAGGCCCACGCCCCCCAGGCACAGGTGGTACTGCTCGGTGTCTTTCTCGGTGAAGCGCACGCGTCGAGCGAAGTCGGGCGGGAGGTCCGGCTGAGTGGAGCTCGCCCGGCCGTGTGCATCCAGGTGTCCCGGCGCCGCAGCGGGCGGCGGCCGCAACGCACGCGCCATCTCGACGAGCTCCGCGTGATCGACGGAGCCGGCGGCGGCGATGACGATGTCCTGCGGGCGGTAGCGGTCGGCGTGGAAGGCGGCGAGCTGATCGCGCGTGACCGCGCCGACGACCTCGGCCGTGCCGATCACGGCGCGCCCGAGCGGATGCTTGCCGAACACGGCCTCGCCGAGGACGTCGAAGACCTTGTCCTGCGGGTCGTCCTCGTACATCGCGATCTCCTCGAGCACGACCTCGCGCTCGGTCTCGAGCTCGCCGAAGCGCGGATGGAAGACCATGTCGCCGATCACGTCGAACGCGCGCTCGAGGTGGCGGTCGAGCACGCGCGAGTACACCGACGTGGCTTCCTTGTCGGTGCCCGCGTTGATCTCCGCTCCCATCGCGTCGAAGATCTGGTCGATCTCCTCCGAGCCGAAGCGGTCGCTGCCGCGGAACAGCATGTGCTCGAGCAGGTGCGAGATGCCAGCCTCCGCGTCCGCCTCGGCGACCGAGCCGGTCGCGATCCAGAACCCGAGCGCCACCGAGCGCACGCTAGGCACGCGCTCGGTGACCACTCGCACGCCGGGAGCACCGGCAGGAGTGCCGGTGCTCAGCGTGGTTATCTCATGTTCCGGGTGCAGCTGAGCCTCAGTCGCGGCGCGGGCGACCGGATCCCCGGTCGCCGTCCCGGCGAGGGCCACGGTCGGAGCGGCCGTTGCGCCCGCCACCGTCGCGCGGCGGGCGTGAGCCGCCGCCCCCTCCTCCGCCCGTGCCGACACCGGCGAGCTCCTCGACCGACTTGCCGGCGATGTCCGGGTCCTCGGCGAGGCGCAGTCCGATGCGGCCGCGCTCGCGGTCGACCTCGACCACGCGCACGTTGATCTCGTCGCCTTTGTTGAGCACGTCCTCGACCGCCTCGACCCGCTGCCCGGGAGAGACGTTGGAGATGTGCAGCAAGCCATCGGTGCCCTTGGCCAGCTCGACGAATGCGCCGAAGGTCGTCGTCTTGACGACTTTGCCGACGTACTCATCGCCGACCTCGACCTCCTTCATCATCATCCGCACGCGCTCGACGAGCGCGTCGCCGAGCTCGCCGTTGGCCGAGTAGATCAGCACCTGACCGTCATCGTTGACGTCGATCTGCGATTCGAACTCGTCGGCCAGGCCGCGGATCGTTTCGCCGCCCTTGCCGATCAGCAGGCCGATCTGCGAGGGGTCGATCTGGATCGTCTGGATCCGCGGGGCGAACTGCGAGAGCTGCTCGCGCGGCGTCTTGATGACGTCGGCCATCTTGCCGAGGATGAACGTGCGTGCGTCTTTGGCCTGCGAGAGCGCGTCGCGCAGGATGTCGAACGTGACGCCCGTGATCTTGATGTCCATCTGCAGCGCGGTGATGCCGCGCTCGGTGCCTGCCACCTTGAAGTCCATGTCTCCGAGGTGGTCCTCGACGCCGGCGATGTCGGTCAGGACGATGTAGTCGTCGCCCTCCTTGATCAGGCCCATCGCGATGCCGGCAACCGGCCGCTTGATCGGCACGCCCGCGTCCATCAGGGACAGCGAGGAGCCGCACACCGAAGCCATCGAGGACGAACCGTTCGACTCGAGGATGTCCGAGACGACACGGATCGAGTACGGGAACTCCTCGATCGAGGGCACCATCGGCGCCAGCGCGCGCTCAGCGAGCGCTCCGTGGCCGATGTCGCGGCGCTTGACGCCACCCATGCGGCCTGCTTCTCCCACCGAGAACGGCGGGAAGTTGTAGTGGTGCCAGTAGTACTTTTTCGTCTCCAGGCCGAGCGTGTCGAGACGCATCTCCTCCTTGAGCGTGCCCATCGCCACGACGCTCAGCGCCTGTGTCTGCCCGCGCGTGAACAGCGCCGAGCCGTGCGTGCGCGGCGTTACCCCGACCTCGATCGAGATGTCGCGGATCTCAGACTCGCCACGACCGTCCGGGCGCTTCTTGTGGATCGCGATGCGCTCGCGAATGATCGACTTCTCGAGCTTGTCGAAGGCCATCTGCACGGCCGCTCGCTTCTGCTTGGCCTGCACGAGCTGCTCCTCCGATGCGCCCTCGGACGCGGCCGGGGCGTGCTGCTCGAGGATCGCCGCCTCGACGGCCTTGGTCGCGTCCTGGCGGTCGAGCTTGTCCTCGACCTGCGTGGCGTCGTCGAGCGCCTTGCCGTGCGAGGAGCGAATCTCCTCGAGCACCTTCTCATCGACAGCGATCGTCTCGAAGACTTTCTTCTCCTTGCCGACCTTCTCGGCGAGCTCGCGCTGCAGCGCACACAGCTTCTTGATCTCGGCGTGCGCGATGTCCAGCGCGTCGAGGATCTCCGCCTCGGGGATCTCGTTGGCGCCGGCCTCGACCATCAGGATGGCCTCCTCGGTGCCGGCCACGATCAGGTCGAGGTCGGAGGCGTTCTCGGCGTCCGGGAGCAGGTCCTCCTCGTTCGGGTTGACGACGAAGTTACCGTCGACCTTGCCGATGCGCACCGCACCGACTGGCGTCGGCAGCGGGATGTCGGAGATCATCAGCGCGGTCGAGGCGCCGTTCATCGCCAGGATGTCGTACGGGTGGATGTGGTCGATCGAGAGCGGGATCGCCACGAGCTGGGTGTCATAGCGCCATTCCTTGGGGAACAGCGGGCGGATCGGCCGGTCGATCATGCGCGCGGTGAGCGTGCCCTTCTCGCCCGGGCGTCCCTCGCGCTTGAAGAAGGATCCGGGGATTTTCCCGGAGGCGTACATGCGCTCCTCGACATCCACCGTCAGCGGGAGGAAATCGACATCGCGGAGGCTGCCTGCCACCGCGGTACAGAGGACCATCGTGTCGCCCTGTCGGACGACGACTGAGCCGGAGGCCTGCTTGGCCATCTTGCCGGTCTCGAACGAGATCTCGCTACCGGCAATCTCCACGGAGAGCCGCGTAACAGCATCACTACTCATATTTACTGCCTTCCTGTTCCGCCCGTCGGTCGGCGGTCCGTTTTCTTTTTCTCTATTCCGAACCCGGTGAGCTTAGCGGACGACGGCGGCGCGGCTGGGGCCCGCCGGGCGCGGCGAGAGCGTCGTTGCAAACCGGCTGTACTGCGATCGTGGGCACCGGCACGGGCGCGGTCGAAGCGCGCTCAGGCGGAGGCGGAACCGGCGGCGAGCGCGCTGTCGACGCCTTCGCGCAGCAGCTTCAGCGCGGGCAGCTCGTTGGGCGAATCGGCCTGGTGGCTCCAACGCACGACGCCCTCGCCGTCGATCACGACGAGCGCGCGCTCGGCGAACCCGCCCGGGTGCAGCACGCCAAAGGCGGCGCACGTCGCGCCCTTCGGCTCGAAGTCCGAGAGCTGCTGGATGTTGACGCCGAGCTTCTCCTTGAACGCCGTCTGCGCCAGGGCTGAGTCGCAGGAAACTCCATACAGCGTTACCCCCCGCTGGGCGAACTCTCCCAGCGCATGCTCGTAGAGCTGGAACTGATCGGTGCAGACCGGGCTGAACGCGAACGGATAGAACACGAACACGCTCGTGTGACCGCGCAGATCCTGCTCGGTGAACTCCGAGCGGTCTTCACGCGCAAGCTTGAACTCAGGCGCGGGAGTGCCGGCGCCGAGGACGGTCATGCTTACTTGCGGAGGCCGAGCTCTTTTATGAGCGCCCGGTAGCCATCGAGGTCCTTGCGCTGCAGGTAGGCCAGGAACCGGCGCCGGCGCCCGACGAGCATCAGCAGGCCGCGGCGCGAGTGGTGATCTTTGCTCTGCTCGCGCAGGTGGCCGGTGAGGTGGTTGATGCGCTCGGTCAAGAGCGCGACCTGAACCTCGGTCGAACCGGTGTCGTTCTCGTCGGCGCCGAACTTCGCGGCGATCTCGCGCTTGCGCTCTGTGGTGATGGCGGTCATGGGCGACGACACGCTAGCAGACACCGAAGGCGCGGATGCGGCCTCCGCGACAGCTCACGGCGGAGCTACTGCTGCACGAGCTCGCGCGTTCGCTGCACGTCGCGGTGCATCTGCTCGACGAGTGCCTCGGGGGTGTCGAAGCGGCGCTCGCCGCGCAGGCGCTGCAGGAACTCCAGGCACAGGTGCTGTCCGTAGAGATCGCCGTCGAAGTCGAGCAGGTAGGCCTCGATCAGCTCTCCCCTGCCGGTCTTGAAGGTCGGGCGCACGCCGATGCTGACGGCGGCCGGATGGCCGTTGGCCAGGCAGGCATAAACGCCGTGGCCGGGGCACGCGAGCAACTCCTGCGGAACGAGGTTGGCGGTGGGGAAGCCGAGCTCGCGCCCGCGTTCGTCCCCGTGCACCACCTCGCCGCAGAGCTGAAAGGGCGCGCCGAGCAGCCGCTTGGCCTCGAGCAGGTCGCCGGCGAGCACGAGGCCGCGGATGTGGCTGGAGGAGACGATCTCGCCGTCGACCTCGAGCAACGGGTGCACGGTCGTCTGGAAGCGCGCGTCGGCGGCGAGCAGCCGCGGGTCGCCTTGGGCCTTGTGGCCGAAGCGGAAGTTCTCACCGATCGCCACCTGCTCGGCCCCGAGCGCGCCCACGAGCACGTCCTCGATGAACTCGTCGGCAGAGCGCTTGGCGAACTCGGCGTCGAATGGGATCACGACGAGCTCCTGCACGCCGAGCGAGGCGATCAGCTCGGCCTTGCGCTCGGGCGTCGTCAACAGCTTGGGTGTGTGCTGCGGGGCCACGACGGAGACCGGGTGGGGGTCGAACGTCAGGACCGTGTCGGAGCCGGCGATCACGTCGCGGTGGCCGAGGTGCACGCCGTCGAAGGTGCCGACCGCGACGCTGCGCCGATCGCTGCTCTTCACGTCCGGCAGGTGGGTG
>JBBSDZ010000119.1:0-5230 GCA_038240205.1 Solirubrobacterales bacterium | reverse complement strand
TCCGGGCTCTCGGCAGATCCAGGCGGCGATCATCGAGGCCGGCGTCTATACCCAGCTCCTGGCGGGCGGGGTGCGGATGCTCGAGCCGGTCTGCGGTCCGTGCGTCGGGATGGGGCAGGGCCGCCGTCGGACGCCAACTCGTTGCGCACGTTCAACCGCAACTTCCAAGGGCGGTCGGGCACGCCGTCGGACCGCGTGTACCTGTGCTCACCGGCGGTCGCGGCCGTGTCGCTGCTGACCGGCCGGATCGAAGACCCGCGCGAGTACGGCGAGCCGCCCGAGCTGCTGCCGATGCCCGAGCTGCAGCCCTACCTCGACGACCTACACATCATCGAGCCCGCCCCGAAAGAAGAGGCCGAAGGGATCGAGGTGCCGCGCGGCCCCAACATCAAGCCGCCGCCCGAGCACACCCCGCTGCAGCAGCGCTGTGTGGGCGGATCGTCACCGTGCAGGACGACGACGTCTCCACCGGCGATCTGGCCCCCGACGGCGTCGAGGTCATGTCGTATCGCTCCAACGTGCCGGCGATCGCCGAGTTCACCTTCCGCCATCGCGACCCGGGATTCCGCGAGCGCATCCGCGAATGGGGCGGCGGCTTCATCGTCGGCGGACGCAACTACGGCCAGGGTTCCTCGCGCGAGCACGCCGCCCTGGCCCCGCTGCAGCTCGGCGGAAGCGGCGAAAGGAGAAAACGGGATGAACGCGTTGATTCGGCTGGTCAAGGGCTCGCCCGGCAAACCGCTGCACCCCCCGCTGACAGACGCCAGCATCGGTGCGTACACCGTAGGAGTGGCGATGCTCGTTGCCGGCGCGCTCGGGCTCGAGGAGAAGCAGATGGCCCACGGCTCGCTGATCGCGATCTCGTTCGGCCTGATCCTCGCGGCGCCCACCGCGATCACCGGGCTGCTCGACTGGCTCGACATCCCCAAGGGCACGCCGGCGCGGACCACCGCCACGATCCACCTGGTCGTGATGGTCACGACCACGGTGCTGTTCGCGCTCACCTGGCTGGCGCAGCGACCGGGCTACAACGACGACGAGATCCGGACCCTCGGCCTCGTACTCGGGCCGTGTCCGAGGCCTTTCTCGCCGTCGGCGGCAACATCGGCGGCGCGAATGTCTTCGTCTACGGGATCCGCGTGCTGAAACGCCCCGACACCCCAGTGTCGAAGGCGCTCAATCCGCTCGGGCTACCGGCAGAGCAGTCACCCCCCGAGCCGCGGGCGGTGCCAGGGGAGCGAGCGCCGTGAACCGATTGGAGCGCCTGCGAGAGGCCGGCGTCTCGATCTGGCTGGACACGCTCTCGCGCGAGCTGCTCGACACCGGCGAGTTCGAGCGGCTCGTGCACGACTATTCGGTCACCGGAGCGACATCCAACCCTACGATCTTCGCCAAGGCGATTACCGAATCCGAGCGCTACGACGACCAGCTTCGCGCGCTCGCCGCCGCTGGCGTCCGCGACCCCCAGGCGCTCTTCTTCGAGCTCGGCCTCGACGACATCGGGCGCGCGGCCGATCTGCTGCGAGCGGTCTACGAGAACAGCGGCGGCACGGACGGGGTCATCTCCTTTGAGTGCACGCCGGACCTCGCCGACGACACGCAGGCGACGGTCGAGCAGGCCATCGAGCTCTGGGACCGCCTCGACCGTCCGAACGTGATGATCAAGGTCCCGGCGACCGCGGCGGGCGTGCCGGCGATCCAGGAGCTGACCGCGCGCGGCGTGAACGTCAACGTCACGCTGCTGTTCTCGATCGAGCGCTACGAACAGGTCATCGAGGCCTACCTGAGCGGCCTCGAAGCCAGGATGAAGCTCGGCGCCGCGCCGGACCACGTGGCCTCCGTCGCCTCGTTCTTCGTCTCGCGCATCGATGCCAAGGCCGACGCGCACCTGTCAGCCGACTCCCCGCTGCGCGGACGGATCGCGATCGCCAACGCCCACAGCGCCTACGGCCGCTACCTGGAGCGCTTTTCCGGTGAACGCTGGCGGGCGCTGGAGGTGGCGGGCGCCCAGCCGCAGCGGCCGCTGTGGGCCAGCACCGGGACTAAGGACCCCACCTACTCCGACGTGCTCTACGTCGAGGGTCTGATCGCCCCGGGCGTCGTGAACACGATGCCCGAGAAGACACTGCAAGCCTTCGCCGACCACGGCGACGTTGGCCGTGCCCTGGATACCGATCTGAGCGAGGTCGAGCAGCTGCTGGCGAAGGCGCAGCAGGCCGGGATTGACCTTGGCCGAATCACCGTCGAGCTCGAACGCGAAGGCGTCGAATCGTTCTGCGACTCCTACCAAGAGCTGCTCGAGTGCATCGAGTCCAAGCTCCCCGCCGTCGCGCCGGAGAAGGTCTCTCAGCGTCGCGGCTAGAGCGGAGCGCAGTGGACACCGCAGAGAAACAGCCGATCCCCGAGCAAGCCCAGCGCCGCAGGCTCGACGGCCGTCGGGCGCTGGTGACCGGCGGCGCGAGCGGCATCGGGCGAGCGACGGCGATGCGCATGGCGGCGGAAGGCGCGGCGGTCGTCGTCAACTACATCGGAAGCGCCGAGCCGGCGCATGAGCTCATCGGCGAGCTGGAGCGAGATGGCGGGCCGGTTGACCTGCTCGTCAACAACGCCGGCATCGAGAAGCCGTTCCCGCTGACCGAGATGCCGCTGGCGGAGTGGCGCCGCGTCCTCGACGTCAACGTGACCGGCGCCTTCCTCTGCGCTCGCGAGGCGCCGCGGTCGTTGATCGCTGAGGGGACGCCGGGCGTGATCGTCAACGTGTCCAGCGTCCATGAGGTCAGCCCGTGGCCGCGCTTCAGCCACTACTGCGCGAGCAAGGGCGCCATGAAGCTCTTTGGGCAGACCATCGCCAGGGAGCTGGCCCCTCACCGGATCCGAGTCGTCATGGTCGCGCCGGGCGCAATCGTCACGCCGATCAACAAGGAGCTCATCGGGGATCCCGAAAAGCGCCGGCAGGTCGAAGAGCAGATCCCCTGGGGCCGCATGAGCGAGCCCGAGGAAGTCGCGGCTGCAATCGCCTGGGTCGCGGGCCCAGACGCCGAGTACGTGACGGGCTCGACGATCTTTGTCGATGGCGGCATGACCCTGTATCCCCGCTTCGTCTGAGGGATGAGCGGTGCGCCAGGACGTCAGGGCTGACGATGTGCTGGTCGCCGGGGGAGCCGCTGCCATCGTGGGCGGCGCGCCCTCGACGGCGCATGCCGTCTGGCGGGGTCGCGACCCGCTTGAGGCCTCCCTGGCCGCCGGCACGCTGTTGCTGGGGCGCGAGGAGCGCCGCGGCCGTCTACTGCTGGCTGCGACGGTAGCCCATACTGCGCTGTCTTTCGGCTGGGCGCTCGTGCTCGCGGCGACGCTCCCGCGCCGGCGCACCGTTGTCGCGGCGGCGCTCGCCGGACTCGGGATCGCGGCGCTCGACCTTGGCGTCGTCGGCCGGCGCTTCCCGCGTATCCGGGCCCTCCCTCTCCTGCCCCAGGTCGCCGACCATGTCGCCTACGCGACCACCGTCGGCGCGGTCCTCGCCCGCCGGCGCGCACAACGAGGGAGGGCATGAGGCTCGACAAGCGACGCTTGACGACCGCGTTGGGCAACTACCTCGTCAACCCACTCGTCAAGCTTGCGGTCGCGCTCGGCGTTGCACCGCCGAGCTACGCGATCCTCGAGACCACCGGGCGCAAGTCGGGCAAGCCGCGCCGCGGCAGCGATCTGCTGAGCGTGCGGATCGACCTCGATCCGCCCTAGACCTCATATCCAGCAAACGGGAGATGGAGAGTTCAATGCCAAGATACGAGTCAGTCTGGATCGCGACGAGCGAGGAGCCCGGATTCGGTGCGCTCGAGGCGCCGATCGAGGTCGACGTCGCGGTGCTTGGCGCCGGCATTGCGGGCTTGACCACCGCGCTGTTGCTGAAGAATGCCGGCCTTCGAGTGGCGGTAGTGGAGGCGGCTGGGGTCAGTCGCGCGACGACAGGCCACACGACGGCGAAGGTGAGCGCCCAACACGGCCTGATCTACGACACGCTCAGCTCGAAGTTCGGCAATGACGGCGCGCGTGCCTATGGGCAGGCCAACCTCGCCGCGGTGGATCTGGTCGAAGCGCTCGTGCGCGAACACGGGATCGCCTGCGATTGGGAGCGCCGTGCGGCCTACGCCTATACCGAGCAGGATTCGCAGGTGTCACAGATCGAACGGGAGGTCGACGCCGCCCGCCAGGCGGGGCTGCCCGCAAGCTACACCGAGGAGACCGACCTGCCGTGGTCGGTGAAGGCGGCGGTGCGCTTTGACAACCACGCGCAGTTTCATCCCCGCCGCTACTGCCTGGCGCTCGCCACTCTGGTGGACGGGGACGGCAGCCGTGTCTTCGAGCAGACGCGCGCGCTCGACGTCGAGGACGGATCGCCATGCGTTGTCAAGACGGAGCACCACGACGTTCGGGCCGCGTTCGTGGTCCTCGCGACCCACCTTCCGTTCCTCGATCAAGGCGCCTTCTTCGCCAAGTGCCATCCCGAGCGCGAGTACGTGCTCGCCGCAGCGCTCAAGCAGCCAGTCCCGAAAGGGATGTACATATCGGTGGAGCAGCCGACACGCAGCATCCGCCAGCACCCATTCGATGGCGGCGAGCTGCTCATCCTCGGTGGCGACAGCCACAAGACCGGCCAGGACGACGACACCGAAAAGCACTATACGGCGCTCGAGGAGTTCGCCAGCGAGCGCTTCGCCGTGCGCTCGATCGAGTATCGCTGGTCCACCCAGGACCAGATGTCCGTCGATCACGTGCCCTACATCGGCAAGCTGCGGCGCACCTCTGACCGGCTCTACGTCGCCACCGGCTTCAACAAGTGGGGCATGACGAGCGGAACCCTGGCGGGCGTCGTCATCACCGACCAGATACTCGGCCGCGACAACCCATGGATCGAGCTCTTCGACCCCAACAGGGTCAAGCCGCTCGCCTGCGCCAAGGAGTTCATCAAGGAGAACATCAACGTCGCGAGGCGATTCGTCGGCGACCGGATCACCCAGCGTGCGCCGCTGTCGATCGAGCAGCTGGCGCCAGGCGAGGGGCAAGTGGCGTCCGTAGGCGGGCAAGCAGGTCGCGGTATCGCGCGACGCGGAAGGGAACGTGCACGCTGTTTCCGCGCGCTGCACGCACCTGGGCTGCATCGTCAACTGGAACCGCGCCGAGCGCACGTGGGACTGCCCCTGCCACGGCTCACGCTTCGCTCAGAGCGGCACCG
>JBBSDZ010000118.1:0-5282 GCA_038240205.1 Solirubrobacterales bacterium | reverse complement strand
TGTTCGCGTCCATGCACAGCGCCTCCGCCAGCTCCTGCTGGGGGGCGTTGTCGTGGTCGCGCAGGAAGCTCAGCGCCATCAATAGGCGCATGTGCATGCCCAGCAGATCCTCCGTGCTGCGCCTGTAGACCTGCTTGGCCAGGCGCGTGAGCAGGACCATCGAACCTGGATCGCATGCCCTCGTCTGTTCTCCCATAACGAGCAGATTATACCACTAAGCAGCAACGATCATCTATAAAAAGATAATACCTGCTCTAGGGATGATCCTTGCTATGTTGTCCTCCTACCCCAGCTGGAAGGAGCAACGATGAGCACCACCACCACGATCGGACGCGAGGACATCGAGCAGACGCAGCCGAGCAGCGAGGCCGAGCGCCGCAGCGAGCGCCGCCGCTGGATCGCCCTCGCCGTGCTCTGCCTCGGCCAGCTGATGATGGTCCTCGACGCCACCATCGTCAACGTCGCGCTGCCCTCTATACAGCACGACCTGAGCTTCTCCCAGAGCAACCTCACCTGGGTCATCAACGGCTACCTGATCACCTTCGGCGGCTTCCTGCTGCTCGCCGGGCGCCTCGGCGATCTCGTCGGGCGCAAGCGCGTGTTCCTCGCAGGCCTGGTCATGTTCACGGCAGCGTCCGTGCTGTGCGGCCTCGCCGACAGCCAGGCGCTGCTGATCGGCGCACGCGTGCTGCAGGGAATCGGCGGCGCCGTCGCGTCGAGCGTGATCCTGGCGATCATCGTCACCGAGTTCCCTGAGGCCAAGGAGCAGACCAAGGCGATGGGCATGTACGCGTTCGTCTCTGCCGGCGGCGGCTCGATCGGGCTGCTCGCCGGAGGCGTGCTGACGCAATCGCTCGACTGGCACTGGATCTTCTTCGTCAATGTCCCGATTGGTCTGTTCGCGTTCCTGCTCGGCTATGTGCTGATCGAGGAGAACGAGGGGATCGGGCTCGCCGGTGGAGTCGACGTGGCCGGATCCATCCTGATCACGCTCTCGACCATGCTCGGCGCGTTCGCGATCGTCAAGTCGACCGAATTCGGACTGCTCTCGGCGCGCACGCTCGGCGTCGGTGGCGCTTCGCTGGCGCTGCTCGCCGCGTTCCTCGTGCTCGAGTCGCGCCTGGAGAACCCGATCATGCCGCTGCGAGTGCTGCGCCTGCGGATGCTGATGGGCTCGAGCCTCGTGCGCGGGTTCCTCGTCACCGGGATGTTCTCGGCGTTCTTCCTCGGCGCCCTCTACCTCGAGCGCGTGCTCGGCTACGACGCCATCAACACAGGGCTCGCGTTCCTGCCGCTGACCGCCTCGATCGCCGTGATGTCGATGGGCGTCTCCGCGAAAATCGTTGAGCGCGTCGGGGCGGTCAACACGCTCGCGGCCGGCCTCGTCGGGATCATCGGCGGACTGCTGCTGCTGGCGAGCGCCGGCGTGCACGCGAGCTACTTCCCTGGGCTGTTCTTCGCGTTCCTGCTGCTCGGGCTCGGCGCCGGCGCCTCGTTCCTGCCGCTGCTGACGATCGGCATGGCCGACGCACCCAAGCGCGACGCCGGTCTGGCCTCGGGCATCGTCAACGTGTCCGTGCAGCTGTTCGGCGCGATCGGCCTGGCCTCGCTCGGAACGATCGCCACCGATCACACCAAAGCACTGAGCGCCAGCGGCCACTCGATTGCGAGTGCGCTGACCGGCGGCTACCACCTCGCCTACATCGTCGCCGCGATCTGCGTCGCAATCGGGGTCCTCGCGGCCTTCCTCGTGCTGCGGCCGCCGGCGGGCACCGTCGCGCAGGAGGTCGAGGAGCTCGAGCGCGACTTCGGGCGCGCCAGCGCTAGCGCGCAGACCGCAGAGCAGCTCGTCTGACCTTGCCGCTGGCTGTCTTTGGCAGCTCAGCGGCGAAGTCGACGATTCGCGGGTACTTGTAAGGAGCCGTCTCGCGCTTGACGTGCTCCTGCAGCTCGCGCACCAGCTCCGGCGAGGGGCTCGGCTCGCCGTCGCGCAGCACCACGACCGCACGCACGACCGAGCCGCGCTCCTCGTCCGGCGCGGCGACCGCAGCCGCTTCGGCGACGGCCGGGTGAGCGACCAGCGCCGACTCGACCTCGAATGGGCCGATGCGATATCCGGCAGAGATGATCACGTCGTCGTCGCGACCCTGGAAGTGCAGCCACCCATCCTCGTCCTGCTCGACCAGGTCGCCCGTGCGCCAGACCCCGCCCGCCCGGCGATCCTCGGCGCTCCAGGTGCCGTCGTCGCCGTGGAGAACCTCCTCGCCGAGGTAGCCGAGGAAGAACGTCGGCACGGTCATCGGGTTGGCCGTCAGCTCGCCGTCTTTGATCAGCAGGCCGATGCCCGGCAGCGGGCGACCCATCGAGCCCGGCCGGACCGCCAGCGCAAGCGGCGCACCTGTCATCTGCCCGGTCTCCGTCTGCCCATAGCCGTCGCGGATCTCGAGGCCCGTCACCTCCTGCCAGGCGCGCAGCACCTCCGGGTTGAGCGCCTCGCCGGCCGCCACCATCGCCCGCAGGTGCTCCAGTGGCTCAAGCGTCGCGCGCTTGGCCAGCACGCGGTACTCGGTCGGTGCCATGCACAGCACGCTCACGCGCTCGCGCGCCAGCAGCTCCAGGCGCTCGTGTGGGTCAAAGCGGGCGTCGTGCAGCAGCGCCGAGGCGCCCGCCAGCCACGGCGCGATGAAGACGTTGCGCGCCGACTTCGACCAGCCGCTCGCGGCCGTGCACCAGACGAGCTCGCCGCGGCGTGGGCTGAGCCAGTGCTTGGCCTGCAGGCGCTGGCCGTCGAGATAGCGCTGCGCGTGCACGACCGCCTTCGGCTCACCTGAGGTGCCGCTCGTGAACGTGATCAGGCACGGCTCGCTCGGCGCGAGCTCCACCGCGTCGGCCGGCTCGGCGGCGAACAGCGTCTCGTCGGGGACGAGCACGACCGGACACTGCGGCTGCGCCGCCTCGAGCTCTGCGCGATTGCGCTCGTCGGCGACGATCAGTGCCGGGCGCACCGCCTCCAGGCGCAGCCGCAGGTCCTTCGAGCGCAACTGCTCCGTGCACGGCAGCACGACCGCGCCGATGCGAAAGCACGCGACCATCGCGAACACCCACTCCGGGCGGTTGCCGATCAGCGTCATCACAACGTCGCCGCGCTCGATGCCCATGCGCGCGAACGCGCCGGCCATGCGCGCGCTGCGCTCGCTCACCTCCGCGAAGCTCCACTCGCGCCGATCGCCCTCGCGCGTGAGCTCGAGCAGGGCCAGGTCGCCGGCAGGCAGCTGCTCGACCACCTCGCTGGCGAAGTTCATGCCGGTATTCTCCCCTTACAACCAAACACGAGTCTGGAGCCTTGAGCGCATGGCCGTAGCTGCCTCCCCGTATACCGAGATGACCGACGAGCAGAAGGCGATCACCGAGATGGTTCATCAGTTCGCCGACGAGCAGATCCTCCCGAACGCCGAGCACTACGACCACGAGGACTCCTTTCCCGAGCCGATCGTCGAGCAGATGAAGGAGCTCGGCCTGTTCGGCGTCACGATCCCCGAGGAGTACGGCGGGATGGGGCTGGACCTGACGACTTACGCGATGATCGTCGAGGAGCTCTCCCGCGGCTGGATCTCGATCTCCGGTGTCATCAACACCCACTTCATCGGCTCCTACCTGCTGATGAAGTTCGGCTCCGAGGAGCAGCGCCAGAAGTACCTGCCGCGGATGGCCACCGGCGAGATCCGCGCCGCCTTCTCGCTGTCCGAGCCCGAGCTCGGCTCCGACGTGCAGGCGATCAAAACGTCCGCCAAGAAGGTCGACGGCGACGCTTATGAGATAAACGGCCAGAAGATGTGGGTCACCAACGGGCTTCGCTCAGACCTCGTCTTCGTGCTCGTCAAGACCGATCCCGATGCCGAGAAGGCCCATCGCGGCATGACCTGCTTCATCGCCGAGAAGGAGGCGGGCGTCTCGGAGAACACAGGCGACTACACGGGTCTCACCGTCCCGCCGCAGCTCCGCAAGATGGGCTACAAGGGCGTCGAGTCGACCGAGCTCGTCTTCGACGGCTACCGCTGTCCGGCAGAGAACATCCTCGGCGGCGAGCAGGCCGGCCTGAACAACGGCTTCTCGCAGATGATGGACGCACTGGAGGTGGGCCGCGTGAACGTCGCCGCCCGCGGCGTCGGCATCGCCCAGCGCGCCCTGGAGCTCGGACTGCGCTACGCCCAGGAGCGCAAGACCTTCGGCAAGCCGATTGCCGAGCACCAGGCGATCCAGTTCAAGCTCGCAGACATGGCCACGCAGGTCGATGCTGCGCGTCTGATGACGCTGCGCGCCGCCCGCCTGAAGGATGCCGGTCAGCGCTCGGACCTCGAGGCAGGCATGGCGAAGCTGTTTGCCTCCGAGGCGGGCCGTTTCTGCGTCGAAGAAAGCTTCCGCATCCACGGCGGCTACGGCTACTCCAAGGAGTACGAGATCGAGCGCCTGTACCGCGACGCGCCGCTGCTGCTGATCGGCGAGGGCACCTCGGAGATCCAGCGCATGGTCATCGGGCGCAAGCTCCTCCAGCGGCACAAGATCTGATCCCGATGGCCGAGGACGCAAAGGCTCTGATCGAGCTCGCCACGCGCCGCTTCCTGGAGGAAGTGCCGGCGCTCGCGCCGATGAAGCTCGTCGTCGGGGTCGAGCTCCGCGGCCGCGGGGACGTCCAGCACTTCCGCCTGGAGATGCCCGACGTGAAGGTGACCAAGGGGCCGGCCGCCGACGCGCGCGTGCGCACCGAAATGCGCCGCGAGTTCTTCAACGTGATGGCGCGCGAAGGCAAGGTCCCCGACTGGATCGAGGCGTTCTCCTACGGTCAGGCCAAGGCCACCGGGCCCGAGCAGATCCTCAAGCTGATCGTCAACGTCGTCGAACGCCACGAGGAACGCGAGCACACGCGAAAGGCGCGCAAGGGCACCTGAGCTGGGGGCGGCGAGCGGCGCCCGCGACTCGCCTGACCTGCTCGTCGTCCATTGCAGCAGCACGCGCGCTGCTGCGCGACCTGCAAGCCTCGCATCAAAAATGATGCCTTATGAGCGATATGGACGATAAGGCATCAGATCTGGTGTAAGCTCGGTAGAACGATACGGCACCAGAAATGATGTCTTATCCCTTTATTCGTAGCTAACGCCGCAATAACGATGCAATTCGACGATCTACTCTCGAACGATGCTGTCCTCGGCGAGCTGGGTCGCCGCCTCGAGCGCCATCGCCTCCAGCGAAACCTGACGCAGGCCGAGCTCGCCGAGCAGGCCGGA
>JBBSDZ010000117.1:0-5360 GCA_038240205.1 Solirubrobacterales bacterium | reverse complement strand
GGAGCGCGCCGCCCGTTGCTGCGCGGCGATCGCAGCGAGCTCCGCGCCGATGCCCGCATACGCCGCGCACGGCCCGACGCTGCGCGCGCACCCGCTTCTCGGCGCCTGCAGCCTCGGCGACTGCCCAGCATCGGGCTGCAGGGCCGCCCAGTCGACGAGCAGGCGAATGTAGCTGGGGTGGAGCGCGCTGAGCGCCTGACGCGCGGCCTGGAAGCGCGCGCCGCCGGCAGCCGAGGGGCTTGCCGCCGGCCACAGCAGGTTCGCGTTGTCCTCGGTCAGCCCGAACGCCGGAGCACGTGGCGCCGTCGCGGCGGGCGGCGCAGGCGTGGCTCGTGTCGCGCTTTTGCGTTTGTGCCCGGAGCCACCGCAGCCCCCGAGCAGCGCTGCCGTCGCGAGTAGCGCGACGAGGCTCGCGCCACCTACGCACACACGCGGGATGCCGCTCGCGAACCTTGTCGAGCCGACCTGCTCATTCGTGAACACACGCGAGAACGGACGCCCGGGCGAGCAAGGCGGGCGACCGGCGAGGGCGCCCTGGGCAGCCGAGGCCGCCCTCAGACTGCCGAGACCTGCTCCTCCTCGGCTACGCGGAAAGAGGAGCCGCAGCCGCAGGCAGCTACGACGTTCGGGTTGGAGACCTTGAAACCGGCCCCTTGCAGGCTCTCCTCGTAGTCGATCACCGAGCCCCGCACAAACGGCAGGCTCTCGTTGTCGACGAGCAGCTTCAGGCCGTGGCTCTCGAACACGACATCGTCGTCGCGCTGCTCGTCGAACGCGAGCTGATACTGAAAGCCCGAGCAGCCGCCGCCGCGAACACCGACGCGCAGCCCGGCCAGGCTCACGTCAGCCTCCTGGCCTGCGAGAAACTCGTGCACCTTCTCGGCACCCTTGTCGCTGATCTCGATCATCGTTTCTGCTCCTCTGGGCGTCTCGGTGACTTTCCAAAGTATAGCGGCACGCGAGACCCCGCTCGCCATCCTCTACGCTAGTCCCCATGCCCTCCCCCGAGGACATCAGGCAGCGGATCGAGGCCTCGATTCCGGGCGCGAGCGCGGAGGTCGAGGACTACACCGGCGGCGGCGATCACTTCCGCGCCACCGTCACGGCGCCCGCCTTCGCCGGACGCAGCCGGATCGAGCAGCACCGTCTCGTCTATGACGTCTTCGGCGCAGAGATCGGCGGCGCGATCCATGCCCTCTCGCTGAAGACGCTCGCCCCGCTCCAAAGTGCCAAGCAGCAGCCCACCCCCTCCCAATGAGCCAGGAGACTTCCATGTCGAGCAACCCCGTCAGAGACCTCCCGATGTCGCCGGGCCAGCCGGCGCCTCCCGCGCCGGAGCCATCGGCCGAGAGCAACCCGATTCACGACGCGATCGCGGAGGCGATCGCCGAGCACAAGGTGATCCTGTTCATGAAGGGCACACCCGAGGCGCCGGCGTGCGGCTTCTCCGCGCGCACCGTCGCGGCGCTGCAGTCGCTCGACACGCCGTTCGCGGCCGTCGACATTCTGCCCGACCCGCGCATCCGCCAAGAGCTCTCGGCGATCTCCGACTGGCCGACGATCCCACAGCTGTTCGTCAACGGCGAGCTGCTCGGGGGCTGCGACATCATCACCGAGATGTACGAGTCAGGGGAGCTGGCGCAGGCGTTGGTATAGCGTCCGGCCGCGCATGCCCCCCGTCGCGGTAGCAACCGACAGCACCCACTACCTGCCGCGAGAGCTCGCGGAGCGCGAAGGCGTTCACCAGGTCAGCCTCTACGTCGGCTGGCAGGGCGAGCCTGAGCGCGAGCTGAGCATGAGCAGCTTCGACGCCTTCTACGAGCGGCTCGGCAGCGATCTGGAACTGCCCATTACCTCGCAGCCCTCGATCGGCGACTTCCTCGCCGTGTGGGAGCCGCTCATCGAGGCCGGGCACGACGTCGTCTCGATCCACCTCGCCGGTGGCATCTCGGGAACCTGCGAGGCGGCGCGCCAAGCGCACGCACTGCTGAGCGAGCGGGGGCTCGGCGAGCGCGTCGAGGTGCTTGACAGCGAAAGCGCCTGCGGCGGCACCGCGCTGCTCGCGCTCGCCGCCTGCGCCTCAGCACGCGCAGGGGCCGACAAGGACGCTGTCGTCGCGCACGTGCGCGAGGCGCGCAAGGCGCTGCGCATTTGGTTCTGCCTGGACACCCTGGAGTACCTCCGGCGCGGTGGGCGCATCGGCAAGGCGCAGGCGTGGCTCGGCGGGACGTTGAAGATCAAGCCGATCCTCTCGCTCGAGTATGAGATCGTCCCGGTCGAGCGCGTGCGCACCGCCGGGCGCGCGTTCGAGCGAATGGTCGATTATGCGCGGGACCTCCACGACAGCGGCGCCGACGGCTGGGTCGTGCAGCACATCCAGGCGCCCGAGCAGGCACAGCGCTTGATCGATCGCTGCCGCGAGATCTTCGACACCGAGCCCGTCTTCACCTCGGAGGTGGGGCCGGTGATCGGCACCTACACCGGCCCCGGCCTGATTGGCGTCGGCGCGATCCCGCGCTCGTTGCTCAGCTGATCGCTGCGCTCTGCCGGCTGCGATGCACCCAGCCGCGCTTGCCGCTGTGCTGGACTCAGTCGCTAGCGGCGACGACGGCGACGGCTCAGCGCGCGCACGCCGACAAGGAAGCCGACGGCAGCGGCTGCGACGGTGAGCTCGCTGCGGTGGCGCTCCACATGCCCGCGCCAGTCGGTCAGGTGCGTCACCTCGCCGCGCAGACGATCGAGCGAGACGGCCAGCTCCATGCGGTTGCTCTCGATCGAGCTGCGTATCTCCGCGGGCGTGCGGTCGGGCATCAGCTCGTCCCTCCGGCGGGCGGCCGCGCGGGCGTGCTTATGGGCGGCGTCTCAGAGCCGGAGCTGACGGTCTCGCGAATCTTGCGGGCCTCCTCGATCGCCATCTTCGGCACCGGCGGCGAGCTTCTTTTGACTGCTTTGGCGGCGAGCGCCCCGGCGAGCGCGCCGAGCAGCAGCAGGATCACGGCCATCGCAAAGAAGCCCCAGAAGTAGGTGAACTGGTTGCCTGGGAGGTAGTAGTAGAGAAGCCACGCGAAACCGATCAACGCCATCACGACGGCCATCAGCACGAACACGCCGGCGGCGAGGCCGACGACCGCGCCCTTGATCAGCTTCGTGGCCTTTTCGGTGACCTCGGCCTTGGCCAGCTCGATCTCCTCGCGCACGAGCAGCGTCGCGCGCTCGGAGACCTCCGTGATCGCAGTGGCGATGCTCTGCGGTGCCTCTACCGATTTCTCCCCCGGCGGCGGTGGTTGCGCGGCGCTCACTCGGGAGGCTCCTCGTCGAACAGGCGTCGCCACACGAGCGTCGCGATGCGCTGGGCGACGATGCTCGAGAGCGCGCCCGCTCCCGCGAGCAGCCCCGACCAGACGAGCCGCTTTGTCATCTCGTTCTCCATCAGTCGTGGAGTGTATTGCCCGGGGCGCTCCGCGCGGAAACAGCGCTCGTCTCGAGGCCCCCGCAGACCGTCTCGATGACCATCCACTTGGCTCGCTCGAAGTCCTCCTCGCCCTGCGGGCGCAGATTGAAGATCCAGCCGGTCAGCAGCTGCTCGATCACGCCGTAGAAGGCCATCGCCGCAAAGCGCGCCTCGATCTCCGCCTTGAACTGGCCTTCCGCCTGCGCCTTTTCGACGATGCCGCCGATCAGCTCATAAGCCTCGCGGATCGTGTCGATGTGCGTGTCGCCGAACGAGTTCGCCGCGCGCGTCACCTCGACGATGATCACCTTCATCAGATCCGGGTCGTGGCGATAGCTGTCGATGATGAACGCAGCGATCGCACCGAGCTTTTCGCGCACCGGCAGCGGGCCCGAATCGACCTCGCGGATCAGCTCGAGCATCACGCTCCAGCGCTCGAGGAACAGCGTGTTGAGCACCTCGTCCTTGGAGGCGAAGTAGTGGTACACGAGCCCGTACGCGACGCCCGCCTCGTCGGCGATGTCCGAGACGCGGCAGGAGTGAAAGCCCTGGCGCGCGAACACGCGAATGGCCGCATCGAGGATCAAGCGGCGCTTGTCAGGTGCGGCCTTGGCGCCCTCGGCGGGTGGGCGGGCGGCGCTCATGCGCGCACCTGCTCGGGCCAGCGATAGACCTCCGGGCGCCGGTTGACGAGCGCCGGAAGCTGCGCGCGCGTCTGCAGCTGGCGCTCGAGATCGAGCTCAGCGAGGATGTGCCCCTCGCTGTCGGGCGCCTGCGCGAGCACCAGCCCCCATGGATCGACGATCATCGAGCGCCCGCCCGAGCGGCTTCCGTCCGGATGCTCGCCGATCTGATTGGCGGCGACGACGAAAGCCTGGTTCTCGATCGCACGCGCGCGGATCAGCGTCTCCCAGTGATCGCGCGTCGTCGCGAGCGTGAACGCCGCCGGCAGCGAGAACACGCGCGCGCCGCGCACGGCGAGAATCCGGTACAGCTCGGGGAAGCGCACGTCGTAGCAGATGCTCAGTCCCAGCTCGACGCCGGCGACGGTCTCGGAGAGGACGATCTCATCGCCCGCCTGCTCGAGGTCGGACTCGCGGTAGGTGCGCCCGCTGACTTCCACGTCGAACATGTGCATCTTGCGATAGACCGCCTTGATCTCGCCGTCAGCGCCGACGTGGACCGATGTGTTCGAGAGCTTCTCCTGACCGTCCACGCGCTCGAGGATCGACCCGGCGATCAGATCCACGCCCAGCTCGCGCGCGCTCGCGCGCGCCCACGCGATCGCCGGCCCGTCGAGCGGCTCGGCTGCAGCGTGCTGCTGCTCATCAGAGCCCATTGCCGTCCACTTCTCGGGGAGTACGATCAGGCTCGCGCCGTCGGCTGCGGCAGCGCGCGTGAGACGATCGGCGACGGCCAGGTTCGCCGCCGCATCGGCGCTGGAGTTGAGCTGCACTGCGGCGACCCTCAAGAGCGCATCCCCTCTCGCGGACCGGCGCCCGCACGACAAGCGGCTAGTCCCGCCAATAAATAGATTGACTGGTCAGTCAACATCCAAAGCATAACGCCCGCCACAGCCCCCACGACACCCCCCACGACGGGAGTGGCCACGCGCCTGCCAGTGTTCCGCCGCGGACGGCCGCGGAAGCGCTGGCGCTATGTCGGGATCTTCAGCGAGCAGCTGATGGCGTGTGCGGCGATCGTGCAGGTGGGACCGGCCAAGCAGTCCTTCTGGGCGCTGCTATCGCGCTCGGACGGACAGATGCGCGAGCGCACGCGCCTGGTGCCCCATCGCAGCGCGCTGGAACTGGACCGCGGCCTGCTGCGCCTTCGCGACGGCGGCGTCGCGCTCGGGCGCGAGCGCGGGGGGGGAGCGGGGGGGGCGGGGCGCGGGCCGCCCCGCCGCGGG
>JBBSDZ010000116.1:0-5538 GCA_038240205.1 Solirubrobacterales bacterium | reverse complement strand
GGGCAGCATCCCGAGGAGATGCGACACGGCTCGCGGGTGTGCCCAAAGGACGCCCGGAGGAGAGGAGCCGACGAGGACGAGCGCCGCGCACGCCGACTCGGCCGCCAGCTGCTGACCGAGCAAGCCGCCCATGCTGTGTCCGATCACGATCGGCGGCTGGCGCAGCCCGGCGCACACCTCCCGCAGCACGTCCAGCTCGTCGGACATGCCCAGCCGCCGAAGGGTCTCGAGATCCGTGGGGGTTCGTCCTGGCAGAGACGGCGCATGGCACTCGAAACCCGCTTGCTCGAAGAACTCAACCCACGCATCGAACACACCGCCGTGGGCGAACATTCCGTGGACGAAAAGGATCGGAGGCGGCATGTTCCTTGCTCCTCGTGTAGGTGGAGGTCGATTCTCACGCGTGGATTCGGAGACCCGAGCGGATCGCCGTGCGAGGGGCATCCGGCGCTTCGGTTCTCAGTGCTCGGCCGTCTCGAGAAAGCCGGTCACGGATCGAAGCCGACCGTCCTTCGCGAGCGTTCCGAAGTCGTAGCCGGTCGCGACCGGCCCGTCCGCACCGTTACCGACGAGATGCCATGAGAAGCGCACACGGTCGTTGTGGGCATCGGGTCCAGCCGCGAGCTCGAAGCGATAGTCGGCGTACTGCTGCTGGACGCTCGCGATCATCTCATCGATCGCGTTCTGGCCCTCACCGCCCATCAGCGGGTCGAGATAGTCGGCGTCGTCGCTGAACGTCTGTGCCACGAGCGCGCGTCGGCGCCCTGGGTCCTTCTCGTTCCAAGCTGCGATGTAGCTCTCAATCAGGGTGGCAACGTCGGGCATGTCGACATCTCCTATGCGCGAGTGTTTGTGAGGTTCAAGTTGCCACGGCGCCGTCGTGCCGTCGATTACCTCAGAGGTAGGTGCCGCGCAAGGGGAGCGTCGCTACCCTCCGGCCATGGCCGAGGTCTCCAGCCCTCTCCGTGTAGGTCGCCTGTTGCGAGATTGGCGCCTGCGCAGGCGCCTGAGTCAGTTCGAGCTCGCCCTGGAGGCCGGGGTCTCGGCGCGCCACGTGAGCTTCGTGGAGACTGGCCGCTCGCGCCCGAGCGCCGAGATGGTCCTGCAGCTCGCCGACCACCTGGACGTTCCCCTGCGCGATTGCAACCAACTGCTGCTCGCGGCCGGATACGCCCCTGCCTTCGGACAGCGTGGCCTCGACGAGCCCGAGATGGGAGCTGTCCGCGACGCCCTCGAGCTGGTGCTGCGCGGCCACGAGCCCTATCCGGCGGTCGTGCTCGATCGTCATTGGGGAATGGTCGCCGGCAATGCCGCGGTGGCGCTGCTCACGCAAGGCGTTGCCGCCGAGCTGCTCGCGCCGCCAGTCAACGTGCTGCGCTTGAGCCTGCACCCCGATGGCCTCGCACCTCGCATCCTTAATCTCGGCGAGTGGCGCGCGCACCTTCTCGGCAGGCTCGGCCGTCAAGCGGTCACCAGCGGCGACCCGGCGCTGGCCGCGCTCTACAGCGAGCTCAGCGAGCTGCCCGGAGGAGATGCGCCGGGGAGCATGGAGTTCGAGGCCGGCGAGATCGCTGTGCCCCTACGGCTGAACACGGGGGACACCGTGCTCTCTTTCATCAGCACGAACACCACTTTTGGAACTGCTATTGACGTGACCGTGGCGGAGCTCTCGATCGAGTCGTTCTTTCCAGCTGACGAGAGGACGGTCGCGGCGTTACAGGCGTTCGCTCTGTAGCGGCGTCGCGTGCTCACGCGGGTAGGGACACGGCGCTAGGCGGGCGACCGGAACGCCCCGTTCGCGCCAGGACGCACCGAGCATTGCGCGTCGCCCCGGGGGCGCCACCGCCGTCGCTTACGCGACTCCTATCGTGTCCCCGCCCGTACCTAGACGCGGTCGATGAGCGTCGCTACGGGCTCGCTAGCGGCCTCATCAATACAGCCGGCAGATCGGCAGGGCCGTTGGGCAAGGCGACGCTTCCCCGATCACAGGCAGCTCCGCTCAGGGAAACGTGCGTGGCCGATCCGCGCTCAATTTAGGGTTCTCGATCATCCAGCGGAACGATACTCATGGCTCACAGTCATGAACTGGACGGCCTCCTGAGGGGCCGAGCGCGCCCCTTCCGCGAGACGCCGAACCACCTCCGCCGCCGGCTCGGCCACAGCGAGCCGTGGGTCTGCCCAGCCCAGAGGTTGAAGCCGTCGGCGTCGCCCGCGGCGCGTGCGGCCGCGCGGATCTGGTTGGTGGCGTGGTGTATGTGCGGATAGCCTGCCGGGGCGTCGCCGTGATCGAGTAGGAACCGGTTGACAATGGCGCGAGCGGTGCGGCCGGTGAAGGCCCGGGTTAGAGCCGTCGGCGCGTCTGATTCGAGCACACGGCGGTGGCCCGCGTTCGTGCCCGCCTCCTCGCAGGGGCATGAACGCGGTGCCAACTTGGGCGGCCGATGCGCCAGCGCAGAGAGCCGCGCGGCGACGCCCGGGCCGTCCGCGATCCCGCCGGCGGCGATCAGCGGCGGTCCGAGTCGTTTGCAGCCAGCCGCAGCAGGGCGAGCAGCCCAAAGCCGTCGCTGGGTTTGTCGTCGGCACGACCGCCTCTGTGACCGCCGGCCTCGAGGCCCTGCACAACGAGCGCGTCGGCGCCGGCGTGCTTCGGGCGGCCAGCTTCGGCGGGGTCCGTGACCGTGACCCAGATCCTGACCCCAGCGGCCTTTAGGGCGTCGACCACTCACTGCGACGGACAACCGAAGGCGAAGGACACGACCGGGGGGCGCTCCTCGGCGAGCATCGCGAGCTTGTCCTCCCAGCCGTCGTCGTCGTACCGAGCATCGCCGGTCGCGACGCCGTAGCGCTCAGCCCCTCGCCCAGGCGCTCGACGAAGCGAGCGATGTCGTCGTCGACGACATCGCTCCCCGGCACGAACAGATTGACGCCGAACGGCTTGTCCGTCGCGGCCCGCAGCTGCCGTATCTCTTCTCGCGTGTCCTCGCAGCGGCGGTAGCCCGCCGCGAGAAAGCCGAGGGCGCCAGCCTCGCAACGGCGGCTAGCCCCACCGTGGACGGACCACCAGCCATCGGCGCGAGTACGATGGGCAAATCGAGCCCGGGAACGAGGCGGCCGGATCGAGCGGGCATCGCTTTAGCTCATACCAGGGTTCGCCGAGCGAATCGTGGTTCTTGACCGCGCACGTCCCGTCGCAACATCGTGACAACATCCAGATCGTCCGATGCGTCCGATGTACCCGCGAAACCTCACGGAACGGACGTCATGGACATCCGCGGACGCATGGGGCGCGGTCGAATCGGGTTGAGGGCCTTGTGGGGAGTTTTCCCCGTGGTGGTTCGAGTCCACTCGGGCGCATTGGGCCGAATCGGCCCCGGTTAGAGGCGACCAGACGAACCGGGTAGCCGCTTCTGCTTTTCGTCCAATGCGCTAGCGGTCAAGGCCTCCGCGGGGCCGCCTCTTTTTCGCGCAAAGCGCAAGTAGCGCATGGTCGCTCTCGCGCCGCCGTCACGCGCATCGTTGGATTCTCACCAGGGTCGGTGCCTGAACGCCGGTGTGCCGTTGTGCGGTATACCGCTTGCCGGTATTGTTCTCGGATATGAGCAACTCCGGGCCGCTGCGTGAGCCGACGTTTCTCGTGCTAGCCGCCTTGGGTCCCGGCCCGTTGCACGGCTACGGGATCAGCAAGGCGGTCGAGGAGATGTCGCAGGGGCGCGTGCGATTGCGGGCTGGGACGCTGTACGGCGCGTTGGAGCGACTTGAGTCGCAGGGCTACCTCGCGTTTGACGGCGAGGGTTCAGAGGGTGGCCCGGCGCGGCGCTACTACCGGCTCACCAAGGAGGGGCAAACATTGCTCACGCGCGAGGCTTCGCGGCTCGCCGCGAACGCTCGGATCGCCTTCGACCGGCTACGGGTTGAGCCTTCGTGACCCGGCACGAGCGTGCGATCCTCTGGGTAACGGAGCGCTTCGACGGCGTCGGCCCTTCCTACCAACGCGACGTCGCGCTGACGACGTCTGAGCTCTGCCGCCAGGCAGGCCGCTACAGGCGATGCCTTGAGCTGCTCAGCCTCGTCGGGCTGGCGCTGCGGCTGCGCTCGCACGCGCGCACCCGCGATCGGCCCGACGCCGTGTGGAGCCAGGGCGTTCACCTCGGCGCGGTGCTGCTGTTGACCGCGCTCGCGGCGCAGAGCGCAGCGGGCCGGGTGGGGGCGGAGAGGTTCGTGGCCGTGGCCGCACTGATCGCGTCCGTGGGATGTGCGCTGCTCGGCCGCCGCTCCGCTGCCGTTGCCCTCGCGACGGGCGCGGCGATCGTGGACGTCGTCTGGGTCGCGCACGGCGCGCAGGCCGGCGCGTTCGTTAGCTGCTGTCTCGTTGCGGTCGGCGGTCTGATCGCCGGATCGCCCGCGCCGGTGCAGCATGGCCGGCTGCTCGCGATCGTGGCGACAGCGACCGCGCTGGCGGGCTTTCTTTCGGCGATCGCGGTCGGGACGGGCTCGGCCGAAGCGGCGAGCGTGCTCTTCTTTGCGTGGGTCGCTCCGATCGCGCTCGTCGTCCTGGGTTGGTTCGATCCGCGACTCGCGGCGGCGGCGACGACGCTCGTGTTCGCACGGCTCGCGGCGAGCGGGTTCGGCGAGCTCGGCAGGGCTCTT
Source organism: Solirubrobacterales bacterium (assembly GCA_038240205.1). Lineage (GTDB taxonomy): Bacteria > Actinomycetota > Thermoleophilia > Solirubrobacterales > Solirubrobacteraceae > Palsa-744. The sequence goes on along the minus strand of JBBSDZ010000116.1, from coordinate 891 downwards.
GCGGTGCTGGAACATGATGGCCAGCGCGAGTTGCTGGCGCGCTGGGTGCTGATGGGTACCGGCGTTCTTGGAGCGTGGTTCGCGACGCACCGCTCGATCCGGCGCCTGACCCGCCTCTGAATAGAAGCCTCTCTCGACCTCTAGATCGTCTACCGGTATACTGATCGACGATTTAGTGCTATCGATCTCCCGGGAGGTAAGCATGCTGCAGTCAACGTCCCTACTCGGTACCCAGCAATGAGCGCCGTGCGACCCTCAGAGCTCGGCGTAACGGGCCGCTTCCACGGCCGTACAGCCGCGCAGTGGTACTGCCTCGTGGCGGGCATCCTGCTCACCCTCCGCGGTGCGCAACAGCTCATCGCCGGCGCAAGCTTCGCTACGCCGGGAGAAGGATGGCGTGGCTCCCAGCAGCTAGTGACGGGGATCCTGCTCTTGCTCGCTCAGCGTAATCGCGCCTTCGCCTACCGCGCGCTGATCCCGTTCGCGATCTTCTACACCGTCTTGGCGGTCGTCGGCGACATCAACGGACACGAGGCGTTCGGTCTCCTCCCCGTAGACGGGCGCGACCTATTCGTCCACCCCCTCTACGCCGCACTGGCGCTACTGATCCTGGCCCTGGGCGCAAGACGGCGACGGTGAGGCACAGTGGCGCCTCGGCATCGGCCACTGATGGGAGCTAAGGCTCGCTAGGCCACGCGACGAACCGAGGACCCGTGGGGTAAGGCGGAACGCACCTCCTCTGGCTCAGTGGAGGTTGTCCCGTTCGGCGTGGAAGTTCGCGGCGGCGGTTCCGGTGTGATGGTTACATGGTGATGGGTATGCGGGCGTCCTGGTTGCTTGTGGTGTGAATTGGCGTGTGCTGGGTGGCGAGGTCTGCTTCGACGGCGAGGG
>JBBSDZ010000115.1:0-5638 GCA_038240205.1 Solirubrobacterales bacterium | reverse complement strand
GGGGCCCCCCCCCCAAGCGGGCTCTCGGGGAGGATAGCCACTTCTGTGGGCCGCGCCGCGGCCCGGGTGTGGGGCCCGCGGGGGGGCGCCGCGCCCCCCCCCCCCCGCGCCTCTCGATCAGGGCCTTCGGATCCGCAGATCGCTTCCGGGAGTGAAGGTCTCGCACCCGCCGGGACCCTCGGTCGCGGAGAAACATTGGACACCCACGTGGCACGAGTCGGGCGATCCGTCGCCCGGAAAACAGTCCGCTGACGCTGAACTGCCATTCTGGGTTCCGCGAACCGACGCGACGATCTCACCCGTCGAGGTTCCCTCGTAGGTCAGCGTTTGCTGCTGTGTCCCGCTGCTTGCCGGCAGACCGTTGCTCAGCTGGCGCTGATCAGCAGTCAAGGTCCCATTCCAGGTGTCAGCGCTACTTCCAGCCTGGAACGAGCCCGGGCCCTTATCGGCGTGCGGGTCCTGAGTCTGAACGAGCAAGCCGGCATCGTCGGCGCGTTGCACCTGCCGTGCGCGCTGACCCGTCGCGATCCACTCCCGTTGCGGGCTCGTCAGCGAACCGACGCTGGTCTGGAAGATGTCGTGACCCAGACCTCCCTCGAACGGTGAATCCTGAACCTGTTCGCCGTCAGAGGTATGAAGCGCTCGCTGGAACTGCCGATAAAGCTCCCAGACGCCACTGAGGTTCTTGCCGCCGGTCGTACTTTGCGAAACAACGGAGCACATGTTGAGCGAAGAGGAAGAGCTGTCACTGCAATCCCCACCACCGAGGTTTTGTGTCTGGTCGATCGACGGCGCATTATTCGCCCATTCCCACTGCCGCAGAGACTGGTAACTCCCGTTCACGTTGTTACCCGTCATCCCGGCACTACTGTGGCAGTCGCTCACGGAGCCCTGACAGACGGAAATGGTCTGCTGGCTCGTCTGTGCCTGCGAGACCGGCTGGGTCGTAGCGGCAGGCAGGACGACAGGGTCCACATTTTCTTGCGCAGTCTCCGTACCCTCGAGATTTTGCAGCAATGAACTGAATTGGGCCGGCATTCCCTGGGCCGCCGCCTGCGCCTGAAGCTGCTGCTGCTGGGACTCCTCAGAATCCGGATTCGTCGCACCGCGACCGAGAAACTGTTTGACGATCTGAGTCGTCCAGGTGAAGTTCGAGCCAGTCACGTTCCCCTGGTTGCTATTGACGATCTGCTTCCCAGTCTGCGTTCTCGCCCCCGCTTGTACGGCGTCTCGCTGCTCGATCACCTGAAGGGCGATCGCAACGTTCGAACGACTCGTATTCGCCTGCGTGAACGTGCACGTCTGAACCACAGCGGGGTTCGAGCTGCGCTCGACGCACAAGCCCACCGAGCCAGAGATCGTGCACGACTGCTCCATCACTGTGTTGGTGGGCGGCACGGCCGCCGGAGAGCAGACAAATCTCGTTCCCATTCCAACGGCACTTGATTTGGTAATGAGGCGCGCGACAAGCGCATTCGCGCCAACGGTCAGCTTTGGCACCTGTCGATGAGACAACATGAGGCCGGGATGAACCGCCGCCGACCGCAGCTTGGTTCCGCCCTCTAACGCGGATCGTGCACTCGATGCTGCCGGCATCCATAACATTGCCGCCACCACGATCAACGGCGTGACCCTAAAAGCGCTCCTTCTCGTCATCAAATCCCTCCCCTTCGAGCAGATGAGCCAACGCAACGAGCCGCGGCTCGTGACGACGTGCCGAGTAAGACACGTCATTTACCGAACGAGCGATCCCGATCATCTCGCAGTACCGAGACGAAAACAACCGCAATTCGGCCCGTCCCGGATGACGGCCGAGGGGCGACGGTAAAGTCGGAATATGGCTGTGTCGCGAGAGCCGACTACGAACATCGAGCGGATATTCGTGTACTGGCTCGATGCGATCCGCCGAGGGGACATCGGGCTGATCGCCGAGCACCTTGCGCCGGATGTGGTTCATCAAGGCGTTCGGCCAAACCTGATCTGTCGCAACCGCGAGGAGGTCTTGCACAACGTTGGCCGCACCGCCAAAGAGCTTCCCCCGGTCGAGTCGATCGAACTCGTAGCGGCCGGAGATCGCGTCGTGCTCAGCGTTCGCGCAAAAGGGCTGGGTGAGCCCGCTGAGCAGGACGGTCCGAGGCGTGGCGGCGCTTCGATCGTGTTCACCCTCCGTGACGACAAGATCGTGCACATCCATGACTACCTGAGCCACGACGAGGCGCTGGCCGCAGCCGGTGTGCACGACTTCCGGTGGATGTGAGGCTCGGCCGGCGGGTCCGGCGCAGGTCCGGCCGTCGTCTGCCTGAGCGTGCTCACGCCGAAAGAGCTCTGAATCAAAAAGGTCCCGAGTCGTCGCCAGCAGATGAGGCAGCAGCTCGATTGACGAATCTTCCGGCTTCTCCACCTCCCCACAACGCCTGCCCGACGAAGAACGGCCTGCCCCGCCCCTTCGCACACGGATACATGGTGCTCGGCAAGGCATCCGCGCTCGACGTCACGGAGCTCGACTTCACGGAGCTCCGTCTCTGTCCCCCACCTCACGGGCGATCGTCTCCACCGCCGATGACGTGCTCGACTTCTATCGAGCCCTCCTTGCGCCGGCTCCTCCCACACGATCTCTTGAAGACGATGTAGACAACCATCCGGCCGAATCGCTCCTCCCCCAGGCGTCGCCCAGCCACAGCGTTCGGGAGCGCACCCTGAGCGTGGCGTGCGAAAGTTACCGCCGAGGGGGCTCAAGCCGCTGCCTGATGAGCGATTAGGGGGCGCACTTCATCGCACCCGTTCCAACATGGGGCCGCACTCTCGGTGAGGCGCTTGCCGTCGTGCGCGCAGGCAGTGTCGGCGGGTCGGGCGGCGGTTGTCGTCGCTCGAGATGCGACGTAGTGTCGAAGCGTGCTGGTTTGCGCGAGCTGTGGACACGAGAACGGCGAGGGCGCCAAGTTCTGCGAGGAGTGTGGTTTCTCGTTCGCTAGTGCGCCCGCGCGAGGCACGGAGCAGCGCAAGACGGTGACCGTGTTGTTCTGTGATCTGGTGGGGTCGACGGCGATGGGGGAGACGGTCGATCCGGAGCGGTTACGTGCGCTGCTGGCGCGCTATTTCGAGCGGATGCAGGCGATCGTCGAACGGCACGGCGGCAGCGTGGAGAAGTTCATCGGCGACGCCGTGATGGCCGTGTTCGGTGTGCCGGTGGTTCACGAGGATGATGCGCTGCGTGCGATGCGATCGGCGCTCGAGATGCGAGACGCGCTGCCGGAGCTCGGGCTGGAGGGGAGGATCGGCGTGATGACGGGCGAGGTGGTGACGGGGACGAAAGAGCGGCTGGCTACCGGGGATGCGGTCAACGTCGCCGCGCGGCTGGAGCAGGCGGCCTCGCCGGGCGAGGTCCTGCTCGGCGAGCCCACGCTCGCGCTCGTGCGCGACGCGGTCGAGGTCGAACCGGTCGAGCCGCTGGAGTTGAAGGGCAAGGCGAAGCCTGTTCCCGCCTACCGGTTGCTACAGGTGCGCAACGCGCCGGAGCGACGGCATGATGCGCCGTTCGTCGGGCGTGATCGCGAGCTCGCCCTCATCCGCGAAGCGTGGGAGCGCGTGCAGGCGGAACAGCGCTGCGAGCTGGTCACGGTGGCCGGCGAGGCGGGTGTCGGCAAGTCCCGGCTGGTGGCGGAGGCTCTGAGTTCGATCGAAGCGACGCTTGTCCGCGGGAGCTGCCTGCCCTACGGCGAGGGGATCACGTACTGGCCGGTGGTCGAGGTGCTGAAGCAGCTCCACCTGCTGCCGCCCGAAGAAGCCGCCGTGGCGGCGATCCGCTCGCTGCTCGGCGAAAGTGAGGCGACGACATCCGCCGAAGAGATCGCCTGGGCGTTCCGCAAGACGCTGGAGCACGCTGCGGACGCGCAGCCGTTGGTGGTCGTCTTCGACGACATCCAGTGGGGCGAGGAGACGTTTCTCGACCTGATCGAGCACGTCGCGCTTCTCTCGTCGGGCTCGTCGATCCTGTTGCTCTGCATCGCGCGGCTGGAAATCGGTGAGCGCCGCCCTGCCTGGTCGGTGACGCTGCGGCTCGAGCCGCTGCGCGGCGAGGCCGTCGACAAGCTCATCCCGCCCGGCCTCCGCAGCGAGCTGCGCGAGAGGATCGCTCGCGCCGCTGGCGGCAACCCGCTCTTCATCGAGGAGATGCTGGCGATGACCGCGGAGACAGAGGGCGAGGTGGTCGTCCCGCCCACCCTGCGGGCGCTGCTTGCGACGCGCCTCGACCAACTCGAGACAGACGAGCGGAGCGTGCTCGAGCGATGCGCGATCGAAGGCGAGACCTTCCACCGCGGTGCCGTGCAAGCCCTCGCACCCGATGAGACCCAGGTGACCCCACGCCTGGCCGCGCTCGTCCGGAAGCAACTGATCAGGCCGGGCATGCCGCGGCTCGCGGGCGAGGACGGCTTCCGCTTTCGGCATCTGCTGATCCGCGATGCCGCCTACGAGGCACTGCCGAAGGCGGAGCGCGCTGACCTCCACGAGCGCTTCGCAGGCTGGCTGGAGGTGCACGGGGTTGAGCTCGTCGAGCTGGACGAGCTCCTCGGCTACCACCTGGAACGGGCCTGCATCTACCGCGTCGAGCTCGGACTGCCCCGCGATCGTGAGCTGGCCGCGACGGCGCGGCGACGCCTCACCGCCGCCGGCCACCGCGCGCAGCATCGAGCCGACTACGGCGCCGCGGCGAGGTTGTTCGAGCGCGCCAGCCAGCTCGTGCCCCTTGAAGAGGTCGACCTCGCCCTCGAGATCGACCTGGCCGACGCCCTGTACTGGGCGGGCAAGGGTCACGAAGCCCTCCTACGCGCCGAAGCTTACGCCGAGCGTGCCTTGGCGATCGGCGATCGCGTCAGCGAACTCTGCGGCAGAGTCCAGGCGGGCCTCGTCCGCACATCCCTGGAAGCTGAGGGCGCGACCGAGAACCTTGCCGTGCTCCTCGAACAGGCGCTGCCCCTGTTTCAGGCCGCCGACAACGACCTGGCGCTCTACATCGGATACTACGCGCTCGGGTGGGTGGCCTTCATACGCTCGCAGATAGACGCGGCGCTGGAGGCGTACGACCGTGCTGTCGTCCACGCGCAGCGGGCGGGCCTGTCCCACCAGCTCTGGGGCTGGCGCGCCATCTTTCGGTTCTACGGCACAACACCCGTGACCGAACTGCTCGAGTGGCTCGACGAGAACGAGCCGCGGGCGGGCCAGGACCACTGGCTCCGTGCGGCACGGGCCGGAGCGCTGGCGATGCTCGGTCGATTCGACGAGGCGCGCACAATCCTCGCGGAAGCACGTGCCGAGATGGCCGATCGCGGCGGCGGCCCCCAGCTCGGGACGATCATCGGCATCGAGTCAGCCGACATCGAGCTACTGGCCGGCGATCCTGCCGCGGCCGCGGAGCTCGGAGCAGAAGGGTGCAAGCTGCTCGACGAACTGGGAGAACAGGGCTTCCTGTCGACAGCGGCCGGAACCCTCGCGCAGTCGCTCTACGCACTCGACCGGCTCCAGGAAGCCGACGCCTGGGCCGGGCGCGCGGCGGAGCTCGGCGCGAGCGAGGACGCGCCCACGCAGATGCTCTGGCGGCAGGTCAGAGCGAAGGTGCTCGCACGCCGCAGCGACTTCGCCG
>JBBSDZ010000114.1:0-5735 GCA_038240205.1 Solirubrobacterales bacterium | reverse complement strand
GGACTTCTTCAACGCGACGATCGCCCACGCCGACGGCGACCCGGACATACACATCCTCAACAACTTCAACAACGTCGGCGCGATCGAGGTCAACGCGTTCCAATCGCACTCCGACGTGCTGATCCAGAAGTCCACGCGCGAGGGCTTCGGGCTGACCGTGTCCGAGGCGATCTGGAAGGCGCGCCCGTTCATCGGCGGCGACGTCGGTGGCATCCCGCTGCAGATCGAGGACGGCGTCACGGGCTTCCTCGTCTCGAGCGCCGAGGACTGTGCGGCGCGCTCGCTGGAGGTGCTCAAGGACCCGGCGCTCGGCAAGTTCCTGGGACGGCGCGGCAAGGAGCACGTGCGAACCCACTTCCTCACCCCGCGCTACCTGCGCGACTACCTACGCATCTTCACCGAGCTCAAGGAATCATGAGCTCCGAGCGGGTCCCGTTGCTGCTCGTCAGCAACCGCGGACCCGTCACCTTCGACGCTCACGGAAACACCGAGCGCGGCTCCGGCGGCGTGGTCACGGCTCTCACCGGCCTGGCGACCCACCGCGAAGCGATCTGGATCGCCTCGGCGATGAGCGAGCACGACGCGAAGGCCTCGCTCGAGCACGAGCAGCGCTCGTTCCCGGTGCGCTCGCCGGCCGGCGACGTGGAGTTCCGCGTGCGGCTGGTCGTCAGCGACCCGGACGCCTACGACCGTTTCTACAACGTCGTCGCCAACCCGATGCTGTGGTTCATCCAGCACTACCTGTGGGATCTCTCCAACGCCCCGGACATCCGCCGCGAGGAGATCGAGGCGTTCGAGTTCGGCTACAACGCGGTCAACGAAGACCTCGCGCACGCCGTGATCGAGGAGCTCGAAGGGGCCGAGGAACCGGTCGTGATGATCCACGACTACCACCTCTACACGCTGCCGGGGCTCGTGCGAAGCGCGCGCCCGGACGCCTTCCTACATCACTTCGTGCACATCCCGTGGACGCAGTCTGACTCCTGGCGCGTGCTGCCGACGCGCATCCGCGAGGAGATCTTCACCGGCCTCTTGGCGAACGACATCGTCGGCTTCCACACCCGCTCCTACCGCCAGAACTTCCTGCAGTGCTGCCGTGACCTGATGGACCTGGAGGTCGACTTCGAGCGAGGCGTCGTGCACACGGGCGAGCGCGAGGTGTGGGTCCGCGCCTACCCGCTGCCGATCGACCACGAGGCGACCAGGCGCGTCGCGCAGAGCGCGCGCGTGGAGCAGTTCGAGCAGGAGCTGCTGCGGCGCCGGCGCGACTTCCTGATCCTGCGCGTCGACCGGGCGGATCTGAGCAAGAACGTGCTGCGCGGCTTCTCGGCTTTCGACCTGTTCCTCGAGCAGCATCCGGAGTTCTCAGAGCGCGTCACGTTCGTCGCGCAGCTGATGCCCTCGCGAACGGACGTGCCGCAGTACGCCGAGTACCTGCAGGCGATCGAGGCGCTGGTGGCGGTCGTCAACCACCGCCACGGCACGCCCGACTGGATGCCGATCCAGCTGAAGCTGCGCGACGACCTGGAGGAGGCGGTGGCGGCGTACAAGCACTACGACGTGCTGCTCGTCAACGCCATGTTCGACGGCATGAACCTGGTGGCGAAGGAGGGGCCAATCGTCAACGAGCGCGAGGGCGTCTCGATCCTCTCGGAGAACACTGGCGCGCACGAGGAGCTCGGCGAGTACGCGCTGTCGGTCAACCCGTTCGACATCCAGGAGCTCGCCGACTCGATCCACGCTGCGCTGACGATGGCCCCGGCGGAGAAGCGCCGGCGCGCCGAGGGGCTGATCGAGATCATCACCTCGCGCGACCCTGGAGACTGGATCGACGAGCAACTGGCGGACATCCGCGCGAAGGGCCGGACCCGCTAACCTTCAGCCGCAGCGCAAACTCGCATGACCCTGCCCGCACCGACATACGATCTCGTCTTGCTGCTCGACCCGCAGGCCGATGACGCCACGCGCAAGAAGCTCGTGGCGGACTCGCGCGCGGCGATCGAGGCCCAGGGCGAGTTCCTGCGCCACGACGAGTGGGGCGAGCGGGCGCTGGCGTACCCGATCGACAAAAAGGCCAACGCCGAGTACCACCTACTCCAGTTCCACGCCTCCGCGCCGGAGCTGCTGAGCGGCCTCGACCGCACGCTGCGCATCGCCGACGAGGTGCTGCGCTTTCGCATCGTCAAGCTGGCCCCCGGCGTCCCGGCGCCGCCGAGCGACATGAACAGCTCGGCCACCGCACCCCGCCCCGAGGCGCAGACGGAGACGGCCCCTCAGGGCGAGCCCGAGGCGCCGGCGCAAGCCGAACCAGCACCGGGCCCGGCCGCAGAGCCCGAGCCCGAGGCGCCGGCCGAAATAGCCGCCGAGGCCGAGGTGGCCGTCGGCGAGCCTTCCTAGGCGCTCGCAGCGCTCCGCCGGCGGCCGCCCAGCCCTCGCCACAGCAGTGCTGGGGTAATAAGATCGATGCATGAGCTGGGCCGAGGACATGACCGATAACTCCAGGAGCCGCACGGACGTGCTGCGCGCGTCGCCACCGATGTTCGACTCGCGTGTGCTCGACGCGCTCTCCCGGGTGCACCCGGTCGTGCCGGTGCTCATCTTCGTGCCCGGCATCGCCCTGCTGGGAGCGTGGAGCCTCTCCAAAGCGAGCGTGCTGCTCACGCTCGTGCTGGCCCTGGCGGGCTACGCGTTGTGGACGCTGTTCGAGTACTGGCTGCACCGGATCGTCTTCCACTTCGAGCCGGAGGAAGGGGTCGGCGCGCGGCTTCACTGGATTATTCACGGTGTCCACCACGACCACCCGAACGACCCGATGCGCCTGGTGATGCCGCCGGCCGTGAGCGTGCCGCTGGCCGCCGCCGTGTTCGGCCTGCTCTACCTGATCTTCGGCGGGCATTACGCGCCCGGGCTCGGCGCGGGCTTCTTCGTCGGCTACCTCGTCTACGACATGATGCACTACTACCTGCACCACTTCCGCCCGCACGGGCGACTCGGGCGGATGCTGCGCGAGCGGCACATGCGCCACCACTTCCAGGACGACACGCGCGGGTTCGGCATCAGCGCGCCCTACTGGGACGAGGTCTTCCGCACCTCCACCCGTGCGCGCCGCGACGCGAGCGCTGAGCGCAATTAGCGAAGTCCCCGTGGCACTCGCCACGTTCGTGCCCGCACGCCGCTCTAGACTCGACGTTCGATCTCGACGAGGACCGAGAGGCCTGACAGCGGGACAAGCAACAAGCCGAAAGGAATAGGAGCCGTGGCCGCCACCAACATCAACAGGGTCGTGATGACCGGGAACCTGACCGCCGATCCGGAGCTGCGCTCGCTGCCGAGCGGGACGTCGGTCTGCAAGCTGCGCATCGCCTGCAACACCCGCCGCAAGGACGGCGCGTCCGGCGAATGGGTCGACAAGCCCAACTACTTCGACGTCACGGTGTGGGGCGCGCAGGGCGAGAACGCAGCGCGCTATCTATCCAAGGGACGACCGGTCGCGATCGACGGGCGCCTGGAGTGGCGCGAGTGGGAAGCGCAGGACGGCACAAAGCGCCAGGCAACCGATATCATTGCCGACTCGGTGCAGTTCCTGGGCTCGCGCGACGACGCCTCCGGCGCAAGCGGGTTCGGAGATCGTCAGGCGGGCAACGGCGCTTCAAAGGGCAGCGACGTCCCGATCGACGAACGGGACTTCCAGCCTGCACCGGTGGCCGGCGGCGCCGGCGACGACGATATTCCGTTCTAGTTTCAGCCAGTACAGCGAGGTCTTTGTGTCTTCACCAGTTCCCATGTCCCTCAGCAGCAGCCGCGGCGGTGCACGCTGATGGCCAAGGCACGCGGTCGCGGCAAGCCGGTGCGCCGGCGCGACAAGAAGGGCGGCATCGGCAGCGGGCGGCGCAAGTCCTGCCAGCACTGCCGCGACAAGGTCGACCAGGTCGACTACAAGGACATCACCTCGCTGAAGAAGTTCATCTCCGAGAAGGGCAAGATCCGCTCGCGGCGCATCACGGGCTCGTGCAGGCGTCACCAGGTACAGATCGCTGTGGCGGTCAAGCGCGCCCGCGAGCTCGCGCTGCTGCCTTACGTGAACGAGGGTGGCCGCGAGGACAGCCCGCGTCGCGACCGCGGCGACCGCGACAGGGAACGGTAGGGACGACTTGCCCGAGGCGATCCTCCTTCAAGACGTAGAGACGCTCGGCGAGCAGGGCAACGTAGTCGACGTCTCCAAGGGCTACCTTCGCAACTACCTGATGCCGCGCAAGCTCGCGCATCCGGCGACGCGCGGCGCCGTCGAGGCGATCCGCCAGCGCCAGGAGGCGACAGAGCGCGCCGAGCGCAACGCCGTCGAGAAAGCCGAGGAGAACGTCAACCTGCTCAACCGCACGGTGCTGACGATCCCTCAGCAGGCCGGCGCCGACGGTCGCCTGTTCGGCTCCGTCACCTCGCAGGACATCGTCACGGCGATCCGCGAAGCACGCGGACTGAAGCTCGACAAGCGCAACGTTCACATGCCCGAGCCGATCAAGAACGTCGGCACGTACATGGTCGTCGTCGAGGTCGTAGACAACGTGACAGCGACGATCAAGACAATGATCGTCGCGAAGAAGTAGCAGCGCCGCAGCAAAGCGCAGGGGGCTGACGAAGCCGATGGCCGGCGGCTGGCGCTCGTGCCGGCGCCACTCAGGCCCGGCGGAGCCGCTCGAGACCATCGAGGATCAGGTCGAGGCCCCACGTGAACTCGACGGCGCTGTCGTACCCGGACCCGGGGAGCTTCGCAGCGATCTCGACGAGGTAGGGGTAGTTCTCGAGCGCACCGACCGTCTCCGCCCTGCGCAGCGCAGCCTTGCCGGCGCTGTCGGGAGTATCGAACGCCAGATCCCGCTCCTGCAGCGCAGAGCCGTAGATGTAGGCGTCCTGGACCGAGTAGGCATGAACCGCCCCCTTGAAGGAGAAGCCAGCCTCCCGTAGGCAGCCCATCACGGCGTTGTGGTTTGCAAGGTTTGCAGGCCCTGGGTGCCGCGACTCCATCATCCCGATCGCCCAGCTGTGTCGCCGCAGCACCTCACGCGTGGAGATCGCGCGGCGGCGCATGGCTGCCCTCCAGTCGAGCTCCCCGGCAGGAAGCTCGATCTCGCCGAAGACGATGTCGACCATGCCGTCGAGCAGCTCCTCCTTGTTGGCGACGTGCTTGTAGAGCGCCATCGGCACAACGCCGAGCTCCTGTGCGAGCCCACGCATACTGAACGCCTCGAGCCCGGCCTCGTCGGCGAGGGCGACGGCGGCCTCGAGCACACGAGCGCGGCTCAGCGGCTTGCGGGTGACGATCTGCTGTTTGCTCATTGCCCTTGACAAGTGTACACCGTACACCTATAGTCGTAGTCACGAGTGTACGCCGTACACCTGACAGAAGGGCATTCGATGAACCCCGACGCGCCGTACCCAGTCCAGTACTCGGTTGACTATCCCGACCGCCCGCTCAACCGCCTGAGCACATTCTTTCGCCTGTTCACGGTCATCCCGATCGGGTTCGTGCTCGCCCTGGTCGAGGGCGGCGGATACGGCTATGGAGGCGGGAGGAGCGCGGCTATCGGTGCTGCCGGCCTAGATGGTTGATTCCACGGCCGGGCGCGTGGATATCGAGGATTTGTAGGCAGCAGGGTCGAAGTCGGCGGTGCTCACAAACACCGCTGACCGAAGGGGGCCTCGATGGACGCCGACCTCGACCTGCTGCTCACTGCCGT
>JBBSDZ010000113.1:0-5770 GCA_038240205.1 Solirubrobacterales bacterium | reverse complement strand
ATCTCGAGAACACCGCCGGCACCGGCGGCACGCTCGGGCGCTCCTTCGCCGAGCTCGCGGCACTGATCGAAGCGGCCGGCGCCGGCAAGCGCCTCGGGGTGTGCCTGGACTCGTGCCACCTGCTCGCCTCCGGCTATGACATCCGCACCGCAAAGGGCATGCGCTCGGTGCTGCACGAGAGCACGCGCAAGCTCGGCCCCGGCCGCGTGCGCTCGCTGCACCTCAACGACTCCCAGATGCCGCTTGGCTCCAACCGCGACCGCCACGCCAACCTCGGCGCGGGCGAGCTCGGCCGCGGTGGCTGCGCCGCGTTTCTCTCGGCGCCCTCGCTGCAGAGGCTGCCGTGCGTGCTCGAGACCCCCGGCGAGAACCGCGAAGGGCCCTCGCGCACGGAAATCGCGCTCGCGGTGCGACTGCGCAAGCAGGGCATCGCCAAGCGCGGCTGAGCCGCGGTCGGACGGTCGGCCTCAGGCGGTCGCGGCCGAGGGCAGCGGCGAGAGCGCGTGTTCGAGCTCGGCCCGCAGCGTCGGCGTGTGCTGCACGCGGAACGCCTCTCCCAGGCGCAGCCGGCGCGTGCCGGCACTCGTATCGACGTCGAGCAGAACCTCTGCGGCCCCCGGGAAGTCCTCGATCGCCTGGCGCAGATCTTCGATTGCGCTCGGCGAGAGCGCACTCGCGTCGACGCGCAGGTGCACCGGCTCGGCCAGCGCCCGCGTGGCGTTGCCGTTGCGGTTGGCCGCCGCATCCGCCTTCGCGCGCGCCTGCTCGATCTCCTCCTCGCTCGGCGAGAAGCTCTCGACGCTCTGCACGACCAGGCAAGTCTTGCCCGCTTCCTTGTGGTCGACGCGTCCCTTCACGAGCACGACCTCATCCACGGCCAGCGCAGCCTCGTACTGAGCCAGGGCCTTGCCGAACACGAGCATCTCGACGCTTCCCGCGAGATCGTCAAGCATCGCGAACATCATGTGGTCGCCGTTGCGCGTGCGAATGCGCTTGGCCTCGACGATGATCCCGCCAACCGTGACCCAGTCCTTGTCGCGGCGCTCGGCCAGGGCCGACAGCGAACAGTCGACGCGCGCCCGCAGCGCCTCGCGCAGTGGCTTGAGCGGGTGCGCGGAAATGAACAGGCCGATCGCTTCCTTCTCGACCGCCAGCATCTCGGCCTGCTCGAACTCCAGTGAGGAGATCGGCGGATGGCTCGGTCGCGCGAAGCTCGCTCCCGGCGCCGGGCCGCCCGTGCTCGCGGCCGCCTCGCCCGGCTCGGCCAGGTCGAAGATCGAGCCCTGGCCGATCAGCGCGTCCTGCTGGGCCTTCTGACCGGCGCCCTGAGCCTGCTCCAGCACCGCGAGCATGCCCTTGCGGCTCGCGCCGGTCGAGCCGAGCGCGCCGCACTTGATCAGCGCGTCGATCGCCTTGCGGTTGACCGTGCGGTTGTCCACGCGCTCGCAGAAATCCCACAGCGACTTGAACTCGCCGCCCTCCTCGCGCGCCCTTTTGATCGCCTCCACCGCCTGATAGCCGACGCCCTTGACCGCGTCCAGGCCGAAGCGGATGTTGCCGTCGACGACTGTGAACTCGTGGTCTGAGAGGTTGACGTCCGGCGGCAGGATCTCGATCCCCATCTCCTCGCAGCGCGCGACGAAGAACGGAACCTTGTCCTTGGTGGACATCACCGAGGAGATCAGCGCCGCCATGTACTCGGCCGGGAAGTTCGCCTTCAGCCATGCCGTGCGATAGGAGATCAGCGCGTAGCAGGCGGCGTGGCTCTTGTTGAAGGAGTAGTCAGCCGACTTCTCGTTGGTCTGCCACAGGAACTCGACGACTTCCGAGCTCGTGCCGGAGGCACGGCAGCCCTCGACGAACTCCGGCTTCAGCGCGGCCATCGCTTCGCGGTTCTTCTTGCCGATCGCCTTGCGCAGATCGTCGGCCTTGGCGCCCGAGAAGCCCGCGAGCTCCTTGGAGATCTGCATCGCCTGCTCCTGGTAGAGGATCACGCCCTTGGAGGATTCGAGGATCGGGCGCAGGCGCTCGTCGGCGTAGGTGATCGCCTGCGGATTGCGCTTGCCCTTGGCGTAGGTCGGAATCTGGTCCATCGCCCCGGGCCGGTACAGCGCGCCGAGCGCGACGAGGTCGTTGAACTCGTCCGGCTTGACCTTCTTCAGCGCCTCGCGCATGCCCTCGGACTCGAACTGGAACACGCCCGTCGAGTCTCCGCGCGCGAGCATCTCATACGTCCGCGCGTCGTCGAGCGGCAGCGTCGTCATGTCCGGGCGCGCGCCGCTCGATCGCTCGATGATGTCCAGGGCATCCTCGATCACGTCGAGGTTGCGCAAGCCGAGGAAGTCCATCTTCAAGATGCCGATCTGCTCGATCGGCTTCATCGAGAACTGCGTGACCGTGCGAAAGACCTTCTCGCCGTTCTCGTCGGTGCCTGCGTCGGCGAGCTGCAGCGGCACGATGTCCGTCAGCGGTCGGTCCGCGATCACGACCGCGGCGGCGTGAATCGAGGAGTTCCGGACGATGCCCTCGAGGCCCTGGGCGACGTCGACGATCTGCTTTGCCTGCGGATCCTCGTCGCATGCCTTGCGCAGCGGCTGCCCGGACTTCAGGCAGTCCTCGAAGGAGGGCGAACGCCCCATGATCGGATCGGGGATCAGCTTCGCCAGGCGGTCGCCCGCGCCGTAGTCGAAGCCGAGCACGCGCGCCGCGTCACGCGTCGCCGCGCGCGGGAACATCTTGCCGAAGGTGACGATCTGCGCCACTGACTCGCGCCCGTACTTCTCGGTCACGTAGCGCATCACGCGCTCGCGCCCGCGCACGGAGAAGTCGATGTCGATGTCCGGCATCGACACGCGCTCCGGGTTCAGGAAGCGCTCGAACAGCAGGCCGTAGTGCAGCGGGTCCAGGTCGGTGATGGCCAGCGTGTAAGCGACGATCGAGCCGGCGGCCGAGCCACGTCCCGGGCCGACCGCGATGCCGTTCTCCTTGGCGTACTTGACGAAGTCCCAGACGATCAGGAAGTAGGCGTTGAAGCCCATCCGGTCGATCACGTCGAGCTCCATCTCCATCCGCTGCAGCGCCTCGGCCGGGGTCGGGTCGCCGTAGCGCAAGCGCAGGCCCTCTTCGACGCGAGCCCGCAGGTACTCGCGCTCGCCGCTGCCGTCCGGCGTCTTGAAGCTCGGGATCAGCTGCTTGCCCAGCTCGAGCTCGACGTTGCAGCGCTCGGCGATCTCGACGGTGCTCGAGATCGCCTCCGGCCACTCGGCGAAAGCGGCGACCATTTCGCCGCTGTCGCGCAGGTAGAACTCGTTCGTGTCGAACGTCAGCTTCGGCGCGGCGATCGTGCTCTTGGTCTGCACGCACAGCAGCGCCGTGTGGTGGTCGTAGTCCTCGCGGCGCAGGTAGTGAACGTCGCCCGTGCCGACGAGGCTGCCGCCCAGCTCGCGGGCGATCCTGACGATCCCCTCATTGCACTTCTCCTGCGGCGCCAGCCCGTTCTTCTGGACCTCGAAGTAGACGTTCTCCGCCCCGAAGACGTTGCGCAGGTCGTCCGCGTGGGCGCGGGCGTCCTCGACACGGTCGTCCAGCAGCCGCTGGCAGAAGCGCGAGGCCAGGCAGCCGGTGAGCGCGATCACGCCCTCGGAGTGACGCTCGATCAGCCCCATGTCGACCGAGGGCTTGCCGCGCTGCAAGCCCTCCAAGAAGCCCGCCGAGGAAAGCTTCACGAGGTTGCGATAGCCCGTCTGGTCGGCTGCGAGCAGCGTCAGGTGGTTGCGCTCGGTCTTGCCGGGGCCGCGCGCGGCGTGATCGTCGACGAGATAGATCTCACAGCCGAGGATCGGCTTCACGCCGTGCTTCTTGCACGCCTGGTGCATCTCCACGGCGCCGTTCATGACGCCGTGGTCGGTCAGCCCGAGCGCCGGCTGGCCGAACTCCGCGGCGCGCTTGGCGAGCGCTTCGATCTTGCAGGCACCGTCGAGCAGCGAATACTCGGAGTGGACGTGGAGGTGGGCGCAGTCCTGGGTGCTCAACGTTCCTGGATCGTATGCGTCGCGGCGGCGGAGCAGGTGCTCGCGACTACGCCTCGCGTCGCTGTTTGCGACGTTCGCGACGCCGCCTCAGCGCGTTGCGCGAGCGCGTGATCAAGGACATGCTGTGCTTGTGCGGTGCGCGCTTGACGACGGGAGCAGCAGGCGCCGCCGGCTGCTCCTCCGCGCGCGCCCGCAGTCGCTCGACGGCCGCCGCGAGCGCCTCGGCCATCTCGCCGCCGCGCTGCTCCGGCGGGGCCGGCGCGCGTGCTGCCCGCGGCGACTCGGGAAGCACATGCGCGGTCGCAATCACTCGCGCGCTCGCCTCCTCCTCCTCGTCGTCGGTCGCGGCCGCTACCGGGGGCGGCGGCTCCTCGGGGGTAGGCGCCGCGGCAGCGAGGTCCCGCAGCCGCGCGATCGTGCCCGCCAGCTCGCCCACCGCTCCCTGAGCGCTGCGGTGGACGCCGCGCAGCCCTGCCAGCACCGCCTCGGCGCGCCCGCGCGCGGCCTGCTCGGCCGCGAGACCGCCCTGCGCCGCCGCAGCCTGGTGTTCGAGCTCGCCGATCCGCGCACGCAGGGTGCGCTCGCTGCGCAGCGCCGCGGCGCGCTCGGCCGCCGCGTCCTGGCGCGCCTCGGCCAGCTCGCGCTGCGACTCCTCGAGCTGAGCACCGAGCGCCTGGGCCTCGCGCTCGCCGGCGCTGAGGCGACGATTGAGCCGGTCGATCTCCGCGCGTGCTTCGCGCTCGGCCTCGCCTGCACGGTCTTCGGCCTCCATGCGCAAGCGCTGCTCGGCGTACTCGCGCTGGGACGCTCGCTGTAGCTCACGCTCGAGCACCGGATCGCCACCTGGCGCGCGTGAGCGCAGCCCCGGGTCCAGCCGCTCGCCGGCGCGTGCGCTCTGCGCGGACTCGATCGAGTCCGACAGCCGCCGCCCCTCCTCCTCGGCTTCGCGCAGCCGCTGCTGCAGGCTGCCGATGTGGGTCTCGAGCGTTCGCACGGTCGCCTCGGCAGCCTCGGCGCGCAGCGTCAGCGCGTGCTCGCCCGATTCGGCGGCGCGCTGGGCGCGGCGTTCGGCCAGCAGGTCGCCCTCGCTGCGGCGGCTGCGGCCCTCGCTGCCACCGAACTCACCGCCCGGCGTCTCGTTTCCCTCAGCGATCACGATGCTCGCAAGCTACGGGGAGAACCGGACGGCTCCGACGACCTTGAGAGGACTCGATCAGCCGCCGGAGCGGCGCATCAGGACGCTGCCGGCGAGGAGCACGCCGAGTCCGCCGGCGGCGGAGATGGCGACCGCGCGGGTCGAGGGCAGACGGCGACGCAGATACCACTTGCCGCCGCGCCACACGAGCAGGCCAAGCAGCTTGTAGCCGGTTCCGTTCGCGTTCATGCCTGCATGCTACCCGCCGCCTCACGCGGCAAACCGCGGGCGGCGACGCCCGCGTCTGGCTACTCGTTGCGCAGCCGCCAGGCCATGCGCGACTGCAGCGACCACAGCTCGATGAAGCCCGGCGAAGCGGTCTGGGAGAACAGCCCACCCGACTGCGAGAAGGACGCCAGGCTCGCGTCATAGACGGCGTTAGGCGAGGAGCGCGTGACCACGCGCGCGTGGCCCTTGTAGAGCTTCATCCCGATCGTGCCGCTGACGCGCTCGTTGACGCGCTCCATGTAGGCGTCGAGGTCGCCGCGAAGCGGCTCCCACCACAGTCCCGCGTAGACGAGATATGCCCACTGGTGGTCGAGCT
>JBBSDZ010000112.1:0-5903 GCA_038240205.1 Solirubrobacterales bacterium | reverse complement strand
CGGGGAGCACGTGCGTGCCCGAGCCGGTGAGGACGCCGATACGCATCGGCGCATCCTACGGCCGCCGCTGCGCCGGCGGGGGGTCGTCTGGGTCAGCCGACCCCCCGGGGGCCGCGCTTGGGTGGGCCCATCCAGCGGCAGCTCAGCGCACGAGCGCTTCGGTTTCTTCCTGGTGTGCGACCCCCAGCGTCGTCCGTTCCGGATTGAAATGGATCGAGTCGAGGAGCATCGGCGTCGCGGGCAGATACGCAAGCAGGAAGTAGAGGCAGAGCGCGACGACGGCCAAGCGCAGCCGGCGACCGCCGGCGAGCGCGGCGAACGGCAGCACCCAGAGCACGTACCAAGGGCCAGACCAGCCGAGCCCGAGCAGCAGAGCCATCCACGCGACGGTCGCCGCGGTGAGCCACTGGCTCGGCCGGCGCATGGTCCAGACGGCGCAGCCGCCGAGGGCCAGGATCAGCAGGACCGAGAACAGCACCCGCAAGGCGCCCGTCTCGCCGCCCTGGCCCAGCGCCAGCCCGAGCAGGTTGGGCGGGGAGATCGCCGCCACCAGCCGGCTCTGGGTGGAGATGTCGGGCGGGTGCAGGCCGAAGGCGAGCACGCCGGCGAGCCCGAGCACGGCGGCCGCTCCCAGCGCGCCGAAGGCAAAGCGACGCCTGTTGCCGGCGAAGAGCAGCACCGGCAGCAGCACCGCCGCCGAGGCCTTGATGAAGATCGCACAGACGAGCGCCGCCCCGGCTGCGCGCGGGGCCTGCGGGGCGCGCAGCAGTAGATACCCGGCAAGCACCGCGAGGAAGATCATCAGGCTGTCGTTGTGAATGCCGCCGAGGCCCCACACGAGAACGATCGGGTTGAGGCCCACGAAGGCGATCGCTGTGACCGGATCGCGCCCGAGCAGTCGCGCGCACCGCCACACGAGGGCGAGCGTCGCGAGGCTTGCGAGCATCACGATCACCTTCAGCGTCCAGAACGAGGCGAGCACCCCGAGCGGCACCAGTGCGTAGGTGAACAGCGTGAACAGCGGGCCGTAAGGGCTGAGGAGGTGGTGCCAGTTGCTCAGCGAGAAGGACGGATCGCCATGCGGCTCGAGCAGCGGCAGCGTGACGTAGGGATTGAGATGATGCACGGCGCCCATGCGCCCGTAGTTGACGTAGTTGAAGACATCGGTGTAGGACAGCGGCGGAGCGAGCAGGAAGACCACGTGGACCGCGACGATCGTCGCGATCGTCCATTGCGCGGGCAACCGCCGAGCGTTGCTGAACGCGAGCACGTACATCGCGAACATCGCTGCCATCAGCGCGCTCACGAGCCACGCGAGCCGGTCGCCGTCGCTCGTCAGCTGGGGCAGCAGCCCATGCAGAGGTCCGGCCATCCACCCCGGGAAGAAGCTGCGCTGGGATAGGGGGGTGAGGAAGCTGGGACGCTCGGCTGCGACGACGACAACGAGCAGGCTCGCGAGGAGCAGGCCGATCAGCGCACTCGCGGCGAGCGCCTGCGCTGGGCGCCGGTACGCGCCCGCCGAGCGGCCCGAGCGCGCCAGCCCGCCTGCGGACAGCCGCGCGGCTTCGGTCGCGTCTGTGGCGAGCGTCGGCATCGCGCTAGTGCGAGCTCGCGCAGATCGGGCCGGTCAGGCCGGGGACGAGCTCGGTGCTCGCGCCGCCTTCGCCTGCGAAGCCGCGCAGGGCGTCATCGGTCAGCGTCGCGTAAAGCAGCTGGGCGGGGGCGGCGCTGCCGGCCACGGCCGGCAGCTGCACAGAGCTGCTGCCCGGTCGCACCCGCAGCCGCTCGCTCGTGGTGAGCACCGACGCGGGCTGGATGTCAGAGGCCTGGCCGCTGGGCGCGCCTGTGTGGCTTGAATCGAAGCTGCGCCCAGGGCGCGCGAGATGCAGGATGAGCGTCGCATCGGCGCTCGTGCTCGAGGGGTTCCTCAGCTCGACGCCGCCGGCGTGACAGCTGACGCTCAGGGGCCTCAGCGTGCGCGTGCGCAACAGGCTGAGCAGGGCTGCCGGGCGAGCTCGGCGTAGGCGCCGCAGGTTCTCTCGCAGGTCGAAGAACCAAAGATCGCCGCGCGGGCTGAGCAGCGGGGCGTGCCCGAGCGACCTCTGCAGCGCGACGCGAATCTCGTTGGCCTTGCCCGGCTCGAAGCCCGCCGGATCGACCCACAGCCCATCGAAGCCGGCGGCCGAAACGGCCGCGAGCACGTATGAGAGTGGCTGCCCGGAGAGCTGCGCCGGCCAATCGCTCGCGCGGCCCTTGGTCGCTCCGTAGCTCCAGTTCAGGGTCGAGGAGTGCAGGTAGCCGCGCAGCGCCTCGTACTTGGTCGAATAGGTCGCAAGCTGATCGCCTACCGGCGTTTCGGGATAGCCCTCGGGGAACGGCACATAGGGGAGCTGGAAGATGCGCGCGCTGCGCGGAAGGCGAGCCTGGATCTCCGCGACGAAGCGTGCGTCGCTGTGCCACTGCCGCGCATCGGCCTGGTAGTGGGGCACGAACGAAGCACTCGTCTGGTCGTAGACGCCGAACGCGAGTACCGCAGCGAACACGATCACCGCAACCTGTGCGCCCCCGCGCTTGGAGCGCAGGGCTCCGCGCAAGCGATCCAGCAGCACGCCGACCGCGAGCAGCGACATGAAAGCGATGAATACTGAGATCCGGTTCCAGGCACGGATGTCGGGCGTGACGAAGACTTCGATCAGGCCGGCGGCCCCGCCCACGGCCCCGACGGCGAGCGCGAGGATCACGCCGACGCCCGCATGGCGCAGCAGTCGCCGCGTGCCGAGCCACGCAGCGCCCGTGCCGGCGAGCGCCGCGAGCGCGGCGAGGAGTAGATACAGGAACCCGACCGTGCCGACCGTTCCGAGGCTCGCGTAGCAGGACTCGCAATAGCCGGGAGCGATTGCCTGGTCGTATTGCTCCGCGATCCTGCGCAGCGGCGCGATCCGATGGCCGGGCACCGGCAGGATCAGGTTCGCAGGCCGCAGCGAGAACGCCTCGCCCGATCGTTCGGTGAACGAAGCCGAGCGCTCGAGGGCGGTGTTCGCGCCGTGCTCGCTGCGGTAGATCAGGCTCGGAGCCAGGTTCGCGCCGGCGCTTGCCACGATCACGACGATCACGACGAGCGCCGCCATCGCCGTCTGCCGGCGCCGAAGCAGCAGCGCGACGATCGCTGCGCCGGCGATCATGACGGCGGCGAAGGTCGCGTAGTAGAGGTTCTCCGAGCCGATCAGCACGCAGATCGCGATCGTCGCCAGCGAGCGTCCCGATATCCACGCCGGCGTTCGCCGCGTCGCACCCTCGCGCCGAGGGAACAAGCTCGCTTCGCTGAGCAGGCGGAGGAACAGATATGCGGCGAGGGGGACCGCGTAGTACGCCGACAGCAGCAGGTGCGACTCGCCGCGGAAGAAGTGATACGCGAGTAGCGAATACAGCACGGCGACGAGCCCCGCGGCAGCCGCGCTCAAGCCGAGGCTTCTCGAGACGAGATGTGCGACGAAGCCCACCAGCGCGAACGTGAGCAGGAAGAAGAGGTTGACGATCACGGCCGCGTTCGTCGTGAACAAGGCGAGAAATCGCACGATCGCGAGGTTGAGGTTGTCCGCCCCCTGTGGATAGTCGCTGAGCTGCTGCCCGAAGGGCGCGCCGAGGTGCGAGTTCGACAGGTAGGAGCCGTGCTCGGCGATCCCCTTCACGAGCATCAGGTAGAACTTCGTGTCGTCGACCGGCGCATAGCGCAACGGCACGGAGAGGTCGGCACGCCAGAGCTTCAGCACGAGCGCAGCGCACGCGACGCTCACGATCCCGGCGAGCAGGGCCTCGAGCACGAGCCGAGGCGCCCGCACCGGGTGACCGTGCAGCCTGCTCCGGATCCGCGCCTGCGCAATCGAGAAGTCCCCGCGTGGACTCTCTCCCGCAGCCGGGCGCGAGCGGGCGGACGCGCGAGCGGCGGTCCTCAGGGACGGCGCCATGCCGCCGGATCCGAGCGCCGCCGCCGTGCCGATTGGAGAAGCGCCGGGTGTGGGGCGCCGATCATGGCCCAAAGCTACGGCATCGCCCGAGTGCGCCCGACGCCGCGGGTGCGAGTTTCCACGCACGTAAGCTTTCAGCGCCTACGCTGCGCGCTATGCGCCCGCGAGCACGCCAGCCAGCGATCGCGGGGTGCGGCTGCGGGAGTGAGCGGCGTTGAACGCGCACAGCCCTCCTGCGACGGTGGCCGGGCCGCGCGCTCCTCGCGCGCGAGAGGCCGGCGCGCGACGCGTGGCGCTCGTTCCGATCGCCGGCCTTGGAGCCCTCGCCGCCAGCGTCGGCGCGTCGGCCTGGGTGGCCGTCGGCGCAGCTGACGGCCACTATCTGCTGGAGCTGCCCGGCGGCGGCGCTCCGCGCTGGATCGCCGGGCCGCTACACGGCCTCAGCGGCCTGCTCGGATCGCTCGGCGCCGGCGGCCTGAGCGTGGCGATGCTTGTGCTCGGCGGCGCCTATCTCGTGGCGCTCGCCTGTGCGGGCTCGCTGCCGCTGCGCTGGGTCCTGCCTGCGATCGTGCTCGCCAACGTCGCCTTCACGCTCGGCCCGACGATCGTCTCTACCGACGTCTTCGGCTACATCGCCTACGCCCGCGAGCTGGCCGCACACGGGCTCAACCCGTATGTCTCCGAACCGGCTTCGCTCGGTCGCGATCATCTGCTCAGCTTCGTCTACTGGAAGCATCAACCCAGCCCCTACGGGCCGCTGTTCACGCTGCTCGCCGTTCCGCTCGGGCTCGCCTCCACAGTGGTCGCACTGTGGCTGTTCAAGGCGGCAGCGGGAATCGCGAGCGTTGCGATCGTGCTACTCGTCGTCGACGCCGCCCGCCGGCGGGGCGTCGAGCCGGCACGCGCGGCGATCTTCGTCGGGCTGAACCCGCTGCTGCTCCTGTACGGCGTCAGCGGCGCGCACAACGACCTGCTCGGGGCACTGCTGCTCGTGCTCGGGATTGCACTCGCACTGCGACGACGTGAGGCATCGGCCGGCGCAGCTGTGGTCGCGGCCGCTGCGATCAAGCTGACGCTCGGGCTCGTGCTGCCCTTCCTGCTGATCGGCGCGCGGCGGCGTGGTCGCGCAGCATGGGGGGCGGTCGCCGCGATCGGCCTTCTCGGCATACCTACCTTGATCCTGTTCGGCCCGCATGTCTTCGGCCAGCTGCACCGCATCAGCAGCGACCCGTTGTTCGACACGACCTTCAGCGGGCCCGACCGGCTCGCGTGGCTGCTCGGCTCACCGATCGACGCGGGCGTACGCGCCGCCTGCTTCGCAGGCGCCGGCGCCGGCGTGCTGCTGGCGCTCGCGTGGGCGCGGCGCGGCGGCGATGCGATCGCCGCGAGCGGGTGGGCGCTGCTGGCACTGCTCTGCTCGATCGCTTCGCTTGCCCCTTGGTATCTGGTCTGGCTGCTTCCGTTCGCGGCCCTCGGGCGCAGCCGCCGCTTGCAGTTGGCGGCCCTGCTCGCGAGCGCGTACCTGCTCGCCGTGCACGTCCCGGCTCTCGGCGGCGTGCCGTGGCTGTCACAGCCGCCCAGCAGCACCCGGGTCACGACGACCGTCGCCGACGCGCACGCGACGCACCCGCTCGGCTCCGTCGCTCACACGGCGCACCTGCTCGGCTCCGACGCTCACACGCGCGGTGTCAGGATCTGGATCGAGTCACTGCCCGCGTCGGCGACCAGGACCTGACCGCTGCGCTCGTCGACAGCGACCGTATTCGGCTGCTGTGCCGTCGGATACTCGTGCAGGACGCGCGGCACGCGGCCGTGCGTATCGAGCTCGACGAGCCGGTTCTTGGCGGTCAGGGTCACCCACAGGCGATGGCGGGCGGGGTCGATCGCGACTCCGTAGGGTGCGCCGGCAAGCGCGAGCCGGCCCACCCTCCGCAGCCG
>JBBSDZ010000111.1:0-5940 GCA_038240205.1 Solirubrobacterales bacterium | reverse complement strand
CGTCGCGCAGGCGCGCGGCCAGCTCGAGCACACGCTCGCCCGGCACGTCGCCCTCGTAAGGACAGCCGAAGGAGGTCGAGATGACGCCCTCGCAGCGCAAGCCCGCCTCGCGTGCGCGGGCGAGTACGCGCTCGAGGCCTTGCAGTGACTCCTCGACCGAGCGGTTGACGTTCTTGCGGTTGTGCGTCTCCGAGGCGGATAGGAAGACGTTGATCTCGTCGATGCGCTCGCGTTGCGCAAGCGCCGCGTCGAGGCCGCGCTCGTTGGGGATCAGCACGCTGATCGCCACGTCGTCGGGCACATCGATGCGGCCGAGCACCTCAGCGGCGTCGGCGAGCTGCGGGATCACGTCGGCGCGCACGAAGCTCGTGACCTCCAGCCGCCGCAGGCCGGTGCGTGCGAGCGCGTCGATCAGCTCGACCTTGCGGTCGGTCGCGATCGTCTCAGGCTCGTTCTGGAAGCCGTCGCGCGGCCCGACCTCTCTGATGCGCACGGCGCTCGGCAGCTCTTGCATGGCAGCTTCCACGATAGAGCCGCTCGCCATGCGGCGGAGCCTATACTCGGCCGCCATGCCGCCCTCTCCCACCGACCCGGTCGCCATCGTCGGCGCCTCAGGCGCCCTGGGCTTCGGCCTCGCCGTGCGTCTCGGACGTGCCGGCGTGCCGATCGCGATCGGCTCGCGCGAGGCATCTCGCGCACAGGAAGCGGCCCAGCGTGCGCTCGCGGCGATTCCCGACGGCACCTTCTCCGGGCATGACAACGCCGACGCGGTCAAGGCCGCGAGCACGGTGATCCTGAGCGTGCCGTTCCGCAACCACTCAGAGACGCTGACGAACTTGAAGGACGCGCTCGTGCCGGGGCAGCTGCTGATCGACGCGACCGTGCCGCTCGCTGCCGCTGTCAGCGGCAAGGCGACGCGGATGCTCGGCGTGTGGCAGGGCTCGGCTGCCGAGCAGGCCGCTGAGATGGCGCCGGACGGGGTGCGCGTCGTATCGGCGCTGCACACGGTCAGCGCCGCGTCGCTGACCGACCTCGCGCATCCGCTCGACCAGGATGTGCTCGTGTGCGGCGATGAGCGCGATGACAAGCGCGAGGCGGCGCAGCTGATCGAGCGCATCGCCGGCGTACGCTGCGTCGACAGCGGCAAGCTCGAGATGTCACGCATCACCGAGTCGCTGACGGCGCTGCTGATCGGCGTCAACTCGCGCTACAAGGTCCACGCGGGCATTCGCCTCAGCGGCCTGTCCGGCTCCCTGTGGGAGTGAGCGCAAAAGAGCAGAGCGGCGATGTCGTCGTGCTCGCCGGCGGCACCGGCGGCGCCAAGCTCGCGCGCGGCATGGCCGACGTGGTCGCGCCGGAGCGCCTGACCGTGATCGCCAACTGCGGCGATGACATCGAGATCTACCACGCGCACGTCTCGCCCGACCCCGACCTCATCTCCTTCTGGCTCGCCGACGCGATCGACGAGCGCGGTTGGGGGCTGCGAGACGACACTTTTAATGTGATGGACGCCCTCCGGGCGCTCGGGTCGGATGTGTGGTTCAACCTGGGCGATCGCGATCTGGCCTGGTGCATGGAGCGCTCGCGGATGCTCGCCGAAGGGCACTCCCCGACGCAGGCGCTCGCGCGCCTGAGCGCGAGCCTCGGCCTGGGCGCGCGCGTGCTGCCGATGTGCGACGAGCCTGTGCGAACGTGGGTGCGGGCGCCCGCCGGCTGGCGCTCGTTCCAGGAGTTCATGATCCGCGACCGTGCAGCCGGGCCGGTCGAGGGGCTGGAGTTCCGCGGCGCCGAGCAGGCGCGGCCGACGGCGGCCGTGCTCGCAGCGATCGCCTCGGCGCGCGCAATCGTGATCGGGCCGTCCAACCCGCTCGCGTCGATCGCGCCGATCCTCGCCGTGCCTGGGTTGCGCGAGGCGCTCATCGCCGCCGCCGCCCCCGTGGTCGCCGTCAGCCCGATCGTCGGCGGTGCGGTGCTCAAGGGCCCGACCGCCGCGTTCATGGCCTTTGCGGCGCTCGACTGCAGCGCCGCCGGAGTCGCCGACTTCTACGGCGAGCTGCTCGACGGGATCGTCGCCGACGAGAGCGCCGGGCAGGGGCTGCCCGCGCTGCAGACGGACACGCGTATGGACGACGCCGGCGCGCGGGCACGCGTCGCCGCAGAGACGCTCGCCTTCGCCGAAGCACTCGCCGGCGCGGGCCCGAGCGCGTGAGCGCCCGCGCCCCCGTCACTATCGTCTGCCGCAGATGCGCACGGCAGCGATCCTCCCGGTCAAGCGCTTCGCCGAGGCCAAGTCGCGGCTCGGGCCGAGCCTGGCCGATCCCCAGCGGGCGCAGCTCGCCCGCGCGATGGTCGGCGACGTGCTGCTCGCGCTCGCGCAGACCGACGCGATCGAGCTAACGATCGTCGTCAGCTGCGAGCAGAGCCTGCTGGAGGTCGCGGCCGCCAACGGGGCCCTCGTCGTGCCTGACAGCGAGGAGCGCGGGCAGTCGGCGGCCGTGTCGATCGGCGTACGCCGAGCGCTCGCCGAGGGTATGCAGCGCGTGCTGTGCATCCCCGGCGACTGCCCCGCGCTCGACCCGGCAGAGCTACAGGAACTGCTCTCCGTTTCGGCGACTGGAGGCGCCGGCGACGCGTCGGCTCTGGGCGGCGGCGACGCGGCGACTCTGGGCGCCGCTCACGCGTCGACTCCGGGCGCCGGCGACGCGGTGGTCGACGGCGACAGCGACAGCGACAGCGAGAGCGAGGTCGTGATCGTGCCGGACCGCCACGGCACGGGCACGAACGGGCTGCTCCTGACCCCGCCTGAGGCGATCGAGCCGAGCTTCGGCCCGGGCAGCTGCGAGCGCCACCGCGCGCTCGCACGTGCCGCCGGGGCGAGCTGCCGCTTGGCGCACCCCTCATCACTGCTGCTCGACATCGACACCGGCGCCGACCTCGCCGCCCTGCGCGAGCGTCTCGCGGGCACCAGCTCGCGAGCGGTCGGCACACGCGCGGCGCTCGGTCGGCCGGAACGCAAACCGATCCTCTCCTCCACGAACACCGGCCGCTAGGAGGCGCGTCGTGGCGAGCCTCTCCGCGCGGGCCCTCACCGGCATGCCCGAGCTACGACCTGGCGACGATCTCCCCGGGCTGATCGTCGAGGCGGCGGTCCGCAGCAGCGAGCAGCTGCGCGACGGCCAAATCGTTGTCGTCGCCCACAAGGCGGTTTCCAAGTCTGAGGGCGCGCTCGTGGCGCTCGCAGACGTGCAGCCGAGCGAGCGGGCGATCGAGCTGGCGCAGCAACAGGGCCGCGACCCGCGCGCCGTGCAGGTCGTGCTCGACCAGTCCAGCGAGGTCCTGCGCGCCGAGCGCGGCGTGCTGATCTGCCGCACCCGCCACGGCTTCGTGTGCGCCAACGCCGGCGTCGACGCCTCCAACGCGGCTGACCCTGACACACTGATCGTGCTGCCCGACGATCCTGATGCCTCCGCGCGGCGCATCCGCGCGCGCCTGCACGAGCTGAGCGGCGCGAGCGTCGCCGTGCTCATCACCGACAGCTTCGGGCGGGCTTGGCGCTACGGGCAGCTCGACGTCTGCATCGGCCTCGCCGGTATGCAGGCGCTCGACGACTGGCGCGGGCGCAGCGACTACCGCGGCATGCCGCTGCAGGCAACCTGGCTGGCTGTTGCCGACGCCGCCGCCGCCAGCGCCGAGCTGCTGCGCGCGAAGGACTCGCGCGAGCCCGTCGTGCTGATCGACGGCCTCAAGCGCTACTTCAGCAACGAGGACGGCCCTGGCGCCGCGGCGCTGCTGCGCCCGCTTGCCGAGGACATGTTCCGCTGAGCTAGCGCTGGCGCCGCGGGCCGCGGGCCGCGCGGGCCAGCTGATGCGCCCGGCTGCGGGGCCCCGGCTGGAGATGCCGCAGGCCGCCGACGCGGGGCGGGTGTCGCGCGTCGCCGCGCGGACGCCGGCCGCGGCCGGCTCAGCCCCGCGCGGCGAGGACGCGCGTCCAGAAGCGGATGAACTCGCGCTCGTGGCCGATCCCGCACTCCAGCGCCAAGCGCTGGCCCTCAGGCAGCGCGTCCAGGCCCTTGCTCAGCTCCTCGTACTCCTGCAGGCGTCGCTTGTGGGCCTCGATCTGCGACGTCGCCAGCGCGGCCGGATCGCCGCCGAAGAACAGCTTCAGCGTGGCGGCGTCGCGGAGTTCGTAGATGTCAGTCGCCGGTTCGCTGCGCCACTCCTCGAGCGCGTCGCGGCCGCGCTTGGTCAGGCGATAGATGCGCCTGCGCCGGCCCGTCTCCTCCTGGCGCTCGTCGAGCAGACCCTCCGCGGCCAGGCGCGCGCACTCCGTGTACAGCTGCGTGTGCGGCACAGACCAGAAGTTGTTCGTGCTCAGCTGCGCAAAGCGCTTGAGGTCATACGGAGTGGCCGGCTCGCCCTGCTCGAGCAGGCCCAGCACGATGTAGGAGGTCTCCGTCAGGCGGGGGGCGACAGCCGTGCTTGACATGCTCGGCAGACTAGCGTACGGTTCGCATGGTCCGAGTCGAACCATTCAGGAGGCATGATCATGGCCAGCCCTTCCGTCGCACCTCCAGCACTCAAGCCGACGCTCGGCTTCACCACGCTCGAGCAGGAGACGACAATCGACGAGCTGGCGCTCAGCGGTGAGCTCCCGAACTGGCTGAGCGGCTCGCTGCTGCGCACCGGCCCGGCCAAATTCGAGGTCGGCGAGCAGCGCATGCGCCACTGGTTCGACGGCCTCGCGATGCTGCACCGCTTCACCGTGCAGGACGGCAAGGTCTCCTACGGCAACCGCTACCTGGAGAGCCGTTCCTACCGCTCCGCGCGCGAGCAGGGCCGGATGGTCTATGGCGAGTTCGCCACCGACCCGTGCCGCTCGCTGTTCAAGCGTGTGCAGACGCTGTTCTCCCCTGGCAAGTCGCTGCCCGACAATGCCAACATCAACGTCACACGCCTGGGCGAGCGGTTCATCTCGATGACAGAGACGCCGATGCCCGTGCAGTTCGACCCGCACACTCTGCAGACGGCCGGCGTGCAGCCGTATGAGGTCCCCGGCGAGCTGACCACAGCGCACCCACACATGGATCGCGCCAGCGGCGGCATGATCAACTACGCCGCCAAGCTCGGGCGCGTCAGCAGCTATCGCTTCTTCGCCGTGGATCCTGACGCGAGCATGCCCCGCAGGCTCTCAACGCAATCGGTCAAGGAGCCCGCATACATGCACTCCTTCGGTCTGACCGAGCGCTGGCTCGTGCTCGCCGAGTTCCCGTTCGTCGTCAACCCACTGGCGCTCGCGCTGTCCGGGCGGCCGTACATCGAGAACTACAAGTGGAAGCCCGAGCTCGGCACGCGCTTCACGCTCGTCGACCGGGCCAGCGGCGAGGCAACCGGCGGCTTTCAGACCGATGCATGCTTCGCCTTCCACCACGTCAACGCCTACGAGGACGGCGGCGAGGTCGTGGTCGACATGTGCGCGTTCCCCGACGCCGGCGTAATCGAGGACCTCTACCTCGATCGCCTGCGCCAGGGCAAGCCGATCGCCGCGCCCGAGCTGACGCGCTTCCGACTCGGCCTCGCCGACCGCTCGGTCACGCGCGAGCGACTGGCCGAGGAGGAGATCGAGCTGCCACGGATCAACTACAAGCGCTGCAACGAGCGTCCCTACCGCTACGTCTGGGGTAACGCCAACGGCTCCAGCGGCTGGCTGGAGCGCATCGTCAAGATCGACACGCACGACGGCTCGGCGCTGTCCTGGGAGGAGAGCGGCTGCTATCCCGGCGAGCCTGTGTTCGTAGCGCGCCCGGCCGCCGAGAACGAGGACGACGGCGTGCTGCTGTCGGTCGTGCTCGACGCCGCCGCCGAGAGCTCCTTCCTGCTCGTGCTCGACGCCGCCGATCTCAGCGAGCTCGCACGAGCGCGCGTCCCCCACCACATCCCGTT
>JBBSDZ010000110.1:0-6162 GCA_038240205.1 Solirubrobacterales bacterium | reverse complement strand
TGCGCGCCCAGGCGGCCGAGGCCGCGCTCGAACTGCCCTATCAAGCCTTCCGCGATCAGGTGCTGCCCTTCCTCGATCCCGAGGTCGCCGAGCTCTACAGCCGGGAAAGCTGGGAGCAGATGCGCGGCTTCGTCGTCGAGCAACTGCTTGGTGAGGGGCCGTGAGGTCGAGCGAGTCCTACGCCGAGCTGCGAAAGGTCGGGCGTCCGCTGATCCAGACAGGCGAGGCCGCCGCCCGCCTGCAGCTCAGCCTCTCCTCGGCCAGCCATCTGCTCGCCTCGCTGGAGAAGGAAGGGCTCGTGCGGCGGATCCGTCGCGGCCTCTGGGCGCTACAGCCGAGCCCGGAACCGTTCAGCGTGCCGCGTGGGGTGCAAGAACTCGATCGGGGCGGGCCTCGATTGCTTGAGGTCGGGTAGTTTCGACCTAAGTCTTCCGGAGGTTGCTTCTTGGTCATTTCGTTGGCGTATGTCCTTGTCTGCCGTCTGTTGGCGCTGGTGGTACTGCTCGCGCGCGGCGATCGCTCGAAGGAGCTGGAGATCCTGGTGTTGCGGCATGAGTTGTCGATTCTGCGGCGGCAGGCGCGGCGGCCGCGGTTCAGCGAGTGCGACCGCTTGCTTCTGGCGGCGTTCAGCCGGCTGCTGCCGCGCCGCTCGTGGCACGCCTTCGCGGTGAGGCCGGAGACGCTTTTGCGGTGGCATCGGCGGCTTGTCGCCCGCAACTGGACGTACCCGCACCGGCGTCCCGGTCGACCGCCGATCGGCGCTGAGGTGCGCGACCTGATTCTGCGGCTGGCGCGTGAGAACAGCAACTGGGGCTACCCACGGATCGTCGGCGAGCTGCGCAAGCTCGGAATCGTCGTCTCTGCCACGCTGGTGCGCAACGTCCTCCGCGCAGCGGGCATCCCGCCTGCGCCGCAGCGTGGCCAGCTCGACTGGCGCTCGTTCCTGCGCCAGCACGCCGCGACGACCCTCGCTTGCGACTTCCTGACCGTCGACACCGTTCTGCTGCGGCGGCTCTACGTGCTCGTGTTCATCTCCATCGGCAGTCGCCGGATCGAGTGCATGGCGTGCACGAGCAATCCCGACGGCGTCTGGATGCTCCAGCAAGCGCGCAACTTGCTGATGGATCTCGACGATCGCCGCTTGAGGCCGCGCTTTCTCATTCACGATCGAGACGCGAAGTTCAGCCGCGCCTTCGATGCCATCTTCCACAACCAAGGGATCAAGACCATTAGGACACCGATCCGCGCTCCGAACGCGAACGCGCACATCGAGCGCTGGGTCGGCAGCGTCCGACGAGAGTGCCTCGACCAGCTGCTCATCTTCAACCGCCGCCAGCTCGAGCACGTCCTCCGCGTCTACGTCCGCCACTACAACTGCCAGAGGCCACACCGTGCACTCGAGCTACTCGCCCCCGACATGAACTCCTCGATCAGACGCCGGACCGCCGCACCTGCAGAGGTCCGCCGACGCGATCTACTTGGCGGACTCATCCATGAATACGAAGCCGCCGCGGCATGAGACCGAGTTAATACACCCCACGCGCCTCGACCAGCACGTGCCGGGTCTCACCGGGGCCTTGCTTGCTGATCCGTCCGTGCCTGGCTGGCTCCGAGCCCGACTGGCTGACGCGCGGGTCGAGCCCGAGGTAGCTGACCAGCTGCCTGCTGGTTGGGAATCGCCGGATCTCGCCGATCGCCGCGATCAGCGCCGCTGCGGTGACGAGGTTGACGCCTGGCAAGGTGAGCAGCCGTCGCATCTGGGTCGAGGCGAGCACCTGCTCGGCGAGCGCCCGCTCGACCAACGCGATCTCTGCGTCGAGGAACTCGATCTGGCGCAAGCAGGCCGCGACCGTCTCCTGCTCGTCGACGGGCAACTCCTGCGCGGCCAGCCAGCGCCGCCCGCGGACGCCGAACAGATCGCTCACGGGCGGCTTGCCCTTCAGGTTGCGGATCAGCGTCGCGTGCACCTGGTTCTTCGCCCGCGTGCGCTGCCGGACCAGCTGCGCCCGCGCCGAGATCCGCCGGCGCAGGATCCGGGTCTGCTCATCGGGCAGCCAGACCGTGGGCAGAAAGCCGCCGGCGAACAAGCTTCGCGAGCGTCCGCGCGTCGATCTTGTCGGTCTTCGCGCCCGCCCGCGTGATCGCTTTGACCGCCTTCGGATTCGCGAGCACCAGCCGGCCCACGTGCGGCTCGATGATCCGCGCAATCCCGAGCGCGTTGCCGGTCACCTCAAGCGCGACCTGATCATCGGCGCCGAGGCTCTGCGCGAACAGCACCAGCGACGCCGGCTCGGTCAGCACCCGCCCCGCCAGCCGCACCTCGCCCGCCTCCGCGATCGCCACCTCGCAGAAGTCACGATGAACGTCCAACCCGATAAAGCGCATCGCACACCACCTCCTCGTGATTCGCTACCGGCGGAGACGAGGCGGGCGACACAACTAACTACGGATCCGTGCGCGCGGCACACCCGGACAGTCGCAGGGGCGGCCACCTACAAACAACGGGCTCGCAGCCCATAATGTTCGACGGCCTCCCCAACCTGCGTCTCCCTGAAGCCCCTGGCATCCGGCACGGCCGAAGCTACCCGACCCGCCCGGATGACACAGAGACCCCACCGCCGTAGTTTCATCTCCCTACAACGAACACCGGCCTCATCGTGCGCTCGGACTCGTCCCGCCCGAGCGGCCTGCGCCGGTCATCCCGGCCGTTCTGCCGATTCAAGCGCACCGCCGCGACCTTCTCGGCGGGCTGATTCACGAGTACAAGGCGGCGGCCCGAGCCTCGACCCTCCGCCTGGTAGGTTCGCCGCGTGGTCGTGCGTTGCACGAAGAAGATGCTCGATCTGCTCGGCGGTCGCACACGCACGCTGAGCGATCTTCCGCCGAGCGACGAGGACTGGTACCTGAACCTGGTCTGGATCGAGCGGCAGAAATGTCTGCTGCTCACCCACAGCGGCACGCTCTTCTCCGTGTTGCGGACCGGCGTCCACGTGGCGGATCTCCGCCCGCTGGGCGACTATCTCGTCGAGGCGATCCGGAATGAGCTGCGCATGGAAGGGCTTCCCGAGAACACGTTTCCCGACCTCCAGCCCGACGACCTGCGACTCGCGAAGACCGCGAGCCGCAGCACCCTCGGCTTCATGACCGAAATGGCATTCGAGCTCGGCTGGATCATCCACGACAAGCGCGGACTGCGCCGCAGCGACATCAACTACCTCAACCACGCCCTCCGACGGACGCTCTGGAACCGCGGCGACTACGTCCGCCCGATCGAACTCGTCCACCAACGCCTCGACGCGCGACCCTGACCATCGCCATGCGGTCGACTGGCCCGCTCCACCTCGCAGCCAAGTATCTGAGCCCTACGGGTGTTTGAGCGGTGTGGCTGGACGCCGGTCGGCATTTCACGGGCGCCGGGTCGCCATGGCGTTGACCTGCTTTTGCTCGGACCGCGGCAGGAGCGACTGTTCGCGGTCGAGGTGAAGGGCACGCTGCGGGCGGGGCGGTGGCCCCGTCTTCGGCGCGCGGAGCTGACGCAGATGGAGGTGGGCTGGCTCGACAAGGCCGACAATCCCGGCATGGCCGAGTGGGGCGTCGCCAGCGGCGATGTCTATGGCGCGATTGTGCTCATCAACTTTGCCGACTTGCGGTTCAAGGTCGCGCTCAGCCGCGACCTCACTGAGTGGCAGCCGGTGCGGCGGTTCGACCAGCTCGTACAGCTCGACTGGCTTGACGCCGCGGGATGACGTTCAGAAAGCGAGGCCGAGTGCAGCCTCGCGCAGCGCGCCGACGGCGATGATTTCCTCGCCCATGCCGACCGTCTCGAGCAGCGCCTGTTGGGCGACGGTGAGCACGGCACGGAGGTTTTGCTCGGACGCTTCGTAATACTCGTGCAGGAGCGCGTCAAAGCCTTCTTCGAATACCTCGGCCACTTCGACCCGGATCGGCGGGATCGGATCGAGTCCTTCTTCCAGGGCGCGGAACTCGTTCTCCGCTTCTGCGACCGACTGGATGCGGAAGCCGAAGAGCTGTCGCAGTGCTTCTGGTGAGTCCAGCTGCGGCATCCCGTGCTGGACGGTGAAGTAGCCGTTGCCGGCGGCCTCGCGGAAGCCGCGCCCGGCGCAGTAGTCGGGGTGGATCGCCATCGCGACCGCCCAGTTGCGCTCGGCGAGCATGCGGCAGGTGTCGGTGAAGAAGCCCTGCAGGAGCGCGTCGC
Source organism: Solirubrobacterales bacterium (assembly GCA_038240205.1). Taxonomy (GTDB): domain Bacteria; phylum Actinomycetota; class Thermoleophilia; order Solirubrobacterales; family Solirubrobacteraceae; genus Palsa-744. The sequence continues at coordinate 1,946 of JBBSDZ010000110.1, read as the reverse complement.
GCGCTACTCCGTCGAGGCGCAGCCAACGGTCGGAGTCGTCGATGATCACGACCGGGACACGGCCGAGGTCTTCGCGGATCAGTTCGACGAGTCGGTCGAGGCTGGCGATGAACTCGCCGCGCGAGCGTTCGATCGCGGGGTCGGCGACGGTCTCTTCAACCTCGTGGCCGATCGCAGGCTCGAGCCAGCCGAGCGCGAGTTTGAGCGAGAAGTCCTGTCGGTGCGTGCGCGTTGTCGTTGGCAGCGTGGGTGCCGTCTCCGCGAGTAGCGCGAGGCGCTGCTCATCACCCATCGCTTGGCTGTCGCGCGCCCAGCGGACGACCTCCCGAATCAGGTGGCGCGCGAACTCGGGCGGGTCGCGCAGCATCTCGTCGGATTCATGCCCAACGGCGATCCAGATCGGTGCGAAGATCGCCGCGCCGGACGTGGTGACGTACTCGATCAGGCTCGACTTGCCCGAGCCGATCGGGCCGATCAGCGCGACACGCTGCGTGCTCTCGAACGATTCGCTGAGCAGGCTCTCGTGGCGGCCGCCGATCAGCTCTTCGAACGGGACGTAGAGATGCGTGCGGTAGCCAGGCTGCGCGACCGGCGCGAATGCCTGCCGTTCGTGTAGGACCGCGAGCAGTTCTGCGCCTGTAAACCCGTTCAGTGGGTCACCTCATAGAGCCGACGCGGTCGGCCGCGCGTCCCCGGACGCTCCAACGCGCGGACGAGGCCCTGTTGCTCGAGCTCCCGGAACACCTGCGAGGCGCGGCTGCGCGTCCAGCCAAGCTTTTTCAGCAGGCCCTCGTCGGAGGGGCTGGCGGCGCCGTTTGCCTCGACCTCGGCCAGCAGTCGCTTCGCCGGCTCGGGCAGATTCTCAATCCGTTCCTGTAGTTCGCCGTCGCGCTTAAGCAAGGCGGACGGCTCGGCGCCTTCGACGACGACGTCATAGGCGAGTGTGATCAGGCGGCGCGGGTTGCCGTCGGCGGCCGCAATCAGCTGCTGCACGACCGGCTCCGGAAGCTGTTCCTCTCCGAGCCGGCGGCGAAGCAGCTCGGCTCCTGCGTTCTCGTCGAGCTCGGGAATCGTGACGACGCGCTGCCAGAACGCATCTGCCGGCGGCTCGCGATACAGACCGACGTCGCGCTCGTCAGCGGTGACTAGCCATACGAGCGGCAGCTCCCACAGCTCGTCGCGCAACCGGCCGAAGAGCGTATGCGCGGATTGCGGCGAGGGCATCTCGTCCACGAGCACGATCGCCTCTCGTTCGGCGGGGAGAGTGCGAGCGATCTCACGCAGCTGCGCGAGCAGCGCCTGGGTGTCGCTCGGTGTTGGCCGCAGTACCAGCTGCGGCGCCGCCAAGAACCCGGCCGCGGCCGAGGCGACCGCCGCCGCCGCCTCACCGAGCGGCACCGTCGCCCAAGCCCCTAGGCGATCGCGAAGCAGCCCGAGAAACTCCTCGGTCGAGGCGGCCGCTCGTCCATCTACGATCAGCGCGCGGCGCTCATCCTCACCGAGCCTGTGGGCGATCATGCGAAGCAGCGAGCTCTTTCCGCTCCCCCGTGATCCGACCAATAAGACGTTGCCGCCGTTCCGCAGCGTCTTCTCGCTCAGGTCGATCGTCTGCTCGCGATCGACGAACAAGGCGCGATCGCGGCGCGTGTCCCGCAGCGGACGGCTCGAGAGGTCTGCTGGCATCTTCTAACGATTCTAACGTTAAAACCGTTAGGTAGAAAGCAGAGGTCGCGCGCCGCGTGTTCTAACGTTCCTAACGAAAGTAAGTGTAGGCGTTTCCAGGCTGATCTCGGGCGTGTGGGGTGCGTTAAGGGCCTGTCCAAGAAGGAGCCGTGAGCGCGGCCGCCCGGCTCAGTTGAGCGAGATCGCGTAGTCGCAGGCGCTGGGGGCGGCGGCGAGGAGTTCGGCGAGCCAGCGGCTGCGATCGGCGGCGGCTCTCTGGGGTT
>JBBSDZ010000109.1:0-6183 GCA_038240205.1 Solirubrobacterales bacterium | reverse complement strand
GAGATCGCCGTGTGCGTCGCCGACCTCGTCGGCTTCACGCGCCTCGGGGAGGAAGTTCCGCCCGATGAGCTGGGGCGGCTGGCCGTGCGCCTGGAAGCGCTCGCCGGCGACGCGGCGCAGCCGCCTGTGCGGCTGGTCAAGACGATCGGCGACGCGGCGATGCTCACCTCGGTCGAACCACAGCCGCTCCTGGACGCCACACTTCGGCTGCTCGACGCGGCGGAGGCCGAGGGTGCCGACTTCCCGCAGCTGCGCGCCGGCGCCGCGCTCGGGCCCGCGCGGAGCCGCGCAGGTGACTGGTTCGGGCGCCCGGTCAACCTCGCCAGCCGCATCACCGCGGTCGCGCGTCCCAGCAGCCTGCTCGTCGAGCGCGAGCTGCGCGAAGCCGTGCGCGATTCCTACCGCTGGTCCTTCGCCGGCGACCGCCGCCTGCGTGGCATCCGCGAACCAGTGGCGCTGTTTCGCGCGCGACGGCTGCCGGCGCCCACCTGATCGGCGCCCAGGCCTACTCCCACACGCGCCAAGGCGCCAGGCCGCCGGCCCAGAGGTCGTTGAGCAACACGGCGTCCTTGTAGGTGTCCATGCACTCCCAGAAGCCCTCGTGGCGGTGCGCCCACAGCTCGCCCTCGGCGGCCAAGCGCTGCAGTGGCTCGCGCTCGAGCACGCTGTCGGGCGCCATGTAGGCGAGCGCCTGCGCCTGGAAGCAGAAGAAGCCGCCGTTGATCCAGTGCTCCGAGCGCGGCTTCTCGCGAAAGCCGCGCACCCTGCCGTCCTCACCGAGCTCGGTCACGCCGAACTGCAGCTCGGGGCGCACGACGGTGACGCTCGCGAGCGCGCCATGCGCCGAGTGAAAGCTCAGCAGCGCATTCAGGTCGATGTCGGCGAGGCCGTCGGCGTAGGTGGCGCAGAAGCGCTCCTCGCCCGTAAGCCGCGGCGCGAGCGCACTGATGCGCCCGCCCGTCTGCGTCTGCTCGCCGGTGTCGACGCATTCCACGCTCACGCCGCGCGGCCACTGCTGAGAGGCGGCGAAGCGCTCGATCAGCTCGCCACGGTGCCCAGTCGCGAGCAGGAAGTGCTCAAAGCCCTGCACGGCGTAGAGCTGGATGACGTGCCACAGGATCGGCATGCCGCCGATCTCGACAAGCGGCTTGGGCAGCTCCTGGGAGTGCTCCTTGAGGCGCGTCCCGCGCCCGCCGCACAGGATCACGACGGGCGGCTTGGCCAAGGCCTATCCGGCGACGCGCTCGAGCACGTCGGCGGGCGCGTCGAAGTTGGCGTGCACCTCGTCGACATCGTCGTTCTCTTCGAGCGCCTCGATCAAGCGCATCAGCGTGCCCGCCTGGCTCTCGTCGATCGGAACGAGGCTTGATGGCCTGTAGGACATCTCGGCGCTCTCCATCGCCACGCCGGCCTGCTCCAGCGCGTCGCGCACGGCCGTGAAGTCCGTCGGCTCGGAGACGACCTCGAACACGCCCTCGTCGGAGCCGATGTCCTCCGCGCCGGCCTCGATCGCGACCATCAAGTCGTCTTCTGAATACTGCTCGGCGTCGATCACGATCGTGCCCTTCTTCTCGAACAGATACGCCACCGAGCCGGGCTCGCCGAGGCTGCCGCCGTGCTTGGAGAAGGCGTGGCGGATGTCGGCGCCGGTGCGGTTGCGGTTCTCGGTCATCGCCTCCACGAGCAGCGCCACGCCGCCCGGGCCGTAGCCCTCGTACAGAACCGTCTCGATCGCGTCTGCCTCGCCCCCCTCGCCGGTTCCCTTGGCGATCGCGCGTTCGATGTTGTCCTTCGGCATCGAGGCTTCCTTGGCCTTGCGCACGGCGTTCTCGAGCGTCACGTTCGTGTCCGGATCGCCGCCGCCGTCGCGCGCAGCCACCATGACGGCACGGGCGAGCTTCGAGAACTGGGCGCCCCGGCGCGAGTCGACGATCGCCTTCTTGTGCTTGATGCTGGCCCACTTGGAGTGTCCGGACATGTAGTCCAGTCTACGAATACCGCGCCCGCGCGGTCGTCCGCGCGCCCGCCCCGGACCGGCGGCAGGGCGCGCCCGCGGATGCATAGGATGGGCAGCCACATGAGCCCCGAGGCACCACCTGAGATCTTCAAGGCGTACGACATCCGCGGGCTCTACGGCGAGCAGATCGACGGCGACGTGGCAGAGGCGATCGGCCGCGCGTTTGCCTTCGTGCTCTCCGAGCTGGCCGGGAAGCCGGTCGCGCAGCTGCGCATCGGGCTCGGCCGCGATATGCGCCTGACCGCGCCGGAGCTCGCCGAGCGCTACCGCGAGGGACTGCTGGGCGCCGGCGCCGGCGTGATCGACGCCGGGCAGGTCGGCAGCGAGATGCTCTACTACCTCGTCGGCTCGCGCGAGCTCGACGGCGGACTGATGTGCACGGCCTCGCACAACCCCAAGGCCTACACCGGCGCCAAGCTCGTGCGCGAGGGGGCAATCGCGCTCTCCGGCGACTCCGGCATCCAGGACATCCGCCGCCGCATCGAAGCCGAAGGCGCCCGCGCCCACGAGCAGCCGCACGGCTCCGACGGGGCGCCGGAGCGGGGCGAGTGCGAGCAGGTCGAGCTGTTTCAGGAGTTCCAGAGCGCGGCGATGAAGTTCATCGACGCCGACGCGGTCAGCTCGGCGCCGCGGGCACTGAAGGTCGTCGTCGACGGTGGCAACGGCATGGCCGGGCCGATGGTCGGGCCGCTGCTCCAGCGCCTCGGCCTGGAGCTGATCGAGACCTACTGGACCCCGGACGGCAACTTCCCCGACCACGAGCCCAACCCACTGCTGCCCGAGAACCGCGAGCTGATCATCGCGCGCGTGCGCGAGAGCGGCGCCGACCTCGGCATCGCCTGGGACGGCGACGCAGACCGCTGCTTCTTCATCGACGACTCGGGCGCGTTTGTGGACGGCGACTTCCTCACCGCGCTACTGGCCGAGTCGCTGCTGCGAAAAAGCCCAGGCGAGGCGATCCTGTACGACGTGCGCGCCTCGCGCGCCGTCGCCGACACGGTCACGCGCGCCGGCGGTGAGGCGTTCGTCAACCGTGTCGGGCACGCGTTCTTCAAGACGCGCATGCGCAAGGAGGGATCGCTGTTCGGCGGCGAGGTCTCAGGGCACTACTACTTCCGCGACTTCTACTGCGCGGACTCGGGCACGGTCCCGGCGCTGCTCGTGCTCGAGCTGCTGACGCGCGAAGGCAAGAAGATGTCCGAGCTGCTCGCGCCCTATCACGCGCGCTACTTCATCTCCGGCGAGGTCAACTCGGAGGTCGCCGACCCGCTGGCGAAGATCGAGGAGATCGCAGAGCGCTACTCCGACGCCAAGCAGGATCGCCTCGACGGGATCTCGATCGACTACGAGGACTGGCACTTCAACGTGCGCCCGTCGAACACCGAGCCGCTGCTGCGCCTGTGCCTGGAGTCACTTAAGTCGCCCGAGGACATGGTCGAGCGCCGCGACGAGGTGCTCGCGCTGATTCGCTCGTGAGCGAGCAGGACGAGCAGCTGGAGCGCGAGCAGCTCCAGCTCGCGGCCGACGCCGGAATCCATCGTCTCGCAATCCCGACGCCGTTTCGCGTCGGGCGTGTGAACGCATATCTGATCGAGGACTCGCCGCTGACGCTGATCGACTCCGGGCCCAACTCGGGCAAGGCGCTGGACGAGCTCGAGCAGGGGCTGCGCGCGCTCGGCCATGCGATCGAGGACATCGAGCTGCTGATCGTCAGCCACCAGCACATCGACCACTTCGGCCTTGCGGGCATCCTCGCCCGGCGCTCAGGTGCGGAGGTCGCCGCGCTCGACGCGCTCGCCCCGTACCTCGCCGGGTACGGCAGCGAGGCGGACGCCGACGACGCGTTCGCCGAGAGCCTGATGCTCCGCCACGGGATCCCTCCGGACATCGTCACGGCGCTGCGCGCCGTCTCCGCGAGCTTCCGCGCGTGGGGCTCGGCCGTGCAGGTCACCCGGCCGCTGGAAGACGGTGGCGAGCTGGCGCTGCGCGACCGCACGCTGAAGGTTCTGCACCGCCCCGGGCACAGCCCCTCGGACACGGTCTTCCTCGACGAGCCCCGCTCGATGCTGCTCTCCGCCGACCACCTGATCAAGCACATCTCCTCCAATCCCCTGCTCACTCGCCCGCTCGGAGTAGAGGCCGCCTACGACGGCCCGCGCCCGCAGGCGCTCGTCACCTACATCGACTCGCTGCAGAAGACGCGCGCGATGGAGCTCTCGCTGGTGCTACCCGGCCACGGTCCTCCGATCGTCGATCACGCGAAGCTGATCGACGAGCGCATGCGCCTGCACGAGCGCCGCGCCGAGAAGATCCGCAAGCTGATCGCCGCACAGCCGCGCAGCGCGCACGAGATCGCGCTGGAGCTGTGGGGCAACGTCGCCGTCACGCAGGCCTACCTGACGCTGTCCGAGGTCCTCGGCCACGTCGACCTGTTGCTCGCAGATGGCCGCGCCGAGGAAGTCGAACGCGACGGCGTAGTGCGCTTCACCGGTACTCAGCCCTAACCGCTCTCCTCACCCGGCTGCGACTCGATCTCGCCGAGATGGTCGACGTTCGCGCGGTCTTCGGGAGCCTCGCTCGGCTCGCCCGCGAACCAGGCGTCGAGGATCTCCTCCAACTCTGCCTCCGAGGTGCTCCTGAGGCTCAGCGCAAGCACGTTCGCGTCGTTCCAGCGCCGCGCCCCGGCAGCGGTGGCGGCGTCGGTGCAGAGCGCAGCGCGGGCCGAGCCGACCTTGTTCGCCGCGATCGACGCGCCGGTGCCGGTCCAGCAGCAGACGACCGCCTGAGCCGCGCGGCCCTCGGCAACGTCGCGGGCGGCCGCCTCGCTCGCCCATGCCCAACCGTTGCGCTCACCGTCCGCCAGCGCTCCGTGGGCGATCGTCTCGTGCCCGCGACGCTGCAGCTGTGCCACGAGCGCCCGGGCGACCCCCGCCAGCTCGTCGGCAGCGACCGAGATGCGCATCGCGCGAGTATCCCCGACACCTGCGATAAATGCACGTCGTGGACAGCGCGCCCCCCGGAATCCAGCGGCCCCGGCGCTTTCGCCCGCGCCTGCACTGGGAGCTCGTGGCGTGCAGCTTTCGCGGGCACGCGCTCGCCGACACCGAAGCCGCCGAACTGCGCCAGCAGGACGCGATCCTCGCGCGCGAGGATGCCGCCGGCACGCGCTGGTACCGCTGCCTGCGCTGTGACAGCTGGCTGGCGCTGCCGGCCCCCGAGCACCCGACCCGCCGCTTCCCACCCGAGCGCGAGGAGATAGAGCTGCCGTTGCGCGGCAAGCCGCTGCGCGACAAGATCGTGCTGCGCCTGATCGCCGTCGATCGCGCCTTCCACTTCGTCGTACTTGCGGCGCTCGGCGTGCTCGTGCTGCTGTTCGCAGCCGATCGCGCGACGTTGCGTGAGACCTTCTACAAGGTCATCGCCGACCTGCAGGGCGGCGTCGCCGCCAACCAGACGCATTCCACGCACGGCCTGCTGCACGAGGTCGACAACGCCTTCACGACCTCCTCCTCGCACCTGCACCTCGTCGGGGTCGTGCTGCTCCTCTACGGAGCGGTGGAGGGCATCGAGGCGGTCGGCCTGTGGTACCAGCGGCGCTGGGCTGAGTACCTGACGTTCCTCGTCACAGCCTCGCTGCTGCCGCTGGAGGTCTATGAGCTGATCAACCACGCGACCGTGTTCAAGGTGCTCGCATTCGTGGTCAACGTCGCCGTCGTGATCTACCTGCTGCACGCCAAGCGCCTGTTCGGCGTGCGCGGCGGCGTCGCCGCCGAAGAGGCCGAGGCGGCCGTCGATCAGGGCTGGGGTGCGCTCGAGCGGACCGCACCTGCGCCGGCGCCGTCCGGACCCGGGACACCCGGCGCGTCAGTCGCCTGAGCCTGCGCCGAAGCCGACGCTGCGCCCGTGTCGTCCCCCGTCGCGCCCGGCGCCGCACCAATGCTCGCGCTGCTCGCAAAGCTCCTGCGCCCAGCCGAGCAGCATGCGATGGACACGGTCGTCATCACCCAGCTCGCTGTGAAACGCGATCGCGAGCATCCGTCCCTGCCGGGCCGCGACCGCATGGCCGTCGAGCTCAGCGAGGATCTCCACCTGTGGGCCGTGCTCGGCGATCCACGGAGCGCGGATGAAGACACCGTGCAGCGGTCCGCCGTGCAGCCCCTCGACCT
>JBBSDZ010000108.1:0-6255 GCA_038240205.1 Solirubrobacterales bacterium | reverse complement strand
TTCCCCTCTCCTGCCTTCATTCTATTAATATACTAGTTGACTAGCACACTGTAAATCGTGTTTTCCACTCGTTAGTCTTTCGCCATGGATCAGAGTCCTAGAGACGGCAACCGCGAAACAGAGTCGCCGGGTCTGTCGGTGGACCGCGAGGCCGAGGTCCCGATCGGCGTCCAGCTCGCCTGGGCCCTGAGAGCGCGTATCGCCGACGGCGAGTTCAGCGCCGGCCAGCGCCTACCCGGCCTGCGCGATCTGGCCGAAGCGATCGGCGTCAACCTGAATACCGTCCGCACCGTCTACCAGCGCCTCGAGCACGAGGGGTTGATCGAAAGCCAGCAGGGCAGCGGCACGTTCGTAGCGCCGGAGCCCGCGCGCGGGACCTCGGCGGTCGCCATCGCAACCACGGCCGCGCGCAGTGCGCGCGAGGCCGGAGTTGACCCCCGCGATGTCGCGGCCGCGCTGTACGTTGCGCCGGAGCCGAAGGCCCTTAGCGCCGCCGAAGCCGCCGATCTGTCGGAGGTCGGGCAAAGACGCGTGCTCCGTAGGCAGATCACCGCGTTCGAGTCTGCGCTCGGCGAGATCGAAGCCGCACACCCGGGCGTCGCACCGTCTCCGGAGCGCACCGGCATCGGCAGTGGCCCGGCGCTGCTCGCAACTCGCGAGCTCGAGCAGGTGCGAGCGTCGCTCGTGCGCCGGCTCGTGGTGGTGCAGGCTGCGATCGACGAGCACAGCGAGGCCCGCTCCAAGCGCAAACGCACAGGCGGCGCCGACAGGACCGCGACGAAGGACGCCAGCGCCGAGCAGTCGGCTGCCGCCAAGCCGGCGCGTCGGCAGCGCGCGAAGCCGCGCGTGCTGCCAGCCGGCGCCTGAGCATCATGCCTCGCACCTTGCGCCGCTGAGTCGCTCGGCGCCGCGCATCCGCAAAACGGCGACTCAACCGGATGAACAGCCCTGCGTGCTGGCGCCCGCTCCGTCCGCCGCGTGAACCCGCGCCTGGCTCAGCAGGCGCGAGACGGTCGCGTTGGCGACGCCGTAGCCGCCGTGCGGCCCTCCTCCGATGGTGCCCGCGAAGACGGTCGTCAGCACGCGGCCGTCGCCGCCCACGAGCGGGCCGCCGGAGTTGCCCGGGCGAACGAGCCCGCGCAACGGCGTCAGCAGGCGGCTGACCGGCCCGCGTCCATAGGCGTCATCGGCGAGCACCGACTGCGTCCGCCCGATGCGTCCCGGGCGAGCGTCGAGCGGGCCGTTTTCCGGATAGCCGACGATCGCCCCGCCACTGCCCGAGGCGGGGTCGGACACGAGCGCCAGCGTCGGCAGGCCGAGGCCGGGCACGCTCAGAACGGCGATGTCGTCTCTCGGATCGAACACGAGCGTGCGCGCGTGCAGGCTCGGCGAGCGCCCGCCTACCTGCACCGTCGTGTCGCGCTCGCCGGCGACCACGTGTGCGTTGGTGACGATCTCATCCGGCGCCGCCGTCCATCCGGAACCCTCTACCGCCAGCCCGCAGGCGGTGCCGAGCACGCGTACGACACTTCGCGCCGCCGACCTCCCGGCCGGCGAGCGCGCGATTCGCGGCGTCGGCGGCGGGACGCCCGGCGACGGGCCGGCGATCGACGGCAGCGGGTCCAGGCGCGCGAGTGCGTTGAGGATCGAACCGGACGGCGGCAGCACCCCATTTAGCTCGCGCAGGATCGCCGAGCGCTGGATGTCCGCACGCAGTCGATCCTGGCTTGGAGCCTGCGCTAGCACCGCCGCGAGAATCCAGACGATGCCGAGCGCCAGCGCAACGCCCAGCAGCGCCCCGAGCAGTCCGTCGAGCAGGCCGATGCCGGGCACGATCAGCGCACGCCTGACCATGAAGCCGAGTCCCTCGAGGCCGGTGGCGAGGATGCCGCCGGCGAGCAGCGCGCCAATCAGGCCGAACGCCGGCGCGTACGGCGAGGAGGAGCCCTGCGGCAGCAGTAGAGGACCCAGGCGAGTTCCGAGGAATGCACCTATGGCGAACCCGCAAAAGGAGAGCACGCCCACGATGAAGCCCCGGCGGAAGCCGAAAGAGGCGAGGATTGCCGCAAAAGCCACGATGATCCAGTCGAGCCCCGTCACCCGCCATGTTCTACCGCTCCCTGACTGACGAGCAGACTCTTCGGGTGCGCCGTGCGCGGCCGGTGATGGCGCTGGCGGCGGTCGCGTTCGCGATCGGCGCGATCCTCGGGGCCAACAGCGGCTCCTCGCCCGCCGGCGCGCTCGCCGCGAAGTTCGTCGCCGCGTGGGCCAAGTCCGACTACGCCGGGATGTACGCGGAGATCGACTCCGCCACGCGCCGCTCGGTGTCGGCCACCGAGTTCGCGGCCGCCTACAGCGAGGCGATGCGCACGGCAACGGCCACCAGCGTGCGTGTCGCCGGCCGGCCGCGGTCGGCGGCCGGCGGCGTCGTGATCGTTCCGGTCACGATCCGCACGCGGCTGTTCGGGACGCTCGCGCTGAGCGCCCGCGTTCACGTCGTGCACGAGGCCGAAGGCGGCGACGCGATCGCGTGGTCGCGCTCGCTCTCGTTTCCCGGTGTCGAGCCGGGCGAGACGCTCAGCCGCCAGACGACGCTGCCTCCCCGCGCGAAGCTGCTCGCGCGTGACGGCTCGGTACTCGCCGAAGGCGATGCCACGGGGTCCGGGCCGCGCAGCTCGCCGCTCGGCGAATCGGCGGGCACGCTGATCGGAGAAGTCGGTCCGATCCCGGACTCGCGCCGCACGGCGCTGGAAGCCCAGGGCGTTCCCGCCGACGCCGACATCGGCACGAGCGGCCTCGAGCGGGCGCTCGACGACCGCCTGCGCGGCACGCCCGGCGGCGAGCTGCTGGCCGGCCGGCGCGTGCTCGCGAGCACTGGGCCGCACGCCGAGCACTCCGTGCGCACGAGCGTGTCCCCGGCCGTGCAGCGCGCAGCCGTGAGCGCGCTCGGCTCGCAGCTCGGGGGGATCGTCGCGCTCCAGCCCGCAACCGGGCAGATCCTGGCGGTCGCCGGGATCGGCACCGACAGCGTGCAGCCGCCAGGCTCGACGTTCAAGATGATCACGCTCAGCGGCGTGCTCGCAGCACACATCGCCACGCCGCACACCGTCTTCCCTTACGCCACCCACGCGACGCTCGACGGCGTCAAGCTGAGCAACGCCAACGGCGAGGAATGCGGGGGCACGCTCGAGCTCTCGTTCGCAGTCTCGTGCAACTCCGTGTTCGCACCGCTCGGGGTCAAACTCGGCGCGCCGCGTCTGGTGGCCATGGCCGAACGCTTCGGCTTCAACCACGACCCAGGCATTGAAGGCGCCGCCGAAAGCACGCTCCCGGCCGCGAGCGGCATCCAGGGAGAACTCGACATCGGCTCGACAGCGATCGGCCAGGGTCAGGTGCAGGCGAGCGCCTTGCAGATGGCGATCGTCGCCGCGACGATTGCCGACGGCGGTCGGCGCCCCGCGCCGACTTTCATCCCCCCGCAGACGCCGCTCAGCGGAACGCCCGTGCTGAGCGCCGCCATCGCGCGCACCGTGCGGCGGCTGATGATCGGCGTCGTGCGCAAAGGCACCGGCACCTCCGCGGCGATCAGCGGCGTGACCGTCGCCGGCAAGACCGGAACGGCCGAACTGAAGAGCCAGTGCAGCTCCGAAGCCGGCGGCGAATCGGAACCGAAAGAAGAAAGCCAGGAATCCAGCTCCTCTGGATGCAAGGGCGCCGACAGCGAAGCGAGCAACACCGATGCATGGTTCGCGGCGTTCGCTCCGGCGCTCGAGCCCCGGATCGCCGTAGCCGTGCTGCTCGTCAAAGACGGCGCCGGGGGCGACACCGCCGCGCCGGTCGCGCGCGAAGTGCTCGAGGCTGGCCTTAAGGCCAGCCGCTAGTCAGCTCAGTTCGGCTCGGCTGAGCTAGACGTCGAGCTCGGCCGTCGCCGTCTCGGCGGCGTTGTCCGGATCGACGATCTTGATCTTCAGCGGGCGGTTGTCGAGCGAGACCGTCTGGATCTTGAACAGCAGCAAGGCGCCCTGAGTCGTCCCGTTCGAGGCAATCGTGTCCGACGCGGGCAGCCGTTCTTTGCCCTGCACCGTCCCCGCGCGATAGGCGAACTCGTTCGTTTCGCCCGGCACGATCGGGAGGTAGCTGTTGCCCTGGGTGTCTGAGATCGAGAGGTCCGCCGCGGCCGGCTGCGGTTGCGAGCCGTTGTTGAAGACCTGCATGAACACGCCGAACCACTCCTGGCCCGGCTTGAGCCTGCGCTCCTGCGGTGAGAGGCCCTGCAGGTAGGCGGCATCCTTGGCTTCGAACGGGTTCAGCTCGCGTGAGAGCTGAACCTCGTACACGAGCGGGCCCACATCCAGATACGGGGCGTTGGCGCCGGACTCGCCGGCGTAGGTGCCGGTGCTCACCTTCGTGTGCGACTCGCCACAGGCCCCGAGCGCGAAGGCTGCGAGCAGGACGAGCGCCAAGAGCGGGAGCTTGCGCAGGCGGCTGGACATGCGACGCGGCAGTCTATCCGGCGGCGACAGTGACGCGGTGCCCGCGCCCCTCGCCCCGCTCGATGATCCCGCGCAGCCTGCGCATCGCGCGTGCGTTCTTGCGCTTGGTCCAGCCGCGCGCGCCGAAGGACTCCATCAGGCGGTCCGACAGCGTCACGGGCACCGTCTGCAGCGTGAAGCGCACCCGCGTGCTGTCAGACGGGCCGGGCGCGAGCTCGTAGACGCCGAGCGTGCGGATGCGGTTGTACTTGCCCGTGCGCCCTGCCTCGACGATCTTGTACGGGCGCTCGACCTCGACGAAGGTCACGTCCGCCCAGCTGAAGCGGCTCCCTGGCGCCTTCACGCGAAAGCGCGCCCCCGCGCCGCGGCCGACCGAGTCGATCCGCGTCAGATGCCAGTCCACGAGGTAGTGGTCGCAGAACTCCTCGTGGTTGGCGATGTCTTCGAGGTAGTCGAAGACCTGCTCGCGTGGAGCGGAGATGACGGTTGTGACTGTGACCGGGTCCACGGCACGCCAGTCTAAAGAAGCGCGTGATGCCTCGGCGGCGGGCGGTGAGTCGTCCTAGGCGGCGCGGGCCGTGAGCCTGACAGTCTGGCCGTGCTCGCAGTGGCGCACGATCTCGCTGGCAACCGGTGCATCGCGACGCAGCGTGCGGCACAGCTCGCACACGACCTCGCCGCCGTGCGCGTCGTAGAGATGCACGTGCTCGCCCGTGAGCGGCGTGCGCCCGCAGTCGGCGCAGCGATCGCGGTCGGCCTCGAGCGCTCCCAGCCCGCGGCGCAGCAGATGGCGCTCCAGCTGCTCGACGTGGGTGACATCAGAGGCCATCGTCCTGGTGATTTCGGCGCCGGCTGCGGTCCTCCTGCCGGCTCGCCCCAGCTGGGCGGCGGTTTGCGCGGCCCCCCGGCGCGGGTATCGAATGTGAGGTGAGAGAGAGTGCGCGCCGCCTGCAGCATTCGCTGCGTACGCCCCTCCGGAAAATGCGACATTCGGGATCTGCCGTCGAGGCCAACTTGTTATGATTGCCACTAGCTTTCTGTCGATGAGGAGCGCTCACGGGCGCCGAACGACAAGGGAGGAGCAGCATGGATCTACTTAGCGCGGGGACCTTTGTCGGCGCCGGCTCGTTCTGTTGCAAGAACTGCGGTTACGTGCTGACGCTCAACGGCGTCGAGACTCTCACCGATTGCCCAGGCTGCGGCGGCACCGACTTCGTCCGCGCCTCGCTGTTCAACATCGACCCGGACTCGCCCGGACAAGAGACGGCTCGCCACGGCGGCATGCTTACCGAGCCGCCTCCGCTCGATCGCGAGGCGCAGCTGGCGGCCGCCAGACAGCGGCTCGCCCAGCCCGGCGAGTACCTGAGCTTCGAGGAGGCCGGCGAGGTACGCACGTTCGCGCTGACACGCGAGTGGACGCGCATCGGACGCAGCCTCGCCGCTGACGTGCGCTTCGACGATCCGACCGTCTCGCGCCGCCACGCGCTGATCGTGCGCCAACCGGACGGCGTTCGCGTGCTCGACGACCGCAGCCTCAACGGCGTGTTCGTCAACGGCGAGCGCATCGAAGGGCAGATACTCGAGGACGGAGACGAGATCATCGTCGGGCGCTACCGGCTCAGCTTCCTCGTGGTCTCGCCCGAGAGCGCGCTTCTGGGTGACAGCCGAGCCGGCTCCGGATCGATCGCCACCGGCGGCTGAGGCGAGGCGCCGCCCGCCGCGCGCGCCATCGCCCGGACACGTAGTATCGCGCGCACTATGG
>JBBSDZ010000107.1:0-6289 GCA_038240205.1 Solirubrobacterales bacterium | reverse complement strand
GCGCTTGACGGATGGCTCTGGCACTACAACTATCGACGAAGACACTCAGCCCTCGGCCACCAAACGCCCATCGCTCGCCTCAACGAGCGAACCAACCTACTTGGGACTTACACCTAGAGAGCACTTCGGCACAACGGCGCGCTAGGCACAGCGGCCGAGTGCGCCCGGGATTCGCTCGACGCGAGCGCCGACAGGCCTGCAGCTCAAGCTGATCCAGTTGCCACGCTGGCTGGATGGGAGCAGCGAGCCCACGGGTGGGGGGGAAGCCCCGAACTTGGCGCCCACCGGCTAGATCTTGCGATAGCGCGCGTCGGCGATCGAGTACAACGCGAAGCCGATCAACCCAGCGGCAACGATTCCCAGGAGGACTGGACCGTAGGAGTTCTCGGCGAGTTCGTTGAGCGCCCCATCAAGCCCGATCGCCTTTTGAGGCTCGTAGTCGATTGCAGCCGTCAGTAGGCCATAGCCCGTCAAAGCGAAGACGACCATCCTCGCCAGGTGGCCGAACACCCCGAGTCCCGCGTAGGCCCGCTTGACGCGGCGACTCATGCGAGCCGTTTCGGCCTTGTCCAGAAACTTTCGCGCAAGACCCTCGTAGGCTTGATACAGGGCCACGCCGATCAGCACGAGCCCCACCCCGCCGACGATCACCGTACCGCCCGGCCAGCCCAACACCCCGGCGGTCGCCTTCTTCGGGGCGCTTGAACCGCCTCCGGCGCTTGCGCCGCTCAGAATTTTCACCGCGGTCACGCAGAGCGCGCCATAGACGAGTCCGCTGGCGATCGCCGCCACGCGGTCAAAAGCGCTGTCGGCTTCCTGGCGCCCGTGCCCGATCGCGGCACGGATCAGGCGCCAGGCGGCATAGCCCCCAAGTCCGGCGGCGACCGCGATGAGCAGCACCTCGCCGAATGATTGCCGCGCGATCGTCTGCAGGGCTCCCTGCTGGTTTGTAACGCGGCCTCCCGATCCCGTCGCAAGTTTGACGGCCAGGATCCCGATGATCCCGTAGACGACGCCGCGGGCGACGAGCCCCGCTCGCGCGAGCCAGCCGAACCCCGGCTGGCGGGCAAGCGCCTCTCCGCCCTGTTGAGCGCCACGGAGTGCGGCCGGTTGTCTGCTCGTGCCCCGCTCCCCCATTGAGGCCGAGCATATGCCCTGCGCCTCTCGGGCACCATCATCGACGGCGTCAGCGGCGCACCGCTTGCGGGTCAGCGAAGGATTCGTCCCTTGGTGGGGTCTCACGGGTACCCGAAAGAAGGGAGTGCTAAATGCGTCGATTCTTGCTCGCGTCCTTGGCCTGCATGGCTCTGTCGGTCGGACCGACTAGTGCGCTCGCCGCGCGCAATCCAAACGGTACCGGGCCGTAACGAGCGACGGGGCGATCCCGAAGCCGTGCGCGGGAGCTGGGAGTGGAGCGCGGGTAGAGGCGGACCGAGTTTCGCGAACTAGACGACGAGCGTGCCTTACCGACGCCGTCCCGATGGCACGCTAGTGGCGTGCCATCGGGCTGCTGCTTGCCTTGCAAGTTAGAGCGTCGGCAACGAGACGGTGACGTTCGTTGTTTCGATGGCGAACGTGCCGTTGCTTGCGCGGTAGTAGGGCGCGTCGCGGCCAAGCAGCTGCAGCTTGACCGTGTCTCCGGCCGGGAATTCATAGCCGTTGCCGTGAAGCTGGAAGGTGATCGTGCCTTCCTGGTTTTCGGTCAGGCGGTAGACGCCGCGGGTGATCAGCCGCTGTTCGCCGCTTGGCAGCACGTCCCACAGTCGCGCCGCGATCTCGCCAAAGGGGCCGACCGTTTTGACGGTCGCAGTGACGGTGGGCAGCCCCATCAGCGTGAAGCCCGGGCTGGTCAGCGTGTAGTTGGCCGTGTTCGGCTCAGTTTCCGCCGTGACGGTCTTGCACGCATCGGTCGTCGCAATCGGGTCGAAGTCGGCCGCGATCGTGGCGTTGCCGCCTGCAGATGTGAAGCTCTGCGCTCCCGACGAGCCAAGGGTGATCGTGCCGGGGTGCAGCTTCGACCATTTCGCGGCCGTGTAAGGGCCGCCGCCGGGCGCTCCGTTCGGACAGGTCTGGGTGTATGCGGTCACGCTGCCAGACGCCGGGGCTTTGCCTTTGCGTTTGAGCCGGGCTTCGAAGAAGCTCGCCCCCTGGTCTTGGAAGGCCTGGTCGGTGTTTTCCTTGTTCGAGCCACGGCTGTGTCCCAGATCGCCGAACTGGAGCGCCACCTTGCCTTTGAGGGCAAGGGCGGCGTTATAGACTCTCAGCGCCTGGGAGGGCGTGAAGAGGTCATCAGTCCAGCCATTCTGAATCAACATCGGCGCCGGAACTCCGGAGAGTCCGTAGCCCTGGTGGTAGGTGTAAATCTGGTTGGCGATCGCTTCCGCTTCGAACGTGTAGGGCTCGCCTGCGTTCGTCAGGGCGAACCATTTCGTGATGTCAGCTTCGGGATCTTCACCTGTCGGAGCGTAGAATCCGTTTTTTGCCTGCCCCGTTCCGTAGAGCCCGGAGTCATAGCTTTGGATCTCGACGCCGATCGGTTCGCGGCTCTGGCCGGCTGGCGCGATCTGGGTGTCCAGGAAGCGTCCGTTCGGCAGCAGCGCATCTACCAGGTCAGACCATGGCCAGCGTGGGTAGGCCGCCTTGATTTGCAGTTTTTTCCCTTTGGGGCTGAGCCACGGGGCGAATTCGCCGTTGGGAAGGCGGATCCGGTTCTTGAGGTAGGCAAGCTCGATGCTCTGCCCCCCGCCGTAAGATATGCCCGTGGCGCCGATGGCACCGGGCTTGGTGAGCTTTTCATCGGCGAGCAGCCCGAGCAGGTATTGCGTGTCGCGCGCCTCATACCGCTGGTCGGCCAGATGGAGATAACCTTTGTTGCAGCCGGGATCTTCCCGGGATGCGGCCGCGCCGCACGAGTTGCCCCAGCCCCGCGCGGAGTAGTTGAGGACCGCATAGCCGTGCTGGGCGTAGTAGATGTTGTTCCAGTCGAAAGTGATGTTTTTGTTGCCTTCCGGCGAGCTCGCCTCGAAGTCCGTCTTGCTTCCGCCCCATCCGTGCATCATCACGATCGTTGGAAACGGACCGGTGCCTTCTGGGGGCAGCGTCACATCGGCATCAAGCGGCACGCCGTCGAAGCTGTGCACGCGCTGCGGGAGGGTTTCGGTCGGACAGAAGCGCACGCCGTTCTGCGCTTTGCAGGCGTGCCCAAACGGCGCAGCTTCAGCCGCGGCCAAGGCCGGAACGGCCAGCAGTACACATGCGATCGCCGCCGCGGCGGCCAACATCCAATTGAAACGCCGTGTCCTCATCCCGCTCCCTCGTTCGCAGACAATACGGGTTTCGAACTGCAGATTCCCTCTGGCCGCGGCACATGTCCAACAACATGGCGCGCCTCCCGCTGCGGCCTGATTACCCGATAACGATCTGAGTAAACCTGCCGTCGCCACCCCGCGGGGTTCGCGAGATGCTGCTCACGCTCCTCGATTGGACATGGAGCACCGGTCCAACCAGGTCATCGCGAAATCGAACCCAGTCGGCGGCCTCGACCAGCCCGTTCTTAGCGGAAAAGCCGGGTTTGGCATATGGCGGACCCCCGCTAACCCGCAGTGAGGAGGCGAACGGTACCCACCGGCGGTACCCACGAGCGATGTCGCTCGCAGACATCGACACTTCGCGTGTGAAAAGCAGCGTTTTAGCAGGGGTTTCGTTTATGGGCGAAACTGCTCGGCGCGCAAACCACGCGCTGATCAGGGCGTCACCGATTGAGACCGCCTGACGTGCCCGAAGCTGGGTCGCTTCGGGTGAGGTAGGGTCGCCTCCTGCAAGCCAATCGCTCAGCCCCCAGCGCCCCAGTGATTCCGGTGCTCACATATCCGGACGTGCGGGCGGCGGTCGACTGGCTGGTCGAGGCGCTCGGGTTCGTGGAGCGTGTCCGTATCGGCCCGGATCATCGTGCGCAGCTGAGCTTCGGGCAGGGTTCGCTCATCGTCGCAGACGCGACGCGCGAGCGCGTTGCACCAACGAGCGGCGAGGTGACTCAATCAGTGATGCTCCGTGTGGACGACGTCGCGATGGTCTGCGAGCGCGTGCGGGAAAACGGGGCAACCGTCGTCGAGGAGCCCAAGGACTTCGAGTACGGCGAGCGCCAGTGCGCGTTCGTCGATCTGGGGGGTCACCGCTGGACGCTAACCGAGACGCTGCGTGACGTTCAGCCCGAGGAGTGGGGCGGGACCACGGTCGGAGGGCCGTAGCGATGCCCCATGCCCGCCGAAGCAAACAGCTCGCACACACCAGAGGCCTGCACGACACCGCGATCGGAACGATGGGCGAAACGGCTCGGCGCGCAAACCACGCGCTGATGACAGCGCCGCCCGTCGCTGCACGCTGATCGGGCTTGCCAGAACGCGCATCGTGGACTAGCTGCGCGAAGGCGCGCAGAGCTTCGGCCGAAGGCTTCGATTTGCCACCAGCCCCCGATGCAGCATGTCTATGGGCGAAACCTGCGCGCCTTTCCTTCAAGCCAATCAAAGACGCGTTCGTTACGCAGCTGCGGCGCCATCGGCTCGCAGTGATACTGCGCTCCCTCGGCGATCGTGAAGCGCAGCAGCGTCTTGCTCCCTTCGAGCCAGTGATCGAGTGTCTCCGCCTGGCCGGGGAAGAACTGCTCGAGCTCCGGCGAGATCACCGCCACGGGGGCGTCGATCCGCCGCGCGAGCTCGCGCGTGAGCACGAACTTACGCGCCAGCTGTAGTTTTTTGTAACCGTCCCCTTGGCCGTAGATCTCGGCGCGCTTGGCGAGGCCGAAGCGTTCGGCCTCCGGCAGTTCGCTCGGGATTTCGTTCCAGATCGCGTTGAATTGCTTGCTCTGTCCCGTGTAGAGCAGTTCCAGGAGCGAGGGGGGGAGGCTCGTGCGCCACGTCGCAAACGGGGCGACGACGCCTGGGTCCGGCACGATCGCTGCGAGGCGATGCTCGAATGCGGCCGCGCGCGCGACGAGGTAGCCGCCGAAGCTCTGACCGGCGAGTGAGATCCGGCTTCGATCGACTCCCGGCTGCGCGCGCAGCCAGTCGACTACCGGTGTGATCACGCGCTCCCAGTCCGGGACGAACGGACGGTTGCGCAGGAACAGGTTTGCGCCCTGGCCCGGCCCTTCGAAGATCAGCGCGTTCCAGCCGCGTTCGAGCGCCGCCGCACCGCCGTAGACGAACATGTCGATGTTTTGTGCATCGCTGCCGTTATTGAGGATCACTGTCGGTCGGCGCGTCGAGCCGCCGGGGCTCAGCAGCCAGCCGGGCAGGTGCGAGCGGCCATACGGAATCCGCACCCGCCCAAAGCGCGGGCGGAACAACGCCGCGGCGCGCGCCCATGCGGCCTCCATCTCGCCGTAAAGCGCGCCCTCGTGCCGGCGTGTCGGCTCAGACGAGGCGAGCGTGAAGAACAGCGCCTGGTCGAGGTACATCGCCGCGCGCAGATAGCTCGAGCGGGCACTGTCGATACGTCCCGCCGCGCGTTGGCTGTCCCCGCGAGCGCGCAGCTCGCGCCCGAGCGCCAGGAACTCCTCGAACACCGCCGCATATGTATCGCCGCGGCCGTGGATGCGGTCGAACGTGGCGAGCGTCTCGCCCGCCTCCGCCGCACCGTAGCCCGCCGCACCAAGCACAAACAGCATCTGGAAGTTGATCGCCGGATCTGCGAAGAAGCTCGTCGCCGGCCGTGTCGCGACGGGGGGCGATTGTGGTGTGTTTGCGCCCGCCGCGCCCGGCACACGTGCGAGGGCACCAGCCGTGCCCGCCGCTAGGGCTCCGGCAAGCAGGTGTCGGCGGCTAAGTGTCTGGTTCACGTCCATGACGTCAATCGGGCCGGGTATCTGGTTCGGGACTGCTCATACCCGGGCCTCCTCCGAGTATCGGCAGCGCCCCGCCAGACATGAAGGTCCCTACTTGCCAGGCGCAAGCTCGCGCCGCGGCCTGACTCAGGGCTCGCGACTGACTTCCTGAAGATCGAGCGCTATTGCGCGGATGAACTCGCCCACATCGGCGAGCGTCCGCCCGCTGAGCACTGGCGTCGTCGCTTTGCCGACAACATCTAACCCTTCCGCGTCGCCACGTCGCGCGCCGCTTCACGAGTAGCGAGGTCGCCTCGTCCTCGGGGTCTAGCCCCGATCTTGCATGAAACAGTTGCGGCCCCGATTCTCGGGGCCGCTTGACTGTCCGCCTGAGCAGGGATTCTTCTGGTGTTCGAAGCCTGAAGGATCGACTCGGGAGGATCACCTTGAAGGTGACACGCGATGGGC
>JBBSDZ010000106.1:0-6353 GCA_038240205.1 Solirubrobacterales bacterium | reverse complement strand
GGGGCGCGGGGGGGTGGGGGATTCACCCCCGGCGGGGGTTGGGCCGCACGGGAACGGGGTTGGGGCGGGCCCCGGGCCTTCACCGGGGGGGGGGGGGGGGCGGGCGGGGGGGGGGGGGGCGGGGGCCCCCCCCCCCGCCCCCGCGGATCCCCGCTGCGCGCCCCCGCCCCCCAGGGCCGGGGGCTGCAGCGCATGGCGCTCGGCCAGCTGGATGTCGCGATCGAGCAGATCGCGAGCCGCGGCGTGTCCTCCTCGCCGGAGCAGAGCGTGCACGAGACACGCAAGGCGCTCAAGCGCCTGCGCGCGGTGATGCGGCTGCTGCAGGACGAACTGGGCGAGCGCGCATACGTGCGCGAGAGCAAGGTGCTGCGCGAGGCCGGCACGAGGCTCGCGCGGGCGCGCGACGCGCAGGTCCTGCTGACGACGCTCGACAGCCTCATCGAGCGCCACCCGAAGCGGCTCGGGAGCCGGCGCGGCGTGCAGCGGCTGCGGGCCAAGCTCCAGACCGAGCGCGATGGTGCGGCGGCGCTGGCGCTGGCCGAGAGCGGTTCCGGGGCGGTGCTCGAGGAACTACGTGCGCTGCGTGCGCGCATCGCCGAGTGGGAGTTGGCCGAGCCCGGGGGGATCGAAGCGATCGAGCCCGCACTGCAGCGCCTCTACGGCAAGGGGCGCCAGCGCATGCAGCGAGCCGAGCGTGCGCGCGGCGACCGAGCTCGCGGGCGCCGGCTGCACGAATGGCGTAAACGCGTCAAGGACCTGCGCTACGCGGCGGAAATGCTCGATCGCGTCGACCCGCACGGCGAGGAGCGCAAGGACGAGCGAAAGCACAAGCGCGGCAAGCGCAGGCGCAAGGCTCGCCGCCTGGAGCAGGCGCGGCGACGGGCGGCATTCATCGGCAAGCTGGCAAGACGCGCGGATGACCTCGGCGAACTGCTCGGCGAGGAGCACGACCTGGCGGCGCTCGCCGAGCGTGTGCGTCGCGAGGCGAAGGCCGGGCGCGCGTCGGGGGCGCCCGGCTCGGGCTCGCGCAGAGCGCTACTGAGGGCGATCGCGCGGCGGCGCGAGCGCTTGCGCACGCAGGCGCTGCGCGACGGACGGCGCCTGTATGGGCGTAAGCCGAAGGCGTTCTTGCGGCGGGTGCGCGCGGCGTCGGCGCTCGGGGCGCTCAGCCGACGCTGAGGATCGTCAGCTCGCGTCTGCCTTTTGGCAACGCGACCGACGTCTTGTCACCGGGGGCGCGGCCGAGCAACGCAAGCGCGACCGGCGATTCTGCCGAGAGCCTGCCCTCGGCGGGCGCGGCGTCGTGTGAGCTGACGATGCGCCACGTCTGCTCGCGGCCGTCCTGATCGCGCACGTGCACGGAGGAGCCGAAGCCCACGAGCCCTCCAGCGGCCGGCGGCTTCGCCTCGACGACGTTGGCGGCGGCGATCTTCTCGCGCAGGCGCGCGATCTTCGTCTCCAGGTGCGCCTGCTCGTTCTTGGCGTCGTGGTACTCGCTGTTCTCCTTGAGGTCGCCCCATTCGCGCGCCGTCTTGATGCGCTCGGCGATCTCGCGCCTGCCCTCTCCCTCGAGCGCGGCGAGCTCGGCGTTCAGCTCCTCCAAGCCCTCGGCGGTGATCATGTTCGTGGCGTCGGGCACTTGGGCAGAGCCTACCGGGTTGGCGGCGGCGCTCAGAAGTACGTGCTGGGCGGCGAGGACAGCAGCGCGTAGATCTGCACGATCGCGGCCTGGTAGAGAAGCTGCGCGGAGGCGGGCGAGCCGGCCACGAACAGGTCGTCGCTGAGGCGCAGGTTCTGCCATGCGTAGTCGACGTAAGCCTGAGCGAGCTTCGGCCCGGGCGGGTCGTGCGTGACGGAGTCGAGGTAGAGGATGTTGCGGAAGTAGACGGACGGGAAGAACGGGTTCTCCGAGCCCAGGCGCTGCGGCGTGAAGTATTCGCGCGCGGCCTGCGCGGTCTGCCTGGCCTGGTAGAGGTAGCCGGGGTTGCCGGTGGCCTGGTAGAGCAGCGTCCCGGCGCCGATCATGGCGCCCTGGTTGTAGCTCCAGAAGGTCAGGTCGAGCACGCCGTGCTGGCGGATGTGATCGGCGTAGAGGTTGTTGGACTGCAGCAGGCACGTGCGCACCCAGTTGTATGCATTGACAGCGAACTGCAGGTACTGGACGTCGCCGGTGATCTTGTAGAGCTGCACGGCGAGCTCGGCGGCGGGCGCCGTCGTGACCGTGTTGCGGTCGGTGTTGTCGATGCCGTTGGAGAACGGGATGCCCCCGGGACAGGCAAGGCTCGGGTCGGTGGAGAACCCGGCCATCTCAAACGCCATGATCCCTTGCGCGTATCCGAGCGCGCCGGGGTTGCGCGTCTTCTTGTAGATCCGCGCAAGCTCGATGCCGAGCCAGTCGTTGTCGTCGTAGAACTTGGCCCCGCCTGGGCCGGTCGGCGGCGCGGTCGTCCCATCGAAGGCGGGGAGCGTGCTCGTGTACGTGTCTTCAGGCGCGCCGGAGTTGTTCGTGTCGAGATACGAGCGCAGGCCGATCATGCGCGAGCGCACTTCCGAGGTGAGCGAGACGGGCAGGTGCGGGATGTTGGCCATGCTGACGGTCGCCGCAAACGCCTGCGAGAACGGCCACAGGAAGGAGAACGGTTCGCCCGCATAGAGCCCGGAGCCTGCGATGTAGTAGTAGTGCTGCATCGCTTCGAACGCGCGCAGTGCGCGCGCCGGGTTGCCGTGCAGCACCGGCTTGGGCGGCTTCTTGTGCGATTTCGACTTGGCGCTGGCCGCCTGGCGCGCGAGCGGCGCTGCGCGCGGATGGGCGAGTGGGCGCGAGGCGCCGCTCGGGTAGCGCGAGCCGTCGGTGACCACGTGGTTGGCGGAGTGTCTGGAGGAGCGGTGCGCCGCGAGCGCGCTCGCCGCCAGCGCGCAGAAGGCGAGCAGCGCGAGCGCGGCGCACAGCAGCAACCCCGAGCGCATGCGTGGGCGAGAGGGCCGCGTGAGCGCGGGTCGCGGCGTGTGCGCGTGATCGATGGGAGCGTTCATCTGCTTTCAGCTTGCACAACAGGCGGGCGGCCCATTCGATTTGGTATACGAATGAGCGGTGTCCTCGGACTACACCACGGTGGGCCACGTGACTGCCGACGTGCTAGCCGACGGCAGCACACGCGCTGGTGGGGGCGCTTTTTACAGCGCGCTCCAGGCTGCGCGGCTGGGCTGGCGCGCAAAGATCATCACACGCGGCGTGCGCACGGAGATAGAGGAACTGCTCGCCCCCTATCGCAGCGAGCTCGAGCTCGAGGTGATCGATGCGCCGTCCACGACGACGCTCGCGACGCGCAGCGCCGGCGCCTCACGCTCGCAGCGAATGCTCGCGTGGGCGGGCGAGATCGGCGATCACATCGCGGTCGAGGCGGACCTTCTGCATCTGGCGCCAGTCGCGCGCGAGACGCCGGCGCGATGGCAGGGCCGTGCGGGGTTCGTCGGGGCGACGCCACAAGGGCTCGTGCGCGTATGGTCGGGGGCCGGCGCAGCGGTCGTGGCCGTGCCCCTCGATCTGGAGCTGATGCCGGCGCGCTGCGACGCGGTCGTGATCAGCGAGAGCGAGCGTGAGAGCTGCAGCTCGCTGCTGGGCAATCGCGAACGCACCGGCGTGATCGCGGTCACGGACGGGGCTGCACCGGCGGAGCTGCTCCTCGCGGACGGGGAGATCGCGCACGTGGACGTGACGGCACTGCAGGACGTCCGCGACGACATCGGCGCGGGCGACGTGTTCGCGGCGGCGTTCTTCATCGCCCTCTCCGAGGGAGCGGCGCCACGGGCGGCCGCGGCGTTCGGCAACGCCGCCGCGGCGGTGCGGCTCGCGGGCGAGGGACCGGGCGCGATCGGCGAGCGCGCGGCGATCGAGCAGCGGGCAGCGGGCGCTCGGCCCGGCCTCTGACGCGGGCGGCTCAGCCGCTGAGCGCGAGCGCGCCGTCGAGCGAGCGCGTGAGGGTGTCCGGGTCGATCTCCTCGCCCTGCCCGCACGCGCGCGCGGCGAGCTGCAGACTACCGCCGACCGCCACCATCTCCACGACGAAGATGTGCGCGCCCGGCGCTGCCTCGTGCACGGCTGCCTCGAGCGGAGCCAAGAACACCGGCCCGGCGCGGAAGGCGCTGCCGATCAGACCGACCGGGAACTCATCGGAGCGCTCGGACTCTGAGCTGTCGCCGCTCGTGCCCAAGCCGGTGTGCTCGATCACGGTGCGTATTTGCGCGGCCAGCTCGCGCGCGCCCGTGCGGTAGAGCTCGCAGGCAACCGTGTCGCCCTGCTCGGCGAGCTTTGCCGTCTCGATCGCAAACGAGGCGACCTCGCCCTTGGTGAGCGGCTTGGAATAGGTGAGTGCCGCGAGCGCCTCGACGCTCGGCACCGCGAAGAACTCGACTGCCGCCCGGCTGAGTGCCGTCTTTGGTCCGGAGCCGTCACGGTCGCACAGCGCGGCGCGGATCGACTCTGCGCCGAGCCAGTAGCCGCTGCCCTCGTCGCCGAGCAGGTGACCCCAGCCGCCGACGCGCCAGGCTTGCCCGCCGGGGCCGACGCCGAACACGTTCGAGCCGGTGCCGGAGATCGCGCCGATCCCTGGCTGCGCGCCGGTCGCGGCGGCCCACGCGCCGACCACATCGTTGACGACGATCCAATCGTCGCTGCGCGCCGCCTGCACCTGCCGCGCGATCGCGTCGGTGTCCGTGCCTGCGACGGCGAGCACGGCGGTCGCGAGCTCGCGCTGCTCTATACCGGCGCGTGCGAGCGCGAGGTCCGCGACGTCGAGCAGCGTCTGGACGGCCGCGTGCGCGCCGACGGCGTCCTCGTTGCTCGGACCGCCCTGGGCGAGGTGGACGGTGTGCAGCTCCAGGTCGAGCACGGCTGCGAGCGTCTTGGTCGCGCCCCCGTCGATGCCGAGCACGTAGCGCCCGCTCCTGCGCGGAGCGTCGGGCGCAAGCGTGGCCGGCAGCCGTACGAGCGAGTCGCGTTGCATCGACGGATCCTCCCAGGATTCCGCCCGCGGGTTAGGATCCTCGAGCGATGGACACGAGCGCGATGTTCGCAAAGGCGCCCGTGCGAGCGGGCATGTACGAGTCCTTCTACCTGCGCGCGGTCGCGCCGGATGCGCCGCAGGGCGTCTGGATCCGCCACACGGTCGCCAAGGACCCCGGGCGCCGCGCGCGCGGCTCGGTCTGGTGCACGGTCTTCGACGGCGCGCGCGGGCGACCGTTTATGCACAAGCTGACAAGCGAGCAACTGAGCGCCCCGAACGAGGCGCCGGGCGCCCCGGGCGAACGCTGGATCGAGATCGGCCGGCCAGGACCGGCCGGCGGCGACTCCGGCCACGCGAGTGACGAGGGCGTTTGCGACGCCGGCGAAGGCGGAACGATGGGCCCGCGCGAGGCGCACGGCGCATGCGGTCCGGCGCGGTGGTCGCTCCGAATCGCCTCGGCTGAGCCGGAGCTTCGCCACCTCCCGCGCGAGTGGCTCTACCGCGCCCCGCTGCCGCGCACGAAGCTGACGAGCCCGGCGCCGGCTGCGATCTTCGATGGCCGGCTGGCCTTGGCGGGCGACCGTGAGCTCGAGCTGCACGGGTGGCGCGGCATGGTCGGCCACAACTGGGGCGCTGAGCACGCCGAGCGTTGGATCTGGCTGCACAGCATCGGCTTCTCACAGGCGCCGGAGGCATGGCTGGACGTCGCCATCGGGCGCGTGATGATCGCCGGGCGCCCGACGCCGTGGGTGGCCAACGGGGCGCTCTCACTCGACGGTCAGCGCTTTCGCATCGGCGGTCTCGGCGCGCGCGGCCTGCGCGTATCCGAGAGCCCGGAGGGGTGCGCGGTGCGGCTCGTCGGAGAGCAAGGCCTCTCGATCGAGGCGCAGTTCGACGTCCCCCCGGGAACGGCCGCCGGCTGGCACTACGGCGATCCGGGCGGAGGGCCCGGTCACGACGTCGTCAACTGCTCAATCGCGTCGGTGCATCTGGCGGTGACGCTGCCGGGCGAGCGCGCCGCCGTGGCCTTGTCGAGCCCACACGGCGGGGTCTACGAGCTCGGCATGCGCGAGCGCGATCACGGCGTGCCGATCGCGTCGTTCGAGGACCACAACTAGTGGTCTGTCAGCGTTTTAGTTGGTGATTGCGTTGAGTGTCACGCGTCCGCGCTGGACTTTCTCAACTATCTGGTCGGCTGTCTTGGTCCAAGTGAACGGTGTGGGGTTGGTGTTGGTCGCTGTCAGGTAGGCGTCGATCGCTGCGATCAGGTCGGGGACTGAGGCGAAGGCGCCGCGACGGAGCGCTTTGTTGGTGAGCTGCGCGAAGAACCCCTCGACCATGTTCAGCCAG
>JBBSDZ010000105.1:0-6391 GCA_038240205.1 Solirubrobacterales bacterium | reverse complement strand
CGGCCTTGTCTGAGTCGGTAACGGTGATGAACGCCGTGCCGCCGCTCGGCAGCGGCACACCGGCGGCCGCCTGGGCCTTGGCGAAGGCGGCGGGGAAGTCGCGCGCGATGCCCATCACCTCGCCGGTCGAGCGCATCTCCGGGCCGAGCAGCGCGTCTGAGCCCTCGAAGCGGTCAAACGGCAGCACGGCCTCCTTGACCGAGACGTGCTCGCCGAAGCCGAGGCCTTCGCGATCGCGCGGCAGATCCATCGCGGCGATCGTCTCGCCGAGCATGATCCGGCAGGCGAGCTTGGCCAGCGGCAGCCCGACCGCCTTGGAGACGAACGGCACCGTGCGCGAGGCGCGCGGGTTGGCCTCGATCACGTACAGCTCGCCGGCGTGCACGGCGTACTGCACGTTGAGCAGCCCGACGACGCCGACGCCGAGCGCGATCTCGCGGGTGGCGGCGCGGATCTGCTCGAGCATCTCCGCGCCGAGCGAGTGCGGCGGCAGCACGCAGGCACTGTCGCCGGAGTGAACGCCTGCCTCCTCGACGTGTTGCATGATCCCGCCGATCCAGACCTCGCTGCCGTCGCAGAGCGCGTCGACGTCCACCTCGGTGGCGTTCTCGAGGAAGCGGTCGAGGAAGATCTCGCCGTCGCCGGCGGACTCGCGGCGCAGGTAATCGGCGAGGCCGTCGCGCGAGTAGACGATCTCCATCGCGCGGCCGCCGAGCACGTAGGAGGGGCGCACGAGCAGCGGGAAGCCGACCTCCTCGGCGCAGGCCAGGGCGCCTGCGACGGAGCTGGCCGTGGCGTAGGGCGGCGCCTTGTAGCCGAGGCGCTCCAGCAGCGCGCCGAAGCGCCCGCGATCCTCGGCCAGGTCGATCGCGCCCACGCTCGTGCCGAGCAGCGGCACCCCGGCCTCGGCGAGGCCTGCCGCGAGCTTCAGCGGCGTCTGCCCGCCGAACTGCAGGATCACGCCGCGCGGCTGCTCGATCTCGACGACCGCGAGCACGTCCTGCAACGTCAGCGGCTCGAAGTAGAGGCGATCGGAGGTGTCGTAGTCGGTGGAGACGGTCTCCGGGTTGCAGTTGACCATGACCGCGTCAGCACCAGACTCGCGCACCGTCATAGCCGCGTGCACGCAGCAATAATCGAACTCGATTCCCTGACCGATGCGATTCGGCCCGGACCCGAGGATCACGACCGAATCGCGGCGGCTGCCGTCCGCGGCCTCGCGCCGAACCTCATGGCGAGCCTCACGCTCCCAGCCTGAGTAGTAATAGGGCGTGCGTGCGGGGAACTCGGCGGCGCACGTGTCTACCGACATGAACGAGCGCTCGCCGGTGAAGGGCCCCTCGGGGTCGAGCGCAAGCGCGCGCAGCTCGGCCAGGAACCAGGGGTCGATGTGCGTCGGCTCGTGCACCGCCTCGATGCTGGCGCCGCGCCGCAGCAGCTCGAGCACGAGCTCGTAGCGGTCGGGCAGCGGCGTCTGCAAACCGGCGAGCAGCTCCGCCTCGCTCAGCTCGGCCACGGCCGGGGGCTTGTCGAGCTCGCGTGAGCGCAGCGCCTTGGCGAAGGCCTGCTGGAAGGTGCGCCCGAAGGCCATCGTCTCCCCCACCGACTTCATGTGCGTGGAGAGGCGCGGATCGGAGCCGGGAAACTTCTCGAAGGCAAAGCGCGGCCACTTCACGACGACGTAGTCGATCGTCGGCTCGAAGCAGGCGGGCGTGATGCCGGTGATGTCGTTGTCGATCTCCTCGAGCAGATAGCCGATGGCCAGGCGTGCGGCGATCTTGGCGATCGGAAAGCCGGTCGCCTTTGAGGCGAGCGCGGAGGAGCGCGAGACGCGCGGGTTCATCTCGATCACGAGGATCTCCTCGGTCTCGGGATTGACGGCAAACTGGACGTTGGAGCCGCCGGTCTCGACGCCGACCGCGCGGATCACGGTGATCGCCTGGTCGCGCAGCTGCTGGTAGAGGTGGTCGGTGAGCGTCTGCTGAGGCGCGACCGTGACCGAATCGCCGGTGTGCACGCCCATCGGGTCGACGTTCTCGATCGAGCAGACGATCACGACGTTGTCGGCGCTGTCGCGCATCACCTCGAGCTCGAACTCGCCCCAGCCGATCACCGACTCGTCGAGCAGCACCTGACCGATCGGCGAGGCCTCGATCCCGGCGGCGGCGATCTTCGAGAACTCCTCGGGCGTGCGCGCGATGCCGCCGCCGCGCCCGCCGAGCGTGTAGGCCGGGCGCACGATGCACGGCAGGCCGAGCTCTGCGAGCGCCGCCTCGCCGTCGGCGACGGTCGTGGCGATCACGCTGCGCGGCATCCGCAGCCCGGCCTTTGCCATCGCCTCGCTGAATAGGTCGCGGTCCTCGGCGCACGCGATCGCCTCGTAGTTGGCGCCGATCAGCTCGACGCCGAAGCGCTCCAGCGTGCCGTCGTCGTGCAATGCCTTGGCGAGGTTGAGCGCCGTCTGCCCGCCGAGCGTGCCGAGCAGCGCGTCGGGGCGCTCGCGCTCGATCACCTGCCCGACGGGGCCGGGCAGCAGCGGCTCGATGTAGGTGGCCTCTGCGAACTCCGGGTCGGTCATGATCGTGGCCGGGTTGGAGTTGACGAGCACGACCTCATAGCCCTCCTCGCGCAGCACCTTGCAGGCCTGCACGCCGGAGTAGTCGAACTCGGCGGCCTGCCCGATCACGATCGGGCCGGAGCCGAGGATCAGGATCTTGTGGAGGTCGTCGCGGCGGGGCATCAGGCGGCCTGCGCGATGCGGTCGAGGAAGCGATCGAACAGGTACAGGCTGTCGTGCGGGCCGGGACCGGCCTCCGGGTGGTACTGCACGGTGCCGCCCGGCACCTCCAGCAGCTCGAGGCCCTCGACGGTGCGGTCGTACAGGTTCACGTGCGAGAGCGCAGCGGCGCCGAAGTCGGTCTCCCAGCGCACCGGCTCGTCGCTGTCGATCGTGCGCGCTCCGCCCGGGCCGACCGCGGCGAAGCCGTGGTTCTGCGAGGTGATCTCGACCTTGCCGCTCTGCAGGTCCTTGACCGGGTGGTTGGCGCCGCGATGCCCGAACGGCAGTTTGAACGTCTCGAGACCGACCGCCCTGCACAGCAACTGGTGGCCGAGGCAGATCCCCCACACGGGCCTCTTGCCTACGAGCGCGCGCACGGTCTCAACGACGTAGCCGAGCGCCGCCGGGTCGCCCGGGCCGTTGGCGAGGAAGATCGCGTCCGGGTCCTCGGCGAGCAGCTGCTCGGGCGTGCTCGTACACGGATGCAGCGACACGCGCGTCCCGCGCGCGACGAGCTCGCGCACCATCGAGGCCTTGATGCCGGTGTCGATCACGGCGACGCGCGGGCCCTCGCCGTGACCGTGGCGCGTGACTTCGCTCGGGGTCACGGTGGCCGCGAGATCCTGCCCGGCCATCTGCGGCTCGGCGGCGATCAGCTCGCGTGCCTGCGACAGCTCGATCGAGCCGGGAAAGACGCCGCCGCGCATCGAGCCGGCCTCGCGGATGTGGCGCACGAGCGCGCGCGTGTCGACGCCTGAGATCGCGCTGACGCCGCAGTCGGTGAGCCAGTCCAGCCAGCCACGCTCGGCGCTCGGCGCGTCCTCGCGGTTGCACGCCTCGCGCATGATCGCCGCGCGTGCCCACGCGCGCTCTGACTCCATCGCGCCGGCGCTCGCGCCGTAGTTGCCGATGTGCGGATAGGTGTAGGCGATCAGCTGGCCGGCAAAGGAGGGATCGGTCATCGACTCCTGATAGCCGGACATGCCGGTCGTGAACACGACCTCGCCGACGGCCGGCCGCTCGGCACCGCAGAAGTCGCCGTCGAAGCGGGTGCCGTCCTCGAGCAGGACGTAGCCGGAGGCGGTGTGGCGGGGACTCGCGGCCATCTCAGAGGATCAGCTTCTGGACGGCCTTGAACTCCGGCGTGCCGGCGCGCTCGAGCAGCTCGAACAGCGACGCCTCGACGGTGCCGACGATCGCGCCGGCACGCTCCAGACGCTCGAGCCCGCGCTCATAGTCGATCTCGTGGCGCGAGCCGACGGCGTCGGCGGGGACGTGCACTTCGATGCCTTTGCCGAGCAAATCGTGGGCGGTCTGGCTGACGCACACGTGCGCCTCGATGCCGCAGACGATCACCTGCTCGCGTCCGCCGAGGTCGAAACCGTCGGCGCGCGCGGCCGAGAAGACGGTCTTCTCGATGCGCGGCTCGTCCTCGATTCCGAGCTCGGGCGCGCTGTGGCCGAGGCCTTTGGGGTACTGCTCACTGACGAGGGCCGGGACGCCGAGGATGCGAGCGGCGGCAAGCAGCTTGGCACACGCCTGCGCGACGCTCTCGAACACGGGATAGGGACGGAAGCCCTCCTGCACGTCGACGACGACGAGCGCGGCGCGCTCGCGCGCGAGAAGCGCCATCAGGCGGCCACCACGGAGAAGGCGCGCTCGCGGTAGACGACAGCGCCGCCGGAGAGCGTCATCAGCACGCGCCCGCGCAGCGCGCGCCCGGCGAAGCAGCAGTTCTCAGAGCGGCTCTCCCAGCCGCGCTCACCGCCGATCCATTCGGCGTCGAGGTCGACGAGCGTGAGGTTGGCCGGCTCGCCTGGGGCGATCATCGGCGTCGGCAGCTCGAACAGCGCGGCCGCGGCGCTCATGCGCTCGACGAGCAGCGACAGCTCGATCGTTCCGGGCAGCACGAGGCCGGTGTAGAGGGCAGCGAACGCCGTCTCCAGTCCGGTCGTGCCCATCGGCGCCTGCTCGAAGGGCACCTCCTTCTCCTCGCGCGCGTGTGGCGCATGATCGGTTGCGACGCAGTCGATGGCGCCGCTGCGAAGGCCCTCGACGAGCGCGACGCGGTCGGCCTCGGTGGCCAGCGGCGGGTGCATCTTCATGCGCGTGTCCATCGAGCGCACGTCCTCCTCGGTCAGCAGCAGGTGGTGCGGGGAGACCTCGGCGCTGACGCGCCAGCCACGCGCCTTGGCGTGCTCGACGGCTTCCACGGAGGCTGCGCAGCTGAGGTGCTGGAAGTGCACACGCGCGTCCTCATAGCCGGAGATGGCGGCGTCGCGCGCAACCATCGTCGACTCGGCGATGCTCGGGATGCCGCCGATTCCGAGCGCAGCGCTGACGGCGCCCTCGTGCATGCTGCCGCCGCGCGAGAGCGTCGGGTCCTCCTCGTGCAGCGCGATCACGCCCCCGCACAAGCGCTGGTATTGAAGCGCCTTGCGCAGCATGCCGGCGCTGTGGACAGGTTTGCCGTCGTCGGTGAACCCGACCGCCCCCTCCTCGCGCAGCTCGGCCATCTCGCTGAGCTGCTCGCCCTGAAGGCCACGTGTGATCGCGGGCAGAAAACCGACCGATATACGCGCTTCGCGCGCTGCTGAGTCGCGCAGTGAGCGCAGCAGCGGCGCCGAGTCGAGCACGGGGTCGGTGTTGGGCATGGCGAGCACCGCGGCATAGCCACCGGCTGCTGCCGCGCGCGTGCCGGTCTCGAGATCCTCCTTGTGCTCCTGCCCGGGCGTACGCAGGTGCACGTGCGGGTCGAAGAAGGCCGGCAGCAGATGACGGCCTTGCCCCTCGAGCAGCTCCTCGCCGGGCTCGTAGGAGAGCGCTCCTGGCTCGCCGAGCTCGGCCACCTCTCCCCCGCGTACGCGCACGTCGCGGCGGGCGTCGATGCCGGCACGCGGGTCGAGCACATGCACGTCGCGCAGCAGCAGATCGCCTGCGCTGAGCGGTCCGTGGACGAGTCGCGCGGCGGCCATCACGCGGGCTGGCGCTCGCTGAGCGCGGCCTCGGCACTGTCGCGCGGGCCGGGCGCGGGCGCGGGCGCGCGGGCTCCGGCGAGCAGCTCATACAGGACAGCCATGCGTACGACCACACCGGCCTCCACCTGGGCGGTGATGACGGCCTGCGGCGAGTCGACGACCTCGCCGGAGAGCTCGACGCCGCGGTTGACCGGCCCCGGGTGCATCAGCACCTGGCGGGGGCTCAGGCGGCGTCCGTTGATCTGATACCAGGAGGCGTACTCGCGCAGCGAGGGCACCCACATCTCGCTCATGCGCTCGCGTTGCATGCGCAGGGCATAGACGACATCGGCCGAGCCGAGCTCGTCGAGCGTGTAGCGGACCTCGCAGCCGAGCTGCTCGATCCCGCGCGGGATCAGGGTCGGGGGTCCGGCGACGGTGACCTTGGCCCCCATGCGCTGGAAGGCAATGATGTTCGAGCGCGCGACGCGCGAGTGCATGACGTCGCCGACGATCCAGATCGAGGCGCCGTCGAGGTCGCCGAGGCGCCCGCGCAGCGTGTAGACGTCGAGCAGCGCCTGCGTCGGGTGCTCGCGCTTGCCGTCACCGGCGTTGACGATCGCGGCGCTACACCATTTGGAGACGAGCTCGGAGG
>JBBSDZ010000104.1:0-6406 GCA_038240205.1 Solirubrobacterales bacterium | reverse complement strand
TCGCGTGCTCGCAGCGGCGCGCGAGGCCGGCGGCGAGACGCTCGAGCAGGTGAGCGTGTTCGACGTGTATGCGGGCGCGCAAGTGGGGGAGGGCCGGCGCTCGCTGGCGCTGTCGCTTTCCTTCCGCTCGCGCGAGCGGACCCTGACTGACGAGGACGTTGCACCGGTGCGCGAGCGCATCGTCGCCGCGCTCGCAGCGCTTGGAGGTGAGCTGCGTGAATAACGGCGGCGCGACGCAACCAGGCGGCGCCGCGGCGCCTGCGCAGATCTTCGCCACCGGCTCGCCGCGCGTGATCGTCGCCGGCGCGACCGGCTTTGCGGGCGCGCTCGCCGCACAGCTGCTGTGGCGCCATCCGCGCTTCGAGCTCGTTGCGATCACCGGGCGCTCGGAGGCCGGGCGGCGGCTGGAGGACCTGTATCCGCGCTACCGCGTGCCGCTGGAGATCGCACAGCTCGACGCCGACGCGCTCGCCGGCGCCGGGCAGATCGACGCGGCGGTCGTTGCCTACCCGCACGCGGCCGCCGCACCGACGGTGGGCGATCTGCGCGAGCGCGGCGTGCGCGTGGTCGACCTCAGCGCGGACTTCCGGCTCTCCTCGCTGGCGAGGTATGAGCAGTGGTACGGGCGCCACCCGCGCCCGGAGCTGCTCGAGCAGGCGGTCTACGGTCTGACCGAGCTGCACCGCGAACGGATCGCGAGCGCGGGCATCGTCGCCAACCCCGGCTGCTATCCGACGGCCTCGCTGCTCGGCCTCGCGCCGCTTGCGCGCGCCGGTCTGATCGCGGACGTCGTGATCGACGCCAAGCAGGGAATCTCGGGCGCCGGGCGCGCCTTCGACGAAACCACGCATCTGTCGATGGCGGGCGAGAACATCCTCCCTTACAAGGTTGCCGAACACCGCCACACGCCGGAGATCGAGGAGCAGCTCGCGCCGCTGCGCGCCGCCGGCGGGAGCGTCGATGAGCTGGGCGTGCTGTTCCAGGCGCACCTCGTTCCGCTCGACCAGGGCGAGCTGGCGAGCTGCTACGTGACGCCCACGCGTGAGGTCTCAGACGCAGAGCTCGCCGAGCTGTACGCGAGCGCCTATGCCGAGGAGCCGTTCGTGGAGGTCGCGAGCGCGCCGCCGGGAACGCGTGAGGTGCGCGACACGAACTTCTGCCGCGTCTTCGCCAAGGCCGACCGGCACGCGCGCAAGCTGATCGTGCTCTCGGCGATCGACAACCTGTGGAAGGGCACCTCCTCGCAGGCCGTGCAGAACCTCAACGTGATGTTCGCCATCCCTGAGACGACGGGGCTCACGTGAGCGCGGCGGAACCGTTCTTCCGCTCGCGCTGGGTGCCGGCGCCGGAGCACGTGCGCGAGCTGCCGCTCGACTCGGGGCTGCCGCGGGGCTTTCGGGCCGCAGGCGTCGTCTGCGGGATCAAGCCGAGCGGAAACCCGGATCTGGGCCTGCTCGTGTGTGACTCCGAGGCGCCGGTGAGCGCGGCCCGCTTCACCGCCAGCGGCACGCCGGCTGCGCCGGTCCTCGTCAGCCAGGAGCGCTGCCGTCTCGGCGCATTGCGCGCCGTGCTCGCGAACTCTGGCTGCGCGAACGCCGCTACAGGCGGGCGCGGTCTCGACAACGCGGCGAAGACCCAGGGCGCGGCGGCGATGGCGCTTGGCGTCGATCCCTCAGAGGTGGCGCTCGCGTCGACCGGCGGCATCAGCCAGCACCTTCCGGTCGACGCGATCCTGAAAGGGATCCTCGCGGCCTATCCGCAGCTGGACGTGCTCGGCGACACGCACTTCCAGCAGGCGATCCAGACGACTGACCTGTTCGAGAAGCGCGCGAGCCTGGAGGTCGAGCTGCCGTCGGGCAGCGTGCGCCTCGGTGCCCAGTGCAAGGGCGCCGGCATGATCTCGCCGAACTTCGCGACGATGCTGTGCTTCGTGCAGACGGATGCGGCGCTGCAGCAGGAGACAGCTGAGCTGTTGCTGGGGGTGTGCGTGCAGCGCTCGTTCGACCGCGCCTCGGTCGACGGCCAGCTCTCGACCAACGACACGGCGATCCTGATGTGCTCGGGCGCGAGCGGTGTCGCCGTCGAGCCGGCGAGCGAAGACGAGCTGCGCCTAGGCGAGGCGCTGGACGCGCTGCTGCGCCAGCTGGCGATCATGATGGTCGCCGACGGCGAGGGCGCCAAGCGGATCGGGCGCGTGGTCGTGCGTGGCGGGCACCTGCCGAGCGCCGAGGCTGCTGCGCGCGCCGTCGCCAACTCGCCGCTCGTGAAGACGGCGCTGCACGGTGGCGACCCCAACTGGGGACGGATCGTGCAGGCGGTCGGCGGCGCGCTGCCCGGGACCGCGCCTCTGCAGGTGGACGTCTCGATCGAGGGCGTACCGGTCTGCTCAGGCGGCGCTGCGATCCCCTACGACGAGGAGGCGCTCGTCGCGGCCGTGCAAGGCAGCGAGCTCGAGCTCGAGATCGGTTTGCCCGGCGATGGAGCCGAGACCGAGGTGTTCTTCTCCGACCTCTCGCACGAGTACGTGCGAATCAACGCCGACTACACGACATGAGGGGGCGCCGGACATGCGCGACGTAGGCACGCTGCTGGAGGCACTTCCGTACATCCGGGAGTTTCACGGCAAGACTGTGGTGATCAAGTACGGCGGCGCGGCGATGGAGGACCTGGCGTTGCGAGAGGAGTTCGCGCGCGACGTGGTGCTGCTGAAGTACGTCGGCCTGAACCCGATCGTCGTGCACGGGGGCGGCCCGGAGATCAGCGCGTACATGGAGAGGCTCGGCCTCCCAGTCGAGTTCGTCGGCGGCCTGCGCGTCTCTGACGAGGAGACAGTCGAGGTGGCCAAGATGGTTTTGATGGGAAAGGTCAACAAGGAGATCGTGTTGCGCTTGAACCGGCACGGGCAACCGGCGGTCGGGCTGTGCGGTGACGACGGCTCTCTTTTCCGGGTCGCTCGACGCACGGCGCCCGGGGGCGAGGACATCGGCTTCGTCGGGCGGATCGAGCGCGTCAACACGGGCGTGATCGAGCACGTCGCCAGCGACTACATTCCGGTGATCGCATCCGTCGGCGCCGACCGCGAGGGGCTCTCCTACAACGTCAACGCCGACGAGGCCGCCGGCGCCGTCGCGGGTGCGATGGGCGCGTACAAGGTGATCTTCCTCACCGACGTGCCCGGCTGGCTGCAGGACCCGGCCGACTCGGACTCGCTGATCGGCGCGGCAACGGTCGAGCGGGTCCGTGACGCGCTGCCGGCGCTCGCCGGAGGGATGCGCCCGAAGCTGAGCGCGTGCGTCGATGCGATCAACGCCGGAGTGGGCGCGGCGCACATCCTCGACGGGCGCGTCGCGCACTCGCTGTTGCTCGAGTTGTTCACCGATGCAGGAATCGGCACGAAGATCGAAGCGGCGCCGTGAGCCTGCCCGAGCTGCAGGAGCTCGAGCGCACGAGCCTGATCGCCTCCTACGCGCGGATGCCGGTGGAGTTCGTGCGCGGGGAGGGGTCGCGGCTGTGGGACGCGGAGGGCAACGAGTACCTGGACTTCCTCTGCGGCATCTCGGTGACGAGCCTCGGGCACTGCCATCCGCGCGTGATTGCTGCGACGCGCGAGCAGCTCGGACGCTTGATGCACACGAGCAACCTCTTCTACACCGAGCCGTCGATGCGCTTGGCGCAACGGCTGTCGCAGTCGAGCCTCGGCGGCAAGGTGTTCTTCTGCAACTCCGGCGCGGAGGCGAACGAGGCGGCGATCAAGCTGGCGCGCAAGGCGCGCCAGGGGGGAGACGTGGTCGTCGCGCTGGGCGCCTTCCACGGGCGCACCTACGGGGCGCTGTCGGCGACGCCGCAGGAGTCCAAGCAAGCACCGTTCGCGCCGCTGGTGCCCGGCTTTCGTGCGGTCGAGCCGACGGCGGCCGCGATTTCGACGGCGGTCGACGAGAACACGGCGGCGGTGCTGCTGGAGGCGATCCAGGGCGAGACCGGCGTGCACGTGCTTCCAGGGGAGGTGCTGCAGGCGGCGCGGGCTGCCTGTGACGAGCACGGCGCGGCGCTGATCTTCGACGAAGTCCAGTGCGGCATGGGCCGCACTGGGACGCTGTGGGCATATGAGCAGACGGGCGTCGTGCCGGACGCGCTGACGACGGCGAAGGCGCTCGGCGGCGGGCTACCGATCGGAGCGCTCGTCACGGGCGAGCGCCTGGCCAACGTGCTCGTACCGGGGGATCACGGCTCGACGTTCGCCGGCGGTCCGGTGGTCGCCGCGGCGGCGCTGGCGGCGCTCGAGCTGACCGACGAGCCGCGGTTGCTGGAGGGCGTGCGCGAGCGCGGCGCGAGCCTGGTTGCGGGTCTGGAGCGCTTGCCGCATGTGCTGGCTGTGCGCGGGCGCGGGCTGATGCTCGCGTGCGAGCTGGATGTGCCGGCGCCGGAGGTCGTGCGCCGGGCGCTGCTTGAGCAGCGGCTGGTCACCAACGCTACCGGCCCGACCACGCTACGGCTGCTGCCGCCGCTGACGGTCGGGGACGACGAGATCGACGACGCGCTCGGGCGCCTGTCGCGGGCGCTCGAGGGCTGAGAGGTGCGACGCGAGCTGGCCGACGGCTATGAGCTCGACGACGATCGCGCTCGCATCGACGTAGACGCGGTGCACGCGTTCATCAGCACCGAGTCCTACTGGGGCCTGGGGCGCCGCCGCGAGATCGTCGCGCGTGCGGTGGAGCGCTCGACGCGCGTGCTCGGGCTTTATCTCGGCGGTACGCAGGTCGGCTTCGCGCGCGCGGTCTCGGATGAGACGAGCGTCGCCTACCTCGCCGACGTGTACGTGCTGCGCGCCCACCGCGGGCGCGGACTCGGCCTGGAGCTGGTGCGCGAGATGATCGAGCGCTCCTTCGCCGAGGTGCGCTGGCTGCTGCACACGGCCGACGCCCAGGATCTGTACGTGAAGCTCGGCTTCAGTAAAGACGCGCCGCCTTACCCGCTGATGGAACGCCCGCCGCATCCCGTCACCGCGCCGGCGGAGCCCCGCCAGTAGCCTTCGCGCCCGTGAGCAGCAGCCCGATCAGCGCCGCGCCTACAGCTTCCTACGAGGCCGACCCGGCTTCCGTGCGCCGGGTCCTGCTGCTCTACTCGGGCGGCCTGGACACGAGCGTGATGCTGAAGTGGATCCAGGACGAGTACGGCGCAGAGGTCGTGTGCCTGACGGTCAACCTCGGTCAGCCCGGCGAGGACTACGAGGTGATTGAGGGCAAGGCGCTGCGGCTGGGGGCGCTGGAGTGCCACGTGGTCGACGCGCGCGAGGAGTTCGCACGCGATTTCGTGGCGCCGGCGATCCGCGCAAACGCCCTCTATGGAGGTGGCTACCCGCTGTTCACCGCGCTCGGGCGGCCGCTGATCGCAAAGCTGGCAGTCGAGCACGCGCGCAAGGCCGGCTGCGACACGATCGCGCATGGCTGCACGGGCAAGGGCAACGACCAAGTGCGGATTGAGGCGACGATCGCGACGCTCGCGCCCGAGCTGAAGGTGATCGCTCCGGTGCGCTCCTGGCAGATGGGACGCGAGGAGGAGATCGCCTACGCGCGCGAGCACGGGATACCGGTCAAGGGCGGCACGGAGGCTGCGCCGTACTCGATCGACGACAACCTCTGGGGGCGCTCCTCGGAGGGACGCTGGATCGAGGACCTCGACCACGCGCCTGAGGACGACGTCTTCCAGCTCGTGACGCGGCCCGAGCTGGCGCCGGATGAGCCGGAGACGATCACGGTCGAGTTCGACCGCGGCGTGCCGGTCGCGCTGAACGGCGCCCGTCTCGATCTCGTGGAGCTGGTCGAAGCGGT
Source organism: Solirubrobacterales bacterium (assembly GCA_038240205.1). GTDB lineage: Bacteria > Actinomycetota > Thermoleophilia > Solirubrobacterales > Solirubrobacteraceae > Palsa-744. The sequence continues at coordinate 578 of JBBSDZ010000104.1, read as the reverse complement.
TGCGGAGATCGCGGCACGGCACGGCGTCGGCATCGTCGATCACATCGAGGACCGCATCGTCGGGCTGAAGGTGCGAGACATCTACGAGGTGCCGGCGGCGGCGATCCTGCTGCCCGCCCACGACGAGCTGGAGCGGCTCGTGTGCACGATTCACCAGAACCAGTTCAAGCCCCAGCTCGACCACCAGTGGGCATATCTCGTCTACGCGGGACTGTGGTGGGAGCCGCTTCGCGGCGACCTCGACGCCTACATGGAGCGCGTCAACGAGCGCGTCAGCGGCACGATCGGGATGAAGCTGTACAAGGGCCACGCGCGCGTGGTCACGCGCTCCTCGCCGAACGCCGTCTATGACGCGAGCCTGGCGTCCTTCTCGCAGTCGGGTGGACTGTTCTCCCAGACCGCCTCGCCGGGCTTCATCGAGCTGTGGTCGCTGCAGTCGCGTATGGCCTGGCGGCTGCGCAACGAGTAGCGCGACGCGGGCGCTGACGAACGCGGTTTGCCGCGTGAGCCGGCGGGTAGCATGCAGGCATGAACGCGAACGGAACCGGCTACAAGCTGCTTGGCCTGCTCGTGTGGCG
>JBBSDZ010000103.1:0-6492 GCA_038240205.1 Solirubrobacterales bacterium | reverse complement strand
CAGCTTGGAGGTGACGCCGTGCGCGCGCGCCGCCAGGTCGAGTGCGCGGCTAAGGCGTGAGAGCACGCCGATCGTCACGTCGGCCTTCGACGGCGGGCGGTAGAGCGGGCCGGCGGCGGTCGTGTAGGCGTGGTGGGCGTAGCCGGTCGCCGTCAGCGGCGTGCACGAGCCGGATTTCTTGTACTTGGCGTTGAGGCAGAGCGTGCCCTGCAGGAACGTGATCGGCGCGACGTCGTGCAGCAGCGCCCGCGATTTTTCGCGCTTGTAGTTGACTTTCGTGTAGCCGGTTGGGGCGGTCTCGCCGAGCAGCACCGGCGGGCGGCTGAGACCGGCGGCCTGCAGGCCGGCATAGCCGGCTTGGTAGAGGGCGCGGTAGATGCGCGGGGAGGCGGCAGTGCCGTTGGTGTTCCACTGCGGCAGCAAGAAGGCGGGGTGGTTGGGCTCGTTCCAGATCGAGTAGAGCGCGACTTGCGAGCCGTAGTGCTTGCCCACGGCGGTCATGAATTCCTGGAAGTCTTTGGGGTCCGGTTTGGTCACGTACGGCGCTTTGCGGTTGGACGTAGCCCAGCGCGGCGCTGGCGCGGTGACGGTCAGCAGCACTTTCCAGTGCAGCCGCTGCGCTTCGTTGAACAGCGCGTCGTATTCGCCCCACGCGTAGCTGCCCGGGTTGGTGGCGTCGAACGCTGGCTTGGTCGCGCTCTTCTGGCCCGGCGCAACGTCGTACCAGGCGAGCTCCACTCGCAGAGCTTTGACGCCGAGGGCCTGCAGCTGCGCGACGGCGCGCGCGCGCTTGACCGGGTTGAGCAGGTCTGTGGAGCCCTCGAAGTAGGTGGCCTGGCCGTGCGAGGCCAGGGCGGGGCCGGATCCGATCGCCGCGAGGGCAAGGATCGAGAGGAGCAGCAGGCTGAGGACTGTGCGGAATCTGGGCATGGTCGCTTGAGACACCTCGGCGAGGTCAAGGTTGCGGTGTTGGAGATTGATGGCGTGTAGCGTTCGGGCCTGTGAGCGCCACCATCGCCCCGGACGACATTGTCCTGACCGCAGCGGACGCGCAGAGTAACAGCCGTCCCCCCCTGCTCGTGCTCGAGCCCTTGCGCGTATTCCTCGACGCGCACGGCCTTGGCGAGGGGGCGATCGAGGCGACGCCGATCGGCGAGGGGCACTCGAACGTCACGTACCTGATCGAGCGTGGGGACACGGAGATCGTGCTGCGCCGCCCGCCGCGCCCGCCGCTGCCGCCGAGCGCTCACAACGTGCTGCGCGAGGCGCGCCTGCTGCGAGCGCTCGCGGACACGCCCGCGCGCGTGCCGCCCGTCTTGGCCGTGTGCGACGACGTCGAGGTGATCGGCAGCCCGTTCTACGTGATGGAGCGGATCGCCGGCGAGGTGATCGTCACGAGCATCCCTGACGCCCTCGACACGCCGGCCGAGCGCAAGCGCATCAGCGAGGAGCTGATCGACGCGCTCGTGGAGATCCACGCGGTCGACTGGCAGGCGGCGGGCCTAGAGGACTTCGGCAAGCCGACCGGCTACCTGGAGCGCCAGCTGCGGCGCTTCACCGGCCTGTGGGAGCTGAACAAGACGCGAGAGATCCCAGCGGTCGAGCGCGTCGGTGGCTGGCTGGCCGAGAACATGCCGAGCTCTGGGGCTGCGACGATCGTGCACGGCGACTTCCGCCTTGGCAACACGATCTTCACGGCTGAGGGCCCGGCGCGCCTGGAGGCGGTGCTCGACTGGGAGATGGCAACGATCGGCGACCCGCTGGCCGATCTCGGCTACCTGTGCATGATGTGGACGGAGAGCGGCGATCCGAAGGGCGGGATGCGCGAGGCGCTCGGCGGGGTCACGCGGCGCGAGGGCTTCCCCACGCGCGAGGAGCTGATCGGCGCCTATGAGCAGCGCACCGGGCGCTCGATGCAGGATCTGCGCTGGTACACGACGCTCGCGCTGTGGAAGTCGATCGTGTTCATGGAGGGCAACTACAAGCGCGCGGTCGCCGGCAGCACGGACGACCCATATCTGAAGCAGTTCGGCGAGGGCGTGCTCGAACTGGCGCGCCAGGCGGAGGCGGTCGCGTATGGCAGCTGAGCCGAGGGCCGCTGAGGCCAGCGCGGCCGCGGGCGATGAGCCGCTGCGCACGGGCCTGCTGATCGACTGGGGCGGCGTGCTGACAAGCGACCTGTTCTCCTCCTTCCGTGAATTCTGCGAGCGCACGGGACTCGACCCGGCGGCGCTGCGCGGGCGCTTTGGCTCCGACCCGGCATTCCGTGAGCTGCTGATCGCGCTCGAGAAGGGAGAGCTCCAGGAGGCGGAGTTCGAGCAGCGGCTCGGACCGCTGCTCGGGGTCGAGCCGGACGGGCTCGTGGACGGCCTGTTCGCGGGCGTGCAGCCTGATGTGGCAATGGTCGAGGCAGTGCGGATGGCGCACGCAGCGGGCGTGCGCACGGCGCTCGTGTCGAACTCGTGGGGCGTGCACCGCTACCCGCACGACATGTTCGAGGAGCTGTTTGACGGCGTCGTGATCTCCGGCGAGGAGCGCATCCGCAAGCCCTCGCGGCGCATGTACGAGCTCGGCGCCGAGCGGGCCGGCGTGCCGGCGCAGGCGTGCGTCTACGTCGACGACCTCGCGTTCAACCTCAAGCCGGCGCAGGCGCTCGGCATGGCAACGGTCCACCACACGAGCGCCGAGCAGACGATCCCGCAGCTCGAACGCCTGCTCGGGCTGGCGCTGTCCTGAGCCCCCCCCGGCCGCGGACGCTCACGCACCTGCGGACGTTCTCGCCTGCGGACGGTCTCGCCTGCGGATTCTCTCCGCCGCCGACGCGCAGCGACGAGCGAACGGCGCGACTGTCGCGCTCAGCCGGACGGGCCGAGCGCGACGGCGTTGCTCTCAGCCGCGATCGCCGCGGCCGTAGAGGAACTTGAACACGCCGGCGAGCAGCTTGGAGTTGCGCGCCTTGTACGGGTACATGTGCGGTTCGCGCTTGAGTGCGAGCTTGGGCGTGACGACGATCGCCTGCTGGGAGGTGTACTTGCGAATGCCCCCGGCGCCGTGGCGTGAGCCCAGGCCGGACGCCTTGGCGCCGCCCATCGGCAGCTCGAGCACGGTGTAGTTGATCATCGCGTCGTTGACGTTGGCCGCGCCGGTTTCCAGACGCCGCGCGATCTGCTCGCCGCGCTCGGTGTCGCGGGTGAACACCGACGAGCCGAGTCCGTATGGCGAGTCGTTGGCCAGCCGTACGGCCTCGTCGGCATCTGCGACCTTCATGATCGGCAGCGTCGGGCCGAACGTCTCCTCGGTCATGATCTTCATCGAGTGGTCGACGTCCACGAGCACGGTTGGCTCGAAGAAGCGCCCGCCGCCCTTGGATGAGGACTGACCGCCGGCGAGCACGTGCGCGCCCTTGTCGATCGCGTCGGCGACGTGGTCTTCGATCGTCTGCAGCTGCGGCGGGAAGGTGATCGCGCCAACCTCCACCGAGCCTGGCCCTTCAGGCGCGCCCAGCCGCAGCGCACGAACTTTTCCGGCGACCTTCTCGACGAACTCGTCGTAGACGGGCTCCTCGACGTAGACGCGCTCGATGGAGATGCAAGTCTGGCCGGCGTTCTGCATCGAGTAGTACGTGGCGAAGTTGGCGGCACGCTCGAGGTCGGCGTCGGAGAGCACGATCATCGGGTCCTTGCCGCCGAGCTCGAGCGAGGCGGGAATCAGCCTGCGCGCGGCCGCCTCGGCGACCTTGCGCCCGGTACGCGTGGAGCCGGTGAACATGATCATGTCGACGTGCTCGACGAGCGCTGCGCCGGTCTCGCCACGGCCGGTGGCGATCTGCAGCACGTCCTCGGGCAGGCCGCACTCGCGCAGACCTTCGGCCATCAGCAGCGAGGTCAGCGGCGTCACCTCGGAGGGCTTGAGGATCACGCTGTTGCCGGCGGCGAGCGCCGGGATGCAGTCGCCGAAGGAATTGGTCAGCGGGTAGTTCCACGGGCCGATGACGCCGATCAGGCCGAGCGGGCGGTAGCGCAGGATCAGCTTCTTGCCCTTTACGAGGAGCTGGCCGGACTTGACGCGCTCGTCACCGAGGTACTCGGGGGCGTGCTTGGCCCAGAAGCCAAAGGCGTTGCCTGCGTAGGAGATCTCGGCGAGCGAGGCGTCCTCGAAGGTCTTGCCGGTCTCAGAGACGATCGTGGCGATCACCTGCTCGGCGTTGTCCATGACCCACTTCTGCGCGCGCGAGAGCACGCGTGCGCGCCCCTCGAAGCCGTATGCCTCCCAGCCGGGCTGCGCGGCGCGGCCACGCGCAGCCATCGCGGCGACGGCGTCAGCGCCCATGTCGGGCACGGTCGCGACGATCTTGCCGGTCGCCGGATTCTCGACGGGGATCTCGGCGCCTGCGGCTGGCGCGCTGCCGTTCTCTGCCGGGGGCTCTTGCTCGAGGATCTGGGCCTGCTCGACGGTCGCCATCTGACTCTCCCTGTTCGCTCGCTCTTGGTGCTCGCTTGTAACGAACAAGACTACTCCGACCGGGCGGCTCGCCGGGGACTTCCTGCCCTTGGCCGCCGGTGGCTAGTCGGAGAGCTCGATCGAGGCGATCCCGATCGGCTCGGTCGGGCGATCGGCGCCGTCGGTCTGGACGCCCTCGAGCTTGTCGACGACGCCCAGTCCCTCGCTGACCTGGCCGAACACGGTGTGCTTGCCGTCGAGCCAAGGGGCGGCGTCGGTCGTGACGATGAAGAACTGCGAGCCGTTGGTGTTCGGGCCGGCGTTGGCCATCGCCAGCGCGCCACGCACGATCTTGTGCGAGTTGAGCTCGTCCTCGAAGCTGTAGCCGGGACCGCCGGTGCCGGTCCCCTGCGGGCAGCCGCCCTGGATCATGAAGTCCTTGATCACCCGGTGGAACGTGAGCCCGTCGTAGAAGCCGTCGGTGGCGAGCTTGCGGAAGTTCTCGACCGTCTTGGGCGCGTCGGCGTCGAACAGTTCAAAGACGATCGGTCCCTCTGTGGTCTGCATCGTGGCTGTTGACATCTGGCTCCCTCCGGCAGGGCTCGCGCGCCCTGCGATCGAATTGATGGTCGCCCTGTCGGGCGCTCGTTTGGGCCTACGAACCTGCGACCCGCTGCAGGGTGAGCGTGCGCCCACGCACCTCTTTGCCGTCGAGCGAGTCGATCACGCGGTCCGCCTCGCCGGCGGGGACGGACAGGAACGAGAAGCGGTCGAGCACGAGCACGTCGCGCACGGCCTCGCCGTCGAGCCCTGTCGAGGAGGTCACGGCGGCGACGATGTCCGATACCTGCAGCCCCGCGGCGCGGCCGCCGCCGAGCACGAGCTTGACGTAGGTCTCCTTCTCGTCGGTCCGCGAGATGCGTGGCTTGGAGTGCCGGCGCGGGCGCTCGCGCACGGGCGTCGGCGGCGCCACGGCCCCCTTCTCCCAAGTCGTCACGGCCGTCCCGATGTGGCGTTCGATCGCCTCCAGCTCGCGCTTCTGGCGATCCTCGACGAATGTGATCGCCCGTCCGGAGCGCCCGACGCGCCCGGTGCGCCCGATGCGGTGGACGTAGGTGTCCGGCGAGGTCGGCACGTCGTAGTTGATCACGTGCGTGACCGTGGAGATGTCGAGGCCGCGGGCGGCGACATCGGTGGCGACGAGGATCGGCACGCGCCCGCCCTTGAAGGCGAGCATGACGCCGTCGCGCGAGCCCTGGGACATGTCGCCGTGGAGCGCGCGGACGTTCATGCCACGGTCCTTGAGCGTGCGGAACAGCTGGTCGGCGCGGATCTTGGTGCGCACGAACACGATCGCCTGCTCGGGCGCCTCCGAGCGCAGCACCTCGACGAGCTTGTCGGGCTTGTCCTTGGCGCTGACCGGGAGCTGGAACTGCGCGACGGTGTCGATCGTCAGCGTCGCCGCCTCGACCTGGATGATCGTCGGGTCGTACATGTAGCGGTCGGCGAGCTTGCGGATCGGCGGCGGCATGGTCGCCGAGAACAGCGCCGTCTGGCGGCTGGAGGGCGTCAGCGAGAGGATCTTCTCGACGTCCTCGAGGAAGCCCAGGTCGAGCATCTCATCGGCCTCGTCGAGCACGAGGAAGCGACAGGAGTGCAGCACGAGCGAGTGACGCGAGATCAGGTCGAGCACGCGCCCGACAGTGCCGACGACGACGTGCCCGCCCGCGCGCAGCTGCGCCTGCTGGGTGGGGATCGGCGCCCCGCCGAAGACGGCGACGACGTCGATGCCGGTGTGCGCGCCGTAGGTGCGCAGCGCCTGGGTGACCTGGATGCAGAGCTCGCGCGTGGGCGTCAGCACGAGCGCCTGCACGTCGGAGTCCGACGGATCGATGTACTCCATGATCGGCAGGCCGAAGGCGGCAGTCTTGCCGGTGCCCGTCTGCGCTTGGCCGATCACGTCGCGACCCTCGAGCAACGAGGGGATCGCCTGCTCCTGGATCGGGCTTGGGGATTCGTAGCCGACGTCGCGCAGCGCGTGGAGTGTGGACT
>JBBSDZ010000102.1:0-6564 GCA_038240205.1 Solirubrobacterales bacterium | reverse complement strand
CCGCCGGCGATCGCAAGCGCAGCGGAGGATCCGGGCGCAGGTGGGACGGTCGCGGCGAATGACGGCGACGGCCACGCTGCGACGGAGGCGCTCGAGGGGCTCGAGGCGCACGACGCGCACGACGCGCACGACGCGCCGCGCGCGCCCCTGGTCCCGCGCGCGCCGGAGCTGTCGGCGACGCCGCGGCGAAGCACGCCGGGCGTGGCGCCGACGGTGCTGCGCGGATCGCGCCGGCGCGGCGAGGATCCGCAGGCGCGCCGGCGGCGCGGCATCGTGCTGCTGGCGGCAGGTGTGCTGATCGCTGCGGCCGTGCTGCTCGTGTGGCTGCTTGCGGGCGGCGTCGCGCGCACGACTGTCCCTGATTTGCGCGGGCTGCCGCGCGCGGGTGTGCAGGCCCGCGCCAAGCGCCTGCACGTCGACCCAGCGTTCACGACGCGCCATTCGACGCTCACGGCCGCCGGCCGGGCGATCTCGCAGAGCCCGGCCGCAGGGACACGAGTGGCCGAGGGCGCGAAGGTGCGGGTCATGCTGTGCGCCGGGCCCCCGCCTGTGGCCGTGCCGAGCGTGGTCGGGCAGGCCTCCGCCTCGGCTGAGCGCGAGATCGCGAGCGCCGGCCTGCACTACCGGGCGTCGTCGGTGCCGGCGCCGGGCACCGATCCCGGCCAGGTCACGAGCCAGTCTCCGCGCGCCGGCGCGAGCGCGCCGCAGGGCTCGACGGTCGCGCTGGGCATTGCCGAGCAGCCGCGCTGGCGCTCGCTGACGACGTTCTCCGGCGTGGAAGGCGGCAGCTCGGTACCCGTCCGCATCGAGGGCAGGCGCTGGCGCGTGACTTACTCGATGTCCTACCAGGGCTCGTGCACGCTGCTGCTCGTGTGCTTCGGCCCGAGCGCGCAGGCGAAGGACCTGCGCAGCGGTGCCGATCTTCCAAGCTTCGACCTGAGCGAGGGCGCTGCGCACGGCCACACCTATGACAGCGGCCCAGGCCTGTATCGAGTCAAGGTCTCCGCCGGCCGCGACGCGGCACGCTGGCGGATGACCGTGCAGGACTACTACTGAGCCACTGAGCCGAGGACCCTCGCCGCGCGGCGGGCGCATGGCAGCGCGCACCTGTCACGGCGGGCGACGATGGACAGGCGTGGGCGGTCGCGCACTGGCGGTCGGAGACGTTGCGGGCCAAACGGCGTCATCCTCGCCACTGCTCGCGGCCGGGGCAATATCCTGGGCGACATGCCCGGATTGACGGTGATGAAGTTCGGCGGCACCTCGGTGGCCGACGCGGAGCGCATCAAGCGCGCCGCGCGGCGCATCGTCGACAAGCGCGAGCTGGGACACCGCGTCGTGGCGGTGCTCTCCGCGCGCGGCAAGACCACGGACGAGCTGATTGGGATGGCCGAGGAAGTCTCCGACGCTCCGGACCCGCGCGAGATGGACATGCTGCTCTCGACCGGCGAGCGCATCTCGTGCGCGCTGTGCGCGATGGCGATCAACGACCTCGGCCACCACGCGATCTCGCTGACCGGCTCGCAGGCGGGGATCGTTACCGACGAGTCGCACACGAAGGCGCGCATCATCGACGTGCGCGCCGACCGCATCAAGGCGGCGCTCGACGAGAACAGCGTCGTGCTCGTGGCCGGCTTTCAGGGGGTCTCGGGCACTGCGCGCAACGTCACGACGCTCGGGCGCGGCGGCTCGGACACGACGGCGGTGGCCGTCGCGGCGGCGCTCGGGGCGGAGGTGTGCGAGATCTACACGGACGTCTCCGGCGTCTACACGGCCGACCCGCGGATTGTGCCGGACGCGCGCCTGCTCGCGACGATTTCCTTCGAGGAGATGCTCGAGATGGCCGCCTCCGGCGCCGGCGTGCTGCAGCTGCGCTCGGTCGAGTACGCGCGCAACCACGGCGTGCGCATCCACTGCCGCTCGTCGTTCGACGATGCGCCCGGTACCGTTGTGCTCGCAGAAGGAGAAACGATGGAGCAGCCGCTGATCACAGCCGTCACGCATTCGACATCCGAGTCGCGGATGACGCTGATCGGCGTGCCCGACGAGCCGGGCGCGGCTGCGCGTATCTTCGAAGCGCTCGCCGACGTCAACGTCAACGTCGACATGATCGTGCAGAACGAGCCGTCCTCGGCAGGCGGCAAGGCGGAGATCTCCTTCACCGTCCCGCGCGAGGACCTGCGCACCGCCCGCGTGGCGCTCGAGGCGCTCGCCGGCGAGGTCTACACGGAGCTGACCGCGCACGAGCAGATGGGCAAGGTCTCGATCGTCGGCGCCGGCATGCGCACGCACCCGGGCGTGGCGGCGAAGGTGTTCGCTGTGCTCGCGCGCGAAGGCGTCAACATCGACATGATCGCGACCTCGCCGATCAAGATCTCGTGCGTGATCGACCGCGACCGTGTCGAGCAGGCTGTGCAGGTTCTGCACAGCGCGTTCGAGCTCTCGGGCCCCGGTACGCTCGGCGAAGAGCAGCCGTTCGAGGCGCGCCAGCCACTCTAGCCCGGCGCCGGGGAAAACCCGCTTGTTGCGTGAATCAGGCGCCGTGTGCAAAACTGCACGGGCTCCGCCTGTCAGGGATGACGAGATTTGCGCACTTTAAGACGCCCACGACACTACGTACCCAGACACCTGCTCGTGATCCTCACGCCGGTGTATGAGTACAACCATGCCCGCGACGCGTACTTGATGCGAGGCGTCGGCAGGCACGTCGGCCCGGTGTTGCGCCCCGAGCGCCGCGCGCGCCGCCACCCGAAGCTGGCTCTCGCCGAAGGCGCAGACCGCCGCGGTCGCCGCCAGCTCACGGCATAGCCGCAAGACCCGAGCAACTGTCGCGCGGTCGTCGCGTGAGGGTGCCGCCGTGCCGCATACGCGCGCCGCGGTCGTCGCGCGCTCGGCCGCTACCGTCGCGCGCTCGGCCGCTACCGTCGCGCGCTCAGCCGGCGTCGAGCGAGCGTTGCAGGCGCTCGAGCACGCGCACGACGCGCAGGCCGCTGTGCCCGTCCGAGCGCGGCGTCGTGCCGTCGCGGACGCATTGCACGAAGTGCTCGCACTCCAAGCGCAGCGGCTCGGCGTTGGGGATGCGCGGCGAGAACATCTCGCCTGAGCGCGTGATGTACTCGCCCCAAGAGCGCGAGTCCTCGTCGAAGCCCTTGTCGTAGACCGCCAGCTTGCCCTCGGCGAGCATGTCGTCGAAGGTTGCCATGCGGCGGGCGCCGACGACGGTTAGGCGCCGCTCCTTGTGGGGGTCCAGCCAGGACAGGTGCAGGTGCGCGACGATGCCTGACGGGAAGCGCAGGTAGCAGAAGACGACGTCCTGAATCCCCTCGCGCACGTAGGAGGCGCCGTGGGCGAGGCACTCCTCGGGCTCCTCGCCGATCAGGTGCAGCACGACTGAGACGTCGTGCGCGCCGAGGCTCCACAACGCGTTCTCGTTGGCGCGCAGCACGCCGAGGTTCAGGCGATTGCCGTACAGGTAGTAGAGCGGGCCGAGCTCGTCCTTCTCGATCAGCGCCTTCAAGCGCGCGACCGCCGGGTGGTACTCGAGCAGGTGGCCGACCATCAGGATCTTGCCGGCCGCCTCGGCAGCTGCGACGGTGGCCTGCGCGTCGTCGGCGGTCGTCGCGAGCGGCTTCTCCACGAAGCAGTGCTTGCCGGCCTGCGCGACGCGGATCGCCAGCTCGGCGTGCGTCGGCACGGGCGTCGCCAGCACGACCGCGTCGAGCTCGTCGTCGTCGAGCAGATCCTGCAGCTCGCCGGTGCTGCGGGCTCCTGGAAACGAGCGAGCGAGCTTCTCGCGCGCCGCCGTGTCGGAGTCGCACAGCCAGCGCAGCTCGCAGCCCGCGATCGCGGCGAGGTTGCGCGCGAGGTTCGGGCCCCAGTAGCCGAGGCCGACGACCCCGACGCTCACGTTTCGCAGCGGCTCGCTCACAGGGCGCCGATCGCCTCCACGCAGCACTCGGCCGCGTGGCCGTCGCCGTAGAGCTGTGGGCGCTCGGCCGGGGGCGTGCTCTCGAGCGCCGCGAGCGCCGCCGCCGAATCGAGGTCGACGAGCGTGTTCCACCCGGCCGCGACCGTCTCGACCCACTCGGTGTTCGCTCGCAGCGTCACGCAGGGCACCCCGGCAAGGTACGCCTCCTTCTGGACGCCCCCCGAGTCGGTCAGCACGGCGCGTGCCTGGCACAGCAGCGCGCTGAACTCGACGTAACCGAGCGGCTCGACGAGCGTGAGGCCCTCGATGCCGGCGAGCTGCTCGAACAGGCCGGCCTCCAGCAGTCGTGCGCGCGTGCGCGGGTGCAGCGGCAGCACGACCGGCATAGGCAGCGCTCCGATCAGCTCGAGTAGCGCGCGCAGTCGCTCGGGGTCATCGACGTTGCCGGCGCGGTGCGCCGTCAGCAGTAGGTACTCGCCGCTGTGCACGCCGTATGCGGCGAGCGTCTTTGTGTCGGCTCGCGCCGAGGGCTGGCGGCGGACGGCGACGTCGACCATCACGTCGCCCACGACCGCGATCTCGCCGGCGACCGACTCCGCCCGCAGGTTCGCCGCGGCGGTGTTCGAGGAGCACAGCAGCAGATCGCTGAGGTGGTCGGTGAGCACACGGTTGCGCTCCTCTGCCATCGCGCGGTCGAACGAGCGCATCCCCGCCTCCACGTGCACGACCGCGACCCCCGACTGGGCTGCGGCGAGCGCGCCGGCGAGCGTCGAGTTGGTGTCGCCGTAGACGAGCGCCGCGTCCGGCTCGACCTCGGCGAGCAGCGGGCCGAGCGCCGCGAGCATCCGCGCAGTCTGCTCGGTGTTGCTGCCGCCGCCGATGCCCAGCTCGCGGTCCGGGCGCGCGAGGCCGAGCTCTGAGAAGAACACCTGCGAGAGCGTGTCGTCGTAGTGCTGGCCGGTGTGCACGAGGATCTCCTCGTGCCGCTCGCGCAGCAGACCTGAGACGGCCGCAGCCTTGATGAACTGCGGCCGGTTGCCGACGACCGTGAGGATCTTCACCGCCAGGACCCTACCCGCCGCTCCCGCGGTCCTGGTCGGGCGCCGCGGCCGCTCGATCCGATGCGGCTCTGCGCCGCGCGGCCCGCTGGGATGCCCGTTCGCCTACCAGCCGCCGGGGGCGGAGCCTGCGGCGGCGCCGACGACGGAGGTCGACCAGTCGATCACGGAGGTCGGGCGCACGACGTGGCGGTTCATGCCGAGCTCCTTCGGCTCCAGGCCGAGCGCCATGCCGACGAGCTGAGGCAGGTGCAGGATCGGCATGTCCAGCTCGCGCCCAACGACTTTCTCGGCGAGCGGCTGCTGCAGGTCGAGGTTGAGGTGACACAGCGGGCACGGCGTCACCAGGCAGTCCGCTTCAGCGTCGACCGCGTCGCCGAGGTGGCGCCCGGCCTGCTTCAGCGAGGCCTCCTTGTTCATCGTGATGATCGGGAAGCCGCAGCACTTGCGCATGCCGGCGTACTCGATGACGGTGCCGCCGAGCGCCTCGATGACCTGGTGCAGGTACTGGTCGCGCGGGTGCTCGGCGTCGATGCCGAGGCGATCGCGCGGGCGCACGATGTAGCAACCATAGAAGGGGCCGACCTTGAGGTTCGAGAGCGGGCGCTTGACGCGCGAGCGCAGCTCGTCCAGGCCGAGCTCCTCGACGAGCAGCCACAGGAAGTTCTTGTTCGTGAGGCCCGTCTCGTAGGTCAGGCCCTCGCCGGCGAGCGTCTCGTTGATGCGCTCGCGATAGTCGGCGCTCGAGTCAAGGCGCTCCTGACACTCGCTCTGCGCCCCCTGGCAGGTCGAGCAGATGTTCATCATCAGCTCGGCGCCGTCGACCTGTTGGGCGAGCGCGAACGTGCGCGCGTTGAGCGTGTCCGCGAGCTCCTGGTTGTGCTCGGCGATCACGCCCGCGCCGGTGCAGCACGCGCGGTCGAGCTCGACCAGCTCGATGTCCAGCAGCGGCGCGACCTGCGCCATCGAGCCGTGCAGCTCGGGGGTGAAGCCGCGGCTGACGCAGCCCGGCCAGTAGGCGACCTTCATTTGCCCAGCCCCTCGCCGGTGTCGCGCAGCTCGGTCGGTGTGTCGGTGACCTCCGACCCGGCCGGCTGCGCCTCTTTGCCGCCCGCCTCGGCGGTGAGACCGACGGCGACCGGATCCTCCGGCGAGCCGCCGCTGTCGGCGTCGTTTTCGTCTTCGCCGGTCACATAGAGGTTGAGCTCGAAGCGGCTGTCCTGTCCCTCGATCTTGTCGAAGATCGCCTGCACGCTCTTGAGGTCGTCCTTCGGGATCTTGTGCGGTTTGAGGGCGCCCATCGGGGTGACCTTGCCGCGCACGAGCGCCTTGATGATCGCCGGCAGCGAGCTGAGCAGCTCTTTGCCGGCGGGCGGCGCGAATTTGCCGAACCACGAGTTGCCGCCGTAGGAGCGCGGCAGCAGCTCGGCCTCCCACAATAGGCCGTTGTCCTTGATCAGCGTCGTGAACGCCGCCTCGTGACGCTCGCCGTTGTTCTGGTCGACGATGTGGTGGTCGTTGGTGGCGATGCGCCGCAGGCGCATGATCTGGCCCATCGGGTTGACGCCCTTGGGACAT
>JBBSDZ010000101.1:0-6796 GCA_038240205.1 Solirubrobacterales bacterium | reverse complement strand
GGTCGTGCCGACGAGCGTGTGCCCGAGCCACGGCAGCGCGAAGATCGAGCGCCCGGAACCTGCCGGGACGATCGCGCCGCCGACGAGCGGCAGATCCTCGTGGCGCAGGGTGATGTGCGTACCGCGGCTCGGTCGGATGCGCGGCAGCTCGGCCTCGTCGTGCAGCTCCTGCGGGCGCAGCTCATCCGCCCACACGCCGGTCGCGTTGATCACGTTCGCGGCGTGCACCTCGAAGCGCCCGCCGCTCTCGCCGTCGATCGCGCTGACGCCGTGCGCGCGACCCTCGTGCTCGAGCAGGCCCGTGACGGCGACGCGGTTCGCGCACACAGCGCCAAAGCGCTCGGCCTCGCCGAGCACCGTCAGCACCAGCCGCACGTCGTCTGTCTGGCAGTCGTAAAAGAGGTAGCCGCTCGTCGGCTCGCGCCCGGCGAGCGCAGGCAGCAGCTCGAGCACTTCCTCGCCGGAGATCACGCGATGGCGCGCGGGGCTCCACGACTCACCGCCCTCCGGCGCGCTCGGAGCGGTCCCGAGCTCGCCGGCCGACTTCTTCTCAGCCGCGCGCGCGCGTTTGCCGCGCCGCGAGCGCAGCCGATCGCCGGCCGAGCGGCGGTCGGTGACCGACATCACGTCGTACAGGTTCAGCCCCACCCCGACGAGGCGATCCGGACGGACGCCCTCGAACGCCGCGACGACGAGCGGCAGCGGGCGCACCAGGTGCGGGGCGAGCGCGACCATCAGCTGGCGCTCCAACAGCGCCTCGCGGACGAGGCCGAGGTCGAAGTTCTGCAGGTAGCGCAGGCCGCCGTGGACGAGCTTGCTCGAGCGGCTGGAGGTGCCCGAGGCGTAGTCGGCGCGCTCGAGCAGCGCCACGCTGTACCCGCGCGTGGCGGCGTCGAGGGCCACCCCGGCGCCGGTGATGCCTCCGCCGACGACGACCACGTCGAACTCCTCGTCGGTCAGCGCCGCAAGAGCCTGGCTGCGCTCGATCACGCTCGCAGTCTCTCAGAGCGAGAGCCGTCGATGTCCTCAGCGGGCGCGCGCAATGCGCTCGGCAGGCACCGCCGGGCGCGGGGCGCTCAGTAAGTACCGGCTGGGGCGCGCCTGGACAGCCGGGCGTACGCGGTGCGTCGCTGCGAGCTCGGCAAGCGCAGAGGTGTCAGCGAGCCTTACGCGGTGCGCGCAGCCGCAGCATCAGCTCGGTCGGGCGCAACTGGCGGACGCTGGCACGGTCGATGGCGCCCAGCGCGAACGTGTACGCGCCCGGCTTCAGCGCGCCGGCGAGAACTTCGAAGCTCCCATCTGGGAGGCTGCGCGCGCCACCCGAGCGGGGCGGGCGCGGCGGCGCATCAGAGGTGGCCGAGCTCCGCGGTTATCTCGGCGACCGCCGACTTGGCGTCGCCGAACAGCATCGCCGTCTTCGGGTCGTAGTAGAGCTCGTTTTCGATGCCGGCGAAGCCGGGGTTCATCGAGCGCTTGATCACTATCACCGAGTGGCTGTTGTTGACTTCGAGGATCGGCATGCCGTAGATCGGCGAGGAGGGAGTGTTCTTGGCCGCCGGGTTGGTGACGTCGTTGGCGCCGATCACGAGGGCCACGTCAGTGCGCTGGAACTCCGGGTTGGCGTCGTCCATCTCCTTGAGCTGGTCGTAAGGAACGTCGGCCTCGGCGAGCAGGACGTTCATGTGCCCGGGCATGCGCCCTGCGACCGGGTGGATCGCGTAGCTGACCTCCACCTGGCGTTTCTCGAGCTCCTTGGTCAGCTCGCGCACGGCGTGCTGGGCCTGCGCGACGGCCATGCCGTAGCCGGGGACGATCACCACGCGGCTGGCGTAGGCGAGCTGGATCGCCGCGTCGGCGGCGCTCGTCGAGCGCACCGTGCCCGCGTGCTCGCCCGCGCCCGAGGCGCCCTCGACGGCGCCAGCGCCGCCGAAGCCCCCCGCCACGATCGCCGGGATCGAGCGGTTCATCGCGGTCGCCATCAGGTTCGTGAGGATCGTGCCGGACGCACCGACGATCATGCCGGCGACGATCAGCGCGGTGTTGTCCAGGGCGATGCCTGTGGCCGCCGCCGACAGACCCGTGAAGGCGTTCAGCAGCGAGATCACGACCGGCATGTCGGCGCCGCCGATCGGCAGCACGACGGCGTTGCCGAGCAGCGCCGAGCAGAGGAGCAGGCCGATGAAGACGATCTCCGAGTGATCGCCCGCGGCGATGTCGATGCCCGCGGCGACGGCCAGGATCAGCAGCAGGAGGTTGACGATCTGCTGGGCGGAGCCGAAGCTGATCGGCCGCCCAGGGATGATTTCCTGAAGCTTGCCGAAGGCGATGTTCGAGCCCCAGAAGGAGACCGAGCCGACGATCGCGGCGAACAGCGAGAACACAGCGACGTAGGTGGGCACGCCGGTGAAGCCGTCCGTGAGGCGGAACTCAGACCAGGAGATCAGGAACACCGCGCCGCCGCCGACGCCGTTGAACAGCGCCACCATCTGCGGCATCGCGGTCATCTTCACCTGGCGCGCCGCCGGCACGCCGACGGCCGTGCCGAGCGCGACGCCGAGCACGATCAGACCCCAGTTGCCCTCGAACTGGCTCAGCAGCGTCGCGATCACCGCGATCAACATGCCGACCGCAGCGATGCGGTTGCCGCGCACGGCCGTCGTCGGCCCGGAGAGCCCGCGCAGGCCCTGGATGAAGAGCCCGAAGGCGATGATGTAGAGGACGTCGAGGAAGTTCTGGTCCTGCAGGAAGCTGCTCGCGAGGATCATTGCGCCGGGCCTTTACCTTCTCCGCCGGGAGGGCCGCCCGGCCCGTCATGCGGCTTCGCCTTGGGCTTGGCCTTGAACATCTCGAGCATGCGGTCGGTTACGAGGAAGCCGCCGACGACGTTGATCGTGCCGAACGCGATTGCGATCACGAGGATGATCTTGTTGAACGCGCCGTTGCCCGATGCGCCGACGATCAGCAGCCCTCCGAGCAGCACGATCCCGTGGATCGCGTTGGTGCCGGACATCAGCGGCGTGTGCAGTGTGTTCGGCACCTTCGAGATCACCACGAAGCCGATGAACCCGGCCAGCACGAGGATCGCGAGGTTGGTCGTGAGCGTGCTCGCGAGGATCATGCCGCGGCCTCCACTGTCGCCTTCGCGCCCGGGTTGACGATCTCACCGGCGCGCACCACGCACGCTCCGCTGACGATCTCATCATCGAAATCCAGGTTGAGGGCGCCGTCCTCGCCGATCAGGAGCTCCAGCAGCGCCTGTACGTTACGCGCGAACAGCTGCGAGGAGTGCTCGGGCATGCTCGCCGGCAGGTTCAGCGGGGAGGCGATCTTGACGTCGTGGCGCACGACCGTCTGTCCCGGCTCGGTCAGCGCGCAGTTGCCGCCGGTCTCCCCCGCCAGATCGACGATCACCGAGCCCGGCTTCATCCCCTCGACGGCCTCCGCGGTGACCAGTTCCGGCGCCGGGCGGCCGGGCACCAGCGCGGTCGTGATGACGACATCGAAGCCCTTGATCGCGTCGGTCAGCGCCTGCTGCTGGGTGGCGCGCTCTTCGGGCGTCAGCTCGCGCGCGTAGCCACCCTCGCCGCTGGCCTCCAAGCCGAGGTCGAGCCACTGGGCGCCGAGCGACTGCACCTGCTCGGCGACCTCCGGGCGAACGTCATAGCCGGTCGTGCGCGCGCCCAGGCGCTTGGCCGTCGCGAGCGCCTGCAGCCCGGCGACGCCGACACCGAGCACGAGCACCTTCGCGGGCGGGATCGTCCCGGCGGCGGTCATAAGCATCGGGTAGAAGCGGCCCATCTCCTCGGCGCCGAGCAGCGCAGCCTTGTAGCCGGCGACGTTCGCCTGCGAGGACAGCGCATCCATCGACTGCGCGCGCGAGATCCGCGGGATCGCCTCCATCGCAAAGGCGGTCGCGCCGGCGTCCGCGAGCGCGCGCGTCGTCTGCGGGCTCGACAGCGGCGCGAGGAACCCGATCAGGATCGAGCCCTGCCCGAGCGAGCGAATCTGCTCGGGGTCGGGCGGCGCGATCGTCAGGACCACGTCCGAGCGCCAGACCTCGGCGGCGTCCTGAGAGATCGTCGCCCCTGCCTCGACGAAGGCGGCGTCCGGCACGAGCGCGCCGTCGCCGGCCCCTGCCTGCACGACGACGTCCAGGCCCTTGGCCTGCAGCTTGCTCACGACCTCCGGCACAAGCGACACTCGATGCTCGCCCGCCGCGGTCTCCTTCGGAACGCCGATCCGCATGTGCGGCGGGAACGTATCCCATCGCGCCGACGGGTGGAGTCCGGTGCAGATGTGTCGAGTCCGCTGCGGACGTATCATCAGACGGGCAGGCCGCATGCCGGCCCGTAGCGCCATGACCGTCAACCTGACCCGCATCTACACCAAGCTCGGCGACGGCGGCGAGACGCACCTCGGCGACATGAGCCGCGTCTCCAAGCTGCACCCGCGTGTCGAGGCCTACGGCACAGTCGACGAGCTCAACGCCACCCTCGGCGTCGCCCTGCTCGCGCCCGGGCTCCCCGCGCGCTTCGCCGGGTGGCTGAGGCGGGTGCAGAACGACCTGCTCGACATCGGCGCGGACCTGTCCGTGCCACCGCCGCCCGCGGTCGTGCCCGCCGGCAAGGACCCGCGCGGGCGCCTGCGCGTCGGCCCGGACTACACCGAGTGGCTGGAGCAGGCGTGCGACGAGGTCAATGCGACGCTCGCGCCGCTGCGCTCGTTCGTGATCCCCGGCGGCACGCCCGCCTCGGCGCAGCTGCACGTCTGCCGCACCGTCTGCCGCCGCGCCGAGCGCCGCGCGATCGCCGTCGGCGAGGAGGGTAGCGCGGAGGCCGTGCGCTACCTCAACCGCCTTTCGGACCTGCTGTTCATCCTCGGGCGCGCAGTCAACGCCGAGCCTGGCTCCGACGGCGAGTCAGAGCCGCTGTGGCAGCCGGGCGCGCACGGCGCCGATGGCGCCGATCCCAACGGCTAAGCGGCTGCGCGCCGTCTCCGTCTCGCCGTTCTCGAGCCCGGCGGCCAGCGGCGCTCCGACGCCCGCAGCGCCGCGACGGCGAGCGCCATCCAGAAGGTCGCGTTGAGGTAGCCGCCGAGCACGTCGCTCGGCATGTGCCAGGTGCGGATCAGCAGCGAGGCGCCAACGGCGAGTGCGAACGTCACGGCCGCAAGCATCACCGCCGCGCGATAGCGCGCCGGAGCGACGAGCACAGCACTGAGCGCGAGCGCGGTGGCGGCGCTGGCGTGCCCACTCGGCCATGAGGCAGGACCGATCAGCGTGTGGCCGACGCGCACGTGCGGGTGCGCGAGCAGCGGCTTCAGGATCTCCGCGCAGAGCGGCGCGAGCGCCATCACGGCGACGACCGCGAGGGCCACCCGCGGGCGCTCCTGCGAGAGCGCGGACAGCACCAGCGCGAGACCCCAGATGATGAACAACAGCGGGTTGAGCAGCTGTGGCAGGAACCTCGCAGCGATGTCGACCGGCCGCGAGGCGTCCAGGCGCATGAAGTCGTGCAGCAGCACGGCGTCCTTGACCTGCAGCGCCGGGACGTGCTCTGCGAGTGCCCACAGCAGCGCCATCAGCACGACGCAGGCGGCGGCGGCGCCCAGCGGAGCCATCGCGCCGGGGCGCTCGCGACGCTCGGCCGAGCGCGTGCGGGGAAGCACTCCGGCCGCGTAGGCGTGTTCGGACATACCCAAAAGGGTAGGGCGGGCGCTAAAGCGGCGCTGAAGGAGTGGACGCTACCCGCCGCCGGCTGTTGGAGGCCGCGCGGCGCGAGCTTCTCAGCCGGCGACCGGAAAGGTCCTGCGCGAAAGCGCGATCAGCGCCTGCGCCGTGACCCACACGGGCGTCTGCGCGCTCGTGCGCGAGTAACGGATGCTGCCGCCAGGGGCGAGCAGGCTTTCGAGGTAGCCGATCGGCGAGCGGCTGCCCCTGCGGCGCGTGGCGGCAGGGTCTCCCCCGACCGCGAGTAGGCCTTGGATCGCCCACGCGGTGGACTGCGCGTTGGATTCCTGCCCGTAGCGCTGGGGAAAGCCGCCGTCCAGACCCTGCGAGCGCGAGAGGTAGGCCGCGGCAGCGGCGAGGATGCGCCCGTTGCGCGCGCCCGCGTCCGCGAGTGCCTGTATCGCGGCGGCGGTGTCGTCGACGTCGCTGCCCGAGCCGCGCGCGCCGAAGCCGAAGCCGCCATCGCTGTTCTGCTGACGCTCGATCCAGCCTGCCGCTTTGTGGATCGCAGAGAACCCGGGCGAGTGCCCAACCGCGCGCAGCGCGAAGATCGCGAAGGCGCTGAGGTTGACCTGGCGATCGAAGGAGCCGTCGCTGCCGCGTGCAGCCAGGACTTCGGCGACGAGGTTGCGCCCAGCGAAGGAGTAGGCGGAGGCGCCGCACGCGCGCACGGCGAGGATCGTGCGCTCGC
The DNA here is from genome assembly GCA_038240205.1 of Solirubrobacterales bacterium. GTDB lineage: Bacteria > Actinomycetota > Thermoleophilia > Solirubrobacterales > Solirubrobacteraceae > Palsa-744. The sequence goes on along the minus strand of JBBSDZ010000101.1, from coordinate 377 downwards.
TGTCGCCGAGGCCCGAGAGCGTCGCCGCTTCGGCGCGCAGCGAGTCGAGCACCGAGCGTCCGCCGCGGCGCACGCCGGCCGGGTTGCGCCCGGTCGCGGCCAGCCCCATCGCGCCCCACGCCGTGTACAGCTCGCTGCTGCGCTGCCCTCGCGAGCCGCCGAAGCCGCCGTCCGCGTTCTGCGAGCCGGCCAGGAACGAGGCCGCGGGCGCAAGCGACGCGGCCGCCGCGTCGTGGGGGGGGGGGGGGGGGGCCGGCCCCGCCCCCCCCCCCGGCGGGCGCGGGCGTCCCGGGCGGCCCCCCCCCGCGCGCCCGCCGCGGGCCGGCGCGCGGGCGCCGGGGGGGGGGGGGGGGGGGGGGGTGTGGTGGGGCTCGTGG
>JBBSDZ010000100.1:0-6969 GCA_038240205.1 Solirubrobacterales bacterium | reverse complement strand
TGATGGCACAAGCGCCGCTCGGCATCCCGACCGACGAGGCGTGCGTCGCCGGAGCACGAGCGACCGCGAGCGCGCTCGAAGACCTCGGGCACATAGTCGAGGAGGTCGAGGTCCCGACCGTCTCTGAAGAGATGATCCCATCGTTCATCGTGCTGACACAGGCCGGGCTGGCCGACTACGACGGCGTCGACTGGTCGGCCGTCGAGCCGCACATCGCACACCAGCGCAAACTGAGTGGCGAGACGGGCGCCTACGATTACGTGCTCGCCGCGCGCAAGCTCGAGCTGCTCAGCCGCCAGGAGGTCGCGCGCTGGGGACGCGACTTCGACGTGCTGCTGACCCCGACCTCCGCGATCCTGCCGCCAATCGCCGGCTCGATCATGAAGGCCCAGCACGCAACCCCCGACGCGCCCGTCCTGGAGGTCGTCGCGAGCGTCTCGTTCACTGCCTTCGGCAACGTCACCGGCCTGCCCGCGGTGAGCCTGCCGCTGCATCGCACCGGCGCCGAGCTCCCCGTCGGTGTCCAGCTGACCGGGCGCCCGTGGGACGAGGCGACGCTGATTCGCCTCGCCGCACAGCTCGAGCAGGCGCTGCCCTGGGCCGAGCGCAGCCCGGCGCTCAGCAGCACCGCCTAGACGATGTCCTTCGAGCAGATCATCACCGAGGTCAGCGAGGGCATCCTCACGATCACACTCAACCGTCCCGAGCGGCTGAACGCGTGGACGGCGACGATGTGCCGCGAGCTGATCGAGGCCTTCGATCGCGCCGACGCCGACGATCAGGTCGGAGCGATCATCGTCACCGGCGCCGGGCGCGGTTTCTGCGCGGGCGCCGATCTGGCCAGCGGCGGCGAGACGTTCGACTACCGCGCACGCGCGGCCGAGGCCTCGTTGATGTCGGCGAGCGACGGCGACGTTCCGCGCGACAACGGCGGCGAGTTCACCCTGCGCGTGTTCGCAGCGACCAAGCCCGTGATCGGAGCGATCAACGGTCCTGCCGTCGGCATCGGCGCGACGATGACGCTGCCGATGGATGTGCGCCTGGCAGCAGACGACGCGCGCATGGGATTCGTCTTCGCGCGACGCGGAATCGTGCCCGAGGCGTGCTCGAGCTGGTTTCTGCCACGCGTCGTCGGCATCAGCCGGGCGATGGAGTGGGTGTCGACCGGACGCGTCTTCTCCGCCCAGGAGGGGCTCGACGCGGGCCTGCTGCGCAGCCTGCACCGCTCCGAGGAGCTGCTGCCGGCCGCGCGTGCACTGGCGCTCGAGATCGTCCAGAACACCGCGCCCGTCTCCGTCGCGCTCGCGCGTCGCATGATGTGGAGGATGCTCGGGGCCGAGCACCCGATGCTCGCCCATCGCGCCGACTCGCGTGGCATGTTCGCGCGCGGCCAATCGGCGGACGCCGTCGAGGGCGTCACCTCGTTCCTGGAGAAGCGCCCGGCGCACTTCAGTGACCGCGTCAGCGACGGCCTGCCCGATGTCCTGCCCGGCTGGAGCGAACCGAAGTTCGAATAGTCGCCGGCGCAGGCGCCCTCAGGGCGCGCGCTGGATGATCGCGTCGCGCGGCACGTCCCGGCGCTGGACGCCGATGCCGTCGCACAACAGGATGCACGGCTCATAGACCGGGTGAAAGCCGAGCAGCTCCGGGATCGTCACGATGCCGTAGCCGCGCCGGCGCAGGGCCGAGATGATCTGCGGGTAGGCGGCGAGCGTCTGTCCGCGCGGACCACCACCGTCGTGGGAGATGATGATCGAGCCGGGCCGCACCTGCGCGAGCACGCGCCGCACGATCGTCGCCGTGCCAGGCTGCAGGTAGTCGCTCGGGTCCACGTTCCACGTCACGGTCGCCAACCCGAGCGAGCCGGCCGTGCGCACGACCGAGTCGTTGACGGCGCCGTAGGGCGGACGGAACACGCATGGCGTGTAGCCGCTCTGCGCGCGAATCGCCGAGATCGTGCTCTGTAGCTGTCCGCGGACATCGCCCGTGCGGGTCAGGTCGGGATGCGTGAACGTGTGATCGGCCGGGACGTCGCCTTCGCGCAGCTCGCGCAGGATCGTCGGCCCGTAGGTCGAGGTGACCTGGCGCCCGATCATGAAGAACGTCGCCTGCGCGTGGTTGCGCGCGAGCATGCTCACGAACGCCGGCGTGTCCGTGTCCGGTCCGTCGTCGAACCCGATCGCGACGCGATAGCGCGGCGGGCCGTGCGTGTAGTCGACGCTGCCGTGGCTGCGACAACCGACGATGCGGTACATCCTCCCCGCACCCGACGGGACGCCGGCGAGCGGTGCGAGCAGCGCCTGCGGCACCGCGTCGAGGACCACAGCCGCTTGGGCGCGGGCGTGATGTCCACCCACGGATGCCGCCGCGACGGCGACGACCGAGACGAGCGCCGCGAGCACCGCCAGCGACCAGCGCAGCGCGCGACCGTGGGCGCGCGCGAACAGCAACGAGGACACGAGCGCGGCCACACGCTGCGCTCCCGTTGAGAGCATCGAGCGCATGATCGAGGGCTGCGCCCTCAGCCGAGCACGAGCTCGGCGATCGGGCCGAGCGACGCCGCGTCGGCGGAGACGAGCAGTGTCGTGACGATCGACTCGCGCCACCTGGCGAGGTCGTCGCGAATCTTCGCCGGCGAGCCGACCAGCGAGAGCTCTTCGATCAGCGCGCGCGGGATCTTGCCGCCGGCCTCGTCCTTGCGCCCGGCCAGGTAGAGCTCCTGAATCTCCTCGACCTCACGCTCGTAGCCCATGCGGATCGCGACGTTCGCGTGGAAGTTGGTGCCTTTCGCGCCCATGCCGCCGAAATACAGCGCGTAATACGGACGCAGCGCATCGACAGCCCCCTCCAGGTCGTCTGAAACGATGAACGGAACCGTGGCGGCGACCTCGAACTCATCCGGCTTGCGCCGCGCGCCGGGGCGCGAGAAGCCCTCCTGCAACGCCGCGCGGTTGGCGTCCTGATGGGTCGGTGAGAACAGCATCGCGAGCCAGCCGTCACACAGCTCGGCGCACAGCGCCACGTTCTTCGGGCCCTCCGCTCCAAGATAGATCGGGATGTCCTCGCGCAGCGGGTGGATCGAGGACTTCAGCGGCTTACCGAGGCCCGTTCCCTCGGGCAGCGGCAGCGGGTAGTGCGGCCCGTCGCTCACGAGCGGCCCCTGCCGCGCCCAGATGTCGCGGACGATGCCGATGTACTCGCGCGTGCGCGCCAGCGGCTTGGCGAACGGCATCCCATACCAGCCCTCGACGACCTGCGGACCCGATACGCCGAGCCCGAGGATGAAGCGCCCGCCTGAGAGGTGATCCATCGTCATCGCCGCCATCGCCGTCGCCGCCGGCTGGCGTGCAGACATCTGCACGATCGCCGTGCCGAGCTTCAGCCGCGTCGTCGAGGCGCCCCACCAAGCCAGCGGCGTCAGACAGTCCGAGCCGTACGCCTCAGCCGTCCAGATCGAGTCTGCTCCCAGGCGCTCGGCCTCGGCGATCGCCTCGGCCGCCCCCGGCGGCGGTCCGCCCGCCCAGTAGCCCGTGTTCAGCCCAAGCTTGAGAGTGCCGCTCATCGCAAATAGCTCCGCTGCGGACCCTATTGGATCTGCTCGGCCACGCATCGTCCTTCGGCGGGGCTCACGCTTGCGCCCGGCGAGAGCTGGCCGACTGCGCCAGCGGTGCGCACCGACGACTCGGTCGGGCCGGCCGCGCCGGGCGCACGCAGCGAGGGCGAGTCCGGGTCCTCGAGCCGGTGCGTGAGCGAAAGCGCCAGCAGCGCGAGCGCGATCAGCGCGGCCCCGTACACGTTCGTCGTCGCGTGCAGGCCGAACTGCGTGATCGCGATGCCCGCCGCCAGTGCCGGCAGACTGTAGGCGAGGTATGAGGCGACATAGACCGAGGCGACGAGCGCCGCACGCTGGTCGGCCGGCGCGCGATTGCTGATTGCGCGAAAGGCGCCCGCGAATGCCGGCCCGAAACCTAGCCCGGCGACGCCTGTGGCGAGCAGGAACAGCGCCGTGGAGCCATCCTGCAACGCCAGCAGCGCCATCCCCACGCCGAGGATCAGCGCGAGCAGGCCGCCGCGGGCGGCAGTACGCGCGTGCACGTCGCGCAGGCGCAGCGACGCCAGCGAGCTGACGCCGGCCATGATGAAGATCGGCAGCCCCCCGGCCACGTGGCTGCTGTCGTGCAGCACCTTTGCGGTCAGCGACGGCCCGAGCGAGAGGATCAGGCCGCCCAGCGCCCACGTCGCCGTCAGGCACGGGACGGTCGCCAAGAAGGCGCCGCGCAGGTGCGCCGGGACCGCCACCTCCGGGCGCAGCGACCGCCTCCACGTCGGCCTGCGCGTAACCGTCTCCGGGATCGCGCTCGCCAAGACGGCCGCCAGCGCGAAGGCCACGATCAGCAGCCAGTAGATCAGCCGCGTGGGATCGGGTCCGAACTGCACGAGCAGGCCGCTGCCGAGCGCCCCGCAAGCGAGCCCACCCATCGGCGCCGCCGCCGCGATCAGTGCGCCCAGGCGCATGTTCGAGCGCGGCTGCAGGTCGATCAGCGCGGCGCTGATCGCGGCTGTCGCGATGCCGGTCGCAATGCCCTGGAGGATGCGTGCTGCAAACAGCCAGATCACGCTCTGCGCCTCGGCGAACAGCAGCATGCCGAGGATCTCCAGCGCCAGCGCCAGCAACAGCGTCGGGCGGCGCCCGAGGTGGTCTGAGAGCGAGCCCGTGACGATCAGCGCGCCGAGCAGGCCGAGCGCGTAGACCGCGAACACTCCGGTCAGCGTGATCGAGGAGAAACCCCACTGCGCCTGGTAGACGATGTACAGCGGCGACGGCGCGCTGGACGCGAACAGCAGCAGCGCGAGCGTCAGCGCGAGCAGCCAGAAGGCCGGAGCGCGGCCAAGCGTGATGCCGCCTGGCAGGCGCGCCGCAGCGCCGCGCGAGCGGCGTGTCGATGTCGCAGTTGGCTGTGGCAAATGGATGAGCCTCCGCGCGCGCCGGCGGGCGCTGAATAACCTAGCCCCGTGACCTACTCGACCGCCGACGCAAGAAAGGGCCTCCTCGACACCGTAGCGAGCGCCGGCGAGCGGCTCGGCCCAGCGCTCGCCGAGCGCGGCGAGGCCTACGAGCAGCTCGACGAGAACAGCGCCGAGCGCCTGGAGAGCGAGCTGTTTCGCCCGGTCCAGCTCGCCTACGGCCGCGCGCGGCGCACCTACAGCGAGTTCGCCGGGCGTCACGAGCTCGAAGATCGAAGCTTCCAGCCGGCCTCGCCCGTCGCGCCCTCAGCCGGCGTCAAGGGCCTGATCGACCACGCCCTCACCTCCGTCACGAGCGCCGACGCGACGCTGTCCGAGCTACAGGACTCGATGCTGCCGGTCGAGGTCGGAGACGCAGAGCTGCGCCACGGCCTGCGCGAGGTGCGCGAGCTGCTCGGCGATCTCAGCAGACGGGCGCGCGAGTTCGTGCGCACGCTCGGGCGCTAGTACCGAGCCGGGGCACCCGGCGGCGCGAGCAGCACGCCCACCGCCGCGGCCGCAGCCTGCGCCCGCGCGCAAGTGCCTGGCGCCGCGTGCGCGTCCCTCAGCGCGGGATCGCGACGATCTGTGCAGCGCCCGAGCCAGCGGCCGTCTCGGTCGCGTACGCAACCGATGTGCTCAGGGCGGTCGAGCCGAGCAGCACGCCCCCGCCCGGCCCCGGGCCGCGGTGGCGGCAGCGGCTGGCCATGTTGTAGGCGTGCGTGTAGCGGCGCTCATATCCGGCGTCGCGGCGCACCGCCGAGGGCAGCCTCAGCAGCACCCGGTCGTGAGCCGGCGCCGCGAGCGCACGCCGGTGTGTGGCCGACCTGCGCACCGACACAAGCGCCGAGCCCAGCCGCAATTGCTGCGAGCAACGGGTCACGTGCTCATACAGGAGCTGCCCGTCGAGCAGCGACGGGTTCAGCAGCAGCGCGCTGCGCCCGGCCGAGCGCAGCACTCGTGCGCGGCCGCTGTCGAGCTCGACCATCTCGATCGAGCTACGCGCCGGCGTGTCGACCGTGAACACTACGCTCGCGCCGCTTAGCGCCGGGCGGCCGAGCTCGCCTGCAAGCGGCGCCCCGTGGAGATAGCGGCTGCGGCCCGGCGGCGCCAGCGAGGCGGCGAGCAGCCGCTCTCCACCGGCTGCGTCCGGGACACGGAAGACCGCCCACGTGTCCGAGACCGCCAGTGCGTTGGCGCCGAGCGCCGGGAGCGTCAGCCTCGGCGCCAGCGACGCGCCGTCGGCGACCGTGACGCCGGCCGGACCGAGCCACGCGACCGTCACGCCGCCGAGCGCTGGATGCGTGCCCGGCAGCGCGTGCAGTGAGCCTTTCGCGTCCAGCAGCATCCCCGCGCCACCCGGCTGCTGCCACCCCAGCGCACCGCTCGCCGTCGAGGGATCGGTCGCGCCCGCGATCGGGGTCGCCGGGGGAGCCGCCGCGTCTGCGCTTGCAGGCCGGCGCGCGGCACGCACGCCCGCAGAGCGCGGCGCAGCGCCGGCGCTCGCCGCACACAGCGCCAGCGCGCAGATCGCGAGCCCCAGCGCGTCCAGGCGCCGCAGCCCGAGCCACAGACGCGGCTCGCGCGACATCCCCTCCAGGCGCTCGCCGCCGCACCCACCGCGCAGCGCCGGGGCCATCCACAGCACCGGCAGCGCGCGCCCCGCACCGAAGGCAAGGCCAACCGCGAGCCCGAGCGCAGGATCGCCGGCGGCGAAGCTGATGCCCGCCAGCGCCCACACGGCGAACGCGAGTACGAACGTCGTGAAGCCGAGCCCGAGCAGAAGGCCGTAAAGGGCGCACGCGAGCGGCAGCGGCATCGTCCAGCGCCAGCGCTCGGGCACCTGGCGGCGGATCTGCGGTGCGATTCGCACGCCGCGCCAGTCAGCGATCGCCGCTGCCAGCGCGATCGCCGCGCCGATCCCCTCACGCAGGCCGCCGACCTCCCCTCCGACCAGGCTTCCCG
>JBBSDZ010000099.1:0-7172 GCA_038240205.1 Solirubrobacterales bacterium | reverse complement strand
CACGATCCTCAGACCCAGCCGCAAGGACGAGCCAGGCCGCGGCCCACACCTCGCGCCGATCAGACAGAGGATCGAGAGCATCTTCTGGACCTGCAAGGACGTCCTCACCCTCGAACGCCACGGCGCCCGCACCCTCCAAGGCCTCCGCGAGCGCATCCTTCAACGCCTCCTCACACTCGCCGCCGCCATCAGCCTCAACCATCAACTCGGCCGCCCCAGCCGCGCACTCGTCAACTACAGCGCGTGATTCCGTGGAATCAATCATCTAGGCCTCTGGCGCTCCCGGCTGTGAAATCGCACCTCCGCGTGGAGTCGGGCTAACCGCGCGTCGCGGAAGCCATAGCCGCCTCGCACGTCGTTTGCCTTTCGCGGATTGGGGTGAGCGCCTCGTGCAGCTCCGGCATGTTCATTTCGCGGTCGGTGCTGATCGTCTTGGCTTCCCAGGCAGTGCGTGCTTGGCTTCCGGCGCAGCTTCGAAGCGTCGCTACCAAGTCATCAAAGCTCGTGCGTACCCGAGCGTCGGGATCGGCACGGATAAGCCCTTCACAGCAGGCGAGCTCGGACTGAATCGCGCTGAACTCATCGGAGAGCCGCGAGCGCTCAGAGCTTTCGTTCTCGGGCTCGCCCCTGCGGCGGCGGATGCGAAACGGCATCTCGTAGTAGGCGACGACTGCGGCGATCGCCCGAGCGTGGTTCTCTCGCCGGTGCTGTCGCTCTGCTCGTCGCCCGTTGATCCAGATGGTTGCGCCCACGCCGATCAGCGCGATGACGGGGCCGTAGGCGCTGACGGCACTCTGCACGGCGGCAAGGATCACTCGCCTTGCCCCCCGCAGGTCGTGCAGCGGGGCGGACGGCAGTGATCTCCCGGCGACTGCTCGCCCGGCCAGGACAGGCCAGCTCGGCAGCAGGCCTCCTGGAAGAGATGGCGGCGGATGTGATGGATCAGTTCGCCCAGGCCATCCGTCGCCATCCAGCGTCGCGACTTCGGATCGCGCTCCCACCACATGCATAGCGAGTCGTCCCCGAAGCGGTGGCGGAGGCACTCGGGTGCCTGCGCGTAGACGCGTGGACGCCACGGCCTTGACGCGGTCAGCAGTTCGATCCGGACCGGCACATCGTCATCGTGCTCGGGGACCGGTATCGCGCACCGGAAAACGACGCGCCCGGCGCGCACGCGTTCGCTGACTTGGATCCGCCTTCCGTCGATCGCTAGACGCGACATCTCACGCGCCATGCGAGCGGGTCGGCTTCAGTGCGCCGGCCGCGCCGAGCGCGCTACCAACCGCGAGCTGGCCGCCCGAGCGGAGCGCGGAGCTCAGCGGGTTACGCCTGACGCGGTTGCGCTCGCGCGCGCGAATGCTCTCGATCTCCACGGCAAACAGCGGTTCGAGCAGCTGGCGCGCTTCGTTGATCGAGCTGGCCTTGGCGGCCGCGAGGACGACCTCGGCCATTCCCGCCATGCGCGTCGCCGACTGCTGGTTCGTGCAGCCCTCGGGAAGCTTGATCGGCCCTGCGACACCGGCCGGGTCTTCGGTCAGCCCTTGCGCGATTGCGGCGGCGGACTCGCTCAGCGAGGCGCCGAGCGCGCCCGCGATCGGCGCTCGCTCCCTCACGGTGGCGAGCGCGAGCGCGGAGACATTCCACGAGCACATCGCTTGGACTGACTGGTTGGCCGCGTCGCGCTTGACTGCGCGCTTTGAGAGGCGCACCACATGGGCGCGATGCACGACGAGCTCGCTCCCGCCCCGATGGGTCATCAGGTAGGTGTGCTGCTGAGGGTGCGCGGGGTCCCAGTCTTCTTGGCGGCGGTTCGGGATCCACACGCCCGGCCCGTCGCGGCGCTCGAGGCCGATGATCAGATCGACACTGGGGTCGATTTCGCCAAGGGTGTCGAAGTCGATTGGGTCGTGAAAGTCGAACTTGATGGCTCGGTTTCCCGAGAGGTCGCTCGTGACTCCGGGGTAGCCGGCCCTCCTGGCGCGAGGGAGGATGTAGTCGGCGAAGCTCTGGATGAAGCTCTCGGGCCCCAGGCCGCTCGATCCTGCGTCGGGTCCGTAGACGCGGAACTCCTCGGGGCTACGATCGATCATCACGCCGCAGTCGGCATCTCCGAGCGGGCTGTTCTCGGTTTCGTGCGCGATCGACCCCGAGTGCCAGTGATCGCGCGCGGCGGGGTGTGAGGCGGCTATCGCGCAGATCGCGTCGCGGCGACGCTTGGCGAGCGCGAGCACTTCGGGGGGCACGAGGATCTCCCGCAGAACGGCCTCGACGGCCTCGTCGCCGGGTCCGCGGACGAGCGGGGGGTGGACGAAGGTCTTCGTGGCTTTGCTCAGACTGGAGAGAAAGGTCTCCGGGTGCATCGGCGGGCTCCTTGACTCAAGTTCGAAGGGGTAGCTGCCGATCAAACATAGCAAAGTCCACAAAGCCCTGAAAGTCGCTAAAGTCTACGTAGTGCATATCCTGCACAAAGTCGCTACAGTACTCGTCCGTCCGGCTCCCGTCGGACGCCGCACCCATCGTTAGGAGGATCAGATGCCAGCGGATCTACTCAACGTCCGGAGGACAGCCGAGGAGCTCGGTGTCCACGAGAACACCGTCCGCAACTGGGAGAAGAGTGGGCTCTTGCGGGGGATCAAGCTTCCCGGTTCCGGTTTTCGCCGCTTCCCTCGCGAGGAGGTCGAGCGGATGCGACGGGAGCTGCTCGGTTCTTACGCGCCTGAGACTCTCTTGCCTGACGTCAAGAAAAATGTGAAGGGGCATGTCGTGGAAGGCGATTTGCTTTAGCTGCTCCGGACGGGCAGCTAGTCTGCGCCGGTGAGCGCGAGGCTGAAGCGCCCTGAGGATGACAACTACTACGTAGCGCCCTGGTCGGACACGTTCCTGCAGGGCGACTTGTTCGATCACGTCCCGCTGGCCGTGCCGGCGCCGCCCGACGCGGTCCTGCGGGTCGAGGGCGAGCGCCGCTTCCTGTCCGGGCCCTTCGAGGCCGGACCGGCCATGCTTCTCTCGCCATCATGCACGATCGCCGCACAAGGTAGCTCCCCCGGCGCCTACGCGATGCCCCACCGCACGCTCGTGCCGGTGCGCCCGGTGCGGGAGCTGCTCGCCAACAGCGCGATCTCCGAGGAGAACCTCGGCAACCTTCGATCCGACCGCATGCGCAACTACATCTACCTGCCGCCCAGCAGCAAGTTCGGCGAGTCCGCGGCTCTTCTCTACATGTCGATCACCGTGCACCACGACGTGATTGCCAAGAATCGCTTTGCCCAACTCACCGGTGCGGCCTACTGGCATCTGCGGGTCAAGCTGATGGCATACGCAGGCGGCTTCCTGCTCGATCCGGCAGAACTCGGGAAGGTGCCCGCGGACGATCAGCGCACCGACTGATCAGGGCGTCGGAGACTGTAGTCGGTACTCCCAAGCTTCGATCAGATCCTCCACCGTGTCGTGCGGCGGGACCAGCCGGCTCTCCCGCTGACAGAGCAGCTTGACCCGGTCTGGGGCGACTTCGTCCCAGGCGAGCACCGGCAGCCCCCAGATCTCGGCAATCTCCAGGCTCTCGAAATCCGCCTCCGAGAGCGCGATTGCCATCACCCAGTCGCCACAGCTCTCGGCATGGTGAGCAAAACTCCCCGCCAGGCCCTCAAGAATGCGAATAGTTCGTAGAAGCTGTGCCTGCGAGATGAACGCAGCGTAGCCGGCTCTTGTCCAGCCTGGACGAAGTACTTCCACCACAGTCGCGAGTCTCTCGCTCCATCGCGTGCCCTTCGCTGCCACCGCGAGAACCTCTTTTCGCCTCGAGAGGCCGGGGGTCGGCGAGGCAGGGCACCCAGCTCGACTCGCTGGCCTAGTCTGCTCGCCCGTGGAGGCTTTCGAGTCGTTTGTCGCTGTCGCTCTCGAAGCCGAGGGTCTGGTCGTCTCGCCGGCGGTCAAGTTCCCGGTCGCGCTGAAGACGGCGAAGGTGGATCGCGAAGATGGTGCAGACCCACGGCTACGAGGTTGACCTTGTCGGCGCGCGCTCAGATCGCCTCGTACTCGCGACCGTCCAGTCCTACCTCGGCTCGCGCGGAGTTGTGGCCGACCTGTGGGTGCCGAAAAGCCGGTAGGGCAGGCTGAAGGGCTCAAAGGAAGAGCCGCGAGTAGGCTCCGCGGCCATGCAGATGAGGCGCTCGAGACTCGTGATCGTTGCCGTGATGTATTGGGCGCTGCGGCGCGCCCTGGAGCTGATCGCCTTCCTCTTCCGCGGCGAGGAGGCCAAGGCGGTCGAGATCCTCGTGCTGCGCCACGAAATGGCAGTCCTACGTCGCCAGGTCGCTCGACCGCAGTTCGAGCCAGCTGATCGAGTAGTCCTGGCGGCGCTCTCGCGGATCCTCCCGCGGGAGCTCTGGCCGGTGTTTTGCGTTCAGCCGGAAACGTTGATGCGCTGGCACCGCCGGTTGGTCGCTCGCCACTGGAGCTACGGTGCCCCACGAGGCCGTCCGCCCAAGAGCGCGAAGGTTCGTGAGCTCGTGCTGCGCCTGGCGCGAGAGAAGACGACCTGGGGCTACCGGCGCATCGCCGGTGAGCTGCGGAGCCTTGGGGTCCAGATCGCTCCCTCGACTGTCTGGGCGATCCTCAAGGACGCAGGCGTCGATCCCGCGCCGCGGCGCGGATCTATCAGCTGGTCTGCTTTCCTGCGCGCGCACGCCCAGAGCATCCTGGCCTGCGACTTCTTCACGGTCGACACCGTGCTTCTACGCCGCCTTTACGTCCTGTTCTTCATCGAGCTCGCCACCAGACGCGGTCATATCGCGGGCGTGACGGCAAATCCGACCGGTGCGTGGACAGCCCAGCAGGCGCGCAACCTGACGATGACGCTAGGCGAGCGTGACGAGTCCTTCCGCTTCCTCATTCATGATCGCGATGCGAAGTTCACGGCCGCTTTCGATGCCGTCTTTGAGGCCGAGGGGGTCCGGCTTATCTGCACTCCTGTACGCGCTCCCCAAGCGAACGCTTTCACCGAGCGCTGGGTAGGGACTGTTCGCCGCGAGTGTCTGGATCGGATGCTGACATTCTCTCAGCGCCACCTCGCAGCCACGCTTCACACCTACGCCGAGCACTACAACGGCCATCGGCCGCACCGAGCACTCGCAATGCAGCCACCGACACCGAAACCGCCGCTAGGGGCTGTCGACAAGGATCCGCCCAGGTCGAGCGACGTGACGTGCTCGGCGGCCTCATCCACGAGTACCGGATTGCCGCCTGACCGCCTTTTCGGCACCCACAGGTTCGATGGGCATCGGCCTCGACCTGGCTACTCACTGCCGCTTATGTGACGGCCGACGATCTCCTGCCGGAGCAGCCGTGACCGGGGACCGGCGTGGTCTCCACTCGGGGCCGTGGGTCAGAACGCGCCCGCCTCAGGCGCAACGGAAGGCGCTTCGAATCGTTTCGCGGCCTAGGCTTTGGATCTTCAACTCGTCGGCGATGGTCGTGAAGGTCTGCGCAAGTGGCAACGGGCGTGTACTAACGCGCATCGCTGGATCGTCGATTCCCACCGGATGCCACCATGCGCCATCAACCGCGAGCGTGGGCTCGGGGTAAAGATCGTCGCGTCCGATCGCGATGCCCTGCTCTGCCGATCCCTTCAAAGCGACGCGGCGTATCAGACGGTCTTCCGTACCGATGTTTGCCGCGTCGAGCCGGCGTAGCAATGCGGGCTCCTCGCACGAGTCGGCCGCGTCGATTGTCGCGGCCACCTTGACCGGGAACCCCAGACGGCGAGCGAGCTCGATCCCGTCGAGTGCTCGCGCATGACTACCGGTCCCGCGGTGGCGGTCATGAAGGGCTGGACCGGCCGAATCGAGGGAGATCTGAAGGGTAACGCGGTCGCGGTCCATCGATTCAAGTGCAGCTCGCCGGGAGCCCTTGGCGAACACCATCGCGTTGGTCAAGATCGTCAATGGCAGGCGCGCGGTGAGTGCTTGAACAATCGATCCCAGCTCCGGGTTCAAGAACGGCTCGCCACCAGTCAGATACAGCTCCTCGCCGCCGAGTGAGAGGAACTCCTCGGTGGCGCGGACCGCCAGACCGAGAGACATGCGCCGAGCCGGGGTGCAAGGTGACGACCGCGCGCAGCAGTAGTCGCACGAAAGGTTGCAGTCAAAGTTGGTGTAAAGCCATAGCCGCTTCCCGACCGGGGTCGACACTTCATCCCCCAGGTCGGCTGCACCCTTGCGAACCAAGCCCACGCCGACAAGGGCGTTGCCCGTGATCTCGCACCAAGCGGCCAGATCCTCGACCACCGACGGCTCGCCCCCGCGAACCTCGAGCACGGCTCCATCGGGAAGCTTGCGGATAGCGGCGTCCAGCCTCAGCAACAGGCCGTTCCCGAAGTCCAGGCCGGTCGCGTCGACGGCCGCTACCTGAGACACGCGCTCACCGGCCTCGACGTACAGCAAAGCGCGTCTGTGCGCCGTCATGCTCGACGCGCAGGAGGTCGTGTCCGACCAATCGGCACCACGCCGGCAGATCATTTCCCACCGACGGCTCGAGACTGCGAACCTCGAGCACCCGTCCGATCTCGATCGCACTCATTGCCCGCTTGATCGCGATCAGTAGACCACCACCGCAGTCCAAATGACCCCCGTCACACACTCCGGCAACGTCGAGCTCGTCCATTGCTCAGTAGGAAAGGCCTGTGGCGCCGCCCGCAAGCAACTCCACAACACGTGCTCCACCGACGATCTGCGCCCCTTCGATCACGTCGCTCTCGCCGATCTCGCGCTTCTTGGCGCAGGGGCTGCACACGAGCAGGTGACCGCCGGCCTCCAGGAAGTTTGCCACTAGCTCCGACAGGGCCGCGAAGCCGTCCTCATGGATCTCCTCGATCGTTGCTTGGAGAGCTAGCCGGACTCCCTCGCATGACAGAAACACAGTCGTTTCCTGCTCCGATGCGACCGCCGCATTGCCGACGACGAATCCCACCGTCGCCTTGTCAGGATCATTCGTGCTGTGTGTAATCGAGATGAGAATATGAGCCACAAGGCCTCCTAGCCTCGATTCGTCATCAAGGTGGGGTGTAGGTCCTCGTCGGGTGAGACGGGGAGTAAGCGGTGACGTTTTCGGCAGGGCTAGCCGGTCGGCGGTTTCGGCCGGCGGGTGTGCCGTTGCTTCTGGCGGCCGGAGGGGTG
>JBBSDZ010000098.1:0-7349 GCA_038240205.1 Solirubrobacterales bacterium | reverse complement strand
CGAGCATCACGGTGGCCTTGGTGTGCCGCAAGAGGGGGCAGGCGCCGGGGTTGCCGGCGCCGCGGCGCACGTAGGAGCCCATCATGTAGGTGAGCGTCTGCAGTGAGAACGCCACGCCCTCGGCGGTCAGGAACAGCGTGCCGTCGTCGGGCTCGATCGCGAGCTTCGGCCGGACGTCTGAGAGGTAGCGGGCGCACCACGCCGCCGCGCGCTCGCCGGTCGGGATCATCCGGTCCCGCCGGCCCTTGCCCTGGCGCACGATGAGCGTGCAGCGCTCGACGTCCAGCTCGAACACGGTCAGGTGCGCCAGCTCGGCGCGGCGGATGCCGGTCGCGTAGAGCAGCTCCATCATCGCCCGGTCCCTGAGTCCGAGCGGGTCGGACAGGTCTGCCAGCGCGAGCACCCGCTCGGCCTCCTCGGCGGACAGCACGCCGCGGGGTAGGCGTTGCTCCTTGCGCGGCAGCTCGATCTCTGAGGCGGGGTTATAGAGGATGCGGTTCGTGCGCACGAGCCAGCGAAAGAAGCCACGAATCGGGATCAGCCGCGCCTCCTGGGAGCGAAACGACAGCGGCTGCCCGTTGCGCTTGCGCATGTAGAAGATCGCGCGCTGGTAGGCGTCGAGCATCGGCTTGGTCACTTCACACGGGCGGCTCACGCCACGCTCGATCAGCCACCCCGCGAGCAACGCGAGCGCGGTGCGCTGGTTCTTCAGCGACGTGAGTGCGTAGCCACGCACCGCAAGGTGCTCGCAGAACTCCGCGACCATCACCGGGAAGCCCTGGCCGTCCTCGGGATCGCCGGGGACCGCTTTCGGGGGCCGCTGCCCGCGCGCCGGCATCTCAGCCTCCCACCGCCGCGAGACGCCGACCGGGTGCCGACCGGGCACCGACCGGGGGGCGACCGCCCCCCGACCGATCGCTCGCCGACCCCGACCGATCCGTTTCAGACCCCGACCGATTGCGATCGTAGTCGTGCTCGCTCTCGCCCTTCGCGTCGAGCTGGTCGGGGTCGATCAGGCCCGGCAGCCGCGGCGCGTCGTGCTCTTGGCCGCCGTCCCATGCCAGCTCGTAGACGTAGGAGCCGTGCGGGCCGCGCTGGCACCACAGAAGCTCAAGCGAGGCGAGCCGCCCCAGGTGGACCTTCAGCTGCGTGTCGCCCCAGCCAAGCTGCTCGCGCAGCTCGCGGCGGGTGAAGCGGACACGCTCGCGGACGGTGCCCTGCTCAGCGGCCACCCGCTCGACGTGGGCCTCGATCAGCGACAACAGGCGCCGTGTGCCGGGCGCCAGCTCATCCAGGGAGCGGCCGAGCACCGCGTGCGCGAGCTGGTTGGCGAGCAGAATGTCCTCCCTGGTGGCCTCGATGTAGGTCAGCACGCCACCCTCGGCGGTGCTCGCGGTCTTGCGTGGCCGCTGGTGCTGGTGAAGCAGCGCGACCGCACGGATCAGCGTCAGGTACTTCATGTGATCGCGACGGGTGCGGGTGCGCGCGTCAGAGAACGTCAGCGCCCGCGCGAAAGGGTTGACGACCGCGAGCGGTTCGAGCAGCCGCTGCGCGTCCTGGTGAACCTTCAGCACGCTTTGGCGCTCGTGCTCGGCGAGCAGCCCGTCCAACGTCTCGCGCTCGCGCTGGCGCTCATGGATCGCGCGGGTTTGCTCGCGCTCCTCATCCACCGACAGCACGACGCAGCGGTTCAACAGCTCCTCATCGACGTCGATCGTCGTCGTGGTCAAGAAGATCGCGACCGGGCCGCGCACCGTGTAGGTGTGAGTGACAAGCCGCCCGGTCTGCCCGTCCTTGCCGGTCGAAGCGATCCGCAGCTCACCCTCCGATTGGAGGAGCTTCAGCGCGTAGGCGGCGCGCTCGGCGCCCTCCTCCTCAGCGACCGCCAACACCTTGTGCTGCAGGTCTGTCTCGCCCATGTAGAAAAGGCTCTGCCCCGTCATCGCACTGAACGAGACGCGCTCCTCCTCGGGCACCATCGAAAGCACCGCCTCCTGCAACGCCGACTTGCCCGCCGCCGACGTGCTCTGGACGATCACCGCGAGCGGCCGGTCGAGCTTGCGTGAGACCGCCGCGAGATACCCGATCAGACAGTTGTTCTGCTCGCCGACCATCCCGACACGCTCGAAGTCACCGACGATGCGCTCGATCAGCGCCGGGTCTTTCAGCAGCGACAGCGCCCGCTCACGCTCCTGCTCTGAAAGCTGAACCTCGGGCTCGCTCGGCGCCTGCGCCTCGCGCACCGCGCGCTCAGCGTGCTCCTCACAAGTCAACAGCACCCGGCCGAGATCCCGCGCGATCAGCTCCTCAGCAACACCCAGCTCCTCGCCCGCCTGGCGGGCGAACACACCGCGCGCCCGCGCCGAATACAGGTCAAGCGAATCGACGTGAAAAACCTCACCGCGCCGCGGATGCGCCCTGGCGACCAGCACGTTCACCCTCAAAAGCTCAAAGCTCGACGCCTTCCCCAGCCCGCGGATGCGCCAGCGGCGATCCTCGATCTCGACGCGCAGCTCCTCGGCCTCCAGCTTCACCACCGGCTGAGCGCCCGGCGGGCGCGGCACCGGCGAGGACGGCGGCGGCGATGAGGGCGAGGCGGCTTCGGCGGCTGAGAGAGGACCACCCTGCTCGCGCTCGCCCTCGGTGTCGCCCTGCTGCTCGAGCTGCGCTCGAGCGCCGCCTTGCTCGGGCTCAACAGCAGCCGGCGCCGGGGGATCACCGGCAGGCCCGGACTCCGGCTCGACAGCGCCCGGCGCCGGCCGCGCGGCCGGCTCGCCCGCGCCGATCCATACCGCCTCGCGCAAGAGCTGCGCGAGCGCGCCTGCCGGCTCCTCGATGCTCGTGGCAAAGCTGTTGGCGTCCTGGCCGGCAGGGAACAGCACGCGGAAGCACTCAACCCCATCACCGCCGAGACGGTCCGCCAGGGCCGCGGCGCCGCGCTCGCCCGCCTCGTCGCGGTCAAACGCGATCAGCACGCGCTCAACGCCCGCGTCCTTGAGCGCCGCTTGCAGCTCGTCGGTGAACCCGTCCGCGCCGAACGCCGCCGTCACATGCCGCAGGCCATAGCGCCAGAACGTGAGAGCGTCGATCAGCGACTCACACACGATCAGCTCGCCATCGCAGGCCGCCAGCGCCTTCGCGTTGAACACGCCCCGCCGCGGCCCCGGCAGGTAGAGATGGCGCGAGGAGCCCCGATGGTTCAAGTCATCGCGCAGCTTGCGCCCGTAGAGCTGCACGACCTCGCCGTTCACGTCACACACCGGGATCACCAGCGACCCCGACAAGTGCTCGTGCCCCGACGCGCGGATCACACCGAGCGCCTGCAGCTTGCCGCGCAGCTCCGCGCCCGGCTTACGGTTCTTCGCCGGCAGCCGGTAGCCGAGCGTGCGATTCGCATAGCCCAGGCGGAACTCCTCGATCAGCTCCTCATCGCCCAGGCCACGACGCTCAAGCACCGCCAACGCCTCCGGGCTCTCCTTCAACGTCTGCGCGTAAAAGCCGACCACCCGCTCAAGCAGCTCGCGCTCATCGGCACCGATCGGCAACGGTGAGGGCAGCTTGGCGACCGTCGAGCGCGCCGGTCGCCGGCCATCAAGCGGCGAGGGAGCCACCCCGTCGCGCAGCAGTTCGACCGCGTGGCGGAAGGACACGCCCTCCGCGCGCATCACCCAGTCGATCACCGAGCCGCCCGCCTGGCAGGCGCCCATGCAATGCCAGAGGTTCTTCTCGGGCGTGACCACCAGCGAGCCCGTGCGCTCCTCGTGAAACGGGCACAGCCCCACCAGGTCTTTGCCCTGGCGGCGCAGCTCCACGCCCGCCAGCTCCACCAGCCGCTGAAGGGAGACCTCCTCCTTCAGCCGCTCAATGACCTCCTCCGGAATCCGCCTCGCCATGCTTTCCTCAGCCGCACCCTGTCAAGTCGAAATTGCGCGTTCTCTGAGATAGCATAATCGCGTGCCCCGACGAACGCTCCCCAAACCCGGCCATATCGTCCCGCGAGCCCCGATCAACCTGCTCGCGATGGACTTCCCCGAACGCATAGCCGCCGTGCGCAACGAGCGCAAAATGACCCAGCGCTCGCTAGCCGAGCACGTCGGCGTCCACGTCTCGCAGATTCGCCGCTATGAGGCCGGCGACTCCACGCCGACCCTCGACGTGCTGCGCAAGCTCGCCATCGCTCTGTCCGTCAGCGCAGATACGCTCGTCTTCGATGCCGACGAGCGAGGCCCCGACGACGAGCTACGCCTCCAATTCGAGGCCACCACCCGCCTCTCAGACGAGGAGAAGCGCGTCGTAAAGGCCGTCATCGAGAGCATCCTCCTCAGACACGAGGCCGAACGCTGGGCCGCATAAAAACGACCGCCAGCAGGCCCACGTCCAGACGCCCAAGCGTCCAGCGCAATGGCCCTAACAGGCCGGGGGGTCACTCCGCGTCAAGCTCTCGCACGGCCGTATTCAGCCAGTCGTCAAGGAAGGCGGTCGCGGCCGGGTCCTTCACGGTCCGGTATGGGAAGCCCGGCGTATAGACGGATAGACGCACATCAGTGCCGCCGTCGGGTCGGGAAACGAGTCTGCCTCTCGCGGTGGGAGCCTTCCGGTTGCTCCAGAGCCTGCGGTTAGGAGGCACAGGGACGAGCATCAGGTGGTTGCCGAACATGAGTCCCCGAACCCCAGGCGTCAGCCTGCCGCCGAACCATGCTTGTGGAGCATCGGCCAACAGCGGACGCAAGTGCGCACGAAGGGAGCGCCGGACGGCATCGGTGGCCGCTGGTGCATGGAGCGTTCGTTGTTCGCTCGGCCTTAGCTTGGACATCGAGTAAGTATCGGTCGATTCTGCGCTTGCTGAACCGCACCACGCAGTTAGAAGCTCACACTCCAGGCCCCGGTATAGCTACCGCCGATCCAGCGGGACACGCCCAGCCCCACACCCGCAGAGACTCCGCCGCCAACTACCGGGCCGCACTGACCAGGAGCCCCAAACGCTTCGAGTGAAACATCTGGACCAACACCGAGCTGACCACCCGCATTAGCAAAGGGACCCGAGAGTTCCGAGATATGTTCGGCATTCGAGACCTGCGGTCCCACCGTAGCCCCCACGCTGGCCCCCTGGGCAAGGCCCACCGACCCAACCACAGTGCCCGGCGAACACGGCAGCGAGGGGCAACGTCAGCCCGCGTCAAGGCACGAGCACAAGCCGCAGGAGAGCATGCCAGCGAACATCAGCCAGGCCGTGCTCGAGCTGTGAAACGTGCGCGGCGAGCTGGTGCTCAGATACCCTCGGGAGCCCGCGAGGCACCAGTCCTCGCTGGTAACTGTTTAGGACCCTGGTGGCCGGGTGATCTTCTCTAGCGCGAGTGGTGGGCAGGGGATGTGGCCTGTGTGGAAGCGTCCGATAGGGCGGTGCACGCAGATGGTGGCGTATTGATCGTCGATGTCGATGATCTTGCCGTGGACGCCGTGCAGGTAGCGGGGTTTGATTGTGTTGTTGATGCGTACCTGATCGCCGACGCATAGTTCTGAGCGTGCGGTGGCGCTCGCGACGGTGTGAATGAGGTGGTGGCGGGCGTGGACGGCGTCGGCGAGCGCGGTGAGGTGCTGGTCGAGCTCGCCGTCCGCGATAGCCTGGAGCAGTAGCCGCTCGCGCTGGGCCGGCGGGCCGCCGGGTGGCTGGTTGCGCTGTGGCGGGCCGCCTCGGTTTCCGCCCGCCGGTAGCTGGCGTTGGGGTCGGGTGCGGCGGGAGCGCTTGCCCATGCTTTGAGGGATGATCGCGGCCGCGGCGGACGGCCCCGGCTCAGGTTTCCCCGCCGGCGGGTAGCCAGGGTGTGCCCTGTGTGAGCTTCCCGAGCACGCCGAGGGTGTCCTGGCCCTGCTTGCGTGCC
Organism: Solirubrobacterales bacterium; assembly: GCA_038240205.1. Taxonomy (GTDB): domain Bacteria; phylum Actinomycetota; class Thermoleophilia; order Solirubrobacterales; family Solirubrobacteraceae; genus Palsa-744. The sequence continues at coordinate 1,470 of JBBSDZ010000098.1, read as the reverse complement.
GTTGAGATGTATGAGCGGACCGTCAGGTAGCGCTGCGCGCCCTCTGTCGTGCGAAAGCAGCCGGAGATCTTCTGCTGGAGCTTGACCATGCGAATGTCGGCCTCGCAGAGGTTATTGGTGAAGGGTACGGAGAAGTCGTGGGCGAAGAGGGTCGCTTCGCGCTCGCGCTGATCCAGGCGCAGCAGCAGGTTTTGCGCCTTGGAGCGCTTGACCCGTCGACCGGCTGACTCGGTGAGGCCGGGGTTCTCTTCATAGCCTGAAGCGATCAGGCCGCGGTATGAGGCGTGCAGTTCGTCAAGCGCCTGCGCTGTGAGTGCCTTTTGCCTGGCGGCCCGGGCCTCATAGACCGCGTCGTTCATGTCCAGCAAAAGGCAGCCCATGCCCGAGGCCCACGCCTGGCCGGCCTCCTGGGCTGAGATCAGCTCCCGCAGGTGGTGAGCGCCGCAGAGCGCGTGTCTGGCCTTGGTGTAGGAGCGGTAGGGCGAAAAGCCGTCGTGCATCGCGACACCGGTAAAGCCGGGGAGTACCCCGGCGTCATCCATCGCCTCTGAGCCGCGCTTGGCGTGGACGGTGTAGCGCGTCAGGCTCTGCGTGGAGGCCGCGTGCACCCAGCCCAACCGCTGCGCGATCCGCAGGCCCGTCTCGTCGAAGTTAGCTACCGGCGCGTCGACCAGCAGCTTGCGCAGGTGCTCGTCGAACTCACTCAGCCCGGCCGCGGCCTGATCGACCCACGCCTTCAGGGTGCCCGTGGAAAGACCGACCGACGCCAGGTCACAGAGCAGCCGGCAGGCACGCTCATAGGGGATGTGCTGAAAGACGATCAGGTAAACCCCGAACGCGCGCAGGTTGCACCCATACTGAACCGGGGCACAGACATCCTCGGGGAAGCGCCCCTGACTCACGCGCCCACAGGCTCTGCAACGCCTACGCTTTGAGAGATGCTCGATCACTTCCAAGCAGATCTTCTCGGGAATGTCGAAGACCTGGCGGGACTCCCCATCGCAAAGCTCCTCCCCATCAGCCAGATCGCGCCCGCAGCCCTCGCAACGCTCGGGCTCATGGGGAACCTGGCGATCAGGGACCTCCACGCGAGCCAGATGCGCACCCTCATGGCCCTCCTGCCCGCCCGGTTTGCGCCCCGAGGGCTTGCGCAGGCTGCGCTTCTTACCCGACGGCTTCCCATAGCCATCCGAGGACGGCGGCATCGACGAGTTCCTGGAACTCTGTCCCAGCCTGGCGTGCAGCTCCGCGATCACCGCATCCTGCTCGGCTGCCCGTATCTCAAGCTGCGCGATCCGCGCCGCCTGCTCGGCGACGAGCGCCGCAAGCTCGGAATAGCTGGGCCGCCGTGCGTGCTCGCCAACACCCGCCATGGGCGCAAGATTCCTTGCAAAGAAGCGAAATCCTGCTCACGCTGCGCACCCCACCGCGCCACCGATCAACGCAAGCCTCTTGACAAGCAGGGGACGT
>JBBSDZ010000097.1:0-7376 GCA_038240205.1 Solirubrobacterales bacterium | reverse complement strand
CGGTTTCTGCTGATCGGCGGCGGCGTGCTGGTCACGGCCCTGATCATCGGCGCGATCGCCGCCGTCGGCTACGTCCTCAACGTGGCGAAATCGGCGCCTGCGATCGCGAGCCTGCACCCGATCCTCGGCGGCGGCTCCTCGCAGGTGTACGCGGCCGACGGGACGCGTCTCGGATTCATCCAGTCCGACCAGCTGCGCACGCCGGTCAACTGGAACCAGATCCCGGCGAGCTTGCGCAACGCGACGGTTGCAATCGAGGACCAGCGCTTCTACAAGAACAACGGCATCGATCTCACGGGCATCTTCCGCGCTGCCGTGAAGGACGTCACGCACGGCGCCGCGCTGCAGGGCGGCTCGACGATCACGATGCAGCTCGTCCGCAACCTCTACCTGGGCGGCGACCAGCACACGATCAAGCAAAAGATCATCGAGGCGAAGCTGGCGATCGAGTACGAGAAGCGCCACGACAAGCACTCGATCCTGACGAGCTACCTCAACAGTGTGCCGTACGGCACGCTGGGCGGCCAGACGGCGATCGGTGTGCAGGCGGCCTCGCGGATCATCTTCGACAAACCGGTCACGCAGCTCAATTTGCAGCAGTCGGCGCTGCTCGCGGGCCTCCCGCAAGCGCCTTCGCAGTACAACCCGTTCCGCGACGCGACCGTGGCCAGGAAAAGGCGCAACGAGGTGCTCGCGAAGATGGCTGAGCTGCACTACATCACCTCCCAGCAGGCCTCCGACGCGGAGTCCGCCCGTTTGGAAGTCAAGCGCGGCTACTTCTACTCGCAGCGCAAGGAGGACTTCTTCTTCGAATACGTCCACCACAAGCTCGTCGAACGCTACGGCGCGGCGACCGTCGCGCAGGGCGGCCTGAAGGTGCACACGACGATCGACCTGAACATGCAGAGCAAGGCGCGCAACGCGATCGCAAACGTGCTCAACCAGCCGGAAGACCCGGCAGCGGCGATCGTCACGATCAATCCGGCCAACGGCGACATCGAGGCGATGGCCGAGTCCCAGAGCTACGAGCAGTCCCAGTACAACCTCGCCTCCCAAGGCCACCGCCAGCCCGGGTCGACGTTCAAGGCGATCGTGCTCGCCGACGCGCTCTCCCGCGGGGTGGACCCGAACAGCACCGTCTACAGCTCGCACACCCTCTCGCCGGGATGGCTGACCGGCTATCCGACCTACGAAGTGAAAACGTTCGGCGGCGAGCAGAACGGCACGATCGACCTCGTGCAGGCGACGCTCAAATCCGACAACACTGTGTACGCGCAATTGGCGGCCGACCTCGGCGAGTCGACGATCACCGAAATGGCGCGCAAGCTTGGTGTCACCAGCCCGCTGCACAGCTACGCGGCCGAGGCGCTCGGCGGCCTCACGCTTGGAGTCACACCGCTGGAGATGGCGAACGTGTACGCCACACTCGCCGACGGCGGCTGGCGCAACACTCCGATCGCGATCACGAAAGTCGTCTTCCCGGACGGTCACGTGGACAACAACTGGGGCAAGCCGCACCGTGTGAAGGTGCTCAGCGAAGGCGTCACGGCCGAGGAGACGAAAATCCTTGAAGAGAACGTGCAGGGCGGGACGGCGGGGCGCTCGGCGATCGATTGCCCATCGGCGGCGAAGACCGGGACGACCAGCGAACTCGTGGACGCGTGGCTCGACGGCTACACGCCCAACTACTCCACGGCCGTGTGGATGGGCTATCCGACCAAACGGGTTTCGATGACAGACGTTCACGGCGAGCCGCAGCAGGGCGGCTACCTGCCGGCCGAAATCTGGCACGCATACATGGCCTCGGTGATCGAAGGCAAGACCTGCGAGTCGTTCCCGCCCGCCAAAGAATCGCTCTCCTACAAGCCCTTCTACGGCAAGTTCGCGACGACCGGGCAGACCAGCGCCGCAAGCGAAGAAGAAAGCACTAAAGCACCGTCGAAGAAGCGGGCGCCGACTCACTCCCACGCACCGGAACACGGCGGCGGCGGCACGTCGAAAGGCAACTCCTCGCCGCCGAGTGAACCGAGCGGCGGGAACACCGGCGGCGCAGCGCCGCACTGAGCGCAGTGCCTTGCTCGAGGACCTTTCGCGCGGACGCTGGTAGTTTGAATCGGACCGACTTCAGATATCGCGACGGCGCACGGGCATCGTGCGCCATGCAGATGGGGGACACGTAGCTGTGGCAAAGGAGGACAAGGTTGAATTCGAGGGCGAGGTGATCGAGGCCCTGCCGAACGCGATGTTCCGTGTGAAGCTGGACAACGACCACGTCGTGCTTGGACACGTTGCAGGCAAGATGCGGCGCTTTCGCATCCGCATCCTGCCGGGGGACCGCGTGCGCTGCGAGCTCTCCCCGTATGACCTGGATCGCGCGCGGATCGTCTACCGCCACCGCTGAGCGCTCATCGCCGAGCGCGCGCTGATCGAATCAATCGGGGCCGAGCTGGCGCGCACGCTCGGTGGGGCACACCCTGGCGCCGGCGATCGGCGCGAGCGCTCACACGTCGTGCGCGGCCCAGGAGACGACGCCTCGGTCGTGCGCGCTCGGCCGCTCTGCGCGGTCTCGGTTGACTCGATGGTGCAAGGAACCCACTTCCGCTTGGACGACGGCTGGGCGACGCCCGCTGAGGTCGGGCACCGTGCGCTCGCCTCGGCGCTGTCGGATCTTGCCGCGATGGGCGCCGAGCCAGGCGAGGCGTATCTGGCGCTTGGGCTGCCGCCCGGCTTCGAGCAGGAGCAAGCGCTGGAGCTGACGCGCGGCGCCGCAGCGCTCGCGCTAGCCACCGGCACGGCGATCGCCGGCGGCGACGTCGTCGCCGCGCCCGTCCTGAGCGTCTCGGTGACGGTCATCGGCTGGGCCGAGCACGAGCACGAGCTGATCGGGCGCGACGGCGCGCGGCCGGGCGACCTCGTCGGGGTGAGCGGCAGCCTCGGGGGCGCCGGCGCTGCGCTCGCGATCCGCGAAGGCCGGGCCGAAGCGGGGACGCGCAGCGAGGCGCTGCTGGCACGGGCCCGTGCGCCGCAGCCGCGCCTGCGCGAGGGTCGCGCGCTGGCGAGGGCCGGCGCGAGCGCGATGATCGACCTCTCCGACGGGCTCGCCAGCGACGCGGCTCATCTCGGGCGCGCGAGCGGCGCGCAGCTGCGCGTGGAGCTGGAGCGACTGCCGCTTCAGGCCGGCGTCTCAGAGGTCGCGAGCTCGCTCGGCTCGCCCGCGTGGGTGCTGGGGGCGGGCGCTGGCGAAGACTACGAGCTGTGCTTCTGCGTGCCTGCGGCTCGGCGGGAGGACGTCGAGGATGCGATCGGCCAGGCCGGAGAGGTAGGGATCAGTTGGGTTGGCGAGGTGGTCGCCGGTCCGCCGGGCGTGGCGCTCCTAGGCGGGCGGGGAGACGAGGTGCAGCTGAGCGGATTCGAGCACCGCTGGTAGCGACGGCCGCGCGGCTTTGCGCGCCGAAGCGGGCTGTTCGATCTCGTCACCGACGAGCGCTTCCTTGGCGCCTGCCGGCCGCTGCGCCGCCGGAACACGGCCCGCTCCGACCGGAGCGGTGCGCGTCAGGCGCGCGTAGATGAGCAGCCGTTTGGCCGCGCTGAACAGCGGCGTGCAGGCTGACAGCACGAGCCGTGAGTAGCCGACGTTGCCGATCGCCGCGCGCACGTCGGTGGGAGCGACGACGCGCTTCTCGACGACCGTGTAGGTGAAGTGCGCGTAGGGCATGTTCAACCGGATCAGGCTGCCGCGGCGCAACTGATCGACGTGGCGGAAGGGCGCGAGATAGGTCGTGCGGTGCCCGGCGATTGCCGTCGTCCCGGCCATGCCCGGGAACACCGTTTCCGGGTAGATGCCGGGGCCGCTCTCGAGGTCGGAGGTGTTCGTGCCCTTGACGACGACGAAGTTGGCGCCGATCCGCGGGATGTGGATGCGCCCGACCGGGCTGCCGTCGCTGGCCCGTCCCTGCAACCCACCCGCGAGCACGGCCACCCGCTGGCGGACTTCGGAGAGGTCTACGAGCGCGCGGGCTTCGGCGGCGCTCGGCGCGGCGTGTTCCACCTTGCTCAGCGCGCCGCTGAGGTGATCCTGGCGCAGCTTTGCGTACAGCGCCGAGAACGGCTCCTGCCAGACGAGCGTCACGCCGGCGTCGATCAGCGCGAGCGTGCCGGCCAGGATCAGGACGATGCCAAGTGCGCGCAGCGCGCGACGCGAGCGGTCCGAGCGCTGCTTCGGGCCCGCGCTCAGGCGGCTGGAGGAGGCCGGGTTGATCGGGATATCAGTCATCTCAGAGCCTGACTGCAGGCACCTATCGTCGCAGAGCCGACCGCGTACCACCAAGCGAGCCGGGGCCAGCGTAGGTGAGCGGGCCGCGAATCGTCACCTCGGTCATATCGTCATTCTCGGCCCCCGAAGTTGAGGACCCTCCAAAAACCGCCAGCATCAGCGCCGCGGCGCCGCATCCGAGCGCGAGGCTCCACAGCAGCGCCGCCGGAGCGCCGATGTGACCGCCGACGAGCAGTAGCACCGCCATCCAGGCCACGCGACCAGGGCCGAGGCCAAGCTGATCGGCATAGAAGGCGATCAGCAGCGCGAGCGGGAGGATCCCCACGGCCACAAGCCCAATCGCGGCGGGCGGGCGCGGGCGCAGCTCCGGGGAGACGACCAGGAGCCACACGTGCAGCGGTGGCAGCAGCAGCAGCGCAGCGAATGGATCGACTATCCAGACGACGACGGCGACGGGGAGCAACACCAGCAGCATCGCCACCCCCGCGGCGGCGGACTCAGGGCGAACGCGTCCGCCGAAGCGGCGCACGAGCATCGGCCACAGCAGCCACGAGAGCGCGAGCACGAGCAGCACGGCCACGACCGCCCTGAGCGCGGCGGCGTCGAAGGAGAGCGCGTCGGGTGGGACCGGCGCGGCAGGCGCGGCGCCGATGATGCCGAGCGTCCCGAGCAGGACTGCGAACAGCGCCGTGAGGAGGAACGGCGCTGCGCACGAGAGCGTCCACAGCGACCATCGCGCAACCGGCAGGCGCCTGCGGCGTGCTCGCGCGAGACCGTCGGCTGCGAGGATGAGCGGGGGCAGCAGCAGTAGGCCGACGAGCAGTCGCAGCGCCCACGCCGGGATCGTCTTGTGCTGGATCAGCAGATCGCTCTGCATCGCCGAGGGCACGTCGGCGCCACTGTCGAGCGCGTCCACGGCGCTCAGCACCGAGCGTCCCAACGCTTGCAGGCGCTCGGCGCTGACGCTGCCGCTGGCCGGCGGGCCGGCTTCACCGCTGGCCTGCACCAGCACCGATGGGATCCCGCCGGCGTTGAGCGGGCCCTGTTCGCCGACCGTCAGCGGGAACGCCAGGTGCGCGACCTGCCCAAACCCGCTCGGCGAGCCCGCATCCATGCCTGCCTCTTGCTTGATCGCGTCGGCGACCGTGCGCTGCAACTGCACCGGAGCGGTGCCGGAGGCGTCGGAGAACGGCACCACGAACGGCTTGCGCTCCTGCGCGCCGGCGAGGTCGCCGAGCACGATCGCCGCGTCGAACGGCCCACGATGGTGAGCGGCGAAGTCGGCAGCGCCGGCATCGCCGCCGCTGCCGCCGCTGGTCGAGACGAGCACGATCGTGCGCTGGGTCTCGCGCGCTGCGAACACGCGTGCCAGCTCGAGCAGCGCCGCGGTGCCGGACAGCTCGGCGCGTGATCCGCGCACGGCCGCGTCGCGGTGAGCGAGAATCACGATCGGCAGCGCCGCGGTCGATCCGGGGCGCTGCGCGATCACGGTCGTGAGCGTGCGCTCGCCGTCGATGCTCTGCGCGGAGAAGCTGTGCGTGCGCACCACGAAGCCGCCGCCGGCCGTGCCGCCAAGGCTCTGGAGCTCGTGCGCGACGTGTTCGGCCAACGCCGCATCGCCACTGCTTCCGGGGCGTCTGTCGGGGAACTGGGCAGCGAGAGTGCCCAGCTCGGCGAACGCTCGTGGGCCTTCGAAGGCGTCGGGCGCGAGCGTCGTGTGCAGCGGCGCCGGACGTCCGGTCAACGAGAACGAGGCGACCGCGAGGGCGAGCAGGAAGGGCAGGAATGCCGCGCGGTACAGGCGCCCGTTGAGCATTCTGTAGACCATAGTTCGACAACCGGTCCTCCGGGGCACGCGAAGACGCGCACGGTGTTAGGTATCGTGCGGCCGCGTGCTGCAGCCCGTCGCCGTTGGCCACAAGACGCTCGCCGATTACACGCATATCTGCGGTCCGGAGCTGATCGCTGAAATCCTCAAGCTGGCCGAGCCGCTGAAGGGCAGCCGCGTCGTGCACATCTCGGCGACGGCGTTCGGCGGCGGCGTCTCGGAGATCCTCTACACGCTCGTGCCGCTGATGCGTGACGTCGGGCTCGACTGCGAGTGGCAGGTGATCTACGGCCGCGAGGAGTTCTTCAACGCGACCAAGCTGATGCACAACGCGCTTCAGGGGGCGCCGCAGGACCTCGACGAGGAGCAGTGGGCGACCTGGCGCCAGTACAACGAGATGAACGCGCGCGAGCTCTCCGGCGGCTGGGACGTGTGCCTCGTGCACGACCCGCAGCCCGCGGCCCTGTTCGGGCTCGTCCCGGAGAAGGCCAAGGGCTGGGTGTGGCGCTGTCACATCGACGTGTCGACCCCGAACACGCAGACGATCGAGCAGCTGCTGCCTTACATCCAGGACTATCCGGAGACGCTGTTCCACATGCGCGAGTACGTCCCACGGGGGATGAACGGCCACGTCAACGTCGTGCCGCCCGCGATCGACCCTCTGACCCCGAAGAACATGGCGCTCTCGCCGGAGGACGGCGCGTTCGTGTGCGGTCAGTTCGGGATCGACGTCGACCGCCCGCTGATGTGCCAGGTCTCGCGCTTCGATCCGTGGAAGGACCCGCTCGGCGTGATCGACGCCTACCGCCTCGTCAAGGAGTCGATGCCGGAGGTACAGCTCGCGCTCGTCGGCTCGATGGCCAGCGACGACCCGGAGGGCTGGGACTTCTTCAACGCGACGATCGCCCACGCCGACGGCGACCCGGACATACACATCCTCAACAACTTCAACAACGTCGGCGCGATCGAGGTCAACGCGTTCCAGTCGCACTCCGACGTGCTGATCCAGAAGTCCACGCGCGAGGGCTTCGGGCTGACCGTGTCCGAGGCGATCTGGAAGGCGCGCCCTTTCATCGGCGGCGACGTCGGTGGCATCCCGCTGCAGATCGAGGACGGCGTCACGGGCTTCCTCGTCTCGAGCGCCGAGGAATGCGCGGCGCGCTCGCTGGAGGTGCTCAAGGACCCGGCGCTCGGCAAGTTCCTGGGACGGCGCGGCAAGGAGCACGTGCGAACCCACTTCCTCACCCCGCGCTACCTGCGCGACTACCTACGCAT
>JBBSDZ010000096.1:0-7671 GCA_038240205.1 Solirubrobacterales bacterium | reverse complement strand
ACTGCGCCCATCGCGTGTCACCTTCAAGGTGATCCTCCCAAGCTCGATTCCAAGGCTTCGACAACCCCAGAATCCCAGCTCAGGCGGACAGTTCAGCGGCCCCGACCACTGGGGCCGCAACTGCTTAATGCAAGGTCCGGGCTAGCGTCAGGCGGTGGCCTCACGGTCGTTCGAGTTCGACATCCGCGCACGCACGCTCACGCTCACCGTCGAGGACATGGACGCACGCACACTCGCTCTCCCGCCCGGCATGTTCGAATTCGAAACGAACCTGGAGCGGGTCGCTATTCGCCCAGACGCAGCCGAGCTGACCGTCGGCTTCGCCAACGGCCGCGACGCGGTCATCGAGCTGCGCGACACGCGGCGCTCGCTGGAGGAGCTCCAAGCAGGGCGCCCCTTGGTCTACCTCGACCAGAACCACTGGTCGACGATCGCCGCCGTCCGCGAAGGACCCGCGGGTGTGACCACCGAGCAGGCGCGCGCCGCACAGGTCCTCGCGGATCTCGTGCACGACCGCCGCATACTGCTGCCCGTCTCGGGAGCTCACCTGGTGGAGACGACCCCGTTGCAGGGCGATCGGCGCGTCGCGCTCGCAACGACCGTGCTTGAACTGGGGCGCGGCTGGCGGATGCGCAACCCCCTGAGCGTGCGGGCCGATGAGATCGTGAGCGGAGTGCGGGGTGAGGCTCCCGTCGCGAGCGGAGTCTTCGCGCCGGAGGTGAACGAGATCCTCAGCTCCGAGACGTCGGTGAGCGCCGCGGCGCAGGGAGAATTCGAACCGATCGAGGCGCTCTTGAAGGTGCTGCCGGCGATCCTCGGGATGTACGACACAGTCGTCGATCGCGAGGCGATACCAGACGAAGGCGGGCTCGCCGCGGCGCAGGCATGGGCACAGAACTGGGCGGACATCGCGGCGAAAGTTCACGCTGCGGGCGAGCCCGCCTCAATGGTTCGGCGCGTCGCCTACGGGAACCTGATCCTCGACTTGCGCGACACTCTGATCGAGGTTGCAGGCATGATCGGCATCTCGGTCGAGGAGGTGCTCGACCGCCTCATCGCCGACAAGGATCTCGTTTCACGGATGCCGTTCCTCGGGCAGATGAACCAGCTGCTCTTCGCTCGGCTGCGCAACACCGGGCAGCGTTGGGAGGCCAACGACCTATTCGACATCATGTTCCTGAGCTGCGCTGCGGGTTACGCCGACGTCGTTGTTGGCGAGCGAACCACGATCGGCTACCTGCGCCAAGCACGAGCGCCTCGGGCGAAGGCCAGTCTCGCGAGTTCGCTCCCCGAGGCCGTCGACGCCGTAAATCGGATCCTCGCATGATCGCCCGCCGAGAGTCTCGGGAGACTGCCGATGTCAGTGGGCACTCCTTGCGTAGGTTGGAACGTACGCACCCCCAATCCCATAGATGCTCCGAAACCGCATCCCGAAGCCGTTTTCCAGCTTCGTTTCGCACCAGCCGCACCCGCCGTCTCCATAATTCGGCTCTAGCAAGCCAACTGCTCCGGGTACGGGATCGCACGACCTCCGCTTGCTAGCGATATCGTCAGCAGCCTGGCTCTCGCTTTCGCAGGCGATGCGGAAGCGCGCGACCCGCCCGGCAACACTGCTGAGTCTCGTCCAACTCGGGCGTCTCGCTGGCTACGCGGGTTACGCCACCTTTCCGCGCGAAGCAGGAGTCCGGGCGCGCGGTGAGATGGCGGCCACCACCGAGTGCGGGGACGACGGCGACCCATGACAGACCTTCATCAGTCAGCTTGCGGATTAGCGGCGTTGACCGCCCACTGGGCGGCGAAGGCCCGTTTGTATGCGGGCCGCGCCTCGCCCCGGGCAACATAGGCAGCCAGTTTCGGGAATTCGTCGAGAAGGCCCGAAGCTCTCAGCCTGAGCAGCACCGAGACCATCATCAGGTCGCCCGCGCTGAACGCCCCATCGAGCCAGTCGGCATCACCCAAGCGGGCAGAGACCTGGCTCAGTCGATCGCGAATGCGCTCCTTAACCAGAGGAAGGCGCTCTTCGGCCCAGGGCATGTCGCCCTCCACGAACTTGGCGGTCACGAGTTCAAGGATCGGCGGCTCCACGGTGTTCAGCGCGGCAAACATCCAGGTGATCGCCCGCGCCCGCGCGTTGGCATCGTCCGGGAACAGGCCCTCATGGTGCTCGGCGATGTGGGAAATGATCGCGCCGGTCTCGAACAGGACAAGATCGCCTTCCTCATAGGTCGGGATCAGGCCGAAAGGATGAAGGCGCAGATGCGCGGGCTCATTCTTCGCACTGAGCGAAACAAGGCGAACCTCGTAGGGCTGGACCACCTCCTCGAGCGCCCAGCGAACGCGTGTATCGCGCGCTAGGCCCTTGCCGCCATCGGGGGACCGCTCAAAGGCGGTGATGACGATAGACATAGTTATCCTCGTCTCCGGTTGGGGTCATACGCATAGGGACTCGGCCCACGTCGAGTCCTCATCGCCGGCCGCCGAAAGTCCATCGTAAACGCGAAGCGGCGGCAGCATAAAACCGCTGCTATTCGTCAAATGCGAGCGTCCAGGTCTCGCTTCACCTGGGCTCGGCACGACCCGAGATCGTCCTAGGAAGAGACACGGTTGGTCTCGGGTGGGCAAGCTTGTCCGGAAAATGTCCACTGACGGAGGCGCCGGCGACCTGGACCGCTCACGCTTGGGCGGCAGTGCGAGACTGACCCTGTGAGCGCTTCGCTGCCGAGAGAGCGTCTGCGCCGTCTGCGCTTGGCCGCTCAGTGTCTGCTCCCCGATTGCCACGCCGACGATGCGCGGGCGGCCGCCCGCGCTGTGGTCGGGATCCAGGCTCAGGACGTCCGGGCTGCCGGGCTGGCGCTGCGGGTACGCGTGCCCGGCCTGGAGCGCGAGGCCGTCGATGGTCCGGGGCTCGTGCGCACCTGGTCGGCGCGAGGGACTGTGCACCTCATCGACGGCGATGATCGCGATTGGCTGCACGCCGCCTTGGTTGCGCGCAACCGCCGCACGTTTGAGGCGATCATGCGCCGTCGCGGCGCGCTGGAGATCGCTCGGGCGATGCTGCCCGACATGCTCGCGGTACTCGAACGCGGTCCGCGCGACCGCGCCTCGCTGCTCACCGAGATCGGCACTCGCCACGGCGAGCTCGGCCCCGCGGTCAACGTCCTGGTCCCCTGGGCTGTCACCGAGGGACAGATCCTCAGCCTGCCCGATGGTCGTCTGCGCGCTGCCGAGCGGCCGGCTGCGGTCGACGCAGAGGAGGCCCTGGCGATCCTCGCTCGCCGCTATCTCGCCGGCTATGGCCCGGCGTCTGCGGAGGACCTCGCGGCATGGTCTGGGCTCGCCCTCGGCCAAGCGCGCCGCGCCCTGCAAGCGCTCGAGCCGCTCGAGCGCGCCGGCGATCTTCTCGCGCTGCCAGGCACACTCGATCTCGAGCCCCCGCCTCCGGCGCCACTCCTGCTGCTCGCCGCCTTCGACACGACGATGCTCGGTCATCGACGGCGGGAGCTGTTGCTCGACCCGGCTCACGACCACCGTCTCCTGCGCGGCGGAGGGATGGTCCGGCCGGTCGTCCTTGTTCATGGCAAGGTGGCCGGCTTCTGGCGGCTGAAGGGCACAGGCCGGCGCTGAACGCTCGAGTTCGAATGGCTAGCCGCCGCCGGTTCTCGTCGGGTGCTTGATGCCGAAGCTCGCGACGTCGCGCGGTTCCTCGAGCTCGAGCTTGCCATGGGAGAAGCCGCCAGTGCCACTAGCGATGCTTCATGAGCTCCTCCGCTTATTACCCCGGGAGCCCCGGGCTTTCGCCCGGAGCGATTGCTAAAGCAGGCGACACCCGCCCCTCCCAGACGTTCGGTGCTCGAGCATTGCGAGCGTCGGTCTGGGCGAGACCTGGCTTGCGCTTCGGACGACGAGGAGGCGTCCTGCTGCGGTCCGCGAGCCTGCTCCCGTATGCGAAAGCGCGAGCGCCCGTACAACCCCGTCATCGCGCTCGAGATTCGTCCAGAGCGGGCAGGCGAAGATCCGAATCGGTGGCACTCGCATCCGCAGGAAGCGATGGTCCGCGCGCCGCCGACCGCCGGGAACAGCGCGATCGCCTCGTCGCCCATGCACTTGTTGGATAGCTCGTAGCTGCCGGTCGAAAGCAGTCGTGTCGGGAGGCTCGCGACGCTTTCTTTGACGCGCCAGCGGCCCGGTTGCTTGAGCGCGAATCGCCGCCACCCGAGTCCCGCCCGGCGTCGAACCATCCGTCGGTGGGCTACGGTTCCGTGCGTGAACCTGCAGCGCCGCATCGCCGACCGCACGGGTGAGTTTCTGCTTTTCGCGGTGACGCCACCGCGGCTCACGACCGGACCAGAGCAGACCAGGCGGATCGCCGAAGTGACCCTCGAGCGGCTCCGACCGGTGGGGATCGACGGCCTCGTCCTCTACGACATCGATGACGAGAGCGACCGCAATCCCGACGAACGCCCGTTCCCTTTCTTGCCCACGATGGACCCGGCTGGCTATCTCGCCCGCGACCTTGCCGCCCTGGACGTGCCCGCCATCGTCTACCGCGCGGTAAGCAAGTACCCTGAGGACGGCCTTCGCTCCTGGCTCTCTGACCAAGATCCGGCTCAGGCGCTATCGGTTTTCGTCGGGGCCTCCTCCCGCGGAAAGGCGGTCGAGACATCGCTCAGGCGGGCATACGAACTCCGGGCCGAGGCGCGGCCGGACCTACTCCTCGGCGGGGTCGCTATCCCCGAGCGGCACGCGCGCACGCGCAACGAGCACCTCCGGCTCGTCGCGAAGCAGATTGCAGGCTGCTCCTTCTTCGTCACCCAGGTGGTCTACGACGTCAACGCCGCCAAGGACTTGGTCTCCGACTACCGCTACGAGTGTGCCGCCCACGGCCTGGAGGCGGTGCCGATCGTCTTCACGTTCTCTGTCTGCGGTTCCGTGAAGACGCTGGAGTTCCTCCAGTGGCTCGGGGTCGACGTGCCGCGCTGGATCGAGAACGATCTGCGCCATGCTGATGACACCCTCGACGCGTCCTACAACCAAGCAGTCGACACGGCCGTCGAGCTGATCGCTTTCTGCCGGCGCGTTGGTGTCCCGCTCGGGCTCAACGTCGAGAGCGTCTCCATTCGCAAAGTCGAGATCGAGGCCTCCGTGCGGCTCGCCGCAAGGCTCCGGGCCGAGCTCCTCCGTTAGCCCGGATCCTGCGGCCAGAGCAGACGCCCGTTCCTGGCTGAAAGGATGGGCCCCCAGCGCTGGCGCCCAAGCTCCCGCCTTGGCGACGTGCGGTAGTGCCAAGGGCCGATCGTCGGACGACCGGTTTGCCCGGGCAATGCAGGAGTGATGACCAACCGTGCCGGTCCTGAGGACGAGCAGGGCTGTGCGCCGTGATTCGGCGTGCTGCGCCGACGCGCCCACGCCCGCCAACGTACGCCTAGCGTTCGCAGACCGCTTCTCGATGATGCCAAAAATCGGCTCTGCACAGCTACTTTTTGCTTCATTTCGGACCTGTCGCACCCACCGTCTCCATTGGCACCCCCGTTTTGGCTGTACAGGGCCAAAACCGGGGTTGGCGATTACGGGCCTGCTCTGGCCCCGCCGCATTCGGGGTCCGTCGAGCGGCGCCGCTACTTCAACGCGCACCGAGCCCGGGTCGCCCCCTTGCAGTAGAACCCTTGCTCTGGAGACGCCGCAAACCCGCTACCTCGAGCACAAGGGAATGAAGATCGCGTGGCAGGTCTTCGGTGACGGTCCGGCCGAGATGCTCTTCGTCCCCGGCTGGGTCTCCAACGTCGACCTCTTCTGGCAGTACCCGCAGCCGCGCGAGTTCTTCACGGCACTGGGTGCGTTCGCCCGCGTCGCGGTGTACGACAAGCCGGGTACGGGTGCTTCTGATCCCGTCGATGTGGCGCCTCCTGTGGAGGTGCGGATCGATCAGCTCGTGCACGTCATGGACGCCGCGGGCCTCCGACACCCGACGGTCGTCGGGGTCTCCGAGGGCGGCGTGACCGCCTGTCTGGCGGCTGCCGGGCGACCGGACCGGGTCGAGCGTCTGGTCATGTTGGATGCAACCGCCGGTCTGCTGGACCCACGGGCCAAGGGCGAGATGAGCGACGCGGAGCACGAGGCTTGGAAGGCCTTGATCCGCCGCACCGCGGAGACGTGGGGAGAAGGGCGCGACGGGGACATCTGGCTTGCCGGCCTGCGGGACGCCGACGCTGCGTGGGGCCTCTTGCAGCGCGGCTGTGCCTCCCCCGCTGTCGCGCGCCAGTACTACGAGTCCTGGGCGGACGGGCTCACGGCCTGGGACGCGCTGCCCGCCATCCATCAGCCCACGCTCGTCCTGCAACGTACCGAGGACCAGGTGATTCCGATCAAGGCTGCGCGTGTGGCCGCGCAGCGGATCCCCGGTGCCAACATGATCGAGCTGCCCGGCGCCGAGCACCTCCCGTGGTTCGGAGACACCACGGAGATAATCGCGCAACTCCGGACCTTCGTCGGGGCGCCGGCCCCGGCTGCCCGCAGAGATCGTGGGCTCGCGGCGATCCTGTTCACGGACCTCGTGGGATCCACCGATCAGCTCGCGAGGCTTGGTGACGCGGTGTGGGCGGCTCGGCTCGAGCGCCACACCAGCATCGTCGGTGAGGGCCTTGAGCGATTCGAGGGGCGCCTGGTCAAGTCCACGGGCGACGGCGCCCTAGCGGTCTTCTCCGGCCCCGCGCGTGCGACGGAGGCTGCGCGCTGGATCCTCGAGGCGCTACCCGCCGAGGACCTCCACGCTCGTGCGGGCGTCCACGTGGGCGAGATCGAGCTCCAGGGCGAGGACATCGCCGGGCTCGCCGTCCATGTGTCGGCTCGCATCATGGGAGCCGCGGAGGCGGACGAGGTGCTCGTGTCGCGCACCGTTCGGGACCTGACCGCCGGGTCCGGCCTGCGATTCGAGGACCGCGGCACCCATAGCCTCAAGGGTATCCCCGACGACTGGCAGCTCTACGCGGTCGTCTGAACCGCTCCGTCGCCGTAATCACCGGAGCGTGAACGATGACCAGCTGTGCGAGCCGCCGGAATAGCAATGCTGAAGGCACCTGAGTCGCAGTGGCGGCAGCGGCGGCAAGCCGGTAGCTTGGGGGCTCTGCAACAGTCGGATCAAGGGGGCTTTATGTACGTGGTCGTTCGAAGCTATTCAGGGAAGGGTGCACAGGAGCTATTCGATGCGTTGGGGCAGAGACAAGAAGAGGTGAAAGACCTCATCGGAGGGGTGCCTGGCTTTGTCAGCTACGCGGCATTTCGCAGCGGGGACGGCGGCATGACCGTGACGGTCTGTCAAGACAAGGCCGGAACGGACGAGTCATCCCGGCGCGCCGCCGAGTGGGTCAAGGACAACCTCAGCACCAACGTCCCCGAACCCGGGATCGCCGAAGGGGATACGGTCCTCGACTTCTAGTCGCTCATAGCAGTTCCTCTCGAGGCCGAGGTGGGCGTTCCCCGGCCGCGAGTGCCTGCCGCAGGACCTCAACCCGCGTCAGAGGGTTTGATCTTCTTCCCCTAGATGATTGATTCCACGAATCACGCGCAGTAGTCCACCAGCGCGCGGCTGGGCCGTCCGAGCTGGTGATTCAGGGAGACGGCAGCGGCGAGGGTGAGCAAGCGTTGCAGGATGCGCTCGCGCAGGCCGGGAAGCGT
>JBBSDZ010000095.1:0-7945 GCA_038240205.1 Solirubrobacterales bacterium | reverse complement strand
TCGGCCTGTGGTACCAGCGGCGCTGGGCTGAGTACCTGACGTTCCTCGTCACAGCCTCGCTGCTGCCGCTGGAGGTCTACGAGCTGATCAACCACGCGACCGTGTTCAAGGTGCTCGCATTCGTCGTCAACGTCGCCGTCGTGATCTACCTGCTGCACGCCAAGCGCCTGTTCGGCGTGCGCGGCGGCGTCGCCGCCGAAGCGGCCGAGGCGGCCGTCGATCAGGGCTGGGGCGCGCTCGAGCGGACCGCACCTGCGCCGGCGCCGTCCGGGCCCGGCACACCCGGCGCGTCCTCAGTCGCCTGAGCCTGCGCCCGCAGGCGCCCGCGCCGAAGCCGACGCCGCGCCCGTGTCGCCCCCCGTTGCGCCCGGCGCCGCATCGAAGCTCGCAAGCTCCTGCGCCCAGCTGAGCAGCATGCGATGGATTCGGTCGTCATCGCCCAGCTCGCTGTGAAACGCGATCGCGAGCATCCGCCCCTGCCGGGCCGCGACCGCATGGCCGTCGAGCTCAGCGAGGATCTCCACCTGTGGGCCGTGCTCGGCGATCCACGGAGCGCGGATGAAGACACCGTGCAGCGGCCCGCCGTGCAGCCCCTCGACCTCGAGCTCCGCCTCGAAGCTCTTGATCTGGCGGCCGAACGCGTTGCGCTCCGCTCGCATGTCCATCAGGCCGAGGTGCTCGCGGTCGAGCAGGATCAGTCCCGCGCACGAGCCGAGCACCGGCACGCCGCGGCGCACCAGCTCGCGCAGCGGCTCGGCCATCCCCTCGCGCTCGATCCCAAGCGTCATCGTGCTCGACTCGCCGCCCGGGATCACCAGCCCTGCAAGGCCGTCGAGGTCGCCGACGACGCGCACCTCGCGCACCTGCGCCCCGAGCCGGCTCAGCACCCGCGAATGCGCCTCGAAGTCCCCCTGCAGCGCGAGCACGCCGATCAGCGGCCCAGCGCCGGTCACAGGACGCCCTACCAGCCGCGTTGGGCTAGGAGCTGCTCACTCTCGAGCTTCGAGCTCTCGATGCTCTCCATCGCCGGGCCGAGCCCGCGCGAGGCCTCCGCAACGCGCTCGGGGTCCTGCCAGTGGGTCGTCGCCTCGACGATCGCCCGCGCGCGCGTCGGCGGATCGTCGGACTTGAAGATCCCCGAGCCGACGAACACACCTTCGGCGCCGAGCGCCATCATCAGCGCCGCGTCCGCAGGCGTCGCGATGCCACCCGCGCAGAACAGCACCACCGGCAGCTTGCCCTCGCGCGCCACCTGGCGGACGATGTCCAGCGGCGCGGCGTGCTCCTTGGCGGCAGTTGCAAGCTCGCCTTCGTCAAGCGTGCCGAGCCGGCGAATCGCGCCGTTGATCGCGCGCATGTGCCTGACCGCCTCGACGATGTCGCCCGTGCCGGCCTCGCCCTTGGAGCGGATCATCGCCGCCCCCTCGCCGATCCGCCGCAGCGCCTCGCCCAGATTCGTCGCGCCGCACACAAACGGCACCTTGAACGCCCACTTGTCGATGTGATTGGCCTCGTCGGCCGGCGTCAGCACCTCCGACTCATCGATGTAATCCACCTCCAGCGCCTCCAGCACCTGCGCCTCGAGGAAGTGGCCGATGCGGGCCTTGGCCATGACCGGGATGCTCACCGCCTCCTGGATGCCCGCGATCATCTCCGGATCGGACATCCGCGCGACGCCGCCGTCGCGGCGGATGTCAGCCGGGACGCGCTCGAGCGCCATCACCGCCACCGCCCCCGCCCCCTCGGCGACCGTCGCCTGAGCAGGCGTAACGACGTCCATGATCACGCCGCCCTTCAGCATCTCCGCCAGGCCCGTCTTGACCTGGAACGTGGACTCTTCGCGCATGCGCTGAGTCTAGCTCGGGAGTCTGCAGGCAGCGGGGATCTGGCTACTTGAGGCGGAAGGCCTTGATGCGGTCGTCGTACTGCGCGGTGTCCTGCGCGTAGACGCCGTAGGCAAGAGCCTGGATCAGGCTGAGCAGCGCGGTGTGCGAGCGCACGTAGGCCGGGCTGTTGGATGAGTAGTAGAGCTTGATCTGCGCGAGCTTGGCGACCTCTGAGAGCGTCGCGTCAGTGATCGCCGCAGTGCGCGCCTTGCGGTGGCGTGCGAGCTTCATCGCACGCACGACCAGCGGATGCGGGCGCCCGGCCGAGAGGCCGATCACCAGCGAGCCCTCCTCGATCCGCCCGAGGCGGCTGAGCGCCTCTTGGGAGGGGCTCGCGACGACATCGACGCGCAGATCGAGCAGCATCAGCAGGTGGCGCAGGTAGCTGGCGAAGAACGCCATCTGGTCGGTGCCCGCCACGAGCACCTTCTCAGCGCTGATGATCGCCTCGATCAAAGCCTCGACGGAGCTGCGCGAGACCTTGCGCGCCGTCTCCTCGACGTTCAAGTGGTCTGCCGTCAGCGCCGTCTCGAACTCGTTCTGGTCGAGTGAGAACAGCGGCGCCGAGGGAGTCGAGGAGCCGCCCGGCTCCTCCGCGGTCTTCGAGTGCACGCGGCGGTATTCCTCGCGTGCGGCCGCCTGTAGCTCCGGGAAGCCCTCGAAGCCGAGCGCCTGTGAGAAGCGCACGACCGTCGAGCTGGAGGTGTTCGCGCGCCGCGCGAGCTCCTCGGCGGTCTGGAAGGCGGCCTCGTCGAGGTGGTCGACGATGTACTGCGCCACGTCCTTCTGCGAGCGCGAGCACTCCTCGAAGCGGGCGCGGATGTACTTGGACAGGCTCTGGTGCTCGCTCGTCCCGCCGATCGGCGAGCGCGCGGCGCTCTGGCGCTCGCTGGTCGGTGTCGCAACTCGCTTCACGGCGCCTTTGTTCGACGTCTCCATCTCCCACTCCTGCCAAGTCGTCCACAGGTTCGTGAGATCCGTTGCCGGGCGGACCACCGAGCGCGCCCCCGTTCGAGGTGATCCGCCGGGTAGTGCCTGCCGTACATAAGCTCACACGGATGCAACCGCTGGGCGACATCAGGGAGGCAGCACGATGAGGATCGCGATCGTCGGCGCGGGCGTCTCCGGGCTGGTCGCCGCGCACCTGCTCCACCGCGAGCACGAGATCGTCGTGTACGAGTCCAACTCCTACGCCGGCGGGCACACGAACACGATCCGCGTCGACACGCCGCTCGGCAGCCACCACGTCGACACCGGCTTCATCGTCATGAACGACCGCAACTACCCCAACTTCACGCGCCTGCTCGACCGCCTCGGCGTCGCGCGCAAGCCCACGCGCATGAGCTTCTCCGTCAAGGCCGAGCAGGAGGACTTCGAGTACAGCGGCACGCCGCGCGGGCTGTTCTGCCAGCCGCGCAACCTCGCCAGCCCGCGCTTTCAGCGCATGATCCTCGACCTGCTGCGCTTCAACCGCTCGATGCGGCGGCTGCTCGAGCGCGACGAGGACGAGCACGACGACCGCGAGCCGTCGATGCAGGAGTTCCTCGATCGCCACCGCTACTCCTCCGCGTTCGTCGAGCGCCTGATCGTGCCGCAGCTCTCGGCCGTGTGGTCGGCCGATCCGCGTCAGGCCGGCGCCATCCCCGCGCGCTTCGTCGGCGAGTTCTTCTCCAACCACGGCATGCTCGGCTTTCGCAACCGCCCCAACTGGTCGACGATCGCCGGCGGCTCCGCGCGCTATGTCGAGGCCCTCACAGCGCCCTTCCGCGAGCGCATCCGCCTCGGCGCACACGTCAGCTCGGTCACGCGCGCCGAGGGCGAGGTGCGCATCGGCGTGCGCGGGGCCGAGCCCGAGCGCTATGACCACGTGATCCTCGCCACGCACTCCGACCAGGCGCTCGCCCTGCTCGGCGACCCCTCCGAGCGCGAGCGCGAGCTGCTCGGGGCGATCCCCTACCAGCTCAACGAGGCCGTGCTGCACACCGACAGCACGCTGCTCCCCCGCCGTCGCGCCGCGCGCGCGGCCTGGAACTTCCATCTGCTGCGCGAGCCCAAGCCGCTCAGCACAGTCACCTACTACATGAATCACCTCCAGCAACTGCGCGCCGACCGCGACTTCTGCGTCACGCTCAACCGCACCGAGGCGATCGACCCGGCGAAGGTCATCCGCAAGATCACCTACGCCCACCCGGTCTACACGCCCGCAGGCGTCGCCGCGCAATCCCGTCACGCGAGCATCAGCGGCCTCGCCGGACGCACGCACTACTGCGGCGCTTACTGGGGCTGGGGCTTCCACGAGGACGGCGTGCGCAGCGCGCTTGCCGCCTGCGCACCGTTCGGGGTCAGCCTGTGAGCGTCGCTGCCCCCGCCACCTCGCCCGCCCCAGCGCTCGCCGCGAGGGCGCACGAGTCGTGCCTGTACGAGGGCACGGTGCGCCACCGTCGCCTCGGCGAGCCCAGCGACGAGTTCCGCTATCCGCTGTTCATGGCCTACCTCGACCTCGACGAGCTCCCGGAGCTGTTCGACGAGAGCCTGCTGTGGTCGGCTCGCGGCCCGGCGCCCGCCTGGTTTCGCCGCTGCGACCACCTCGGCGACCCGCACGTGCCGCTGCGCGAGGCCGTGCGTGCGCTCGTGCTCGAGCGCACCGGCATTTCGCTCGACGGCCCGATCCGCCTGCTCACGCACCTGCGCTACCTCGGGCACTGCTTCAACCCGGTCAGCTTCTACTACTGCTTCGACGCCGCCGGCGAGCACGTGCGCGCCGTGATCGCGTACGTCACCAACACGCCGTGGGGCGAGAGCCACGCCTACGTCATGCCTGTCGCCGCGCGCGGCGGCGTGCGCGGCAGCGACGTGATGCGCTCGCAGTTTCAGAAGGCGCTGCACGTCTCCCCACTGATGGGCATGGACAGCAGCTATGACTGGCGCCTCAGCGAGCCGGCCGAGCGGCTGTCCGTGCACATCGAATCGATCAAGGACGGCGGCAAGCCGATATTCGACGCCACGCTGTCGCTGTGCCGGCGCGAGTTGACCGCGCGTGAGATGCGGCGGATGCTCGCCCGCTACCCACTGCTCACCCTGCGCTTCACCACGCGCATCTACACCCACGCCCTGCGACTGAAGCTGCGCGGCGCCGACTACCACGCCCACCCGGACAAGGGCACCAGCGGCGCGGAGCGCTCCTCGTGAGCACGCTCAACCCGATCGCCCCGCGCGAGTCCTCCCCGGCAAGGCCCGCAAGCGACACGACGCACGCACAGCGGCGGAGCCGATCATCAATCGATCCTCTCGCCCGTCTGCTCGTCCTGCGACTGCTCAAGCACATGCACGGCGGCACGCTCACGCTCGTCGAAGGGTCCGAGAGCTTCTGCTTCGGGCAACTCGATCCCGAGCGCCCCCTCGCCGCCGTGCTGCACGTGCGCTCGCCGCACTTCTACCGGCAGATGCTGCGCGGCAGCCTCGGCCTCGGCGAGGCATACGTCGACGGGCTGTGGGACTGCGACGACCTCGTCGCGCTCACGCGCATCGCCGCGCTCAACGTGGGCTTCCTCGATCGCCTGCGACGCGTGTTCGCCCCCGTGCTCATCCCCGTCCAGCGCTGGGCACGCTGGCTGGAGCGCAACACGCCCCGGCGCTCGCGCGAGCAGATCGCCGCGCACTACGACCTCGGCAACGAGCTGTTCGCGCAGTTCCTCGATCCGACCATGATGTACTCCTGCGCCGTGTTCGAGCCGTCTGGGTTGACGCTCGAGGAGGCCTCGCTCGTGAAGCTCGAGCGCGTCTGCTCGAAGCTGCAGCTCGGCCCCGACGACCACGTGCTCGAGATCGGCACCGGCTGGGGCGGCTTCGCCGTCTATGCAGCCGAGCGCTACGGCTGCCGCGTCACCACCACCACCATCTCCGCCGAGCAGCACGACTACGCCAGCGAGCGCGTGCGTGCCGCGGGGTTGCAAGATCGCGTCACGATCCTGCTCGAGGACTACCGCGACCTGCGCGGCAGCTACGACAAGCTCGTCTCGCTGGAGATGATCGAGGCCGTCGGCTGGCAGTTCTTCCCGACCTTCTTCCGCCGGTGCTCGGAGCTGCTCGAGCCCGACGGCGCCATGCTGCTGCAGGCCATCGTCATCGAGGACCGCGCCTATGAGGTCGAGAAGGCCGGGCGCAGCTTCATGAACACGCACATCTTCCCCGGCGGCTGCCTGCCCTCGCTCGAGGTCATCGCCGACTGCACCGCGCGCGTCACCGACTTCCGCCAAGCCGGCATCGAGGACATCACCGCGCACTACGCCACCACGCTCGCCCACTGGCGCGAACGCTTCCTCGCCGCCACCCAGCAGCTGTCTGAGCTCGGCTACGACGAGCGCTTCCGCAGGCTCTGGGAGCTCTACCTCTGCTACTGCGAGGGTGGCTTTCGCGAGCGGCGGATTCAGGACGTGCAGGTGCTGCTGGCCAAGCCCGCGTTTCGCTGAGCGCGGCAGCGACCGGCGCCGCCCTCCGCGATACTGCTGCAATGCGCCGCACCCTCTTCGACGACGTCCACGAAGACTTCCGCGAGAGCTTCCGCACGTTCCTGACGCGCGAGGTGCTCGGCGACGAGGGCCGCTACGGCGAATGGGAGCGCAAGGGGCTCGTCCCGCGCGAGGTGTTCGCGCTGGCCGGGCGCGGCGGCTTCCTCGGCATGTCCGTTCCAGAGCAGTACGGCGGCGCCGGCGCGGAGGACTTCCGCTTCAACCTGATCGTCGGCGAAGAGACCCAGCGCGCAGGTGTCGGCGGCTTCGGCCTCGGCATCACGCTGCACAACGACATCTGCCTGCCCTATTTCACGACCTACTGCAACGAGGAGCAGCGTGAGCGCTGGCTCGGCGGGATCGTCTCCGGCGAGCTGATCACAGCGCTCGCTATGACCGAGCCGGGCATCGGCTCCGATCTCGCGTCGATGTCCACGCGCGCTCGCCGCGACGGCGATCACTACGTCGTCGACGGCTCCAAGACGTTCATCACCAACGGCATCAACGCCGACCTCGTGATCCTCGCCGTCAAGACCGACCCGAGCGAGCGCCATCGCGGCATCAGCCTGATGATCGTCGAGCGCGGCATGGAGGGCTTCGAGCGCGGTCGCAACCTCGAGAAGATCGGTCAGCACGCCCAGGACACCGCTGAGCTGTCCTTCGCCGACGTGCACGTGCCCGCCGAGAACCTGCTCGGTGAGGAGAGCGAGGGCTTCCGCTACCTCGTCTCGAACCTTCCCCAGGAGCGCCTCTCGATCGCCGCCTCCGCCGTCGCCGCCGCCGATGCAGCGATCGGCTGGACGCTCGAGTACGTACGCGAGCGCAAGGCCTTCGGTCAGCCGATCGGCTCCTTCCAGAGCTCTCGCTTCACGCTCGCCGAGGTGCGCGGTGAAGTCGACATCGCCCGTGCCTACGTCGACCGCTGCACCGAGGCGCTCGACGCCGGCGAGCTCACGCCCGAGGACGCCGCGACTGCCAAGTGGTGGTGCACCGACCTGCAGGGCACCGTCATCGATCGCTGCCTGCAGCTGTTCGGCGGCTACGGCTACATGACCGAGTACCCGATCGCGCGCGCCTTCGCCGACGCGCGCGTCACGCGCATCTACGGTGGCGCCAACGAGATCATGAAGGAGATCGTCGGCCGCTCCCTCGGCCTCTAGGAGATCGTGGCGCTGCGCGGGGCGCCGCCCTAGCCGGCGGCCCCCATCTCTGCAGCCATCGCAACGAAGTAGTCGAGCGAGCGGGGGTTGGCGAGCGAGTCGACGCTCGCTGCCTGCTCGGCGGGCGTGCCCATGAGGATGCGCTTGACCGGCACCTCGAGGACCTTGCCGGAGAGCGTGCGCGGCACCTCCTCGATCTGCCTGATCTCGTTGGGAACGTGGCGCGGCGAGCAGTCCTCGCGGATGCGGCGCTTGATCTGGGCGCTCAGCTCCTTGTCGAGCTTCACGCCGCGCTCGAGCACGGCGAACAGCACCATCCACAGCTCGCCGTCTCCGCCGCTGCGCGGCACGTCCACCACGAGCGCGTCGAGCACCTGCGGAACGGCGTTCG
>JBBSDZ010000094.1:0-7970 GCA_038240205.1 Solirubrobacterales bacterium | reverse complement strand
CGCCGACCTGACCTTCGCGGCGCTGGCGGCTCCGATGGTGCTGCCGCCTGGCTACGGCGTCTCGCTGCCGCAGCCGGAGGTGCTGCCGGCGCAGACCGCAGCGCTCATCGAACGCGCCCGCGAGCATCCCGCAGGACGCTTTACGCTCGAGCTGTTCGCAAAGCACCGGCACGCGCCCGTGATCTGAGCGAGGCGTGCCTGTGGTGGGCCTGGCGTACCCGTGGCCCGAGCCCGGCGCGCCCGTCCACGCGGGCTCAGTGGCGCTAGCGGCTTGCCAGCCGGTAGACAGAGCCGCCGAGCGAGGTCGCGTAGATGTGCCCGCGCGCGTCCTGCCCGAGCGATGAAAGGCCGCTCACCGACAGGCCGCTCGCGTGCAGTCCGCTCGCGTGGCCGTTGCGAAGCACGACCGACTCGATCTGTGGGCGGCAGTAGTCGCCGAACAGGTAACGACCGTAGAGGCTCGGCAGCGATCTGTCGCGCACGACGTAGCCGCCGATGATCGCGCAGTAGCCGCTGCCGTGCGAGGCCGTGAGCACAGGCGCGACGGCGCCCGGCGCATCGCCGGGCTTGTTGTGGCGCGTGCCCTCAAAGACGCTCCAGCCGTAGTTGGCGCCGGCGCCGGCTGGCGCGAAGTCAATCTCCTCCTGCTGATCCTGGCCGACGTCGCCGACGATCAAGGCTCCGCTCGAGCGATCGAAGGAGAAGCGCCAGGGGTTGCGCAGGCCGTACGCCCAGATCTCCGGGCGCCTGCCGGGCTGGTGCGCGAACGGGTTGCCGGCCGGGATCGTGTAGCCGCCGGCCGCCGTCGGGGCGATCCGCAAGATCTTGCCGAGCAGCGTATTCGTGTTCTGCCCGTTGTTGTCCGGGTCGTTCTCGTTGCCGCCGTCGCCGACGCCTATGTACAGATCGCCGTCCGGGCCGAACGCGAGCTGCCCGCCATTGTGGTTGGAGAAGGCGTGGTGGTCGATCCTCAGCAGCATGTGCGCGCTCGCAGGGTCGGCGAGATCGGGGTTGCCCGCCGAGCGCCGGTACTGGACAACCTCGATGTTGTTGTGAGCGTCGGTGTAGTCGACGTAGAAGCGGCCGCTGCTCTTGTAGTCAGGCGCGAGCGCGAGCCCGAGCAGGCCCTGCTCGGTGCCGCCGCCGTCGTAGGCGAGGCTGCCGATGTCGAGGAATGCCCTCGCCTGCACGCGCCCGTTGAGGAGCAGCCTCACCTGCCCGCCGCGCTGCACGACGAACACGCGGCTCGCTTCAGCCGGCGCTCCCGTCACATACACAGGTTCGTCGAAGCTCGCCACCTTGATCAGGCGCACGCCCTTGGCGGAGGCAGTGGCGTAGGCGCGAGCAGGGACAGTCGAGCGCGCCGCCTGACCCGATCCACAGGCGCTGAGCGAGACGAGCAGCGCGAGCGCTGGGATGACGGTGCGCGCCAAGGCCTTGGTCGAGGGCATCGTTCGCACGATCGCACGTACCTTGCAGCCTCGCGCCAGTGGCGCGCTAGTGACCGAGCCGCCCGAGATCGTCGTCGATCGCACTCGCCTCGGCATCGGCCCAGCGCGTATCGTGGCCGCCCGGCGCGAAGCGCGGTGTACGAGCGAGAAAGCTCATCATGCGACGCGCGTAGCGCTGAGAGATACGACGTCGCGCGAAGCGCTGGACAGGCGGAAGCAGCAGCACCGCCCCGACGCCGTCGCTAACGAACCCGGGCACCGCGATCAGGGCGGCCCCGAGGAGCTCGATCGCACCGTCGATCGTCGGCTTCGCCGGCGGGCGGCGCTCCGATACGGCCAGCGAGAGTCGCTGAACGGTCAGGCGCGCCTTGATGCGCAGCAGTCGCGCGCCGAGCAGCGAAGTTCCGAGCAGCAGCACGAGCGCGAGGAGCCAGCCGATCGCCTGCCCGACCTCGACGAAAACGAACACCTCGACGACGGGCACGAGGATCAGGGCAAGCACGAACATGTCTGCTCCAGCGTAGGCGTCCTGCGTGAGGGTCTCGCCCTTCGGGGTAGAACCAAGGGGTGGCAACCCCGATTGAGATCGACCTCGAGCAGGTTCGCAGGGAGCTCGAAAAGAGCCGTGCGAGCACGCGAGAGCGCGTCGCGGCATTGGCCAAACGCCCGGAGCTGGGCAGCGCGCAGGGCTTTGGAAAGCGCATCGGCGACGGCACGACGGAGGCGGTCAGCCGTCTCACCGAGATCGGCGTCGGGCGATCGCTGGAGACGGCGCTGCTGCGCATCGAACGAGCCCTCGCCAAGCTCGACGAGGGCACATACGGCACCTGCGATGTCTGTGAGAAGCCGATCGTGCAGGCGCGGCTGCGTGCGATGCCGGAAAGCGTCCTGTGCCTCGACTGCGCCGCGTCAGCAGGCGGTCGTCGCCCGCCGCGACGATGACGAGGCCGGGCCGGCCGACCGACGCGCCCGCCGGCACCGTGCCGGAGCCCTGGCAACGCGCTCGCGCTGGGCGCAAGCGCCGACAGGATCGCGCCTCCGCTCATGAGCGTTCCGCTGGCGACGCCGGCCTTCTTCAGGAACGTGAGACGGGTGTCTCCAGAGACAGCGTCTGCGGTCTCGCGCAACGCGCCATCGACATCAACCTCGTCGAGGTTGATCCGGGGGGTCATAGCTTTCTCCATGCTTGTTTTGGGGGCAAGATCGGCGCGACCGGCCTCCAAGCTGGCTCGAGCCGATACCCAGCCCCTACGCACGTGCGCCCAAGAGGGACCATCACGCGGTCCGTGAGCGGCGTAGAAGCGGCCGAGCACGGTTTGCGGAGCAGCGGCCGCGGCACCGGCCCGGCAGCCGGGGCGTCAGCGATACTCCGCGTCATCCGACCCGCTCCGCCGCATCCAGCTCGCACTCGCCCGCATCCGCGCATGACTGGCCGGCGTTCGCGCACAAGCGTGACGGGCATGACTCCCCGCCGGGCTTGCGTCGCGATCGCGCTCATGGCCGCGCTCATGGTCGCCGGATGCGGCAGCAGCAGTAGCAATGGTGCGAGCGGGCTGTCGCGCACGCAGATCGACGCGAGCGCCAACAAGGTGTGTGAGGAAGCGACCGCCAAGATCCAGGCGGTCGGAGCGCTGCCTGCCGACTTCCGCACCAATCCCACATCGGCGGCCGCCTATCTCGACAAGGTCACGCCGATCACCGACCGGGCGGTGGCTGCGCTGTCCGCGCTCACGCCGAGCTCGAGCGTCAAGAATCAGTGGAACGAATTCATCCTCAAGAACCGCTCCGCGCAGCAGGCGCTCGACAGCTCCCGGGCGAGAGCGCACGCTCGCGATGCGAGCGGCCTGGCGGACTTCGAAGCGGCGACCGGCCGCCTCAGCCAGAAGCTCGACGCTGCGGCACGCGCGGTCGGCGCCACCGGCTGCGCCAACTGGTCCCGCCAGGCTCCCGGGCCGCTGCGCACGCCCTAGCCGAGCAGCCCGCTCAGGATCAGCTCGATCACGTCGGCGCGGCTGCGCGCCCGGTGATCGGCGGCGATGAAGCGACTGCCCACGAACAGCGAGAAGGCGATCGTGCAGCGGGCCTCCACTTGGTCCTCGTTATCGCAGAAGGCGCCGAACAGCGAGCGCATGTAATCCATTCGCCGGTTGTCGACGCGGCGAAGGCGCGCGGCGACAGGCCGCTCGCGCCGAGACCAGTCACGGATCGCGAGATCGACGCCCATCAGCGCCTGCGCTCGGCGCGAGGACGCCAGCGCGAACAGGCGCGCCAGCTTCGCTCTCGCATCCCCGCCGTCGCTCTCGACGCGCTCGATCACCTGATCGATCATCGACCGCTCCCACTCGTCGAGCATCTCCTCCAGCAGCGCCTGGCGGTCGTCGAAGTAGCCGTAGAAGCCGCCCTTGGTCACACCGAGCGCCCGCGCGAGCGTCTCCACGCGCACAGCATCCGGGCCGCCCGCGGCGAGCGCCTTCAGGCCCTCTTCGGTCCACCTGCTGCGTGGCGTGCGGGCCGGGGGCATCGTCTATCTAAGCCGCTGCCCAAGCGAGCTCACGCCGCCGCAGATATGGTCGCGCCTCATATACGCTACCGTATAACAGGACCGCCGATGACGAAGCTCGCGAACACCGCCCACACCTCTCAGCCCTGGCGGATCCACGAGCTCGCCGAAGACTTCCACCTCGAGGACGTGTGGGCGCTGCCCACGCCAGGCGGTCCAGACGACTTCCCGCAGCTCGTCGAGCTGATGAGCTCCTTCGACCCCGGCAAAGGCTCCTCCGGCCCCGTGCGCCTGCTGTTCGACATCCGCTGGAAGCTCGGCGAGCTGCTCGGCTGGGACAGCCCCGACGCCGGGCTCGGCGCGAGGGTGCCCACGTTGCGCGACCGCCTGCCGGCCGACCTGCGCGACGCGCCGTCAGGCCCGCAGTCTGCAGACCTTCCCTTCACGCCGCTGTACCTGACCGACGACGAGTGGGCGCTCGAGCTCGCCAACCGGACCGTGCACGGGTTGCTCCACCTCTCCTGGGTGCCCGACGGCGCAGGCGCCTACCGCGGGCAGATGGCCGTGCTCGTGAAGCCGAACGGCCCGCTCGGGGCTCTCTACATGAAGGCGATCGCCCCGTTTCGCTACCTGATCGTCTATCCGACGATGCTGCGCGAGATCGGCCGCAAGTGGCAACGGCGCCGTTCGCGGGCCGAGCGCGCCTAGGCTCCGCACACGGCGTCTCGATCGTGCTCGCGCATGGAGCAGTTGGGGTTACGCGTTCAAAGCTCCGGCTCCAGACGGGGCAGCAAGCTCTGCCGGGCGCCACGCGACCATCACCGCGAAGCGACAATCCTTGAAAAATGCAGTCCACGTCGGCGAAGCCCGTGCCGCGAAGCCACGAGAGCTGGCTCTCGATCGCGTAGGGCGCCGTCGAGTCTGTGCCTCAGCGCGCCTCGCGCCACATCGTCGCCACCGTGTGGCGATCGTCAGGCGTGGAGAAGCTCCCGATGGGAGAGAAGCCGAGACGCTCGTAGCGCTCGACGTTGGCCGGGTTGCTCGACTCCAGGTACGCCGGCATCCGATGCTCGTCGATCCGAGCGAGGTTCTCCGCGAGCAGTCGCATCCCGATCCCGCGACCGCGGAGCGCCGGATCGGTCCCGAGCAGGCTGAGGTAGTAGTGGGGCGTGTCCGTCCGGTGCGATTCGGCGAACCGATCGAGCAGCTGCACGACTTGCGGCGCACGCGGCCCGAGGAGCTCCTCGAGCAGCGGCTCTACCTGCGCCTCCTCCGCCTCGCTCAGCTCGTCTGCACCGGGCGGGATCCAGACGCTCACCGCGTCGTAGTCACCGGCTATCCAGACCCTTCGATGGCGAAGCGCACTGCGCACGAGGAATCGCCACCAGACATCTAGCTTCTCTGCGCCAGGGAAGGCCCAGCTCCACAGCGGGTCCTCGCGGAAGGCCGCCCAAAGGGTGGCCGTGGCACGATCGAGATCGCCCGCCCCGGCGACGCGAGCGGGAGGGGTGGCGTCCTGCTCAGCCGCCCCAGGCACCGCTCAGCGCTTTTCAAGCGTCGCGAGAAGCAGGTGGTTGAGGCGGCGCATCGCTCGCAAAGTCTCGCAGGAGGAGCGTTCACCTGCCGCGCGAACCGGCGCCGCGACTGACGGGCGTCGATCCGCTGCACGCCCGCGGCGCGCAATGGCACTGCCCAGCGCCTCGCTACGGCACGATCGTGAAGGTCAGGCGCTGCGCCACTGAACGCTGGCCTGCAGCGTTCGTCGCTGTGATGAGAAGCGTGTACGAGCCGGGCCGGAGCTTCTTCGAACGCGAGATGCGGCCTTGGAAGCTGACCTTGTTGTTACCGGCGTGCCCGCTGAGAGAAAGCGTGCCGCGGAGGACCGTCCGTTTGCACGCGTGCTTGTGCCGGTTGCTCCGCCGCTGGGCGACGCATTTGCCGTTGACCCTGCGACCGCCGGTCTGCTGAGCGAACGCGAACGTCGTAGTCGCAGCCTGATCAAGCCTGAAAGCGAACGTCGTTCCAACCGGAGCCGACTTCTTGCTGAGGCGCGCGAGCTTGCTGCCCTCGCGCCACCGGGCGTGCGACTGCGTGGCTCCCGTGAGCAGCGGTGCTCGTCGCGGACCGGAGGCAGCTGCGCGCGCAGTGGTGAAAGTCTGGTCGGCGCCGAAGCTCGGGCCGCCCCCGTTTTCGGCGACGACGCGGTAGTGGTAGGCGCTGCCCGGCGAGAGGCCGGCGAGCGCGTCGGTGACCGAGAGCGGGCCGAGCGAGGCCCCAACGGTCTGCCGAGCGGTCGTGGCGCCGTAGTCGGTGCTCGTCCCGTATTGGAAGTAGGCACTGCTCGAGGTGTCCGAGAGTGCCGTTCCGTTGAGGATCGCGTTCGCGGCTCCGACACTGGATGCAGGGGCGGTAGTGACGACGGGAGCAGTCACGTTCATGACTTCTGCCGTTTTCAGGTATTCGGCCCCTTTGCTTTCGTTGTAGCCGCCCGCGAGGAGCACTCTGCCGTCCGGAAGAAGCGCGCCGGCAGAACCGTCGCGCGGTTCAGCGAGTTCCCCGGGGAGCCTTTCGAAGACTCCCGACTGGGGATTGAAGAGTTCGGCGCTGGCGAGCGATTTGCTCGCCGAGTTGTATCCGCCTGCAATCAAGACCTTTCCACTGGGCAGAGTGGCGACGCCCACTTCGCCACGATTTTCGGTCATTTCGTGCCCTGATCCCGCGAAGGCTTCGAAGCTGTTCGTCGCCGGGTTGAACAGTTCCGTGCTCTTGAGATATTCCGGCGTGCTCGTCAGATTTGAGCCACCGCCGACGAGCACGCGTCCGTCGGGGAGCGTCGCAGCGAAGGGCGAGTACCTAGCGATCAACATCTGCGAGCTGATCGCTTCGAAGGTCCGTTTTTCAGGGTCGTAGAGTTCGGCGCTAGTCAGATCTTTGCCGCTGTTGCCTCCGCCCATGATCAAGACCTTGCCGCTCGGGAGCAGCGCGGCGGCCGCGCCGTCTCGTTCGACCGTCAGTTCGGCAGCGATGCTTTCGAACGCGTTGGTCGCGGGGTTGAACAGTTCGGCGGTCTTCAGCGAACCTGCAGCGCCGCTTCCGGCGAGCAGAACCTTCCCGTCGCGAAGCGTCGCGGAAGCGCTTTCCTCCCGCCCGAATTTCAGTTCGGCCGGGAGTTTTTCGAAGCTGCCCGTCGCGGGGTCGAACAGCTCTGCGGTCTTGAGGTCTTGTCCGCTCGGGTTGTAGCCGCTCGCGACCAGCACCTTCCCGCTCGGAAGGAGCGCGGCCACGGGGTTCGACCGTCGTTCGGCCATTTCCCCCGGGAGCCGCGCGAACAGGGCCGCCTCGGCCGAGGCAGAGCCCCACAGCGCGCACGCCAGAACCGAGAGGCAAAGCACCAGAGTGCCTCGCCTCGCCGCAGGCGGCGGGTTCACTCTGGCAGATGTCCGATTCACTCCCCCCATGACACTCGTCGCGAAGCATATACGAACGGCAAACGAGCGAGGCGCGGCGTCATCGCACGGCCCGGTGTGCGCCTTTGAGGTTCGCAGCCACGCGACACGCGCAACCCTTGGTTGCTAATCTCTGCCACACGTCGCGCAACCAACGGTTGCATATCAATGAAGGAGCTTCAAACGTGGCCGCTGACAGCGTCGAACGAGAGATCCTGATCGCGGCGAGCCCGGAGGTCGTCTGGGGCGTGATAACCGACCCGGAGCAGATCGGCCGCTGGTTCAGTGACGAGGCGGACGTCGAGGCGCGAGCCGATGCGGATGGCACGCTCACGTGGAAGCCGGGAGGCCGCGGCGGAAGGAAGGAGTCCGACCTGGTCGTGCCGATCCAGGTCGTCGAGGCGGAGCCGTTCCGCCGGTTCTCGTTTCGCTGGAACCATCCGCAAGGCGCCAGGCCGGATCAGAGTAACTCGGCGCTCGTCGAGTTCAGCCTGGTCGAGGAGCCTGGCGGGACGAGGTTGCGAGTCCTCGAGAGCGGCATCGACGCGGTGACGCATGACGAGGAGGACAAGG
>JBBSDZ010000093.1:0-8092 GCA_038240205.1 Solirubrobacterales bacterium | reverse complement strand
TTCCCGTGAGAGAGACACCGAGGCGATGATCGCCCGCTACACGCGCCCGGAGCTCGGCCGCCTGTGGACCGACGAAGCGCGCATGGAGAGCTGGCGCGAGGTGGAGGTGGCTGCGTGTGAGGAGCTGCCCGCGCTGCTCGGCGGCGGCGAGGGGCCTTCGCCGGAGGATCTCGAGGCGATCCGCGCCGCGAGCTTCACCGTCGCCGCGGTGGACGAGCGCGAGCGTGTGACTGATCACGACGTGGCCGCGTTCGTCGACGTGCTCGGCGCCTCCGCCGGCCAGGCCGGCCGCTGGATCCACTTCGGACTGACCTCCTCTGACGTGCTCGACACCGCCCTCGCATTACAGCTGCGCGCAGTAGGCGAGGTGATCCTGCCGGGGGCGCATGCGCTCGTCACCGCGCTTGCAGCCCGCGCTCGCGAGCATTCAACGACGCTGTGCGTCGGGCGCACGCACGGCGTGCACGCCGAGCCGACGACGTTCGGCGTCAAGCTCGCCGGCTTCGCCTTCGAGGCTCATCGCAACGCCCAGCGCCTGGAGCGCGCGTTCGCGCAGGTTTCCGTTGGCGCCATCTCCGGCGCTGTCGGCACCTACGCGGCGACCAGCCCGGAGTTCGAGCAGCGCGTGCTCGGGCGCCTCAGCCTCCAGCGCGAGGACGTCTCCACGCAGGTCGTCGCGCGTGACCGCCACGCCGAGCTGCTCAGCGCCGTGGCGCTCGCCGGCGCCGGCATGGAGCGCCTGGCGACGGAGCTCAGGCACCTCCAGCGCACAGAGGTCAGGGAGGTGCAGGAGCCGTTCCGCGCCGGTCAGAAGGGCTCGTCGGCGATGCCGCACAAGCGCAACCCGATCAAGGCCGAGCAGATCTCCGGGCTCGCGCGCGTGCTGCGCGGGAACGCGCAGGCGGCTCTCGAGAACGTCGCGCTGTGGCACGAGCGCGACATCAGTCACTCCTCGGTCGAGCGCGTGATCCTGCCCGACTCGACGATCCTGCTCGACTACCTCCAGACCCGCGCGAGCGCGCTCGCGCAGGGCATGACCGTCGACGCGGCGCGCATGCGCCAGAACCTCGAGCTGACCCACGGCGCGCTGTTCTCACAGCGCGTGCTGCTCGCGCTCGTGGAGACGGGCATGTCGCGCGACGACGCCTACCGCGTCGCTCAGGAGCTCGCGCAGCAGGCCTGGGACGAGGGCACGCACCTGCGCGGTCTGCTCGAGCACGACCCGCGCGTGCAACCGCTCGGGCTCGACCTCGACGCGATCTTCGACTACGAGCACTACATCCGCTACGCCGAGGAAATCGTCGGACGGCTCGACCGGGCGCTCGCCACCTAGGAGCGACGGCGCCTGAGCTCAGCCGCCCGTGGCGAGGCCGTCAACGAGCATGCGCGCGAGAGCACGCGGCTGCTCGAGCGGCAGCAGGTGACCCGCGCCTGCGAATAGCTCGAACCTGCCGTGCCGGGCGCTTTCACTGGAGCGCCGGAGCTCCTGCGGGGATGAGATCGCGTCGCGCTCTGCGGCGATGAAGCGCGCGGGCGCCTGGACCTCGGAGAGCTGCTCGAGCACGTCGAAGCGCGCGATCAGCTCCAGCGACCGCGCGTAGCTCTCGCGGTGTGCGTCGCGCAGCCGCTCGCGTGCGTAGGCGACGGCGGTGGCCTCCTCGGCCGGGGCGCTCGGCGACAGCGCCTGCGGCAAGAACCAGCGCGAGAGCGTCGGCTCGACCAGCGCCTCGGGGCCGTCTGCGCGGATCGTCGCGGCCGCCTCGGCGAACGGCGGAAACGGCCGCGCGCGGGCACACACGACTGTGAGCGAAGCCAGCCGCGCCGGGAAGCGCAGCGCGAACGCCTGCGCGATCTGACCGCCGAAGGAGTGCCCGACGACGTGCGCGCGCTCGACCGCGAGCGCGTCGAGCACGCCGAGCAGGTCCTCGGCGAGCACGTCGTAGGAGCCGGGCACGGCGCTCGCCGCCGCCGTCCCGTGCCCGCGCACGTCGTAGCGGATCGGGCGCAGGCTCTTAGCGAGCGTCGGCACGAGCGCGTCCCAGCAGCGGAGGTCCAGCGGCGTTCCGTGGACGAGCACCAGCGGCGGTGCGCCGTCCTGGCCGTCCTGCTCGATCGATGGCTGATAGGGGGCGCCTGCAGGCATCGCCGCCAGGATAAGGCGACCTCCGCGCCACCGATCTCGCTGGTAGCATCGCGCCAAGTGACGACGCTCGCCGACCTGCCACTAATCGCCAGCGGCAAGGTGCGCGAGATGTATGACCTCGCGGGGTCGGCCGATCTGGACACGCCGCCGCTGCTGATGGTCGCGAGCGACCGCATCTCCACCTACGACGCAGTTCATCCGACGCCGATCCCGGACAAGGGCAAGGTCCTGACGGGGCTGTCCGTGTTCTGGTTCGAGAAGACAGGGCAGATCGTCGAGAACCACCTGATCTCGGCGACTGACGGCGTCCCGGAGGAGGTCCGCGGCCGCGCGCTCGTCGTGCGCCGCCTGCTCATGCTGCCGGTCGAGTGCGTCGTGCGCGGGCACATCACCGGGTCCGGCTGGAAGGACTACCAAGCCACGGGAACGGTCTCCGGGATCCCGCTGCCGGCCGGCCTGCGCGAGTCCGAGCGGCTGCCCGAGCCGATCTTCACGCCGAGCACGAAGGCCGAGCAGGGCCACGACGAGGCGATCGACTTCGACCAGGCAGCCGAGCTGGTCGGCGACCGCGCGCTGATGGAGCGCGTCCGCGACGTCTCGATCGAGCTGTATTCCTTCGCCGCTGAGCATGCGCGCGAGCGCGGGGTGATCCTGGCGGACACGAAGTTCGAGCTCGGCCTGGACGAGCACGGAACGCTCGTGCTCGGCGACGAGGTGCTGACGCCCGACTCCTCGCGCTACTGGCCGGCGGAGGGCTTCGAGGTCGGCCGCTCGCAACCGAGCTTCGACAAGCAGTACGTGCGCGACTGGGCCGCGGAGAGCGGTTGGGACAAGCAGCCGCCCGCGCCTGCGCTGCCGGAGGAGGTGATCGCCGGGACGAGCATGCGCTACCTGGAAGCGTACGAGCTGATCACCGGCGAGCCGTTCCACAAGTGGCTGGAGCTCACGGGCGCGGCGTGAGGGCGCGCGTTCTCATCCGCCCGAAGCAGGGCATCCTCGATCCACAGGGCGTCGCCGTCGAGCGGGCGCTGCCGGCGCTCGGGTTCGCGGGCGTCGGGAACGTCCACGTCGGGCGGCTCGTCGAGCTCGACGTGCAGGACGCCTCGCAGCTGCAGCCGATGTGCGAGAAGCTGCTCGCAAACCCGCTGGTCGAGGACTTCGAGGTCGAGCTGCTCGGATGACGCCGACGTGCGCCGGATCCCGACCTGCCAGATGAAGTGTGGCGTCCTTCAGTTTCCCGGGAGCTGCGACGAGGTCGATGCGCTGCAGGCGGCCGAGCGCGTCGGTGAGGCGGAGCTGATCTGGCACGGCGATCGTGACCTGCGCGGCGCCGACGCGATCGTCGTACCAGGCGGCTTCTCCTACGGCGACTACCTGCGCGCGGGTGCGATCGCGCGGTTCGCGCCGGCGATGGAGTCGGTAATCGAGTTCGCGCGCGAAGGCGGGCTGGTGCTGGGGATCTGCAACGGCTTTCAGGTGCTGTGCGAGGCGCGGCTGTTGCCGGGCGCGCTGCTGGTGAACGCCAATCGCCGCTTCACCTTCCGCCAGCTCGATCTGGAGGTGCTCAACGCGGAGACGTCCTTCACGGGCGCGTGCAGCGCGGGCGATCGCCTGAGCATCCCTGCGAAGCACGCGTGGGGGCGCTACTACGCCGATGAGCCGACGCTCGCGGCGATGCGCGAGCGCGGCCAGATCGTGCTGCGCTACGCGCCCGGTGAGAACTTCAACGGCTCGCTGCACGACATCGCGGGCGTGTGCAACGAGGCCGGGAACGTGTTCGGGCTGATGCCCCACCCCGAGCATGCCATCGACGAGCTGACGGGCGGCTCAACGGACGGCCTGCGCATCTTCGAGTCGATGCGCCTCGCGGTCGAGGGCGCGCGCGCATG
Organism: Solirubrobacterales bacterium; assembly: GCA_038240205.1. Taxonomy (GTDB): domain Bacteria; phylum Actinomycetota; class Thermoleophilia; order Solirubrobacterales; family Solirubrobacteraceae; genus Palsa-744. Next base: position 4,060 of record JBBSDZ010000093.1, on the reverse strand, counting down.
ACGACGCCGGCTTGCGCGCGAGCGAGCGGCGGCTGGGGGCTCGCCGATCGGGCGCTGTATCACCATGGTTGTTACAGAGCACTGGTTGGGGTATCGCTCTCAAGAGTTGCGTATTACCATGGTTATACGCAGTCGCCAATCGAGCACCCACATCCCGTGCTCGGTGCCTCGGCGTCGCACCTCGCGCTCGTGCCGGCCTCGGCTGTGAGGCCCTAGTGCCGCCGGAGGCATCTCAGACGCTCCCGACGTTGCAGGACGCCCTCGCGCTGGGGTTGACGGCGCAGGAGTACGAGTTGGTGTGCGAGAAGCAGGGGGCGCCGCCGAACGTGCTCGAGCTGGCGATGTACTCGTTGCTGTGGAGCGAGCACTGCGCGTACAAGCACTCCAAGAAGCTGCTGCGCACGCTGCCGACGGAGGGCCGCCACGTGGTGATGGGACCGGGCGAGAACGCGGGCGCGGTCGACGTCGGCAATGGCCTCGCGTGCGCGTTCAAGGTCGAGTCGCACAACCACCCGAGCGCGGTCGAGCCGTTCCAGGGGGCGGCGACGGGGGTCGGCGGCATCCTGCGCGACATCTTCGCGATCGGCGCGCGCCCGATCGCGGTGCTCGACTCACTGCGCTTCGGCGAGCCGGCGGGCGAGGCGGGCACGCGCACGCGATATCTGCTCGACGGCGCGGTCTCGGGCATCGGTCACTACGGCAACTCGATCGGCGTGCCGACGATCGGCGGCGAGGTCTACTTCGAGGGTCCGTACGAGCACAACTGCCTGGTCAACGCGATGGCGCTGGGGCTGGCCGAGCGCGAGCGGCTCATGAGCGCGGCGGCGGCCGGACCGGGCAACGTGCTGGTGCTGTTCGGCGCCTCGACGGGGCGCGACGGGATCGGTGGCGCCTCGGTGCTCGCCTCGGCTGAGCTCGATCACGCGGACACCGGCGGGGAGGGCGAGTCGGACAAGCGCCCGACCGTGCAGGTCGGTGATCCGTTCGAGGAGAAGAAGCTGCTCGAGTGCTCGCTGGAGCTGCTGCAGCGCAACCTGCTCGTCTCGCTGCAGGATCTCGGCGCGGCGGGCTTGACTTCGTCCGCGGCGGAGATGGCCTCCAAGGGCGAGGTGGGTATCGAGATTTATGTGGATCGGATTCCACTGCGCGAGGCGGGCATGGAGCCGTTCGAGGTGATGGTCAGTGAGTCTCAGGAGCGGATGCTGTGCGTGGTCGAGCCGGCCAAGGTCGATGCGGTGCTGGCGCTGTGTGAGAAGTGGGAGGTCAACGGGGCGGCGATCGGCGCTGTCACCGACTCACAGCAGGTACGCGTGCTCAGCGGTTCGGATCCGGGGTCCTCGGAGCTGCTCGGCGAGATGCCAGTGCGAGCGCTCGTCGATGACTGCCCGCTGTATGACATCCATCCGCAGAAGCCATCCGCGCCGATCTACGAGCCCGCGCCGGCGACGCTGGCGCCCGGCTCTGGCGCCGAGGAGACGCTGCTGGCGCTGCTGGCGTGTCCGAACATCGCCTCGCGTCGCCCCCTGTTCGAGCAGTACGACGCGATCGTGCAGTCGCGCACGGTGCGCCGCCCTGAGCAGGCCGACGCGGCCGTGCTCGCGCTGGCGGACGGCACCGCGCTGGCGGTGAGCATCGACTGCAACGGCCGCCGCGTTGCGGCCGATCCGTATCGCGGCACGATCGCGACGGTCCTGGAGTGCGCGGCGAACCTCGCGTGCGTTGGGGCGGAGCCGCTCGGCACGACCAACAACCTCAACTTCGGCAACCCGGAGAAGAGCCACATCGCCTGGCAGCTGAGCGAGTCTGTGCGCGGCCTCGGCGAGGCGTGCCGAGCTCTGCAGGCACCGATCGTCGGCGGCAACGTCTCGCTGTACAACGAGGGCGCGACAGGCCCGATCTACCCGACGCCGGTGATCGGCATGGTCGGGCGGCTGGCGGACGCGCGCCTGGCCGGGCGCCTCGGCTTCCAGCGCGCGGGCGACGAGATCGCGCTGGCCGGGCCGTTCGCGCCGTCGCTCGCGGCGAGCGAGCTGGAGAAGCTGCACGGGCGCGAGCTGCCTGACGGGCTGGCGCAGATCGACGTCGAAGCGGTGCGCGCGGCGCAGGCGGCCGTGCGCGACGCGGTTGCGGTCGGCGCGCTGTCGAGCGCGCACGACATCGCTGAGGGCGGCCTCGCTGTGGCGCTCGCCGAGTGTTGCCTGGAGCGCGGGCTGGGCGCGCGCGCCGAGCTCGACGCGGCCTGGCTGGAGACGCTCGCGGACGCAGCGACGTCCGTGCCGGGCGACGGAGACTCGGGCGAGCGCGTGGTGGCGGGGCTCTCGGCGCGGGCGAGCGCGGCGCTGTTCGGCGAGGGCTCGGGCGGCTTCATCGTCAGCGGCGCGGCCGCGGCGCTGGGCGAGCTGGGCGAGCGGGTGCCCGTACGCAGGCTCGGGGCGGTCGGCGGCGATGCGCTGGCGCTGTCGTTCACGGGTGCCGGCGAGGGCGGCGACGGGGAGCCGTTCGAGCTCGCGATCGACGCGCTGAGGCGGGCGCACGCGAGCCTGGGGGAGCTGTTCGCTTGAGCGGAAAAACGCCTGCTAGCGTGTGCCTCAATGCGTGAGGGACCGCGCGATGAGTGCGGAGTTTTCGGACTGTATGCGCCTGATCACGAGGTGTCGCGTCTGTCGTACTTTGCCCTGTACGCGCTGCAGCACCGCGGTCAGGAGTCGGCAGGCATCGCGGCGGCGGACCGCGGCGGGCACATCATCACGCGCCGCGAGCTCGGGCTGGTCAACCAGGTCTTCACCGAGAACGACCTGAGAACGCTTGCCGGCGAGCTGGCGATCGGCCACGTGCGCTACTCGACGACCGGCTCGAACGCCTGGGAGAACTCGCAGCCGGTGCAGCGCTCGGAGGGCACGAACGGCTCCCGCCGCGAGGTCGCGCTGGCGCACAACGGCAACCTCATCAACGCGGTCGCGCTGCACAACGAGATGCTCGAGACGGGCGTCACGTTCAGCTCGACCTCGGACTCGGAGATCATCGCTGCGCTGATCGCCACGCACCCGGCCGATCGCGTCGAGGACGCGATCGCCGAGGTGATGCCGCGCCTGCGGGGCGCCTTCTCGACGGTCGTGATGACGAAGGACCGGGTCGTCGCCTTCCGCGATCCGCACGGCCTGCGCCCGCTCTCGATCGGCGTGCTTCCGCCCGGGCCGGAGGGCTCGGGCTCGCAAGAGCGCTACTGCGTGGCGAGCGAGTCGTGCGCGTTCGACATCATCGGCGCGAAGCTCGTGCGCGAGGTCGAGCCGGGCGAGATGGTCACGCTCGGCGAGGAGGGCCTGCAGAGCCGCATGGTCGCGCCGGGCGGCAGGCGCGCGTTCTGCCTGTTCGAGTACATCTACTTCGCGCGCCCGGACTCGCGCATGAACGACCAGGTGCTGCAGGTCGCGCGCGGGCGCATGGGCGAGATCCTCTGGCGCGAGTCTCCGGTCGAGGCCGACCTGGTGATCGCCGTGCCGGACTCCGGCAACCCGGCGGCCCGCGGCCTCGCGCGCGCTGCCGGCCTGCCCCAGGACGACGGCTTCGTCAAGAACCGCTACGTCGCGCGCACGTTCATCCAGCCGGGCCAGGAGCTGCGCAAGCACGGGCTGCGGTTGAAGTTCAACCCGCTGCCGGAGGTGATCGCGGGCAAGCGGCTGGTCGTCGTGGATGACTCGATCGTGCGCGGCAACACGACACGGCAGATCGTGCAGATGCTCAAGGACGCGGGCGCCGCCGAGGTGCACATGCGCATCTCGGCGCCGCCGATCAAGCACCCGTGCCACTACGGCATCGACATGTCCACGCGCGAGGAGATGATCGCGCACGGGCGTACGACCGAGGAGATCGCAGCGGAGCTCGGCTGCGACTCGCTTCACTACCTCTCGCTCGCCGGCGTCTACGAGGCGGTGCGCGGCGAGCGCGCCACGCACTGCGACGCGTGCTTCACCGGCGAGTACCCGCTCAGCGGCAGCGACGACGCGGCCGGCAAGTACTCGCTCGAGGAGGACCAGATCCTCCCGCTGATCAAGGCCTGAGC
>JBBSDZ010000092.1:0-8160 GCA_038240205.1 Solirubrobacterales bacterium | reverse complement strand
GACTGCGAACGCGAGATGTCGCATGCCGGGGGTGTTCGCCGGCGCGCGCTCCTCGCCGCCCCGGCTCGACGGGGCGTGAAACTTCGCCAGCTCCACACGCCCGTGGCCGTCCGGGGTCTGCAGCATCGCGATCTGCGCCCGGATCCCTTCGAGCCCGACCACGCGGTCCACCCAACCACCCTCGACCGCCGCCTCGCCCTGCAACTCGAGCCCGAGCTCGACGAAGAACGCGATCGCAGCCGCGAGATCGTCGACCACGATGCCCACATGCTCCATACGTTCGATCGCCATGCGCTCGACCGTAGCGGAGCGACGGCGCTGGCTGCTGCATCCCCCTGGAGCGCGTCCTCGGTGTCAGCGACATCTTCGGCGTGAGCGCTTCGAGCGCCTCGATCCCGCTGACGATCGCGCCCATCGCAACGACCTCCAAAGTGCTCCCCGGCGCCGGCGCCGGGCCGAGCAGCGCCCAGCTGAGAGCGAGCCTGTTCTCCCAGCTACTCCCCAAGGGCAAGGCCGCGAGGATCGCCTCGCTCTCCAAGAAGCACAGCTACTCCTACTCCTTCAAGGCGCTTAGCGCCGGCACGCTCACCGTCAACTGGTACTTACTGCCCAATGGGGCGCACCTGGCGCGCAAGGCCAAGCCGAAGCCTGTGCTCGAGGCAAGCGGGCGCCTCAGTTTCAGCGCACCTGCGACGAAGAAGCTCACGATCAAACTGACCGGCAAGGGCATCAGCCTGCTCAAGCACCGCATGAGCGTCAAGCTGACGGTCAAGGGCGGCTTCACGCCGGCGGGTAAGGCCCCGGTCACTGCCAAGCGGGAATTCACGCTCAAGCACTAGCGCTCGCCGCCGTTACCACCTGACCACCAATCGGATAGGTTCCTCGCGACGCGGCGCCGCCACGCACCGGCGGCTGGCCGAGAGGCGCGTGCCTCGTGTCATCCGGCGCGTAGCAATCAACCAAGATCGCACGGCCACCGGCCGGGCGGGAGATGAGGTCTGATGCCGACCGTTCTGATCACACACGATGTCGACGACGTCGATCACTGGCTCGCCTCGCCCAAGCGCGAGGAGATCTTCGGACCGATGGGAATCACCGTGCGGACCTTCCGCGACCCGGAGGGCTCGAACCGGGTCGGGCTGCTCTGCGAGATCCCCGACCTGGACGCCTGGCGCGCGGTCATCGAGTCAGATGCCGGGGCGGAGGCGATGAAGACCGACGGGGTCCACCCGGACACGCTGCTGCTCCTGCTGGAGGGGTAGGCGAGTAGCCGCTCGGGGCGAACGGCCACTCGGCCGTCGGCCCGCCGAGCGTCCGTTGCGATCCGAACGCCGCATACGAAACTCCCCTATCGAATCGAGAGAGAGGGCTTCAATGAGCTACCTGATGACGCACTTCTGGCCCGGCGGCACCGAGGATGAGTATCGCAAGGTCGTCGCTGTCGTTCACCCCCCCGGCGGCCTCCCCGAGGGGCAGACGTTTCACGCCGCCGGACCCACCGACGGCGGCATCCTGATCGCCGCCGTCTGGGACTCCAAGGAGGCCGCAGACAAGTTCACCAACGAGACGCTCCTGCCGAGCCTGCCGATCGACGGTGGCCTCACCGGGCCGCCGCAGGAGCGCACAGCGGAGATCGTCAACCAGCAGAACGGGTAGATCTCCACCTGAGCCTGTACCATCTCCGAATCCGGCGGCCGGATTGGACACCCGGCCGGAGAAGGCGGAATGCAAGGGGATGGCGGCTTGGATGCCGCAAGGCGAATGAGCGAAGCGCACGATGCGTGGAACTACAGCGAGGCGACGGATCGCGGTGCGGCGCCCCGCCGTTTGCCGTCGCGCTCGCAGTGGCTCGGATCAGCGTTGCGCGCGCTGCTGTGCGCGGCGCTCGTGCTGTCGCTCGCACTCGGGCTCGCCGCGTCCGCGGCGCACGCGTCCGAACCGACGAACTCTGGCGACAACCTGCGCGACGGCTGGTACCCCGAACAGGGCACGCTCACCCCGCAGCTCGTCAGCGGCGGGACGTTCGGGCAGCTGTGGTCGGCCAACGTCGAAGGTCAGGTGTATGCGCAGCCGCTGCTGAGCAACGGCGAGGTGATCGTCGCGACGGAGAACAACAAGGTCTACGCGCTCGACCCGGCCACTGGCGCTCAGAAATGGACGACCACGCTTGCCGGCACCGCTTGGAAAGCGGCTGACATCGGCTGCGGCGATCTGTCGCCGAACATCGGCGTGACCGCGACGCCGGTCATCGACCCGGCGACGAACACGGGATACCTCACGCACAAGGCCTACGCCTCCGGCGCCAGCGGGACCGTGCGCTACTACATGGACGCGATCGACCTGAACACCGGCGCCGAGCGCGCCGGCTTCCCGGTCCAACTCTCAGGCACCGCCCAGAATCAGCCTGGGCAGACCTTCCAGCCGAGGACGGAGCTGCAGCGCCCTGGCCTGCTGCTGATGAACGGCGTCGTCTACGCCGCCTTCGGCTCCGACTGCGACGCCTCACCCTGGCAGGGGTGGGTGTTCGGCGTCTCCAGCACCGGGCAGACGAAGGCGCGCTGGGTCGCTGTCGCAAGCGGCGATGGCGCCGGCATCTGGCAGTCCGGCGCAGGCATCACCTCCGACGGCTCCGGGACGCTGCTCGTCAGCACCGGCAACACCGGCTCGCCATCGACGCCAACGCCCGGCAAAACGCCGCCGGCCAGCCTCGGCGAGTCGATCGTCCGTCTCAGCGTCCAAGCCGACGGCTCGCTCAAACCCACCGACTTCTTCGCTCCGTTCGACGCCCAGCAGCTGGACACGTGGGATGCCGACTTCGCCTCCGGTGGTATCACCGGCCTCAACGGCCAGTATTTCGGCAGCGCCGCTGTCCCGCATCTCGCCGTCGCCGTCGGCAAGGACGGCTACGTGTACCTGCTCAACCGCGACGAGCTCGGCGGCTTCAAGCAGGGCGCCGGCGGTGCCGACAAGGTCGTCCAGCGCATCGGTCCCTACGGCGGCGTGTGGTCGCGCCCCGGCACGTGGCCGGGCAACGGCGGCTGGGTCTACATCCCGACCGCATCCGCCGGCAACTCCGGCGGCGGCTCCTCCGGCTACCTTCGCGTCTACCAGTACGGCGTCTCCGGGACCGGCCAGCCGACGCTCTCGCTGCAGGCGACCTCCTCGGACGCGTTCGGCTTCGGCACGGGGGCGCCGATCATCACCTCCGAAGGCACGAGCTCCGGCTCGGCGCTCGTGTGGCTGGAGTGGATGCCCAACGGCACCGGCGCCGGTGCGCAGCTGCGCGCATATGACCCGGTCCCGGTGGGAGGCAAACCCGTCCTGCGCTACAGCGCTCCGATCGGCACCGCCGCCAAGTTCGCCACGCCTGGGGTCGGCGCCGGGCGCTTGTACGTCGGCACGCGCGACGGCAAAGTTCTCGCGTTCGGCTCGCCCGTGACGCCGCCACTGAGCGGTCCGTCGACGAGCTTCCCGACGACGACGATCGGCTCGAGCAGCCAGAAGACGATCACGCTGACTGCCAACACCTCACTGAAAATCACCAAGCTGACTTCGAGCAACGCGCAGTTCGCGCTCGGCTCATCCTCACCGGCGCTCCCCACGACCTTGGCCGCCGGGCAGACGCTGCAGGTCCCGGTCACGTTCGAACCAAGCCAGAGCGGCCCGCAGGCGGCGACGCTCGTGGCTGAAACCGACAAAGGCCCGCTGAGCTTCTCCCTACAGGGGATCGGCCAGCAGGCGACGGCGAAGCTCGAAGCCTCACCAACGGTGCTGTCCTTCGGCGGTACGACCGTCGGCGGGCATCTCTCCGGCGGCGCCACGTTCCGCAACGTCGGTGGCGCTCCGCTGACGATCGAAGGGGTCAAATCCCCGGCAGCGCCGTTCGGCGCCAGCGGCCTGCCGGCGCCTGGCAGCACGCTCGAACCAGGCGCCGCGATCACGATCCAAGCGACCTTCGATCCGACCTCCGAAGGCAACTTCAACGGCGAACTCGCGCTGGAAACCTCAGCCGGCACGGCGGCAATCGGGCTATCTGGCAGCGCCGGCGCTCAGGGTGTCCTGAAGATCACCGGCGAAGCCAACGAACTCGGCAACGTGCCCGTAGGGGGCACCGCGACAAAGACGTTCACCGTCCAGAACACCGGCGGCACGGCGGTCACGATCACCAAGTCCAAGCCGCCCGTCGGCGCCAGCTTCAGCGCGCTCAGCTCGCTCGCCGAGGGCACGACGATCGCGCCCGGTGAAACGGTCATCGAGATGGTCGCGTTCAAACCTGGCGCCCCCGGTTACGCCGCCGGTGCGTGGACGATCAACGGCGACGATGCAACCGGCCTGCACGAAGTCCGTTTCAGCGGCAACGGCACCGTCCCGGCGCCCGGGGCCGGGTGGTCGCACAACGGCACCGCCACGATCGCCGCCGGCGTCGTGCAGACGACTGCCGCCACGACCTTCGCGGCCGGCTCGGCGTTCTTCGAAACGCCGCTCGAAAGCCGCCATCTCGTCGTCGAATTCGACCAGACGATCGGATCGGGCACAGGCGCCGACGGACAGACGCTGCTGCTCGCCGACGCCACCAAAGCCACGCCCGTCTCGCTCGGTGAAAACGGCGGCGGCCTCGGCTTCGCGAAAGTCCCCGGCATCGCCGTCGCGTTCGACACGTACAGGAACGCCGCCAATCCATCGAACAACTTCGCCGGCATCAGCGACGGCGCCGGCAAAAGCGCAGGCCAGCTGCACTGGCTCGCGACTGCGACCGCGATCCCAGCGCTGCGCACGGCCACCAGGCACATCAAGGTCGAAACGCTGAACGGCACAGTCAGCGTGTGGATTGACGGCGCCAAAGCGCTCAGCAGCGCCGTCGCCTCGCTGCCGGCCAAGGTGCTGCTCGGCTTCACCGGAGGCGCAGGCTCTCTCACTGACGTGCACAAGGCGGCCAACGTCGTGGTCGGCGGCGACGCGGCGCCGAGCGAACCGCCGCCCGAAGAAGAACCGCCGAAAGAACCGCCGACCGCGAGCCTGAGGATCACCAACGCGATCAGCGCACCTGCCGGGTCCTCGCAGGCGGAAACGCAACTCGCCTACAGCGGCAGCTGCCCGTCGAGCTTCACGACGGCTGCGCTAGGCAACGGCGGGAGCACGACGCCGACGCTCGCTGGCGCTGTCTCCGGCGTGAGCTGCTCCGTCGCCGAGGCCGCACCGAGCGGCAGCGGCTGGAACACGACCGCGTCAGTCAACGGCGCTGCGCCCGTCGAACTGACCGCGTCGGCAGGCAAGCTGACGGCGCCCGCGTTCGCGCTCGTCGCCGGCGCCAACACGATCGTGTTCACGAACACCTACACGCCCAGTGAAGGCGGAGGCGGAGGTGGCCCGACGATCCCCGATCCGAGCGCCGGCGGCTGGCAGCTGAACGGCAGCACCAAACTGGAAGGACAGAACCTCGTGCTCACGGCGGCCACGAGCAACCAGGCGGGCAGCGCCTTCTGGCCGACTGCCGTCGATCCGCGCAACCTCAACATCGAATTCACGGTCTCGATCGGCGGCGGCACCGGCGCGGACGGCCTCGCGCTCGTGATCGCCGACCCAAGCCGCGGCGCCAAAGCGACTTCGCTCGGCGAAAAGGGCGGTGGTCTCGGATTCGGAACGATCCCCGGCTACGCCGTCGCCCTCGACACCTGGAAGAACTCTGTGAACCCGTCCAACAACTTCACCGGGATCAGCGACGGCGCGGGCTCCTCGGCCGGGCTGCTGCACTGGCTGAGCACCTACACGCTGACCCCATCGCTGCGCAGCGGCACGCATCGCGTCGAGGTCTCCACCGGCGCCGGCGCGATCTCGATCTACCTCGACGGTGTCAAAGCCGGTACCCGCGCGATGACGCTTCCCGCCAGCGCGCTGATCGGCTTCTCAGGCGGCACCGGCGGCTCGACCGACCGCCACGCAATCTCGCAGCTGACGGTTGCGCCGAGCGGATAGCCCGACGCGACCGGTCGAGACGGCTTCTCGCCACTGCGCCCGTCCACTCAGCCTCCAACCGGAGTCACGAGCCACTCCCGCGCGCCACCCTCGCCCGACAGGGCGATATCGAACTTTTTTGTCACGCTGTCGATCCAGCCGCTTCTCGTTTGTCTCAGCTGCGACACCGACAAGGAGGAAGCAATGAAGTACATGCTGTTGATCCACCAGGGCACCACCCCGACTCCGAACGACCCGGAGGCGTGGGGGCGGCTCTCCGGGGAGGAGCAGAAAGGCATCTTTCAGGCCTATCAGGCGCTCAACGAAACTGCAGGCGTCACGAGCGGCATGCAGATGGAGGGTCCTGAGGCGGCGACGACCGTGCAGGTGAAGGACGGCAAGACGCTCACCACCGACGGCCCGTTCGTGGAGATGAAGGAGGCGCTCGGCGGCTATCTGTTCTTCGAGGCCGACGACCTCGACGCGGCGATCGAGCTGGCCTCGCGGATTCCGGCGGCGAGCATGGGCGGCGCGATCGAGGTGCGCCCGCTGGTGGAGTGGTAGCGCCAGTCGAACAGGCCTTTCGTGAGGAGTGGGGCCGTGTGCTGGCCGCCCTCATCGGCTTCCTCGGCGATTTCGAGCTCGCCGAGGAAGCCACGCAGGAAGCCTTCGCGATCGCCGCCGCGCGCTGGCCGCGCGATGGCACGCCGGAGCATCCGCGTGCGTGGCTCATCACGACGGCGCGCAACCGCGCGATCAACCGCATCCGTCGCGACCGCACGCTCGCCGAGAAGACGCGCCTGCTCGATGCGCCCGAGCCGAACGAGGACGAGCTGGAGGAGATGACCTTCTCCGACGAGCGGCTGGAGCTGATCTTCACGTGCTGCCACCCGGCGCTCTCCACCGAGGCGCAGGTCGCGCTCACGCTGCGCACGCTCGGTGGCCTCGGTACCGAGGAGATCGCGCGCGCGTTTCTCGTGCCGGCGCCGACGATGGCCCAGCGGCTCGTTCGTGCCAAGCGCAAGATCAAGGCGGCCGGAATCCCGTTCCGCGTGCCCGCCGACCACCTGCTCCCGGACAGGCTCGCGGCAGTGCTGGCGGTCCTCTACCTGATCTTCAACGAGGGCTGGAGTGCGCGCAACAGCCTCGCCGAGGAGGCGCTCAGGCTCGGGCGGGCGATAGCCGAGCTGATGCCCGACGAGCCGGAGGCGCACGGGCTGCTCGCGCTGATGCTGCTGCACGACTCGCGCCGCGCCGCGCGCTCCCGCGACGGCGAGCTGGTGCTGCTCGCCGATCAGGACCGCAAGCTGTGGAACGTCGCCCAGATCGCCGACGGTCGCGCTGCGCTCGAGCGGGCGCTCGCCCTGCGCGGCCGCGGTCCTTACGTCGTGCAGGCGGCAATCGCCTCGCTGCACGCCGAGGATTCCTGCGACTGGCCGCAGATCGTGGCGCTCTACAGCGAGCTTCTCAGCCTCACAGGCTCGCCCGTGGTCGAGCTCAACCGCGCGATCGCCGTCGCCGAGGCCAGCGGCGCTGCGGCCGGTCTCGAGCTGGTCGATCGCGTCGAGCTCGACAGCTTTCATTACCTGCACTCGACCCGCGCCGAGCTGCTGCGCCGCCTCGATCGCACGCAAGAAGCCCGGCAAGCCCTTGAACGTGCGCTCGAGCTCGTCCACGACGACGCCGAGCGCCGCCTGCTGCAGCGGCGGCTCGCAGGGCTCGGCTAGGTTGGGCTGGTGAGCAGCGAGCCACCGGCGACGACGTCCGAGTACGAGCGCCTCGGCGTGTCCCCGACGCCCGACCAGGGCACACGCTTGCTCGAGGAGATGCCGTGGGACGAGTCGACGCGCCCTCACCGCGCGCCCTCCGGTCCGGAGGTGTCCTACACGGACACCGGTCGTAGCGCCGGCAAGCACCTGGTCGACGTGCACGACATGCTTCGCCGCGAGCTCAGCGAGCTGCGTGATCTCGTCGCGCAAGTTCGCGACGGCGCTCTCAGCGCCGGCGAGGCTCGCTCTGCGCTGAACGAGATGGCGATGCGCCAGAACGACTGGACGCTCGGCGCGTTCTGCTCGCGCTATTGCCACGCGGTGGCGCGCCATCACGGGCTCGAGGACGCGGCCGTGTTCCCGCACCTGGCCAGCAGCGAGGAGCAGCTCGCTCCGGTGATCGAGCGGCTGAGCGACGAGCACCTCGTGATCCACGACG
>JBBSDZ010000091.1:0-8266 GCA_038240205.1 Solirubrobacterales bacterium | reverse complement strand
GCTCAAACCCCTGCGCGACGCCCTCTCGCAGCTACAGATGGCCTACGCGCGCGAGGCGCAGGCGAGCGGCGTGCCCGGCCCCGGCGCGACCGAGGACTCTGGTTCGGAGCCCTCGCAACCGGCACCGGGCGGCGGCGAGGGTGGACAGCAGGGTCAAGGCGAGGCCCCGCACGGGCAGGACCCGTCGGGTCCCGGTCCCGCCGAGTCGAGCGGCAGGCTCTGGGTGCCCGGGCGCTGAGCGCCCGCCAGCCGTCTTTCTGCGCGCGGGCACGGTACACTGCCCGCGCGTTTGCACCCGGTGGATGTTCGCTCCAGCGAACCGGGCAGCAAATGTGCGCGCGAAGATCCTCGCGCGGCACGCCAATCAGACCGCGGAGGATTTTCAGTTGAGCAGCTTTCTGACGAACCATGGGGTCGTCGTCGCCCTTGTTTGCGCCGCAGCCGCCGTTGCCTACGGCCTGCTGACCACACGCTCCCTGCTTGCGCTCTCACCGGGCAACGAGAAGATGCAGAGCATCTCCCTCGCCGTCCAGCAGGGCGCGCGCGCCTATCTGAACCGCCAGTACGCGACGATCGCCGTTGTCGGCGTGATCTTGTTCGTCGCCCTGATCTTCGTCCAGGACATCGCGGTCGCAGGCGGTTTCGCGATCGGGGGGCTGCTCTCCGGCGCGACAGGCTTCATCGGCATGAACGTGTCGGTGCGCTCGAACGCGCGCGTCGCCGAGGCTGCGCGCGAGGGCGTCACGCCGGCGCTTCGCGTCGCCTTCCGCGGCGGCGCGATCACGGGCCTGCTCGTCGTCGGCTTGGCGCTGATCGGTGTCGCCGGCTACTACGGCGCGCTCACCTCGTGGTTCGGCGACAGCCCGAAGACCGCCGTGGACGCGCTCGTCGGACTCGGTTTCGGCGGCTCGCTGATCTCGGTCTTCGCGCGACTCGGCGGTGGCATCTTCACCAAGGCAGCTGACGTCGGCGCCGACCTCGTCGGAAAGGTCGAGGCGGGAATCCCCGAGGACGACCCGCGCAACCCGGCGACGATCGCCGACAACGTCGGCGACAACGTCGGCGACTGTGCGGGCATGGCGGCCGACCTGTTCGAGACCTATGCGGTCACGGCGGTTGCGGTGATCCTGCTCGGCGTGCTCACCTTCCACGAGGCCACGCGCGTGGCGCTGTACCCACTGGTCATCGGCGGCGCGGCGATCATCGCCTCGATCATCGGCACCTACGCGGTGCGCACGAAAACGGACAACGTCGAGCGCGCGCTGCTGCAAGGCCTGATCGTGTCCGGCGTGCTGGCGGCCGCAGCGTTCGCACCGATCACCTACTGGCTGATGCGCAACCTCACGTTCAAAGTCGTCGGCGACACCGTCAACACGCCGAGCTGGTCACACCTCTACCTGTGCTCGCTGATCGGCATCGCCGTCACGGCACTGCTGTTCGGAATCACGGAATATTACACTTCGACTCGCTTCTCTCCGGTGAAGAAGACGGCCAAGGCGTCTGAGACCGGACACGCGACGAACATCATCCAAGGCTTCTCCTCGGGGCTGCAGGCAACGGCGTTGCCGGCGATCGTGATCGTGCTCGGGATCCTCGGCGCGTGGAAGCTCGCGGGAGGCGGCGTCACGGGCATCTACGGCATTGGCGTCGCCGTCATGGGCCTGCTGTCACTGACTGGGCTGATCGTCGCGCTCGACGCGTTCGGGCCGATCACCGACAACGCGGGTGGAATCGCCGAGATGGCGGAGCTCCCGGAGGACGTCCGCAAAGTCACCGACCGCCTGGACGCGGTCGGCAACACCACCAAGGCGGTGACGAAGGGGTACGCGATCGGCTCGGCGGTGCTCGCGGCGGTCGTGCTGTTTGCCGGCTTCCAGAAAGAACTCGAGGCCAAGGTCGGACACGCGATCTCCTTCGGCATCAACGAACCGCCTGTGCTGATCGGCCTGCTGCTCGGTGGCCTGATGGTGTGCCTGTTCGCATCGCTCTCGATCGAGGCGGTCGGGCGTGCGGGCGGCGCGGTCGTCGAGGAGGTGCGCCGCCAGTTCCGCGAGCACCCGGGGATCATGGACTACACCGAAGAGCCTGACTACGCGGCGTGCGTCGACATCGTCACCAAGACGGCCCAGCGCGAGATGATCCTGCCCTCGCTGCTGCCGATCGTGCTGACGCTGATCATCGGCCTGATCGACCAGCAGGCGCTCGGCGGTCTGCTGATCGGCGTGATCGTCGTCGGCTTCTTCTTCGCCGTGATGATGACGGCCGGCGGTGGCGCGTGGGACAACGCGAAGAAGCTCATCGAGGACGGCGCCTTCGGCGGCAAGGGCTCCGAAGCGCATGCCGCGTCGGTCACCGGCGACACCGTCGGCGATCCGTTCAAGGACACGGCCGGGCCGGCGATCAACCCGATGATCAAGGTCGCGAACATCGTCGCGATCCTGATCATTCCGCTGATCGCCTGAGGCGCTCGCCGCTCGCTGCGCTGCACGCGAGCGGGGGGAGCGGCAATGGCGCTCGGACAACTTCAGAGGATCCGTAAGCTCAGCGTGAGATGACCGGTCGACAGGTGCACAGCTCGGGCACGCTTGTGTTCTCCCTGCTGATGGTCGCGATCGGCGTGGCGCTGATCGTGCAGGTCGCGGCCGGCCACGGCGGCGCGTTCTCGGCACGGCTGCTGCTGGGCGTCCTCTTCCTTGCCGCCGGGATCGCGCGCATCTACCTCGAGCGCAAGCGGGGCCACGAGACATGAGCGAGCAGGACGACTCGCCGCAGCAGGACACTCCGGCGACTCGCACGGGCGCACGCGTCCAGGCCGAGCTAGGGCGCGCCGAGGCCGAGCGGATCGCGCTTCAGATCTCAGCGCGCTCGATGTCGACTGCCCGCCGCAGCGTCGGCTCGCCGCTGCTATTCGCGATCGTCTACACGCCGCTGGCGAGCGCCATCTACTTCTCACTCGGCGTCATCTCCGGGCACGCGCTGGGCCTGACGCCGCTCGTCTTCTTGATCGCGGCGATGCTGTTCACGCTGACCGCGATGACCTATGCCGAGGGCGCGTCACTGCACCAGGAGCGCAGCGGCTCGACGGTGTTCGCCCGCTACGCCTTCAACGAGCTGATCAGCTTCGTCGCGGGCTGGGCGATCCTGCTCGACTACATCATCCTGATCGCCGTCACGAGCTACTCGGCGACGCAGTACCTGCGGGTTTTCTGGAGCCCGCTCGGCAACCGCGCCGAGTCGCTCGGGCTGGCGCTCGTGTTCATCCTGATCGTCGTCCTCGGCAACATCCGCGGCTTCGGCTGGCGGCGCTCGGGGCGCATAGCGGTACTCGTGGTCGGCGATCTGGCGCTGCAGGGCCTGGTCGTGGTGCTCGGGCTGATCCTGTTCTTCAACCCGCACACGCTGCTCGACCCGATCCACCTCGGCAGCTCCCCCAAGTGGTCGGACCTCGTGTTCGCACTGACGGTCGCGGCGATCTCGTTCACGAGCCTCGAGTCGGCAGCCGGGCTCGCCGGTGAGGTGCGCATCAGCAAGGGTGCGCTGAAGCGCCTGGTGGGCAGCGGCACGGCGACTGTCGTGTTCATCTACGTCGGTATCGCACTCGTCGCGGTGACGGCGCTGCCAGTGCAAAACGGCCACACGGAGCTCGCAACGCGCTTCCTCAACGACCCGGTGGTCGGGCTCGTCTCGCACATGCGCCCGCATTGGCTGGCCGAAGCGCTGCGCTACGTCGTCGCGGGCCTGGCGGCGCTCACGCTCGTGGCTGCGGCCAACTCGGCGATGCTCGGGCTCTCGCGCCTGGCCTACTCGCTCTCGACCAACCGGCAGATCCCGAGCGGGCTCGGGCGGCTGCACCCGCAGCGCTCGACGCCGTACGTGTTGATCATCCTCGCGGGGATCATCGCCGCGGGGCTGGTCGTACCGGAGGATCTCGATTTCCTCGTCGGGATCTATGCGTTCGGCGCGCTGCTCGCATTCACGATCGCGCACGTCTCGGTGTGCCGCTTGCGCTACCGCGACCCGGACGGCAAGCGCCCGTATCGCATCCCGTTCTCGATCAACGTGCGCGGCGGCAGCCTGCCGTTGCCGGCCGCGTTCGGCGCAGTCGTCTCGGCGGCCGGCTGGGTCGCGGTCATGATCGTCCACGATCCCGCCCGCTACGTCGGTCTCGGCTGGATGCTCGCCGGGTTGGCGATGTACGTGATCTACCGCCGTGCCGACGAGACCTCGCTGCTGAAGCGGGTCACGGTGTCCCCGGAGGTGCTGCGCGCGGAGCCGCCGCGCGAAAGCGACTACGGCTCGATCCTGGTGCCGCTGTTCGGCACTCGGCTGGACGAGGACATCGTGCAGACGGCGGCGCTTCTCGTCTCAGGCGTGCAGACCGATGAGGCGGCGATCGACGCGGCGACGATCGAGGCGGTGTGGATCTTCGTGATCCCGATGTCGCTGCCGCTGGACGCGCGGCTGCCGGACGAGCAGGTCAAAGAGGCACGTCGCGCTCTGGCGCGGGCGAAGGCCGTAGGGGAGGAGTACACGGGCGTTCAGGTCGCGACGGCGACAGTGCGCACGCGCCGCGCCGGCTATGCGATCGTCGACGAGGCGCGCCGCCGTGGCGTCGAGGCGATCGTGCTCGGCGCGGAGGAGCCGTCGCTGATCCGCGGCGGCGGGCGCCTGGGCGGGCGCGGCGGACCGCTCGAGAACTTTGTCGGCGACGTAACCAAGTACGTGATCGGCAAGGCCGAGTGCCGCGTGATCGTGACCGCGCCGGCGGCGGGCGACTCCGCGGCCGAGCGGCGCTCGAGCCTGAGCCCGTCCGGCTCCTGAGAAAGACGCCTGTTCTAGGCGGAGAGCGCATCGTCTAGTCTCCGGCGCATGTTCGTATTGATCGTTGGCGCCGGGCGCGTCGGCTCTGCCGTCGCCAAGTCGGCGCTCGCCGCCGGCAATGAAGTGTCGGTGCTCGACGAGGACCCGCTCTCCCACGAGCGCCTCGACGCCGGGCAGACCCACAGCTGGGAGGACGCCGACGGACAGTTCACGGTCGGCACGGCGCTGGAGATCGACGCGCTGATCAGTGCCGGGATCGAGCGCGCCGACGTCTTCATCGCCTCCACCGACGGCGACAACACGAACGTGATCATCGCCCAGATCGCGCAACGGCGCTTCGGCGTGGAGCGCGTGATCGTGCGCGTGATGGACCCGGCGCGGGCCAACTGGTACGGCGAACAGGGCCTGCACACGATCTCACCGACCAAGCACGCGATCGAGATGTTCGAGCGCGCGCTCGAGCCCGAGCCCGAGCCCGCCTAGCCATGTACGCGATCATCGTCGGCGCCGGCAAGGTCGGGCGCAACCTCGCGCGAGAGCTGATCGACAAGGGTCACGAGGTCACGCTGATCGAGTCCTCGCGGCCTCGTTACCTGATGATCGAGGAAGAGTTCGAGCACTCCGTTCAGTACGGCGACGCGACGGAGCTGTGGGTACTCGAGCGCGCCGGCATCCAGCGGGCCGATCTCGTGATCGCGGTGACGGGCGACGACGAGGACAACATGCTCGTGTGCCAGGTGGCCAAGGAGAAGTACCTGTGCGACCGCATCATCGCTCGCGTCAACAACCCTCGCAACCACGATCACTTCCGTCTGCTCGGGATTCAGCCGGCCGTGTCGGCGACCGACCTGATCCTGCGCCTGATCGAGCACGAGGTTCCCCGCTACGGGCTGGTGCACCTGCTGGCGCTGGAAGAGGAGCGCCTGGAGATCATCGAGCTCGAGGTCAGCGAGGATGCACCGACGGTCGGGGAGACGGTCGCGAACATCGCCCTGCCCGAGGGCAGCCTGATCATCTCGGTGCTGCGTGGCGGAACCGGCTTCGTGCCCAAGGCCGACACGGTGATCGAGGCGGGCGACGAAGTGCTGCTCGTACTCGATCCCGGACTGGAGGAGGCTATCACCGCCTTTTTCGCGCCCAACGGTCACCAGGCCGGGGGCTGAACGCGCGCACCACTATCCTTGGACCTTGCGTTTGGGCCGCGACGACATGGCCCATGGTCCGGGATGGTGTAATTGGCAACACGCGTGCCTCTGGAGCACGAATTTGGGGTTCGAGTCCCTGTCCCGGAGTACCGATACGCCCCGTAAACACGGGGCGTATCGCGTTTCAGAGGGCCGCTCGGGCCAGGACTTAGGCCAGTCGTGCAGTCGCATCCTGGGCGGGTGCCCCGGAGCGGGGTATCGTGACGGCGTGCTTGATGATGCATTGATAGCTGAGGCTGGCCGTCGGTTGTCAGAGGCGGCGCCACCGAGCTCACGGGTGATCCTGTTCGGCTCGGCCCGCGTGGGGAGCTGACGCGGGCCAGCGATCTGGACTTCTTGGTGATCGAGCCGGAGGTCGAGAATCCCGCCTTGGAGTCGGTCCGGCTGCGTAGGGTGCTGGCGGATGCGCTAGTCCCGATGGACATCATCGTCGCGAGCGAGCACAGGGTGCAGGAGTGGCGCGACGTGCGCGGCAGCCTCATTCTCGCGGCACTGACGGCGGCCGGGAACTCGTCGCCTGATGGCAAGCGAGCAGGATCTCGCAGAGCAACTTCTACGCCGCGCCGACGAGGACGCGGCCGGGCCAAGGGGATGCTGCCGATAGACGAGGTAGCGGACGTGCTCGTCTGCTTTCACGCCCAGCAGGCTGTCGAGAAGGCGCTCAAGGCTGTGTTGGCCGCCCACAGGGTGGAGTTCGCTCACCGGCATGATCTGCCGAAAACGTCACGGCCCACGCTCCACGTCACCCAACGACAACCCGCACATCACCTTGATGACAAATCGAGGCTAGGAGCGCTTTCACCTGCCCTCAGACGATGTGCTCGTCATGCCCCGAGGAGTTCAGTCGAGCCTTGCGCAGGCTCCCGACCTGCTGTCGCAGGATCGCGCGCGCAGCCCCGAACCTGGCCGTGCCGATCAGGAAGCCGAGGCCCCACGAGCCGTGAAGCGTCACGAAGACAATCGGCAGCCCGGAGGCGACGCGAAGCGTGGCGTGGCGCGCCGCGCGAACGGTCTCGAAACCCACCGCCGCGGCGTAGAGGCCGACACCTATTCGCGCGAACGCCCGGGGTATCCGCGGTGCCGCGACGGCGGCGCTCGCCGTGATCACGAGTGCGGGCGGGAGCAGGTGCGACTTTCGCAGGCTGCTCGGGTGGCGACCTGCCGTCTTCGCGCGATAGCAGCCGTACCTCCAGTACTGCCTCGACAGCGCGCCCAGGTCATCTCGCGGAGCATAAGCCGAGCCCATCGAGGGGATGCAGACGATCCGTCCTCCCCGGGCGAGGATGCGCGCCGCCAGCTCTGAATCCTGGTTGATCGGAAAGCCCGTGTCCCATCCGCCGAGCCGTTCGACCGTCTCGCGCTTCCAAACGCCTGCGAACACGCCCGTGTCGAGCTCGAACTCCGCGTCGCCGGCGCCGGCGGTCGCCTCCCACTTCTTCGACCCGCCGATGCCCAGGCGTGTTTCCAAGGCGAGTGTCACACGGCGAGACCAGCGGCCGGTACCTCGCGGCAGCATCGGGCCCGTCACCTGCTCGACTCCATCGCCGCGCAGCAGGCGCTCGATGCCGGTCGCCAAGTAGTTGGCCGGAAAGATCGAGTGCGCGTCCATGCGCGCGAGAAAGCGCCCGCGCGCGTTCTGCAAGGCGATGTTGAGCGCGAACGGGGTCGTGCCCTCGGCGTTGTGGAACACGCGAATGCGCGAGTCACCTTTGGCGAGCTCCTCGATGATGCTCCGCGTGTCGTCCTTGGATGCTCCATCGACGAACAGCAACTCCATACTGAAGTCACCCGCCTGCGCCTGCATGGCGGCGACCGACTCACGAATGTGTGCGCTCTCGTTCAGGACCGGGACCAGGACGCTCACGTCAACGTCCTCTAAGGGACCGAAACCGTCCTCACCTAGATCGATTCCCTCACGAAGAATGCGCGCGCCCGGCCGCGCGGCCCTACCGGCACGAGCTGGACCGGCGGCAGCCGGAGGGCTGTCACCGATGGTCTGCAGAGCAGATCCGTCCCTGTCTTTCTGCGACTTGATGTCTAGCTCCTCGGGATATATCCGTATGCCCGACTCAACGACCAAACGTGTATTGAACCACGGTTGTGTCAAGGCCGCTCCAAAATTGACCCCGTAGCGCCGCTTGAGAATTGACCCCCCCTTGGGTGGGTGATCAATCCTGGGATGCGTGCTCAGCGGGGCGTGCGCCGAGGTCGTGGTTCTTCAGCCGGTAGCTGTCGCCCTT
>JBBSDZ010000090.1:0-8286 GCA_038240205.1 Solirubrobacterales bacterium | reverse complement strand
CGCCCGCGTCGAGGACCACATCCGAAACGACAAGGACACCGGTATGCGCAACCTGCCCTTCCGTGAGTTCAAGCACAACGAGCTCTGGCTGGAGCTGGTCCACCTCGCGCACGACCTGATCGCCTGGACTCAGACACTGCTAACGCCCCGCCGCCGCATGGCCTGGATGGTCTAGCCTTGAGCCCGCTGATCCCAGGAGGGGTGGCAGAGTGGTTGAATGCGGCGCTCTCGAAAAGCGTTGTGCGTCTGATTGGCGTACCGGGAGTTCGAATCTCCCCCCCTCCGCTCGGCTGGCCAACCCTCGACCTAGACTTCTCGGGGACTGGCGCGAGTTGTGGCGCGAGCAGGCAGGTTTTGGCTCAACGGAGCCGTTTTACAGCGGTCTCGAAAACCTTTGTGCGTCTTATTGGCGTACCGGGAGTTCGAATCTCCCCCCCTCCGCTTCAAGAGCCAGGTTCCGCGGATCTGCTGCGGGACCTGGCTCTGCGCGGTCTCGGCCGGCGACCGCGACTCGTCCGGTCGGCAAGGCGAAGAAGTCTCGTCGACGTCGGCGTCGCCGACGCAGCGCTCTCCACCCCTGCGATCGTTTCTTTCACGCCTCGATCCGCTCGGCGAGTTAGGACTGCCGGGCGACGGCGGGCCGACACCTGGGATTCCCGGGGTGTCTTCCCGGGAACCCCAGGCGGGACCGACCCAGTGCCCCACTTGCAATGAGGCGCTGGGCCAGTCAGTGCACTCGACCATCTGTGGGGATGACTCGTGCAGTAAGCAGAATACCCGCTTTCAGTCCTAGGACTTCAAGCCCTGGACTTTGACCCTAGCGGTACGGCATGTTTCTTGTATGCACGAGCGACCCGACCTGGCGTTGGCGGCATTGCTCAAACGGTTGCGCGAGGATCGTGAGATCACACAGGAGCAGCTCGCCTTTGAAGCAGGGATAACCGCGTCGGCGCTCTCGAGAATCGAGCGAGGGCTCAACAGCCCGGGCTGGATGACGGTGAGACGACTCGCCGAGTCACTGGATGTGAGTCTCGGTCAGCTCGTCGCTGAGCTCGAAGCCTCCGGGTGAGGCGCCCCCGCGGTCCGACCGCGCAGTCAGCGGAGCTCGTCTAGCTGCTAGCCGGTCGCGAATCGCATCGACATCTCGCGAACGCAGTTCCGCACGCCGACGGGAGGTCGTTGACATCTTGTCTGCATTTCGATCCTCGCGGGCGTGGCGAGGCGCCATCTCCCACCGATCAGAGACAGGTGCAGCAAGTGTCTCTCCCCGGGCGTCCGTGGGTCGACCGCTTCGGCTGTAGCGCGGTCTCCGTGCCAGCCGATGTCGAGCACCCTCACGTGTGCGGAGGCCAGTGTTCCATGCGAGAAGGGGTCGCGTCCGCCGGCTTCGTCGTCCGCGAAAGCGCTATGCACGCGAGCGTCGCATCCCGGGCCGCCGGCGGCTGAGAGCATGGCGGCGGCGGTCGCCGCACAGCGCGTGCGCATTCGCTCGCCTGAGGTCGGCGAGGGAGGACTTGACCGCGTGCCGGATCGCGGCGCGTTCGTCTTTGGCTCCGTGCACATTCACGGCTTCCAGCAGCAACCCGAGTCCAGCCAGCACAACAATCCCCCATAGCAATACTCGCGTCATCCCGGCATGGTTGCAGACTTATCCGAATCAGATGGTTTGTTTTGTAGAACCAAACGGCCTGGGTAATTCTGTGATTCAGAAAAGGCTCTTCACCGCGTGCACGGCGATGCTGCCGAGGAATATCACCGAGACCACCCCGACCACGCCGACCACCAGCCCGACTGACGCCAGCGCGATGTCGGTAAGCAGATATGCGAGCGCCAGCACGACGACGGCGATCGAGGGCAGTGTGTCCAAGCCGGAGAACGGCGGAGCGAGGAACGCGCACAGCGACAGGCCGAGCACGAGCAGGCCAAACACGCTCCCGCTCAGGCGGTGGCCGAACAGCCAGCGCGCGCGCGGACGTGAGAAGCGCTCGAGCCCGCGGATGCGCTTGAGCAGCACGGTCATGAACTTCTCACGGCTGGAGCCGCCCAGCTCCAGGCCACGCCACCGCTCAGGCAGCCACACCTCGCGCCGCCCGACGATCAGCTCAAGCGAGAGCAGCATCGTGATGATCTCGAACACGTGTGTCACGCCGCCGGTCGGCAACGGCAGCGCAGGCAGGGCCATCAGAAGCACGAATACGATCGCGAAGCTGCCCTCGCCGAACATGTCGATCAGGCCGCCCAGCGTCTTCGGCTGATCGCCGGCGAGCCAGCGCTCGAGCTGCTTGCTCACGCGCTCGGGCCCCGGTGGCTCCTCCTTGGGCATCCGATCCATTGTCTCAGTACCCCGTCCAAGCTCGATCGTCACGAGCTCTCTGAGGACCCCTGCGTGGCGCTCTGGCAACGTGTGCAATCGAGCTACTAGGCGGCAATCCTCTCGGGGGTCTGTGCCAGCAGCTCGGCGAGGATCTCCCCGAGCACGAGCGTCTGGTCGTGCTCGATCAGCATCCCATCCGGCGCGAACGCGTTGTCGGCATCTGCGATCGGTAGTTCGCTGTCGATCACGCGTGCGCCCGCCGCGGCGAGCGACTTGCGCAACTCTGCCTGCGCCCACACAGCCCCGAACATGCCCGTGCTGGCGCCGATCACGGCGGCCGGCTTGTTGCGCAGGGCCGCGCTTGCGAATGGGCGTGAGGCCCAGTCGACGGCGTTCTTGAGCACGCCTGGGATCGAGGAGTTGTACTCGGGCGTGGCGAAAAGCAGCGCGTCCGCCGTCCCGATCTCCGCGCGCCAGCTCTCCACCACCCGTCCCGGGGCGGCCTCGTCGTCCTCATCGAACGGAGGGATCGCCTTCAGCCCACCGAAGAGCACGAGCTCCGCCTCGGGCGGCAGCAGCTCGGCTGCCGCCCTGAGCAGGCGAAGGTTGTGCGAGTCGCCGCGCAGCGAGCCGGATATGCCGAGGACTCGCATCGCGCTATTCGCCGCCCCGGTTGAGCTCGAGCTCGACCGTCAGCTTGACGTCGTTGGCGAGCGCGAAGCCGCCCTTCGGCAGCGGCGCGTTCCACTCGAGGCCGAACTTGGTGCGGTCGATCACGGTCTCGAGCGTGACGCCGACCTTGGCAGCGCCGCCGAGCGTCTCGTGCGGGTCGGTGATCGTTCCGCGCGCCTCGACGGCGTGCGTGTGGTCCTTGATCGTGAGCTCGCCGTCGAGCACCAGCTCCTCGCCGTCGCGGCGGATCGAGGTGGAGACGAAGCGCAGCTGCGGGAAGCGCTCGGTGTCGAAGAAGTCCGGCGCGCCGAGGTGCGCCTGCAGGTTCTCGTCCTTGACGACGATCGAGCCGGCGTCGACCGTGCCGGTCAGCTCGGCGGTGCCATCTTCGCCGACGTTGAGCTGCGCGTCGAGCTTCTCGAAGCGACCACGAAAGGTCGCGACGACCATGTGCTTGACCGCGAAGCTCGCGGAGGAGTGGGTCGGGTCGGAGGTCCAGGTTCCGACGGGAAGCTTTGTTGCTGTGTCCAGGGCGGTGGCTGACATCGAGGGCTCCTTGGTTGGCGCTATTTAGCGGACTGTGGTCCGGATAACCGCTAGGATAACAGAAATGGACCGTAGTCCGGTAATCGCCCCAGATAGGATCCCGGCCGTGATCGGGAACGTCGACGCGCGTGCGCTGCCAATGCTCGAGCCGATCCGGCAGGAGCGGGCCGATGCCGCACGCAACCGCGTGACGATCCTCGCCGCGGCCGAGCGCCTGGTCGCCGCTGATGGTGTCGACGGGGTGACGATGGACTGCATCGCGCACACCGCGGGCGTGGGCAAGGGAACGCTGTTTCGCCACTTCGGCGACCGCTGCGGGCTGATGCGGGCGCTGCTGGACGAGCGCGAGCGGACATTTCAGGAGGGCTTCATCCGCGGCCCCGCGCCGCTCGGTCCCGGAGCGCCACCGCGCGAGCGCCTGGTGGCGTTCGGCGAGCGCATGCTCGAGCACATCGAGATCCAGGGCGACCTGCTGGCGGCGGCGGAGAACGGCCCCCCCGGCGAGCGCCTGCGCCACAACGTCCATGCGACCTACCGTGCGCACGTCACGGCGCTGTTGGGAGACAGCGGCTACGGCGGCGACATCGACTACCTCGCGGACGTGTTGCTCGGGGCACTGGTCACCGAACTGGTGCTTTTCCAGCTGCGCGACCTGCGCCGTTCGCCCGAGCACCTGCGCGCGTGCTGGGGCGAGCTGGTCGGGGCGCTGCTGCCCGCGAGCGCCTGACCGTTCGCGACGGTCGCAGGGCCGAGCGGGCCGGAACCGGCGCGACGGCGCGCCGCTCGCAGACGAGCGGCGTCAGTCGCGCTCGAGGCGGAGCACGAGCTTGCCGGTGTTCTCGCCGGCAAACAGCTTCAGCAGCGTCTCGTGAAACGCCTCGATGCCGCCGTCGACGATGTCCTCGCGCGAGACGATCCGCCCCTCGCGCATCCAGCCGGCGATCTCGCTCATCGCCTCGCCGTAGCGGGCGGCGTAGTCGAACACGACCATGCCGATCATCGAGGCGCGGAAGACGAGCAGCGAGAGGTAGTTGGACGGACCCTGCACGGCCTCGGTCGCGTTGTACTGGGAGACGGCGCCGCAGATCACGATACGTGCGTGAAGCGCCAGGCGGGTCAGGACGGCGTCGAGGATGTCGCCGCCGACGTTGTCGAAGAACACGTCAACGCCCTTCGGGGCGTGCTCGCGCAGCGCACCCCGCACGTCCTCGCTCTTGTAGTCGATTGCGGCGTCGAAGCCAAGGTCCTCGACGAGCCAGCGGCACTTCTGCTCGCCGCCGGCGATGCCGATCACGCGCGCGCCCTTGAGCTTGGCGATCTGGCCGGCGACGCTGCCGACCGCACCGGCCGCGCCGGATACGACGACCGTCTCCCCCTCCCTCAGCTTGGCGACGTCGAGCAGGCCGAAATACGCAGTCAGGCCGGTCATCCCGAGCGTGCCCAGATACGTCGGCACCGGCGCCAGCGATGGATCGATCTTGAACACGCCCTTGCCGTCTGAGAGCGCCTGCTGCTGCACGCCGAAGCTGCCGTAGACGTGCTCGCCGACCGCGAAGCCCGGATGCTCTGAGACGCTGACCGTGCCGACCGCCCCTGCGCGCATCACGTCGCCGATTTCGACTGGATCGATGTAGGACGCCCCCGCGTTCATCCACCCACGCATCGCCGGGTCGAGCGAGATGTGAGAGATCGCGACCACGAACTCACCTTCACCGGGCGCCGGGAGCTCCTCCTCCACGAGGTTCCAGTCGGTCGGCTTGGGCAGGCCGGACGGGCGGGCGGCGAGGCGTACCTGGCGGTTGAGCGTGCTCATCGGAGTCTCTCCAGACGGTTGGACGTGCGGCGACTATATGTCTCCCGCGCTGTTTCGCATCGGGCATACTGGGCATTGAGCACTCATGAGCCTTCGCAGCGATCAGACGCCCAGCCTCTCGCTATCCGCCAGCGAGCAGATCCCGCAGCTCGGCTTCGGCGTCTTCCAGGTGCCGCCGAAGGAGACCGGGGAGGTCGTGGCCGCTGCGCTGCAGGTCGGCTACCGCCACATCGACACGGCCGCCGCCTACCGCAACGAGGGCGCCGTCGGGCAGGCGCTACACACGTCCGGTCTCGACCGCGACGAGATCTTCGTCACGACGAAGTGCTTCAACGACGACCACGGCTACGACAAGGCCAAGCGGGCCTGCAAGGCGAGCCTCGAGCGGCTCGAGCTGACGCACCTCGATCTCTACCTGATCCACTGGCCGGTGCCGGCGCACGACCTCTACGTCGAGACGTGGAAGGCGTTCATCGAGATGCAGGAGGAAGGCCTGATCCGCTCGATCGGCGTGTCGAACTTCGAAGCCGATCACCTCGAGCGCCTGATCGCCGAGACCGGCGTTACGCCGGCCATCAATCAGGTCGAGCTGCATCCTTACTTCCAGCAGGTCGGGCTGCGCCGCGAGCACGAGCGGCTGGGGATCCTGACCGAGGCGTGGAGTCCGCTCGGACAGGGCCTCGAGCTGGAGGACCCGCTGATCGTGGAGATCGCCGAGTCGCACTCCAAGACGCCGGCCCAGGCGATCATCCGCTGGCACCTCCAGCTGGGCAACGTGGTGATCCCGAAGTCGGTCACGCCCGAGCGGATCAGCGAGAACCACGACGTGTTCGGCTTCGAGCTGAGCGACGAGCAGATGGATGCGATTGCGGCGCTCGACGCCGGCAGCCGCATCGGACCCGATCCGAACACGTTCGTTCGTCCCTGAGTCAGTCGTTCGTCCCTGAGTCAGCCGCGGCCTTCGCCGAGCCCCCGTCGCATGCGGTGAACACGGCGCAGCTCCTGCACCGCCTCGTCCACTCCCCCGAGCGCTCCGAGCGTGCCCTCGCCGTCGCCCAGCAGGTCGGGCTCGACGCGGTGGCGCACCAGCTCGCCAGCGACCTGGTCGACCCGCTGTGCGCCGGCGCCCGGGCGCGAGCTGACCACGCGCGCCATGCGCAGGCCCTCGAACAGCAGCCCGACACCGTCGTCCAGCGCCCAGCCGCCCGGCAGCGAGCCGTCGCGAACGTTCGCGAGCCAGACCGGCAGGCGCTCGGGCTCGCCGTCGGCGTGCACAGTCAGCGATCCGTCGAGCAGGCCAAGCCCTGCGAGCGGCTCAGGTGGCCCGCTGGAGCGGGTCACGCCTCCTTCAAACCAGCACATCGCCCCGGCGCTGAGGCCGGCCAGCACGGTGCCCGAGCGCCAGGCCCGCACGAGCAGGCGGTCGAGCCCGTGGGCCCGCCAGATCGCGAGCAGGTTGCGCATCGAGCCGCCGCCCGCGTAGATGATGTCCTGTTCGAGCACGACCTCCTCGAGCGGGCGCTTGGCATCCTGCAGGCGGAACAGCGAGAGATGCTCGCGCAGGCACCAGCGATCGGCGAAGCGCGCCTGGAAGGCGTTGATCTGAGCCGTCGTGTCGCCGGATGCGGTGGGCAGGAAAAGCACCCGCGGCTCCTGTGCCGTGGTCAGCGACAGCACGTAATCGTCGAGCAGCGGGTTGTTCGGCTCCATCGTGAACCCGCCGCCGCCCATGGCGAAGATCACGCGATCCTCGGTGGGAACCTCCGGGCGCTCGCTCACGCGGGAACCGGCTCGGGCGAGACGGGCCTGCTCACCTCCGCTGCGGCCGCGCGGCTTCTCGCCCGTCGTCGCGGGCGGCGTGTCGGCTGGGGTGCGGCCGCGGCGACGGCGGGTGCCTGCTCGGCCGCGCTCGCGGCGGGGCTCTCGCCGAGATAGGTGACCTCGAGCGGTGTCTCGAGCACGCCGTCGCCGGCGTGCTCGACGCGGTAGGCGCATCCGTCGGGCCGAGAGCTGACAGCTCGCTTCAGGCGCGTTCGGCGGAAGTGCAGCGCGACGCCGTCCTCGGCGGCGAAGCCGGGGCGCATCCCGTCGCCGACGAAGCGGTGGTACTCGGCGCGGCGCGCCGGCTCGGCGTCGTAGTGGACGCAGTTGGAGTAGGGCAGCATCCCCAGGCCGCGGACGCTGCGCGGGGCGCCGTGGAACGCGCTCAGCGCCTCATCGAACCAGCACAGCGAGCCGGCGGAGGGTCCGCACAGCACGATGCCCTTGCGCCACGCCTTGCGCAGCACGTCATCGAGGCCGTGTGCTCGCCAGGCGCCGAGCATGCTGACGACGTTGCCTCCGCCGACGTAGATCAGATCCTGCGCGAGCAGGTGCGTGGCGAGGTCGTCCTCGACGCCGCCCGCGCCCTGGTCGCGGCGGAACAGCGATACGTGGCTGGCGTCACACGAGGCCGAGAAGCGACGGTAGAAGCGCACCACGTAGTGGTCCGCGTCGCCGGAGGCCGTTGGCAGGAAGCAAACGCGCGGGCGTTCGGCGCCGGTCAGGCTCAGCACGTAGTCGTCGAGCAGCGAGCTGTCGCGCTCCATCGAGAATCCGCCGCCTCCGAGGGCGACGATCTGGGGGGTTCTGGGTCGCATGGCTCGCTTGTTCTGTTCGTACGTGACTCAAATAGCATCGTGAGAATCGCCGATCGCTCGGGCCGCGCGTATGGACCGTCGTATGAGATTCGGGCGTTCTGGCCTGGACACCCGGCAAACCCGCCAGCGCGACGAGATCCCGGCGGGCGACGGGCGGCGGCGCCTAGATGTAGTTCCTGAGTAGGTTGGTTCATCCGGGCCCCCTTGGAGGCTGAGAGCTGCCAAGCACCTCAGTCCCAAGGAGGACACCGGATGAATCTGCACGCTAACGCCGCGCTCAGCCTGAAGAAGCGGCGGGATCT
>JBBSDZ010000089.1:0-8323 GCA_038240205.1 Solirubrobacterales bacterium | reverse complement strand
GAAGCGAGCCGGCTCGTCGTTGAAGGGGATGATGTCGATCTTCTCTCCGCGCAGCTCGGAGACGACCATGCGCACGCGCGAGCCACGCGGCCCGACGCAGGCGCCGACCGGGTCGACGCCGTCGGTGTGCGAGATCACGGCGATCTTCGAGCGGTAGCCGGGCTCGCGGGCGACGTTGGCGATCTCCACCAGGCCGTCGGCGATCTCCGGGACCTCCAGCTCGAACAGCTTCTTGATCAGCTCCGGGTCACGCCGGGAGACGATGATCGCCGGACCCTTGGTCGACGGCGATACCTCCTTGATCACGGCCTTGATGCGCTGGGAGTGGTCATAGCGCTCACCCTCGACCTGCTCGGACTTGGGCAGCAGCGCCTCGACGCGTTCGCGCAGCTGCACGAGCGTGTAGCGGGAGTCCGACTGCTGCACGATGCCCGTGATCAGCTCGCCGACGCGGTCGCGGTACTCCTCGTACATCATGTCGCGCTCGGCCTCGCGGATGCGCTGCAGGATCACCTGCTTGGCGGTCTGCGCAGCGATGCGGCCGAAGTCGTCAGGGGTGACGTCCTGCTCGTCGATCTGGTCGCGGTATTCGGCGAACTTGGCCGGGTCGATTTCCGGTTCCTCAGGTTCGCGCATCTCGCCCGTCTCGGGATCGACGGTCGTTTCCTCGTCGATCGTCTCGACGATCAGATGCGCCTCCAGGCGCTCGGGGATGATCAGTTCGATCACGCGGAAGTCGGCCGTCTCGCGGTCCATCTCGACACGTGCGTACTTGGCCGAGCCGGGCTGCTTCTTGTATGCGGAGAGCAACGCGTCCTCGAGTGCGATCATCAGCTTCTCGGGCTCGATGCCCTTCTCGCGCGCCAGCGCGTGCATTGCCTCAAGGATTTCGCGTGACATGCCTCGCTACTCCTCGACCAGGTTGGATCTGCGGATCTCCGAATACGGGATCGCGATTACGCCTCCGTCGGCGGCCAGGGTGATCTCCTCCTCGGAGGCACCCACCAGCTCGCCGGTGAAGCTCTGTGCTGCCTTGCCGTCAGCGGTGCGCGGCTCGTGCTCGTGTGGCAGTGGCCGCGGGTGGCGCGTGCGAACACGCGCGCGGCGGCCGACGAAGCGGCGGAAGTGTGCGGGCTTGGTCAGCGGACGCTCACTGCCCGGCGATGAGACCTCCAGCGAATAGCGTTCGCGCAGGTCGGTTAGCTCGTGCGCGATGCGCTCGCACAGGGCGAGCGTGACGCCGTCGGGATGGTCGATGAACACGCGCAGCGAGCGACCGCCGAGAACCTCGGCGAGCAGCACCTCGACATCGGGCTCACTGAGCGCCAGACGCCTCTCGATATCTGCCTGAATTGGTGTCATCAACTTGCCCCTTTACGCAAAAAAAGCGGGCCTGCGCCCACTCTCGGTACTGCTGCCAACGTCTGCACGCCGACACGAAAGCTCTAAATCGAGCATAGCATCGGGCCGCTTGCACAGAGCAGCTTTGCCTGCACATCGCGCACTCCGCCGGCGCTCGCGGCAGGCGCCGAGACGACTCAGGCGCTGTGCGCGGCGCGACGGGCGCGATCGCGGTACAGGCGGTAGTCCTCGCGCTCGGGACGCAGCGAGCAGGCGAGCGCCAGCGGCTGGCAGGCCTCGCGGTGGCGCCCGAGCAGCTGCATCGAGCGGCCGAGGCAGAACAGCGCGTAGTCGTTGGTCGGCGTGTTTGCAGCGACAGCCTTGAACTCCTCGGCAGCGCCCTCGTAGCGGCGCGCGTGGAACAGCGCGCGCCCGAGCGCCTCGCGGATCGAGGCCTTGTCGGGCTCGAGGTCGCGCGCTTTGCTGAGCGGCACAATCGCCGCCTGGTGGTCGCCGTGCTCCAGTAGCTCGCAACCGCGTGTGTAGAGGTCGTACACGCTCTCCATCGCGAGAGTGATTTTAACGAGCCGCGCGGAGCTCCCCAACGGCGTCGAGGATCGCCTCGGCGACCTGGGCCTTGGCGGCGCGCGCGACCTTGCGCTCGCCGAGCGGCGAGCCGGCGGCGCTCAGCACTGTGACCTCGTTCGCGTCCACGTCGAAGCCGATGTCCTCGCGCGAGATGTCGTTGACGACGATCGCATCGAGTCGCTTCTCGGCGAGCTTCTGCCGCGCCAGCTCGACGGCGCGCTCGCCGTGCTCGGCGGCGAACCCGACGAGCGTCTGCCCCTCCTGCCGGGCGGCTGCCAGCGCCGAGAGCACGTCGGTCGTCGCCTCCAGCTCGAGCGTCAAGCCCGCACGACCGGCCTTCTTGATCTTCTCCGCTTGCGGGGCGACCGGACGGAAGTCGGCAACGGCAGCAGCCATCAGCAGCAGCTCACAGTCAGGGAACTCGGCGCGGCAGGCCTGCTCGAGCTCGGCGGCCGAGCCGACGTCGTGGCGCGCGATCCCCTCGCTGCTCGGCAACGCGACGTTGGCGGCGATGAGCGTCACCTCGGCGCCGCGCGCCAGTGCTGCCTCGGCCAGCGCGAGGCCCATGCGACCAGAGGAGCTGTTGCCGAGAAAGCGCACGCTGTCGATGGGCTCGCGCGTGCCGCCGGCCGTGACGAGCACCTTGACGCCGCGCCAAGCATCTGCGGCGGCGCCCGGGGGAACGGCTCCGTTGCTGTGCGCGCTCGCGCTCGCGGCCGCTGAGCCGGCGGGGTCATCGAGGACCGCGGCAGTCCTAGCGCCGGCGAGCGCGGCCTCGCAGGCGGCGAGCAGCTGCGCCGGCTCGGCCAGGCGCCCCACTCCCTGCTCGCCCTTGGACGCAAGGCGCCCGACACCCGGCTCGACGATCCCAACGCCGCGCTCGCGCAGCGTCTGCACGTTCGCGCGCGTGGCCGCGTGCTCGTACATGTGGTTGTTCATCGCCGGCGCAACGAGCACCGGGCACCTCGCCGCCAGCGCGCATGCGCTGAGGAGGTCCTCGGCCATGCCGTTTGCGAGCTTGGCGATCGTGTTGGCCGAGGCCGGGGCGATCAGGTAGAGGTCCGCATTGGCCACAAGCTCGAGGTGGCTGAGCGGATCGTGCGCCGGCATCGCATCGCCCGGGAAAGCTCCGCGCGCAGGATCGCGCTCGAACTCGCCGACGAGCACGGGCGCCCCGGTCAGCGCCGCAAACGAGGCCTCCCCCACGAACCTGCGACTGGACGGCGTCTGCACGACCCGAACGGCGTGCCCAGCAGCCGTCGCCAAGCGCACCAGCTCGAGCGCCTTGTACGCGGCGATCCCGCCGCTAACGCCCAGCAAAATCCGCGCCATGCCTACGTTGTAGAGGTCATCAGCGGCACAAGCAAGCTCTGGCGAGGGGCTTGCGAGAGCGCCGAGGCGGTGATGACGAGGGGTATCGCGGACAGGAGGTGAGCGCCCTCGAGGTAGCACTACGTAGCCTTAGGGGATGACGACCGCCTCTGCGCATGGACTCTGGCACCGGCATGGCCGGCGTCTCCACAGTCATCCCAATCACGGCCCGCATCGCCACGTGACGGCGCTGCGGCTCTCCGAGCCGAGTGGGGTCGCGGCTGAGCTCACGCACGAGACGGATCGCGCGATCAGCGATTCACCCGAGCCCGACAGCCACGGTCACGAGCATGGCCACGGGCACTCGCACGGACTCGTCGACGAGAGCATCAAGCGCTCCCGCGAGGGCATCCGCGTGGTTGTGCGCTCGCTCGCTGTGCTCGGCCTCGCAGCGATCGCACAGACGCTCGTATTCATCACCAGCGGCAGCGTCGCCCTGCTCGCGGATCTGATCCACAACTTCGGCGACGCGCTCACGGCGCTTCCGCTTGGGATCGCCTTCGCGCTGCGCTCACCGCTCGCCGAGCGGCGCGCCGGCCTGGCAGTCGTTGGCGCGATCTTCATCAGCGCGTGTGTCGCCGGCTATGAGGGCATCGCGCGCCTGTTGCATCCGAGCGCACCCACGCACCTGCCAGCGCTCGCGCTCGCCGGTGCGATCGGCTACGCCGCCAACTTCGTCGCGGCGCGGATCCGCACGGCGGCGGGCAGGCGCCTGAGGAGCCCCGCACTGATCGCCGACGGCGAACACGCCCGCGCGGACGCCTACGTCAGCCTCGCAGTGGTCGCCTCGGCCCTCGTGGTGGCGATCGGCCTCCCCATCGCCGACCCGCTGATCGGACTGCTCATCACCGCCGTGATCCTGCGCATCACCTGGCAGTCGTGGCGGACGGTCCGCGGCCGCCAAGCCGACTGAGCACCTCACCGCCGCAGGAGCTGCGCCCTGGAGTGCCACGCCGCCGCTCGGCGGGGCAAACGCTCAAGGAAAAGCGAGCGTCCTGAGCGGGTGGCTGGGCAAGCGAGGCAAGGACACAGCAAGCGAAGTGTGCTTCGCACACGAGCGCACGAGGACGCAGCCTCGCGCCGCCCAGGCGCCCGCTCAGCGGTAGTGGTACTTGATCTTTCCGGCTGCGACCTCCTCGAGGGCGATCGTCAAGTAGTTTTTCGAGCCGGTTTCGATCATGGGTGGCGGGAACTCGTCGAACGTTCCCTCGCCGAGGTTGTGGTAGTAGCTGTTGATCTGGCGTGCGCGCTTGGCGGAGACGACGACGCTCGCGTAGTTGGAGTCGACGTTGTCGAGCAGGCGGTCGATGCGGGGGGAGATCACGGTCGGTGGAGCCTTTCCTCGGGTTCCCTCAGTGTAGTCGCAAGCGCCGTCGCGCCCGAGGCGGCGGCGCTTGCGCCGCGGGCACCGAGTCCTAGTCGAGCTCGTCGGCGACGATCGCGCTGAGCTGCGCGAGCGCGTCCTCGAGGCGGTCGTTGACGACCACGTGGGTGAACTCCGGCTGAGCGCTCAGCTCCTCCTCGGCCACGTGCAGGCGGCGCTCGACCTCCTCGGCGTCGTCGGTGCCGCGGCCGATCAGCCGCGTGCGCAGCGCCTCGAGCGAGGGTGGCGCGATGAACACCTGCACTGCCTCCGGCATCGCGGCGCGCACCTGGCGCGCGCCCTGCACCTCGATCTCGAGCACGACGGGCGTGCCCGCGCGGACGCGGTCCTCGAGCTCGGAGCGCAGTGTGCCGTAGCTGCGCCCGGCGTAGTCGGCGTGCTCGACGAACTGACCGTCGTCGACGCGGCGGTCGAACTCCTCACGCGTGAGGAAGTGGTAGTCGACACCGTCGGCCTCCCCTGGGCGCGGCGCGCGCGTGGTCGCCGAGACGGACAGCTCGAGCTCCTCGATGTGCTCCATCAGCCCGCGGATGAGCGTCCCCTTGCCGACCCCCGACGGACCTGTGATGACGAACACGCGTGCCACGGCGGGCAACCCTAGTGCCGAGATCGGGGGAAGGTCCGAGCGGTCGCCTAGCGGTGGAGCAGGCTGACGAGCTCGCTGCGCTGGCGCTCGGAGAGCCCGCCGATGGTCTTGCTCGGCGCGATGCGGCAGTGCACGAGGATCTTGTTGACCTTCACGCGGCCGTACTTGGGCACGGCGAGGAGCATGTCGAAGACCTTTGCCGTCTCGACGTACTCGGGCGGCTTGAGCAGCAGAGCGTGGATCGAGAGGCGCCCTGACTTGAGGTCCCGCTTGAGCTGTGCCCGCTGGATGCGGATCTCGTTGGCTCTTGCGAGGGCGTCCATCCTCTGGTTTAGAGATCGCTCTGGGGCCATAGAAGAATTGCTGGACGTCGTGCTGGTCGCCGTCGCCATGGGCGGCGAGTCTACACACCAAAAGCAGGTGATCAAGGCAAAGTCACCTAATTCATCTTCACCTCAACCTGAGGTCAAGGCATGTAGAGCCTAGTGGACGGTCGGCCGTCGCGTTTGCGCCGAATTTGCTAGGCGGAACGTACCCGATCGAGCGAGCGGCAAACGTCCGCAAGATGCGGGCTCGGAGGTTTGGTGGCTGCCGCTCGCGAGCACACAGCGCCGACCGTTTTCGCCTCAGTCGGACACTTCGCGGGCGATCTGCCCGGCGGTCGCTGGATCGCGAAAGCTCTCGGTGCCGACCGCGACGAGCGTCGCGCCGGCATCGAGCAGGTCGCGGGCGTGTGCCGCGCGCTGAACGCCGCCCATTCCGATCACCGGGATCTCGACGCGGGCGGCGACGGCCGCGACCTGCGCGAGGGCGACCGCGCGGATGGCCGGCCCGGACAGCCCGCCGGTGCCGCCACCGAGCCAGGGGCCACGTGCCGCGCCCGCGCGGCCCCCCTCTGCGGGCGCGAGCGCCATCGCACGCAGCGTGTTGATCAGCGAGACCGCGTCGGCGCCCCCCGCCTGCGCGCCTGCCGCGCAAGCGGGAACGTTGGCGGTGTTTGGCGTGAGCTTGACGATCAGCGGCTTGCGCGTGCGCTCGCGACAGGCGCTCACGACGCGCTCCAGTTGATCCGGATCGGCGCCGATGTCAAGGCCGGTCTCGACGTTCGGGCAGGACACGTTCAGCTCGATCGCGGCAATCTCTACGCGCGCGTCGCACGCCTCGACGAGCGCGGCGAACTCCTCGGCGCTGGAGCCCATGACGTTGGTGATCAGCGGCACGGCGACGCGATCGCCGCCAGGCTCAGCCCCGGGCTCGGCGGGAGTGCTGAGCTCGCTCAGCTGCGGCAGGTCCTCGGCGAGATAGCCCTCGAGGCCCTTGTTGGGCAGGCCGATCGAGTTGATCAAGCCGCCGGCAACCTCCCACAGGCGCGGCGGCGGGTTGCCCTCGCGCGGGCGCAGCGTGATCGTCTTCGAGACGTACGCGGCGAAGGGAAAGCGGCGGTCGAGCTCCTCGCCGAAGGCGCGGCGCGCTGCGATCGCATCGAACGTGCCGGAGCCGTTGATCACGCGATGCGCGAGCGAGAGCCCGCAGAAGTCGACGCTCACGCGGGCGCCCCGGCGTGCTCGGAGACATGCTCGAGATCCTGGCCGTCGAGCACCGGCCCATCCACGCAGACGCGAAGATAACCGCCGCCGCGCCGCGGCACCGCGCAGCCGTAGCAGGCGCCGAAGCCACAGGCCATGCCGGCCTCCAGCGCGAGCTGCGCGGGCACCTCGGCCTTCGCGCACATCGCGCGAACGGCCTCGAGCATCGGCGCCGGGCCGCAGGCGTAGACGGTCGCCCGCGGGTCGCGCTCGAGCTCCGGGCCGAGCAGATCGGTGAGCAGGCCGTGGTGCCCGACCGAGCCATCGTCGGTGGCGACGCTCGCGCCGCGCAGCAGCGCCGCGCCCTCGGCGCGCGCGCCGTCGCGGAAGCCGAGCAGCGTCGTCACCGGCGCGGCGCCCTCCGCCTCCAGCGTGTCCTGGAGGATCGCGAGCGGCGCGATGCCGACGCCGCCGCCGACGAGGATCGCCCGGCGACGGCCCTGCGGCGGCGTGAAGCCTTTGCCGAGCGGCCCAAGCGCCCACAGCCCGTCGCCCTCGCGCAGCTCACACAGCCGCCGCGTGCCCGGGCCGACGTCCTCGAGCAGGAAGTGCGACTCGCCGACGCGGCGACGCGCGATCGAGAAGGCGCGCGGCAGGTAGGGGCGCTCGTCCTCGCCCCCGCCCCAGCGCTCGGCCGTGGCGAGCATCGCGAACTGCCCGGGCTGCGAATCGGGCGTCTCGACGTCTGCCACGCGCAGCACGCGGTAGGCGCCGAGCTCCTCCATGCCGAGGACCGTCAGCAGCCGGCGCCCGAGCGGCGCGGGCGCGGCGCTCCAGTCGCTCATGCGCGCGCGCTCAGGCCGTGCGCCCCCGCGCGCAGCGCGCTCACGCCGTGCGGACTCCGTGCAGCTCCTGCAGGCACAGCACCTCCGGCTCGCCGTGGCGGCGGGCGCTGTCGATCGCCCGCGCGGCGGAGACACCGGCGGAGAGCGTGGTCAGGCAGGGAATGCCGTGCATCACGGCGGCGCGGCGGATCTCATAGCCGTCGGTTCGCGCGCCGAAGCCGGTCGGCGTGTTGACGACGAGGTCGACGTCGCCGCGCTCGATCCAGTCGAGCACGTGCGGCGAGCCCTCGCCGATCTTGTTCAGCCGCTCGGCGGGAACCCCCATGCGCTCGATCGCTTCGGCCGTGCCCCGCGTGGCGACGATGTTGAAGCCGTTGTCGTGCAGGATCTGCGCGACCGCGAAGGCGCCGGCCTTGTCTGAGTCGGTAACGGTGATGAACGCCGTGCCGCCGCTCGGCAGCGGCACGCCGGCGGCCGCCTGGGCCTTGGCGAAGGCGGCGGGGAAGTCGCGCGCGATCCCCATGACCTCGCCGGTCGAACGCATCTCCGGGCCGAGCAGCGCGTCTGAGCCCTCGAAGCGGTCGAACGGCAGCACGGCCTCCTTGACCGATACGTGCTCGCCGAAGCCGAGGCCTTCGCGATCGCGCGGCAGATCCATCTCGGCGATCGTCTCGCCGAGCAT
>JBBSDZ010000088.1:0-8349 GCA_038240205.1 Solirubrobacterales bacterium | reverse complement strand
TAAAGCAGTGAATGTCGCAAGGAATGGTATCAAACGGCAGCCGCTCAAACTGCTCCCAGGTCCACTCCTGATGGCGAGCGACCGTGCCGACGATTCGCAGGCGCCACGTGTCTGTGGGAATCTGCGGAGTCGGACCTGCCGTCAGCACCGGAAAGTCGGACTCCGCGTACTGGCCGGGGGGAAGCCTCGCCGACAGCTCGCCGGGCGCACGCCGAAGACCGTTGAATCCACGGGAGATAAATGCGCTCATCGCTCCTCGCCCTGCCCTTCGGTCGGCGCCGACTCGTCAGTACGCCGCAATTCTTGCGCATGCCGCGCTTGCGCGTGTCTCCACCCGTCTGCGGTCGCCTCCACCCCTGCAGCGTGCATGGTCGGCTTCCCGTGCAGGCGGGGCACACGAGCGATAGGGTCTTTGGGCATATGAGCGTGCCCCCTGTCGCCGTTGGCATGGTCCAGTCAGTGAATGTCGGCTCACCGCGAGCTGTCGAGTTCAACGGCCACACGGTCTGGACGGCGATCTGGAAGAGCCCTGTCGCAGGGAGGGTCCCATTGCGAGGCGTGAACCTGCTTGGCGATGACCAAGCCGATCGATCCGTGCACGGGGGACCGGACAAGGCGGTCTACGCGTACGCCGCCGAGGACACCGAGCTGTGGGAGGCGGAACTCGAGGTCCCGCTTGGTCCGGGCGCTTTCGGTGAGAACCTGACGGTTCGCGGACTTCCCGTGTCCGATGCCCTTATCGGGGAGCAGTGGGCCGTCGGCAGCGCGTTGCTCGAAGT
Source organism: Solirubrobacterales bacterium (assembly GCA_038240205.1). Classification (GTDB taxonomy): domain Bacteria; phylum Actinomycetota; class Thermoleophilia; order Solirubrobacterales; family Solirubrobacteraceae; genus Palsa-744. Next base: position 7,570 of record JBBSDZ010000088.1, on the reverse strand, counting down.
CTCTCAGCCCCGTCTTCCCTGCTTCAAGCTTGGAGTGCGGATGGGCGACTCGCGTTTTCCGAAGCGCTTCGCCGCTACTGGCCGCCCGGGCTCATACCTGCGGGTGATTGAGGAGGGCGACATCGGCGCCGATGATCCGATCCGTGTCCTCAGCCGTCCGGCGCACGGAGTCACGAGCGCACTCGTGTCCCGCGCGATCCTGCGGGAACCAGCCGCGCTACCCGCAGCGCTGCAGGCGCCCGAGCTACCTCCCGAGATGCGCGCCTGGATGGAGGAACGCGCCCGACACGGCTAATGGTGGGGCAACTTCGTGCGGCCACTTGTCCTCAGATCGCACCAAAGCCCTCAAAGCCGCCGGGCTGGACGGGTAGCCGCGGCCCGGTCCGAAGGGCGCGAGCTGGCGCGCCAGGTGCGCGTCAGGGTGGCGCCGGCCCTCGTCCGCTTCGACCTGGCGGACGTATTTCCGCAGCGTCTCAGGCGCGATCCCCAGATCACGCCCAACACGCGCAATCGGCCTGCCCGACTCGAATACAAGCCGCGTCGCACGCTCAAGCAACTCCTCGGGGTACTTCCTTGCTCTCGACATTCTCAGAGACTCCTCCTTCCGCCGACAACCGGCGTAGAAAGTCTCCGCTAAACCCAGGATGGCTCATTTCGATCTTGGCGAGCAGCCGCTCATCCTCCACCACCCTCACCGAGCGCGGCCCGGATGCTCGCTCGTAGTAGGCGGACGCCGACACGCCCAGGGTGCTGCAGACCGGCTCGACCCCGAAGCGCTCGCGGTGCTCCTCGATAAACGCGCTCACTTCGGACGGCGTGGATCGAGCTCGCCCGCGAAAAACACGCTCGCGGCCTTCAGGATCTCGTTGGCTCGTCGCAGCTCGTGGTTCTCGCGACGCAGCTTCTTGATCTCCTCGAGTTCCTCGCTGCTGATCAGACCCTTGCGCCGGCCCTCATCGGCTTCGACCTGGCGCACGTATTTGCGCAGGGTCTCCGGGGCGATGCCCAGATCACGCCCAACATGCGCGATCGGGCGCCCAGACTCGAACACAAGACGCGTCGCTCGCTCCAACAACTCCTCGGGGTACTTCCTCGCTCTTGGCATGACCAGAGACTTCCTCCTCTGCCAGACGAAACCTGGCATCGAAGCCTCCGTCAAACCCAGGATGGCTCAACGAGGTGCGTTGGTCCTTCGGAGGGCCTCACAGCGAATGGCGATGACGGCGACGACCACGACGCCGAACCACGCGCCGCGCAAGTCGCATTCGCCGAGAACAGAGACCGACAAGACGACGGTGCCCGCGCCCGTCCCACCCCCCATTCGCTACGCCAACGCAGTCAGACCGTAGGCAGGTTCCCCGACGGCGACGTGACTGCCCCGAGGCCGAGGATCGGATCGAGAGACAGCTCAAGGACCACGCTTGGGGGATAGGTTGTCGGTCGGATATGAACGTCCGACGTGGAGAGTGAGGGAATGTGATGATGATCGAGCCCAAGGAAGATCAAGCCACCGCTGAGGACGTGGTTCGGATCATTGCGGCCGTGCGAGATCGGGAGGACGCGCTGGCCGACGTCATGATGGCGGAGCTTGCCAAGCACATCGGGGCCTATGCGGGGGAGGAGCGCTCCGACCTGCGCCAGGACGTCCGCGCGCATTGTGCGACGCACATTCGCTTGTTCCTCGATGCGGCATCCACCGGGCGACCCGTTCCGACGAATGAACTTCCCTTTCTGCCGGAAACGGCCGCGCAGAGGGTGGAGCAGGGGGTCTCGCTGGAGTCGGTCCTGCAAGCCTTTCGGATCGGTCAGCGATGCGTCTGGGACGCGATCCTCGCGAGCGCCAAGGAGGCAACGACCGGAGCTGAGGCCGCCCTCGCGTTGGCGGGTCCCTCCATGGACTACATCGACGCTGTGTCGTCTGCCGTGGCTGATGCCTATCTGCGGGCCCAGCAGGCCGCGATCGCGGATGAGGACCGAGGCCGGCGCGACCTGCTCGGCGAGATTCTCGACGGTCGCGTTCCCCTGTCAGGAGCGATGCGCGCGCGAGCGGTCTCCTACGGACTCGAGCCACCGGTGCCGTACCTCGTGGCCGTCGCGACCATTCGGGAGGGGGCCAGTCATGCCGAGCAGCGGCAAGTCAGCAGAGTTATCCAAGACCGCGCCGGCGAAGTGTGCCGGGGCGTTCTCTTGGTCGCACGTCGGGACGAGCTAGTCGCTCTGATGGCGCCGCGCGGCGAGGACCTGAGGCCGCTGCGCGACGCCCTAAGTTCGAGTATTGCTCGACTCGGCGAGGACCGCGGCGTCACCGTTGCAGTTGGTGTGAGCACGGTCGCAGTCGGACTCGATGCCGCGCCCCTCGCCTATCGCGAGGCGCAGCGTGCTCTCTCATGGGCACAGCCCGGACCCGGGATGGTGGCGCTTCCGTTCGTTTCGGTTTTCGACTACCTCGTTGCGAACGCGGATGACACCGCGCGGCGTATCCCCTCGCTCGCGGACCCGCTGATGGGAGAGGAGGCCGCCAAGCTCGCCGTTGCGCGCGAAACCCTCGGGTCGTATTTCGACTCTGGTCTGAACGTCCGAAAGGCTGCGGAGTGTCTCGGCATCCACGCCAACACCATGCACTATCGGCTGCGCGGAATCGCTGAGGCCACGGACTGCGATTTGCATGACTTCCGCTCGCTCGTCGAGCTGCTCGTAGGGCTCCGGCTGCGAGAACAGCCACTTGGTATGGCAGTAGACGCGTCAGAAGAGTTGTGATCTCTTCACAAACGCGGGGTCGCAAATCTGCGGTCCCACACGATGTCAAGCGGTCCGCTGATCTCTAACCTTCCGCTGAGGCTTCTAAGAGGGAGAGAGATCCATGTTCCGTAGTCAACCCGTCGGTCGGTCGTTCCTGCTCCGCGTCATCGTTGGTGGCGTTCTAACGGCTGGAGCGTTTGCTCTGGTGTTCTCCTCGCCCGGCTCCTCGCGCGCGGAAGGCGGCGGGGGAGGCGGCGCGTGCACACCACTGGCGTCCATGGCGGCCCCGTTCGTCGGGCCGAACGCGGAACTGGGCTTCTATCCCACTAGGCCGCTCGACGACAACGCCAACGTCAAAGATGCCGAAGGAAGCGGGCAGATGTTCGAGCGGGTCAACGCGCCGGGCATAACGAACGTGGCGAGCCTCAACAGCACCACTGGACTCCCTGATAACTCACCCACGGGCACCGAGAAAAAGGGAATAGGTGGTTCCGTGATGGCAGACCTCAACAGCGATGGCTTGACAGACATCGTTCTTCAATACGACAAGCTCGGCAGCGGTGCCACGCAGAACGCCTTTAACCCGAACATGACCCGCTTCATGCTCAATGACGGGTGCGGCCACTTCACCGAAACCCCGCATACGTTTGGCGGCGAAGGCGTCAACGCAATCCCGGCGAACGTGAATAAAGCGGCAGAAGGCAACACCGCTGTTCCGTACTTCGCCGACTTCAACGGCGATGGCTGGCCCGACATCTACATCACGCGAAACAAATCGTCCAATAGCTTCTACATCAACAACGGCGATACGAACAAAAACGGGAAAGTAGACGACTTCAACTACACGAACTACGCGAACAGCATGGGGCTAAGCAACTTCGGGGCCTATAACCGCCAAGCGCAGATTGGCGACGTCAACGGCGATGGTTTCCTCGATATCGCTGTGGGCGCCGATCAGATCGCGAACCGTCCTGCGATCGGCCGCCCGTCCAACCGTATGTTCGTCTACCAGCCGCCCGCAGGAGGCGTGAAAACGCCCTCCGACTTCGTCAATGGGAAATTCGTCGACCTCTCCGGGCCCACCAGTGACGGGGGCGTGACCACACAGACGGCGACGTCGCCGCCGTCGGCGCAGGGCTACGAGCGGCCGATTAACCTCAACCCGACCACCGGTCTTGTCCCCGGATTCGGCGGCAGCAAGGACGCTGCCAACACGAACAGCGCCGTCGCCGAATCGAACCCGCTAGGAGGCCCACCGATATCCGGCAACCCGGCGTTCAGCCCGGCGCCCAATCCGGTGTTCAGCGCGACCAACCCGGGCTATTGCAATACGAAGGTGGACAAGGCTGGTCCGCGTCTGGTGATGCGCGACCTTGACGGCAACGGAACGCTGGACCTGATCCAGAGCTATCACGCGGACATGAACACGCGGATCCCGCCGACGGCCGCAGGTCAGACGCAGCAAACGATTATTGATAGCACCTGCTCGCCCAGCAACTGGGGAATCGGAATATTCGCGTGGCAGAATCTGATCCCCACCACCGGCAAATTCGTTCAGCGGACCGAGGCCGATGGGAACGGCCTAGTGGACGAAGGTCGCCTGAAGTACGTGGGCGGCAAGGGAACTACAGTTGGTAGCGCGATCACACCGACGAGTCCCCTTACGGCTGCCGCCATTGCAGGGCGCGCCGGGACAACCCCGGACTCGACGGGACACACGGCGCCGACGGGCACCTGGGAAGCAGACCCTGCCGCAGGTGACGCGCCCAGCCTCGCTTACCTGAACACGGCCGATGTCAACAACGACGGCAAACTAGACGTCATCGCCGTGGGCGACAGCTCGACCATTTCCCACGCTCAGAGCGGACCCGAAAATGTGGACGGGCGCTTCTGGATGAACGATGGCGGCTTCAAATTCCACAACGCGACAAGCTCAGCGGGTCTGGACTCGCTGAACTGGAGCTACGACCAGTGGGCGGCATTCTTCGGCAACGAGACCTTCCCCGAATCGGCGCGCATTATTCAGGGGGCGTGCAAGTCCTCGAACATGCAGGGTCCGAACCCCGGCACGTGCTGGGATGATCCGGCCAAGGGTGGAACGGGCAAAGGTGCCGCCGAAGTGGCCGGCGACATCAAAGCGAAGACCGGCTTCGGCGAAGCCAAGATTTACGGCGCGGACACGACCTTTGCGGACTTCAACAACGACGGCTATATCGACTTTCTCCTCAGCGACCGTCGCGAGATCGATGGCGCTTGGGGACAGATCCGCGACGTCCTCTACATGAACGATGGCAACGGGCACTTCACTCCGCAGAAAACGACGATCTCAGGCGTCGACTCCAGCTCGATCGCCGCCGAGGTGGGCGACGTCAACAACGACGGCCTTCCAGACATCCTCATGAACGCCGATCCGCTGAACACCTACACGGTCCAATCTGCACTGCCCGCCGGAGACATCCTGCGGGGTGTTGACCCGCCAGAAGACCGATTCAAGGACAAGCTCTACATCAACCAGGGACTCGCCGGCGCCGCCAGCAACAACTACGTAAAGGTCCTGCTCACCGGTGGCTTGGACCGCGAACTCATCGGCTCGCAGATCTACCTCTACAACCACAGCGACAGCACGCTGCTCGGACGGCGCGACGTCTTCCCGACCGACAGCTATAAGTCCTCTCACGGGCTCGACGTCGAGTTCGGTCTCGGCAACCACACGGCTGTGGATGCTGTGGTGAAGCTGCCCAACGGCGGGACCCGCACCTTTACAAACATCCCGCTGAACGACCTAGACAAGCTGAACGTGACCACGGCCGCCGTGACCACTACCTTCGACAAAACGGCGCCGACGATCAGGCTCACGGCGCCGGCGGACGGCGCGAGCTTCAAAGAAGGCTCATCGCACCTCGCGAGCTATTCGTGTGATGACACCGGAGGCTCGCGTCTGAACACCTGCGCTGGCCCCGTGGCCAGCGGCGACCCCGTGGACACCTCGACGGCGGGCGAAAAGACGTTCACGGTGCACGCTGTCGACTTCGCCGGCAACGTGACCGATCAGACTGTGCACTACACGGTCGTTGCCAAAGACAAAACCCCACCGGTCATCTCATGTGGCGCGGCGGACGGTGCCTGGCACGCCACTAACGTATCGATCCCGTGTACCGCTTCAGACGCCGAGAGCGGACTGAACGAACCGGCCGACGCGTCGTTCGCGCTTGTCACGAGCGTTCCCGATGGCACGGCTGACGCCTCCGCGGCGACCGGCTCGCACAAAGTCTGCGATGTCGAAGGCAACTGCGCGGATGCCGGACCCATCCCAGGCAACAAGATCGATCGAAAGGTGCCGACGATCAGCGTCAGCTGCCCGGGCACCGCGTCGGTTGGGTCGGTCGCAGATGCGACCGTGGCGGCCTCCGACGAAGACTCAGGCCTCGCCAGTGACCCCAGCGGGACGGTGTCGATCGATACGAGCACAGCTGGGACGAAGACCGTCACGCGCACGGCCGTCGACAACGTCGGAAATGAAGCGAGCGACTCGTGCTCTACCCAGGTCGAATACCCGACCCCGGGCGCGCCAGCGCTGACAAGTGGAGCGACACCCAATCCCAACGGCCTGTTTACGCTGGCGTGGAGCGGGACCGACCCGACGCTGAACCCGGGTATCAGCTACACGCTGCAGCACCGCAACGCTGCCGCTGGCGAATGGTCGGAAGTGGCCACGGGCCTCGTCGCTCTGTCCTACTCCTTCGAAGGCGCGGGAGAGGCTGAAGGCACGTGGATCTATCGCGTCCGGGGTACCGACACCATGCTCGGACAGACCACGGACTGGTCAGCCTCATCTGGTCCTATCGTGGTCGACGAGAGCGCTCCCGCCGCGCCGACAGTATCCCCTGACCGTGCGCCGGACTATGCGGGAGGCGGCGGTTGGTACAAGGACACGGTTGGCGTTTCATTTACGGACAACGGAGATCCGGCGTTGGTGGATGGGAGCCCCGGCTCGGGCGTCGATCCGGCGTCGATCCCGGCGACCCAGACGTTTGCGACCGACGGCCCGCACACAGCGAGCGGCACGGTCAGCGATCTAGTCGGCAACCAGTCGGCGACCGGCAGTGCTGCCGTCCAGGTGGACGCTTCCGCGCCGAACCTGCAGCTCAGTTGCCCGGCGCCCGTGCCGATCGGCACGGCGGGCGTCAAAGCGACAGTCACCGCGACCGACGGTCAGTCGGGCCTGGCGAGTGACCCGAGCGGCACGGTGGCGATCAATACAAGCACCGCCGGAACCAAGACCGTCACGCGCACGGCGGTCGACAACGTCGGGCACCAAACAACCGGCTCGTGCTCGACGCTCGTGGGCTACACGCAGGTGATCACCGGCAATGTCGGCAAGCTCGTGATCAAATCCGGTCAGGCGGTCAAGCTGACCTCCACGGCCAAAGTCAGTGGCACCGTGACGGTCCAGCCGGGTGGTGCGCTTGACGTCGAGGGAGCGACGATCTCCGGTGCGCTGAACGCCAACGGCGCGACGCTGCTGCGCATCTGCGGCGCAAACATCGCCGGAACGACCAAAGCGGTCAAAGGCACGGGTTCGGTCGTGATGGGAGAAGGCAACGAAGAATGCCCGTCGAGCACCGTCCACGGCACGACCACGGTGAAGGAAAACAAAGCGGGCGTCTTGATCAACAAAAACGCCTTCCTTTCCTCGCTGAAAGTGCTCAAAAACGAAGGCGGCGCGAACGTGATCAACAACACCGTCGCCGGGGAACTCGTCGTCACCGGCAACACTGGGACGGTCGTGGACAAACCCAACACAGTCGAAGGTAAATCAAAATTGCAGTAG
>JBBSDZ010000087.1:0-8394 GCA_038240205.1 Solirubrobacterales bacterium | reverse complement strand
TTCATCCCGGGCAGCATCAGGTCGAGCACAACCAGATCGGGGCGGCTGTCGGCGACGAGGCTGAGCGCGGCCGTACCGTCTTCCGCCGTGCGCACGTCATAGCCGGCTCGCTGGAGGTAGCGCGATACGACCTCGGCGATCGTCGGCTCGTCGTCGACCACCAGGACCGACCCGCGCACGTGCCGGTTTCGATCGATTGACGCTGCCTCCATCGCCCGATTGTCCCACCATCTCCGTGAGGCCTCCGCCGGTCGGCGCGGAGTTCCCGATTCCGTAATGTGATTCTCGGCTCGTGGGCCTTAGCTTGCCTGCCAGTGTCGACGCCAACGCAGATGATCGACGCCGCGCTGCTCGTGCTGGCAAAGGCGCCCCGCGCGGGCTTCGTGAAGACGCGATTGTGCCCGCCTCTCGCTCCAGCGCAGGCGGCCGAGCTGGCCGAGGCGGCGTTGCTCGACACGCTCGCCGTGGTCGCCGCCACGCCCGTGGCGCACCGGGTGCTCGTGCTCGACGGCGAGCCTGGGGCGTGGATCCCGCCCGGCATCGACGTCCTGCCCCAGCGCAGCGGCGGTCTTGCCGCACGCCTGGCCGACGCGTTCGCGGACGTCTCCAGCCCCGCCTTGCTGATCGGCATGGACACCCCGCAGGTGACTCCCGAGCTGCTCCGCGCAGGTCTCGATCGCCTCGAAGAGCCGGAGAACGACGCCGTGCTCGGCCACACCGAGGACGGTGGCTACTGGGCAATCGGGCTGCGCCGAGCAGATCGGCACGTGTTCGCAGGAGTGCCAATGAGCAGCGATTGCACCGGCGCCGCCCAACTCGCGCGCCTGCGCGAGTTGGGCCTGCGCGTCGGACATCTGCCCCAGCTGCGGGACGTCGATCGCTACGAGGACGCCGTAATGGTGGCCCGAGAGGCACCTGCCACGCGCTTCGCCGCCGCAGTCGCTGCGGTCGCGCAAGGCTCCCCTCAAAGCGCCGCCGCATGAGCGTCGACGCGAGCTCAGAGCTCGCCGCAGTCGATCTCTACGGCGCCGAGCTAGTGAGGGTTGCCGAGCTCGATCGGAGCGTCCGTCCCCTGAGGGCTCTCGACGAGCACGGCGAGGAGCTGCCGCTCGCGCTCGAGCGCTATCTCGGGCACGCGGCAGTCGACGAGCACGGAGTACTCGAACGGGCGCTCGGGCCGGTGCTCGACATCGGCTGCGGACCTGGGCGCCACGTCGTTGCACTCGGCCAGCGTGGGGTGGCGGCGGTCGGCCTGGACATCTCGCCGCTGGCCGTTCGCCTGGCGCGCAGGCGCGGCGCCTCGGTCATCGAGGGCTCGATCTTCAGCCGCGTGCCGCGGGCCGGAAGCTGGGGCAGCGCGCTGCTGCTCGACGGCAACATCGGCATCGGTGGCGCCCCCGCGCAGCTGCTCGCGCGCGTCGGGCTGCTGCTGCGCCCAGGCGGCTTGGTCCTGGTCGAGATCGAGGGGCCGGATGTACGCGCGCGCACGCTCCGGGTGCGCCTGATCTCCGCTGAGACCAGCAGCCCCTGCTTCCCATGGGCCCGCGTCGGGATCGATGATCTAGCGGCGATCGCGGCGCGCTCGGGCTTCCGAGTCAGCGAGCACTGGCGCGAGGGCGAGCGCTGGTTCGCCGCGCTGGCCTCGGTCGAGGGCGACCAGGCAGCCTAGACCCGCCTCGCGCGCCCGCACGGACCCGGCGACACGATGCGCCCGCGGAGCCTGCCGCCGTCGCGGACGATCATTCGCGAGCAGCCGCCTTGAACAGCCGCACGTTTCGATCGAGACGCTGGCCGGCGAAGCCCTGCGGGCGCCCGCCCTGGGAATCCAGGTAGGCGAGCCCGCGGGAGATGTCGCCGAGGCCGCCGTCGGGCACGTGGTCGAGCATCCACGTCTCCAGCGCCACGCCGCCCGCATCGGTCTCGCGGACGCGCAACGCGCGCAGCTGCTGGGGGTAGTCGATCAGCGAACACGTTGCGATCAGCCAGTACCCGCCGGCGCGCGTCGGGCGCGGGACGATGCGATTTCGGTGGGTGTGACCCCAGATTGCGGCGAGCACGCGCGGATGCTCGTCGAGGAGCGATAGCAGTGCCTGACCTCCCTCGCTGCTGCTAAGCGGCTGGTGGGAGACGACGAGCACCCAGCGTGACCCTGCGCGCGCCAGCTCGCCGGCCAGCCAGCGCGACTGGCCGGCGTGCGCGAGCCCACCTGAGCCGCCTGCGCGTCGAACGAGGTCGAGCACGATCACGCGCACGCGCGCGCCAACGTCGAAGCTGTAGTCCATCCACTCCCCCGCGCCGCCGCTGCCGCTGGCCGCGCGCAACCCCGCGAGGATCTCTGCTGCCGGCGGCTCGCGCCGCCCTGGATCGGCTGGGACGCTCACCGCGGGCGCCGCACGCACGGCTTCGATCAGCTGCTCGATCACGCCGGGGGCAGCCAGCCCGTCGGGGGAGCTGGAGGCCGCCGTGATCGCCGCGTCGGACAGGCCGCTGGGCACTTTCAGGTGCGAGGGCAGATCCCAGACCGCGCGTGAGCCGATGGCAATCTCACGCGTGAGCGGACTTGCTGGAAGCACCCCTTGCACGAGCAGGTCGTGGTCGCCGAGCACCGGGTGCCAGGGCACACCCAGCGCCGGGGCGGCAAAGCGCCGCGCAGCCGCGGCGAGCATGCCTGGATGGCGCGGGGCATCGAGGTCCGGGCGGTAGTACAGCGGATCCGGATTGCTCGCCTGCTGCACTCCGGTGTAGCCCGGCGCTGCGCTTGCCGGCTCGATCGCACCGCCGCGCAGCAGCGCGAGCGCCTGCATGAGCTCGTTGCTCTGCGCGTTGTCGATCAGATCGCCCCCCTGGATGACGGCGTCCGGCGCGAGCCGCACGATCGCATTCAAGGCGCCGGCGAGGACGTGGGCCGTGAGCGCCTCCTGCGGGCGGAACGTCGAGTTGAACGGCGGTCCGAGCCGGCGCAGGAACGGGACTCGCGCCGGCGACTGCTCGTCGAGCACGTGTGCGTCGCTCAGATGCGCGAGCGTGCACAGCTCCGCGCCCGCAAGCGCGCGCGGCGCGAGCTCGGTGCGGTCGATCAGCGGGACGCCATCGCCGCTCTGGAGCGTTCCGTCGCCGCTGGGATCGACGTAGCTCGAGCGCAGGGTCGAGCCACCGGGCGCCGGGCCTCGATGCGTCTGCATCCCGCAGCCTGCGAGCACGAGCGCGGCGCCACCGAGGCCGAGCTCCGCGAGCGCCTCGCGGCGGGTCAGCCGCCCGCCGGCGCGCGGATCTTGCTGCCGGCTCATGCTCGCCGCCCGCTCATCCGCTCAGCGCCGCGACGATCGGCTCGCGCGCGGCCTGTCGTGCGACCCAGAGCACGGCCCCGGTTGCGAGCGCCGCGAGCCCCAGCAGCACCACTCCGATCTGCACCGGGCCGGCGCTCAGTTCCAGCGAGGCGTATCCGATTGCGAGCCGAGCCATACCGGGGCCGAGCGCGAAGCGCTCGAGCACGATCCCAAGCAGGGCCGCCGGCACGACGGCCGCGGCGGCCGCGCCCGCGAGAAGCAGGCGTACCGTACCCGCGCCGGCGCCGCTCGCGCGCAGGAGCGCAATCGTCGCTCGTCGCTCGCGCGCGGTCAGGAACAGCGCCTGCACGAGTGCGTACATGCACACGAGCCCGTCGACGATCGCGACCGCGCGCAGGATCGCGCTGAGCGCCGCGATCAGGCTGCGGCCGCGGTTGGTCGCACCCCCGGTGGCGCTCGGCCTTGCCCCGAGCGCGACCAGGCGCCGGGTCACCGCCGCCGGGCTGGCGCCGGCGCTCAAGCGCACGGCGAGCTGCTCTTGCGCCGACGGTTCGCCGGCGAGCAGCGTGCGTGCCGGGACGTAGACGACGCGACCGTCGTGCTGCAAGGAGTCGACGATCCCAGCAACGCGAAAGCGAGCTTCACGGCCAGACGGAAGCTCGACGGCCAACGTCGAGCCAGGATCGAGCCCGAGCACCTGCGCGAGGCCGCGACCGACCTCAGCGCCTTCGGTGCCGGTGAGCCTGTGCCCGGACACGAGCGGCGGCGCCTCGAACACGGTGTGGTCGCCCGGGTAGCCGACCAAGTCGATCGTCTCACCGAGCGAGTACGAGTCGAGCGCTTGCACTTCGTAGCGCGGAGCGACAGCCGCAACGCCGCTGACATGTCTCACCCTCGCCGCCGCGGCCGCAGGCAGCGACGCCGTCAGCTGATAGCGCTTGCCCAGCGAGCCCGGATCCGACTCGAGCGCGCTCAGCTCCGAGGCGAGCGCGAGCATCAACAGGATGAAGCCGACCGAGATCCCGAGCACCGCGAGGGTCGCCGCCAAACGCACCCGGCGCGCGCTCACGACGCGAGCGCCGAGCGCCGCCAGCCCGGTGGGAAAGCGGCCGCTGGGACCGGGCCGCGATCGCAGTATGCGACGGCCCCAGCGCCCGCGCAGCTCGGCGCCCCGCATCAGCGCGATCGGCGGGCGGCGGCTGGCCCTCAGCGCCGGCCATCCGGAAGCGAGCACCGGTATCAGCGCCGTCATCGCCCAGCAACCGAGCAGCGGGACGGCGAGGCCAGCGCCCGGCGGCAACTCGTTGATCGCCTCGAGCAGCTGCTCGCTCGGGGAGCGGGCGATCACGTAGCCGGCGAGCACGCCAAGCGCGCCGGCAGGAACGGAGACGATCGCCGCCTCGAGCGCATGCGCGAGTGCGATGTGGGAGCGACCGGCGCCGATCGCGCGCCGCACGCCAATCCCGGCGAGACGCCGCTGCACCTCCGCTCGCGCCGACGCGGCGAGCATGACCGCCGCCGTCAGCAATGCGATCGCCGAAAGCGCGACCAGCAGAGCGATCACGATTCCGGCCGCCTGGTCGAGCAGGACGCGCACGCCTTCGCGCGTGATCACGCGGAGCCCGCGGATGCCGTAGCTGGAGGCGCGCGCCTGCACGAGCACCTGATCGAGCTGGTCGCGGTCCCTGAGCCAGAGCTGGGCGAAGTTCACCTCGGGATCGCGCTCGGCGCCGAAGCGCGCGTCCAGCGCCGGGCGCGAGAGGTAGATTCGCGGCGCGGCCAGCGGATAGGCGACGTTGTCCGGCGACTGGGAGATGCCGACGACGTGAAGCGCCCCGAGGCCGTCGAGGAACAGGCGCGAGCCGAGATGCAGGCCCCAGGTCCGTGCGACGCCCTGTTCGACGATCGCGTCTCGCGGGTCCGAGGACAGCTCGCGGCCGGCGAGCAGGTCATAGCCGCGACGCCCTGGGCTCAGGAGCTCCACCACGGCTTGGCGCGAGCGATGGCCGGCGCCGGCGAGCTCTGCGTTCGTTATCTCCAGCCGGAACGAGACGGCCGCTAGATCGGGGAGCGCCGCGAGGCGGCCGGCAATGCGGCTGAGCGGCTGGCGGTCGAAACGCGCGATCACGTCCGGAAGGTCGGCGCCGCGAGCGCTCCGCTGAAAGCCCGTGTGCAGCCCGTATCCGACGACCGCCGCGGTGGAGAGCATCGCGGCCGCCAGCGCGATTCCGGCCGCTGCGAGCGCAGTGCGCCAACGGCGTCTGCGCAGGCCCGCCAGGGCCTCTCCCATCAGCGCGCTCAAGAGAGTTGTCCGTCGGCCATCTCGAGCACGCGATCGGCCGCGTCTGCGACGTCGCGCTCATGGGTGACCATCACGACCGCGCGCCCCGCATCGGTGAGCCCCCGCAGCAGCGCCAGCAGGTCGCCGGCTGCTTCGCGGTCCAGGTTCCCGGTCGGCTCATCGGCGAGCACGAGCGCAGGCTCGTTCACCAGCGCGCGGGCGATCGCGAAGCGCTGCTGCTCGCCGCCTGAGAGCTCGTGCGGGAGGTGCCCGGAGACCGGCTCGACGCCGAGCTCGCCGATCAGCGTGCGCGCCCGCGCGGCGCCGCCGGCAGGGGCGCCCGGGAGCCGCGTCGGCAGCAGCACGTTCTCCTCGCCGCTCAGCTCCTCGATCAGCTGGAAGGACTGGAAGACGAACCCGATCCGGCGCAGGCGGATGCGCGCGAGCTCGCGCTGCGAGCAGCCCACCAGCGACTCCCCCGCCACGTCGATCGCGCCCGCATCCGGCCGGTCCAGACCCCCGAGCAGGTGCAGCAACGTCGACTTGCCCGAACCCGACCGGCCGAGCACCGCGACCAGCTCACCCGCCCGAACTTCGATGTCCACGCCGTCGAGCACCTTGCGCGCGGCTCGGCCCCGACCCACGCTCTTGACCACTCCGCAGGCCCGCAGCAACGACACCAACTCACCGTAACGTGCCGATCGTCGCCGCACGCCGCATGCGCCGAACTGCCCGCGCACAGCACATTACGAGTTGCGAACACCGGCGCCTGCGGCTGCCGCATCCGCCGAATGCCGGGTATGAAGGTCGGCGATGCTCACCCACCAAGCACTCCCCATGCGCAGGCCGCCCGACACGATGGCGCGCACTTGATCCTCGTCACCGGCGGCGCCGGCTTCATCGGATCGCACGTGGTCGACGCGCTGCTCGCAGAAGGCGAGGAGGTGCGCGTGCTCGATTCGCTGATCGCCCACCGCGAGCGCCCCGCTTACCTGCCCGGCGAGGTCGACTTCGTCGAAGGCGACGTTCGAGATGCGGAGGCGGTCCGAGGGGCTCTGCGCGGCGTCGTGCACGTGTGCCACCAAGCGGGGATGGTTGGGCTCGGCAGCGACTTCCTTGACATCGACGATTACGTCAGCCACAACGACCTCGGCACGGCGGTGCTGCTGCGCGAGCTTGCCAAGAAAGGGCTTCCCGGCCGCCTCGTGCTCGCCTCGAGCATGGTCGTCTACGGCGAGGGCAGCTACCGATGCACGAGCGACGGTGAGGTGAGGCCGCGACCGCGTCGCGTGGAGGATCTCCAGCAGGGGAACTTCGAGCCGCTGTGTCCGCGCTGCGGCGGCGTGCTCGAAGCGCGAGCAGTCACCGAGGATGCGCCGCTGGATCCGCGCAACGTGTACGCAGCGACGAAGGTGCACCAGGAGCATCTCGGATGGGCCTTCCAGCGCGAGAACGCCGCGCCGGTGACCGCCCTTCGCTACCACAACGTCTACGGACCGCGGATGCCTCGCGACACCCCCTACGCCGGTGTCGCCTCGCTGTTCGCGAGCGCGCTCGCGGCCGGGGATGCGCCGCGCGTGTTCGAGGACGGCGGCCAGCGCCGGGACTTCGTACACGTTCGCGACGTCGCCCGCGCGAACGTGTGCGCATTGCTTGCAGTCGAGGCTGTGACCGGCGCCTTCAACGTCGCCAGCGGTCGTCCTCGCAGCGTCGGTGAGCTCGCCGAGACTCTGGCCGACGCACGCGGCCCAGCGGCGCCTAGGCCGCTGTGCACGGGCGAGTACCGGCGCGGAGACGTCCGGCACGTGTTCGCTTCGCCCGAACGCGCCGAAGCCCAGCTGGGCTTCCACGCGTCCGAGAGCTTCGCCGAGGGCATGCGCGAGTTCGCAGCCGCGCCGCTACGCCGGTGAGCGACGCGGCTGCGCTCAGCGGTAATCCGGATTGGGGTAATCGAAGCGGCACCCGGCGTCCCAGGCGGTGCGCTGGTTGCCGTGCGCAGGGATGCCACCGGCGTCCTCGAGCATGCGCGCGAGGTGCAGGATGTTCCACGTCATGAACGTCGTGTTGCGGTTGGTGAAGTCGTTCTCCGGTCCGCCCGAGCCTGGGTCGAGATAGCTGGGGCCGGGGCCGACCTCGCCGAGCCAGCCCGAATCGGCCTGCGGCGGGATCGTGTAGCCGAGGTGCTGCAACGAGTAGAGGATGTTCATCGCGCAGTGCTTGGCGCCGTCCTCGTTGCCCGTGATCAGGCAGCCGCCGACACCGCCGTAATAGGCGTACTGGCCGTCCTCGTTGAGCAGGTGGCTGTTGCCGTAGAGGCGCTCGATCACCTGTGTGCAGACGGAAGATTTCTCGCCCAGCCAGATCGGGCACAGCAGCACGAGGATGTCCGCGGCCTTGACCTGCTCGAAGATCTCCGGCCAGCCGTCGCGCTCCCAGCCGTGCTCTGTCATGTCCGGCTGCACGCCCGTGGCGATGTCGCGGTCGATCGCCCGCACCATCTGCACCGAGACGCCGTTGCGGCGCATGATCTCCATCGAGCGCTCGGCCAGCGCGCCGGTGTTCGAGATCTCCGGCGAGCGCTTCAGCGTGCAATTGATGTAGAGCGCGCTCAGGTCCGAGAAGTCCCAGCGCGAGTCGGCGCAGAGCTGCTCCTGCATTGGGGTCAGTTCGCTCATGTCCGACAGTTTTTCACGCGCGCCCATCAGGCGGCGCTCAGGCCGACTGCGCAACTCGCCCGCCCCTGCTTTTCGAGGTACTGCTGGTGGTACTCCTCGGCTGCCCAGAAGCGCGCGGCGGGCTCGATCTCGGTGACGATCTCACGCCGCG
>JBBSDZ010000086.1:0-8603 GCA_038240205.1 Solirubrobacterales bacterium | reverse complement strand
GTTCCGGCGGGGGGGGTGGGGGGCCCCGCCCGCGGCCCGGGCCGGGCCCGGGCCGGGGGCGCGCGCCTCCCGCGCCGCCGCTATCGCGACTCCCCGCCCCTGAAACGGCGGTGTCAGCGCCCAGCCGACCTCATATACCGCGTCGCCTTGCCACTGACTCTCCCAGTAGCCCACCCAACCGACCCCCTCCTCGGTGCACAGCTCGACGATCTTGAACTGACCCGAGCCGGGCTGTTCGTAGCGACTCTGGCGCTCGGCGATCTTCTCTGCGCTCTCGTGCCCGCCGAGGTGCCTCATCATCGACTCCTCACCGACGCAGCGCTCGAGCAGGTGAAGATCCTCTGGACCCCAGGGCTCGAGGCGAACGGCCGGCCGCCTGAAGCTGTCGCGATGCCTGCCGACCATCAGCCCGAGCCTACCCCTACAACACCAGCGTCGCCCCGTTGACCCGCAGCCACTCCCGGTCCTCGCGGTACTCCGGCCAGTAGCGCTCCAACAGCGCCCAGAAGCGCGGGGAGTGGTCGAGGATCTGCAGGTGGCAGACCTCGTGCCAGACGACGTAGTCGAGCACGCGCTCGGGCGCCATCAGCAGGCGCCAGTTGAAGCTCATCGCGCCGTTGGCCGAGCACGAGGCCCAGCGCGTGCGCTGCGCGCGGATCGAGAGGCCGCGGTAGGGACTGCCTGCGCGCTCCGTGGCGGCGTCCAGGCGCCGGGCGATCTCCGTGCGCGCCAGGCGGCGGTAGTAGCGCTCGAGCGCCGGCCGCGCGTCGCCCTCGGGCACGAGCAGCCGCTCGCCGGAGCGGTGCACGCGCGTGCGCCCGGCCTGCGGGACGAGCGCCAGCGGATCGCCGAGGTACGGGACGGTGCCGGCACGCGCGGCGACGCGCGCGAGCGCTTCCTGGGCCTCGCCCAGGCGGCGCTCGATCCACGGGCGCAGCTCGCGCACGGCCGCCGCAGCGGCGCGCTCAGGGACGCGCGCGGGCAGCACCACCTCGACGCCTGCATGCGCGTGGACGTTGACGCGCACGCGCCTGGCGCGCGAGGAGCGGCGCACGGTGTACGGGATCTCGCTCATGCCGCCCAGACTACGCCGCGTGCCGGGTGCATAATCCGCAGACGATGAGCAAATCCACAGTCAAGCTGCCGCGCGGCCTGCGCGAGCCCTACCAGGTGTACCTCAACGGGGTACCGCAGCAGCTCGGCAGCGACTTCTCCGTGCGCGAAGGCGCGCTCGTGTTCGAGCGGGAGCTGCGCAAGGACAAGATCAGCGGCTGGCGCTGGTTGCTCGGCGCGTGGGGCGTCGGCACCTACCGCCAGAACGACTCCGTCGACGTGCGCTACGAGGCGCCTGACGGCTCACCGCGCGTGGCCGAGGGGCTCGAGATCGAGGCAGGGTAGATCGCCCGCTCCCACGGGCGCGCCAGCTTCAGCGCACTGACGATCGCGCGCGTCGCCGGCGAGCGGTTGAGCGTGTAGAAGTGGATACCCGGTGCGCCGGCCGCGAGCAGCTCGGCGCACTGCAGCGTCGCGTACGCGACGCCGAAGTCGAGCACCGCCTCAGCATCCTCCTCGCGCGCGTGCAGCTCTGCGCTCAACCCCGGCGGTATCTCCGAGCCGCACATGCTTGCCATCCGCTCCACCTGACCGACGCGGGTGATCGGCATCACGCCGGGGATGATCGGCACCTCTATCCCCGCACGACGCGCACGAGCGACGAAGTCGAAATAAAAATTGTTGTCGAAGAACATCTGCGTGATCAGGAAGTCGACGCCCGCCTGCACCTTCTCGGCGAGGTAGCGCATGTCCGCCTCGGCGCTCTCCGCGTGGATGTGCGTCTCAGGGAAGCACGCAGCCCCGATCGCGAACGGGTAGTCGCTGCCGATCAATCCGACCAGCTCGTGCGAGTACTCGAGGCCGCCCTCAGTCTTCGTCCACGCTTCCTGCCCCTCCGGCGGATCGCCGCGCAGCGCCAGCACGTTCTCGATCCCCGCCTGCTGCATCTCATCGAGCGTCGCGCGCAATTCCGTCACCGTCGCTCCGACGCACGTGAAGTGGGCCATCGCCTCCAGGCCGAAGTCCTCCTTGATCCGCTTGACGATCTCGATCGTCTTCTCGCGGCTGGAGCCGCCCGCGCCGTAGGTGACCGACACGAACGACGGCTCCAGCGGCTTCAGCTCGCCGAGCGCGCGATACAGGTTCTGCTCTCCCGCCTCCGTCTTCGGCGGGAAGAACTCGAAGGAGAACACCGGCGTCTCGGCGACGAGGATCACGTTGATGCGCATTCGCTGATTATGCCGCCCAGCGCTCCGGCTCACCGGGGATGCGCCGCGCGCTGCCGATGCTCTCCAGGTGAGTGAGGAAGCCGAGCGTCTGCGAGAGCAGCCAGTGTGCGTTCTGCTGGGAGAGGCTGTCGCCGTGGATGCGCGTGACCACCTCAAACGCCGTCGGCTCGCCCTCCTGCAGGGCGCCAGTCACGCTCTGCAGGTGCTCCTGCACGAGGCTGCGATTGCCCGCGATATGCGCGTGCACGTCGGTGAACGTGCGCCCGTGCCCGGCCAGGCACAGGCGCGCCCCCAGGCGCTCGACCACGTCCAGCGAGTCCAGGAACTCGCCGACTGGGTTGGGCGAGTAGCCGAACTCGAAGTACAGCGAGATGCGCCCGAGCAGGTGGTCGCCTGAGATCAACAGGCGCCGCTCCGGCTGGAACAGGCACACGTGCGAGGGCGAGTGCCCGGGCGTCTCATACACCACCCACTCGCCGAGATCCGTGCCCACGGTGACGCCCGCGACGAGGTCGCGGTCCGGCGCGATCGGCCCGGCGATGCCCGGCTCCGGTTTCCCGCGCTGGGCCTCGTAGCGGCGCAGCGCCTCTTCCGGCACGCCGCTCTGGCGGGCGACCTCCAGACGCCGCGCGAGCACCGCCTGTGGGTCCTCGACCATGCGCGTCATCAACTCGTGGCTCGGGTGCATCCACAGCTCGCAGCCGACGCGCTCGACGATCGTCGCCGCTTGGCCGCAGTGGTCGGAGTGCGCGTGCGTACAAACGATGAGCTTCGTGTCCTCCAACCGCAGCCCGCACATCGCCAGCGCCCGTTCGAGGTTCTCCATCGAATCCGGCTGCTGCATGCCCGTGTCGAACAGCACGAAGCCGCCCTGCGCGGCGACCGCCCAAGCGTTGCAGTGGGGTACTCCCGGCCACGGCAGCGGCAGGCGCAGGCGGAAAACCCCGGGCGCGACGCGTTCTCCGCGGCCCAGCTCGCGCTTGGCGGCGCCCCTGCCAGCCGTCGGCGCAGTTGTGCGATTGCCCGCCTTGGCCACGCGGCGGAGACTAGACTAAGCATCTCAAGCGGCGTAGTGGAGGAGGATCGATGGCCGAGCAGGAGAGCGACACCACGAGCAAGGCCGCCACGCGAGTGCAGGAGGCGGCCGCCAATGTCCGTCAGGCCAAAGGCACCCGGCAGCGGATCACCAAGGGCAGCGCCGCCGAGTCGGTCGCGCGCAGCTACTTCGAGGCGATCGCAGCGCGCGATCTCGACGCCGCCGTGGCGCTGTGGGCCGACGGCGGCCGTGAGAACGTGCGCGGTCAGGTGGACACGACCGCGCCCGACGGCGTGCGCGCTTTCCTCGGCGAGCTGTTCGGAGCGATGCCCGACTCGCGCTTCGAGATCGTCTCCATGACCGCGCAGGACGATCGCTGCGCCACGCAGTGGCGCCTGAGCGGCACGTTTGCCGGCCCGGGGACGCTCAACGGCCTCGCGCCCACCGGCGATCGCATCGCGATGGAGGGGATCGACCTGCTCACGGTCCGCGACGGTCTGATCCAGTCCAACGACGCCTTCCCCGACTCGATCTCGCTGCCGCGCCAGATCGGGATGATGCCGCCGCAAGGCTCGAGCGCCGAGCAGCGCCTGACCGGCGCCTTCAACGCCAAGACGCGCCTGAGCGCGCGACTGTCCGCCGGCCAAGCCAAGCTCGTCGCCGAGGGCGTCTGGATCGTGCAGGGACAGCCTGGGCGCTGCAGCGTCTTCCTGATCGAGGACGAAGGCGAAGTGACGATGTTCGACGCAGGCGCGCGCACGATGACGCGCGCGCTCGCGCGCGCCGGCGCCAAGCTCGGCGGCATCCGCAGGATTGTACTCGGCCACGGCCACACCGATCACCGCGGCGCTGCGCCGGGGCTCGGTGCGCCCGTCTACTGCCACGCCGACGAGGTTCAGGACGCCGAAGGCAGCGGCGGCTTTCGCTACTGGCCGGACGGGCTCGAGGACCTGCCCGTGCCGATGCGCCAGTTCCATCGCCTGATGCACCGCTACGCCTGGGACGGCGGGCCCGTGAAGATCGCCGGCGCGATCGCAGAAGGCGACCGCATCGCCGGCTTCAGCGTCGTCGAGATACCCGGCCACGCGCCCGGGCAGATCGCGCTGTGGCGCGAGTCCGACCGCCTCGCGCTGTCCAGCGACTGCTTCTACACGCTCGACATGTGGGGCCGCGACAGCGCGCCGCACCTGCCCGAGCGTATGTATAACTACGACACCGAGCAGGCGCGCGCAAGCATGCGCAAGCTCGCAGCGCTCGAGCCCGCCGCCGCGTGGCCCGGGCACGCCAAGCCGCTCACCGGCGACGTGCGCTCGCAGCTAGAGGCTGCCGCCGAGCTCTGATCCGGACCGGCAGGTGGCCAAGCGCAAGCGAGGCAAGGAGCGCATGCGCGCTCCCAGCAGCGACTACTCAGACGCAGACGGAAACGTGCTGACGCTGCGCGGCTCGCTCACGCCGGGCGCGCGGCGCGACTACGCGCAGACGCTCGCGAGCGACGGCGCGCGCGCATCGGCCACGCAGGAGGACGCCTGGCAGCGCGCCGTCGAGCTGCTGTTCGAGCGGCTCGCCGTGCGCTGGAGCATCGCCGGCGCGCCGATCGAGCGCCAGCGCGAGCTGCTCGCGCGCTTTCGCGTCGCCTCGGCCGCCGAGCGCGCGTGGGTGCGCGACGTGCTGCGCGAGCACTGCGCCGAGCACTTCCCCGACGTCCAGGCGCCTTGAGGCGAGGCGCTACGCCGCAGCGCGCGGCCGCCGGCGCCGGCCGTGGCACAGCCCGGACTCAGCCGCGCCGGGCGGCGGGGATTCAGCTGCTGCCGAGCAGCTCCAGGCGCGGCCCGTGCGCGCTTGCGGCCGATACGAAACGCGCCGTGGCCGGGCTGAGCACGAACTCGAGCAGCTCTCCGCCCTCGCCGCGAACCTCCACGCGGCGGCCGTCCTCGAGCACCGCCACGACCACGCCGCGCTCGAAGCTACCGCCGAAATGAGCGATGCGCGCGTGCGCACAGACACGAGGGAGAGGACGCGACGGGCCGAGCATGGCCTCGATGCTACGCCGCGGCCGACGCGATCCGGTGCGCCGATCGATACCTTGCCGTCGATGCGCCGCACGAAGATCGTCGCCACCATCGGCCCCGCCTCGCGCGAGCCGGAGACGCTGCTGAGAATGATCGAGGCGGGCATGGATGTCGCGCGCCTGAACTACTCCCACGGCACGCTCGACGAGCACGCCGAGACGGTGCGCCGTGTGCGCGACGCTGCCGGCCGCGCTGGACGCCCGGTGGCGATCATCCAGGACCTCCCCGGCCCGAAGCTGCGCATCGGCCCGCTGCGCGACGGCATCGTCGAGCTCAAGCCGGGCGAGCGGCTGACGTTCACAGCCGGCAGCGAGGAGAGCGAGGGCGACGAGCGCCACATGAGCGTCTCCTTCGCCGGCCTCGCGGATGCGCTCGAGAAGGGCTCGGTGCTGTATCTGGCCGACGGCTCTGTGCGCCTGCGCGCCGTCGACGTACGCGCCGGCGAGCACGAGGTCGAAGTCGAGATCGAGGTCGGCGGCGCCGTCGCCTCGCGCCAGGGCCTCAACATCCCTGGCCCGGTCGAGTCGCTCCCGGCCGTCCCCGAGGAGGACTTTGCACTGCTTCGCCACGGCGAGTCGATCGGTGTGGACATGGTCGCGCTGTCGTTCGTGCAGCGCCCAGAGGACGTCGAATCGGTGCGCGAGCACACGCGCCTGCCGCTGATCGCGAAGATGGAGAAGCCGCAGGCGGTGCAGCGCGCGGCGGAGATCCTCAAAGCGGCCGACTGCTTGATGGTCGCGCGCGGCGACCTCGGCATCGAGCTGCCGATCGAGCGCGTGCCGATCGTCCAGAAGCAACTGCTCGAGCTCGCCGGATGGATGGCACGGCCGTCGATCACCGCCACGCAGATGCTCGACTCGATGGTCTCCTCCTCGCGCCCGACGCGCGCGGAGGTGGCGGACGTCGCCAACGCCATCCTCGACGGCACCGACGCGGTGATGCTCTCTCAGGAGACGGCCGTCGGCGCATATCCGGTCGGCGCTGTCGAAATGATGGCCGCCGTCGCCGTTCAGGCCGAGTCGATCGCGCCGTATGAGCGCTGGAACGACGCGCGCGTGCGGCGCACCGAGTCCGATCCTGCCTACACGATCGCGCACAACCTCAGCCTCGCCGCGCGCGAGCTGCGCCTCGACGCCCTGATCGTGCCGACGCTGTCCGGGCGCTCGGCTCGGCTCGTCTCAGCGCATCGCCCGACCGTACCGATCTATGCGCTCTCCCCAGGCAAAGAGACGGTCAGGCGCTGCGCACTGATGTGGGGCGTGCAGGCCGCCTCGATGCCACGCCACGAGACGACCGAGGCGCTGATCGCCGATGCCGCTCGCCGCGTCGTCGAGCTCGGGTGGTGCAAGCGCGGGCAGCGGGTCGGCATCACCGCCGGACTGCCCTCAGGCCGTCCCGGCACGACCAGCCTCGTGCAGATCCAGGTGCTCTGAGGGCCGCGCCTGGACGGGCGCGGCGTGCAGCAGGCAGGGAGGCAGACGTCCGCGGCTAGGCGCCGCGCGCCAGCTCGAACCAGACTTTGGTGTCGCCGCGCGAGTCCACGCCCCAACTGGAAGCAGCTTTCTCGAGCAGGTACAGCCCGTAGCCGTCGCTCGTGCTCGCAGGATCGCGCGTTCGTGGGACGAAGCCGGCGCCCGCGTCGGTGACGCTCACGCGGACGTCCTCGTCGGTGAAGTCTGCGACCAGCTCCACCCGCGCATCGGCCGGGCCGGCCGAGTGGCGCACGGCGTTGGAGACCACCTCGGAGACGAGCAGGATGAGCGTCTGCGAGAGCGAGCCGCCAAGCTCCAGATCGTCGCAGCGGCGCGCGACGGCCGCACGTGCGATCCCCGGGGCGTGCACGTCGCGCTCGAGCACCAGCTCCAAGCGCAGCGTCGGGCCGGACGACCCTGGCGCACGGTAGGCGTCTTTGGCGGGAGAGGTCATCACGCCATGCTCGATTCTTCGACGAACGGCAGGTTCTCCTCGGCGCCGCTTATCCTGAACACGGTCATCGCCTGGGGCTGCGGGCGCGTGAGCTCGAGCGTCCAGCCCTCCTTGGCAGCGCGCCGGTCCAGCACGATGAACAGCCGCAGGCCGGAAGAGTCGACGAAGCTGAGCCCTCCCAGGTCGATCGTGAGGGTGCGCACGGGACGGGCGAGCAACGCATCGACCGCATCTTGCACGCGCGTGAGCTTCTCCAGATCGAGCTCGCCGCTGAGCGACAAGCGCGCTCCTTCGGCGTCGTAGACGCTCTCGATCTCAAACGGTGGGCTGGGCATTGTCCTGTCCTTACCCGTTTTCCTCGATGCCAACGCTGGAAAGCCGCTCCGCGCCGTCGCCGCCCGGCGGAGTGCCGCCGAAGCGCATCACGACGACGGCCGTGTCGTCCGCCTGCGCGCCCACCTGGAACGCGTCCAGCGCATCAATCAGGCCGCGCCGGATCTCGCTCGGCGGCGAGCCCTGCATATCTGCGAGCGCACGCTCGAGACGGTCGCTGCCCCAGCGCTGTCCGTGCTCGCCGACCGCGTCAGTGACGCCGTCCGTGAACGCTACGAGCGTCTCGCCGGGCTGCAGCTCGATCCGGTGTTCCGGCCAGCGCGTGCGCGCGAGCGCGCCGAGCAGCGTGCCGTGCTCCCCCACCTCGGCCACCCCGCGAGCGCCAACACGCAGCGGCAGTGGGTGGCCACCCACCGACAGGGTCGCACCGCCGGGGGAGATGCGCAGGCACAGGGCGGTGCACAGCGAGATCGACCGCCCGCGCCTGAGCGCCGCGTCGATGCGAGCGAGGATCTGCGCCGGGCGCGAGTCGAATTCCGAGGCCGCGCGCGCGGTGTGGCGCACGAGCGAGGTGACCGTCGCGGCGCCAACGCCCTTGCCGGTGACGTCGCCGATCATCATCAGCCAGTCCTCGCCGACCTCCCAGAAGTCGTAGAAGTCGCCGCCGACCTCGCTCTCGCGGCCTGCCGGGCGGTAGAGCGCCGCGACGTCCCACCCCGGTATCCGCGGGACCGCCTCCGGAAGCAGGCTGCTCTCCAGCGTGCGCGCAATCGCGGAGCGCTCGCTGTAGAGACGCGCGCCCTCGACCGCGAGCGCCGCCCGCGCCGCGATCTGCCCGGCGAACTCCAGGTCGCCGGCGTCGAAAGCTCGCCCCGATTCGGCGCTGACCATCGTCAGTGCGCCGATCGTGCGCCCGCGAACGGCCATCGGCACGATCAGCGCCGCGCGCATGCCGAC
>JBBSDZ010000085.1:0-8625 GCA_038240205.1 Solirubrobacterales bacterium | reverse complement strand
TCGGTCGAGCTGGGCAACGTAGAAGCGCGCCGCGCGGGGGGCGAACGAGTCCAGCGACAGCGAGACGGCGATGCTCGGCCCACCCGGCTCAACCGGCGTCCCTGCCGTCTCATCCCGCGGCCCGGGCTTGTGGGCGGCGTCCATAGGTGGGTGTCTCAAGTCAGACCGCTCAGGCTCAGATCCGCGGGGCCGGGGTCGAGGGGTTCGCGCGTCGCGGTCGCCGCGGGAAGGTCGTGAGTCACCTGCTTGAGTACCCCCGCCCGGCGATCAGCAAACTCAGCGCGCTGCTGGGAGGTCGAGCGTCTCGGGCTCGGGCAAGCCTTCGGCCATCTCCTGCTCGCGCTCGATCTCGGCGTTGACCTCTGCACCCAGCATCAAGGCTACGTTCGTGAGCCAGAGCCAGACAAGCAGGATGATCGCCGCGGCAAAGGAGCCGTAGGTCACGTTGAAGCTCTTGAAGTTGGAGAGATAGGTGGAGAACCCGGCTGAGGCGCCGAGCCACAGCGCGACCCCCACGAGCGCGCCGGGGGTGATCCACCGAAAGGCGCGGTGCTGGACGTCCGGCGTCACGTAGTAGATGCAGGAGAACACGAGCAGAGCGCTCGCCAGCGCCCCGGGCCAGCGCGCGATCCGCCAGATCGAAGCGGCCTGCCCGCCGAGGACTTCGTCGGCCACGCCTCCGCCCGCGAACATCAGCAGCAGGGTCGCCAGCACGAGTGCCAGCAGCACGAACGTCGAGGCGATGTCGGTGATCTTGCGGCGAACGAAGCTGCGCCCGGAGCGTGCCTCGAAGACGACGTTCAGGGCGCGCCGCGCCGCCTCCAGATAGCCGGTCGCTCCGTACAGTGCTGCAACCGTTGCGATCGCGAGGCTGACTGCCGCCGTGCCCTTGCCTTTGATCGCCGCTCGCACGGCGTCGTCGACTGCCGCCAGGGTCGTGTTCGGGACAACGCCGCGGAGATGGCTGACGATCGATTCATACGTGCTCGGGTACTCGCCGAGCAACCCGAGCAGCGACACCGCCAGCAGCAGCGTCGGGAAGAGCGACATCAAGGCGTAGTAGGTGAGCGCTGCGGCGTGGTGGGTGCCCTGGTCGCGATAGAAGCTCACGGCCGAGCGCTTCGCGATGTGCCAAACGCTCCTCACCGGATAACCGTACTGGCGGTCGGCTGGAATACTGGGCACGCGATGTCACGCGAGAACGTCGAGTTCGTCGAAGGGCTGTACGGCGCCGCCGCCGGGATGGACAAGCAGGCGCGCGGTGTCGCCACCGGGGCGGCCGTGCAGTCCGACATCTACGCGGTCCTGACGGTCCGCGACGGCAAGGTTCTGCGTTACTGCGAGTTCTACGACAAGAGTGCCGCGCGCAAGGCCGCCGGTCTGGAAGGGTGAAGCGACTGGTGTCGCAGAGGAGCCTGGAGGCCGCGCGCCGGATCATGCGGGCCGTCAATGACGGCAATGTCGAGTACCTGATCCAACACAGCACCGATGACGTGGTCGTTCTCGCCGCGCGGAGCGCGGTCGAGGGGCCGCTCGCCGGACACGCGGGCGTTCGCAGGTTCTTCGCGGACAACGCAGAGAGCTTTGACATCTTTCGGATCGATATCGAGGAGCTGCGCGACCTCGGCGGTGGCCAGGTGCTGGCCGTCGGCACCATCCACATCCGCGGCAACGGGGGCGGGGTGGAGACCGACATTCCAACCGCCGGCATCACGACATTTCGCGACGGAAAGCTGAGCCGCTGGGAGGACTTGCGAGAGCGCAGCCTCGCCCTCGAGGCCGCCGGATTGGTCGAGTAGGCAGATGTCAGAACAGGCCTTGGAGGTCGTCAAGCGCGCGCTCGAAGCCTTCGACAGCGGGGATCTCATGCGTATCCTCGCGCTGACTGATCCGGACTTCGAAGCTGAGGTCTCCTCTGAGGTCTCTGCCGAGCCGGATACCTATCGCGGGCACGACGGTGTCCGGCGCTACTTCGACTCCTTCGCCGAGGCGATGGACGACGTCCACTTCGAGGGCGAGCGCTTCTGGGAGATCGATGACTCAGTGGTGGTCGCTTTGCGGCTCACCGCCCGAGGCAGGCGAACAGCGATCGCGGTCGAGCAGCACAGCGCCGGGGTGTGGACCGTCCGTGACGGGAAGATCCTCACGATTCGCGCTTACGCGTCGCTGGCGCGGGCGCTGCAGTCGGTTGGATTGCCACCCGGCGGCCGCTGAGGGGCGTCAAGGAGGCACTCACTCTCACCGAGCGCGATCTTGACCCTCGCAGCGTGTCGCTACTCGTAGACAACGGCAAGGGCGGACGGCGTCGCGAGATCGGGATGGACGCCTGGGGCTTTGAGCCGGTGCAGCCCTGGCTCGCCGTCCGCCTCGAGCTACCATCGGGCCCTTGTTCTGCATCATCGACGGATCGACCCGCGGGCGACCTGGTTAGGCGCTGCGGTCCGCGCCGAGCTTCGCCGCCTCGCTCCCAGGCCGGGGTGCGCCGCCGCTTCGCGCCACACGAGCTGAGGGGAATCGTTGTGCCGAGTCCGAGCGCCTCGTCGCCGCATCCCACGGCCGATTCGTGCGGGTAGCCGATCCGTGGATCTCCGGTCCGACCGTGTGGGATAACCACGATGTCAGGCCCTGGTGCCGGGCCTAGCTTTCTTGTTGAGGTGAGCGAGCGGATCCAGGCTCCGTAACCCGTAAACAAACCCCAACCGTTCGGGTCCGCCTTTCGGTTATGAGCGAGCATCTGACCCCAGTGGACGCGACCTTCCTCGAGCTCGAAGAGGCCGACGAGAGCGCGCACATGCACATCGGCGCGATCATGGTCTTCGACCCGCCACCTACTGGCCACCCGCCATCGCACGAGGAGCTGTGCAGATACCTGGACGGTCGTCTTGGGCAGTTGCCGCGCTACCGGCAGCGTTTGTCTGAGCCGCACACGGGCGGACTGTCGTGGCCCGAATGGAACGATGATCCGACGTTCTGCCTCGCTAGGCATGTCGCCCGCGCGGCCCTCCCCGCGCCGGGCGGTCCCGCGGAGCTTCTGGAGTGGACGTCGGGCTTCTTCTCCCAGCGGCTCGATCGGCATCGACCGCTGTGGGAGATGGCGATCGTCGAGGGTCTTGCCGGTGGTCGCTGGGCGCTGGCCACCAAGACCCACCACTGTATGGTCGATGGTGTTGGTTCGGTCGACGTCGGCCACCTGCTGCTCGATGCCAGTCCCGACGCGGGGGATCCTTCGGACGCCTCGCCGGAGAGTATGACTCGGCCGGACCCGACGGGCGACGGCGATCGCGATGGTGCTCGTGTCGGCGACGCGCATCGTCTGAGCACCAGGGTCCAGCCAGCGGCCGCCGGCCCGCTCGCTCGCCTGGCGCGGGCGTGGGCGGATCTGCTTCCCGCGGACACCCTGCTGAACGTGGCCCAGGCGGGGGCACACACGATGCTTCACCCGCGTGAGGCGCTGCGCAGCGCACACGCGGCACTGGCGATGATCGTTCGCGAGGAGCTGCACGCCGCCCCGCGCACGAGCCTGAACCAGCCCATCGGCACGCTACGTCGCTTCGCGATCGTGAGTGTCCCGTTGTCGGACCTGAAAGAGATCAAGAGCTCTCTCGGCGGCACGATCAACGACGTCGCGCTCGCGGTCACCGCGAGTGGTCTCAGAGGTCTGCTCACCTCCCGCGGCGAGACGTTGCCTGCGAGGGGGCTGCGAGCAATGGTTCCGATGAACGTTCGCGCCGTCCAGGAGCACCTCGCGCTGGGAAATCGGATCTCCTCGCTCTTCGTGGAGCTGCCGGTGGCGCAGGCCGATCCCTTGACACGCTACCGCGAAACCGTAGCCCGCTCGCAGGCCCTTAAGGCCGACGGAGGACAGGCGGCCGGCACGACCGCCGTGATGGAGCTGACGGGACTGGCACCCCCGATCATCCACGCCACCCTGGCCCAGGCGCTCTACGCCACCCGCCTGTTCAACGTGACGATCACCAACGTTCCCGGCCCCCAACGGACGCTGTATGCCTTCGGGGCGCCGTTGCGCGAAATCTACCCGCTCGTACCGCTCGCGGCCGACCACGCCGTCGGGGTCGCGCTGGTGAGCTATGACGACAGCGTGTTCTTCGGCGTGGTCGCCGACCGTGACACTGTGCCGGACCTCGATGTGCTGCTCGGTGCCCTCGATGCCTCGGTCAAGGAGCTGCTGTCCATCGCGCGCGGTGAGGAGGAGCGCCCTGCGGACGGCGCTCCTCGCAAGCCGCGCTCCCGCCGAGCACCCGCCGTCCCGGTCTGAGGCCGGCGATGCAACTGAGGCTCTGGGGCGTTCGCGGCTCGATTCCGGTGCCCGGCGCTGCGGCTTCCGGCTTCGGGGGAAACACGTCCTGCGTGCAGGTCACGACGCAGGACGGGAGCGAGCTGATCCTCGACGCGGGGACCGGCATCAGGGAACTGAGCAGGACGATGACGGGCCGCTCGCGCCGCATCCACATCCTCCTGACCCACCTTCACCTCGACCACATCGTCGGCCTCATGTTCTTTGCTCCGTTCTTCGATCCCGACGCCGAGATCACGGTATGGGGTCCGCCCGCCGGCGGACAGACGCTGCGGGAGCGGGTCGCGCGATACATCTCCGACCCGCTGTCACCGCTTGAGATTCGCGAGCTGCCGGCCCACGTGAGCTTTAGGGATGCGCCGTCCCGGCCGTGGCACATCGATGGCATCGAGGTGCAAGCGTCACCCGTCGCCCATCGGGGACCGACGCTCGGCTATCGACTCACGGCGGACGGCGTGAGCCTGTGTTACCTCCCTGACCACGAGCCGGGTCTGGGCCGGGATCTCGCGACGGTGCGGGCCGCGTCCATCTCCGGGCACCGACTTGCACGAGGCGCTTCGCTGCTGATCCACGACTGTCAGTACACCGACGAGGAGTACCCCTCGCACAGTGGGTGGGGGCATTGCTGTGTCTCAGACGCGTTGCTCTTTGCCCATCGCTGCGAGGTTAGGCATCTGCTGCTGTTCCACCACGACCCGTGGCACGACGACGCTCGACTCGAGGCGATGTGGCAGGACGCCGAGATCCGCTGGGCGAGGTTGGGTGGAGGAGGGCCAGTCGAGATGGCTCGGGAGGGGCACGTGATCACGCTCGGGGACGCAGCCGCTGTGGGTGGGTCCCCTCGTGCCGTGGAAGTGGCGTAGGCCGCGCCTCGTCACGGGCGCGCCCGGTGGACGATGGTGCGCTGGCGCTGCCGCGCACTGCACCACGCTAGGAGCGACGAAGGGGTCGACGGCGTTGGTGGCTGGCCACATCCGGGGCGAGTCGTAGAGGTCCTCCACGATGCCAACCGGCTCGCACAGGTCGATCTCGCGCCGCGATCCGACGCTAGACCGGTCGCGCGGAGTAGCCTTCAGGAGCCATGATCGGAAGCCCCTGTGACGACACCCGTGAAGCGGGGGAAGCACCGTCGCCGCTCTGTCAGGAGGCGGGAGCCACTGGCAAGCGATAGACGCAAACGGGCTGGCTGAAGCCTCGAATGTCCTGGCTTCCACGTAACTCCCAATCGAAGCAGTCCGCGGTTGCGTGCACCACCGTCTCCGAGGCAAAGAGCTCGTCGCGTCCCGCGAGCCCGAGCAGCCGGGCCGCGAGGTTCACCGCGCTGCCGAAATAGTCCCCCTCGCGATACAGGACGACGCCTTGGTGAACGCCGGCATGGACGCCTGGCGCGCCCTCGCCGCGCATGCGCTCAATGATGCGAACACAGGCGGCGACCGCCTCGCGGGGCCGGGGATAGCTGAGCATGAACCCGTCGCCAAGGGCCTTGACGACGTGCCCGAGGCCCAGCTCGTCAGTGACCACCACCGCCAGGCGCTCGATGAGCTCGACCGCGGCGGCATCACCGTGCGTGTCGGCGTAGGCGCTGAAGTCCTTCACGTCGCAGAACAGGAAGGTCACCTCGATCGCGCCCGGTAGGACGCCCTTCGAGGTCCTCGTCTCGGCCGCGCGCACCGCCGCTTGGGTGAGCTCGTGCTCGACACGCCGCCGGTGCACGCCGAGCAGCAACGGATCAGCGAGCGGCAGCAGCTCGCCGAAGGCCCCTTGAACCGCCTCTCGCCCGCGCACGGGACCGCCGCTCGCGCTCCGCAGGTTGGGCTCTACGAAGAGCCGAAACAGGTTGACCTCGGTTCGCGCGATGTGAGCAAGCGCCTGGCCATAGACGCGGGCGACCTGCAGGTAGATCTCCGGCGGCCAGACCTCCCGCAGGGACCCAAAGCGCACCAACACGTCGGCCTCACCGGCCGTGAAGTACGGCTCCTCAGGATCCGGAGGACGCAGTCCAAAGTTCAAAACGATGAGGCGCGTCTCATCCACGGTGAGACCGCCGTCGACCTCGATCTGGGCAGGCGAGACGGTGCGTTCGCCGCGCGCGGGATCGAGTACCGCATCGAAGATCGCCGCCGCCGCCGCCTCGGCGGAATCGTCCGCAGGTCCCGATGACATCCACGCATCATCGCGTGTGGCCCAGCCGGAGGACCGAGAGACACGCCCCCAAGGCGCCATCGCCAGCGGGGTTGCCTGGCACGGCTTATAGGCCAGGGGCGCCTCGCGGTGGTTGTCTGACCCGAAGTCGCCGAGGACCTCGCGGGCGTCCGCTCGTCAGTTCACCGGAAGAGGCGCGGCGGGCATCTCCGCTTCCTGCCGTCGCGCCACCACGAGCCCGGACCGCCATCCCGGCGCGCGTCCTCGCGTCGGAGGGTGGATCGACTCGGTGTCGATCCCGCTGCGCGCGATCAGCCAGGCGATCACCGAGTTCGAGTTCCACATGTCACCTGTCGTGAGTTCGTCGCGGCCCCACACGGGCGTCGGGACCTGCGGGACGAGATCGAGCACCCGTTGTGCGCGAGCTTCTTCGTCGGTCAGGCGGCGCGGACCACCAACGGCCTCGTCGATGTCGGGGATGGATCCGTCGCGCCAGCGGCGTATCTCGTAGCGAAAGATGCGCAGCCGGCCGGCCCAGCGGATCCCGACCGGGCCTCCCGCGACAACCCCACGGCGATCGCCGGGGGCGTCGGCGACCGGCGTCTGCTCGATGACGAACCGCTCCCCCCCGAGATGCACTTCGAGTGCCGAGTGGTACAGGTCCCGCGCCGGTCGCCGCGCAGCGTGCGCCGCCACCGCCTCGTACACGCGGCCGTTGAGTCGCACGGAGCGGCCGCCAGCTCCGAGGGGCAACCAGTACAGGTCGACCGCGGTCTCATCAGGACCCGTCGCGGCCCCGAGGCGTGTTGCTGAACCGGACTTCGACACGCGGCGCGTGGGGACAGGCGTCGTCGTCAAGAGCGGCCGATGGCTCGCCGAGGCGTCGAGGGCACCAGGGCCATGAGAGGCAGCTCACGTCCGGCCTTGCTGGCGGCGCGCTCCAAGTAGCGATTGGCGACCGTCAGTCGCTGCCACCAGAGCTCTGCCCGCTCCTGACCGGTCGCCTCTTGCGCCCGAACGTCGACGCTGCGCCCACCAACGTCGATGCGGGCGTGCGGGTTGGCGAGCAGGTTTAGGTACCAGGCCGGAGGGCGGGCGGCACCGGCGTTGGAGGCCACGACCACGAACCTATCGCCGTCGGGCGAGGTACTGCACCGGCGTGGCGCGGGTCCGCGCGGAGCGGCGCCCGGCGGTCTGCAGCAGAAGGACCGGCTGACCGCCCATACGACCGAGCAGCCGTCCGCCCGAGCTCCGGTACACCCGAGCGTGCAGGCGCGTCACCCAGCCTGGCATCAGGTGGCCGCCGCCTCGCGATCCAGAACGCTCCGATCCGGCAGACCGGAGCTCTCGGTCGCTGGCGTCGCGGAAGCGGCCCTGGGCACGGACTCGGCGCGGCGGCGCAGCCCGGCGAACTGCTTGAGCTGCATCACCCAGTGCGCCGGGTCCCACCACAGCCAGTTGGCGACTGCCACGAGCGCGCGTGGCTTCCCGCGTGCCTTGCGGGTCACAACCAGCCGCGTGTGCCCGTCGACCGTCGGCCGGAGGAAGAAGCCCCACGTGCTGTCGCTGTATGCGGGCGGTAGTCCGTCTGCTGGGTCGAAGTTGTGGGCCGCCGGGACGGTCACCGATGCCCGCAGCACGAGGGCACGCTCGGGTGCCAGAAGCGCGACGCCAAACCAGCGTCCGGCGTCGGGGGTCGAAGCGATCCGGTCGCCCTCTCGTAGGTTCTGCCAGTGCGGGTGGATGCGCTCGGAACTCGGTCGGCCGCCGTTGTCGAGGTGGTCGAAGCTGTAGAACCCAGCGCGGTCGCAGCCCATTTGCACAAGCCATGGCCAGACGCGCTCCGGCGGGGCGGCGACG
Organism: Solirubrobacterales bacterium; assembly: GCA_038240205.1. Taxonomy (GTDB): domain Bacteria; phylum Actinomycetota; class Thermoleophilia; order Solirubrobacterales; family Solirubrobacteraceae; genus Palsa-744. The sequence continues at coordinate 308 of JBBSDZ010000085.1, read as the reverse complement.
GTCATCGCCATCGCGCCGTACCGACGCCCGCCGGGGACGAGGTCATCTCCGGGATAGTTCGCCGTCCGCTCCTCGTCGCTTGTACCTAGCCACCGGATATGGGGACGTAGCACCGCCGCGTAGACGGCGAGAGCGCCCGCGCCGGCGGCAAGCGTCGGGGAGGCGGGCCGCTGCATGCGGTGCTCAGTTCACAGCCATGGCGGCGACGCGACTGGAATCGCTTGGCGCCGCACAGGCTGGTAGCGCTCGCAGTAGCGCCTCACCGCCTCCAGATCGCTTGCTTCTGCGACAACCTCGACATCCTGCTC
>JBBSDZ010000084.1:0-8931 GCA_038240205.1 Solirubrobacterales bacterium | reverse complement strand
CCGCCGCGGGGCCGGGGCTGGCGGCGCGGGGCCCCCGGGTGGGGGGGGGGGGCGGCGGGGGGCCCGCGGGGGCCCCGGACCCGGGGGCGCGCGACTCGGTCGAGATCACCGTCGCGGGCGAGCCCTCGCACGGCGCCTACCCTCACCTCGGGCGCGACCCTGTGCTCGCGCTGGCGCAGATCGTCGTCGCCCTGCACGCGCAGGTCGGGCGGCGCATCGACCCACTCGCGGCCGCGGCGATCAACGTCGGCGTGCTCGAAGGCGGCGGCGCGGAGAACATCCTCCCCGGGCGTGCTCGCGCGCGCGGGTCGCTGCGCGCGCACCGCCCGCAGGACCGCGGGAGCCTGCGGGCGATGGTGGAGGAAGTCGTCGCCGGCATCGCCGCGGCACACGGCTGCCGTGGCAGCGTCGAGCTGATCGCAGGCGAGCCGGCGCTCGAGAACGACGTGCGCATCGTCGCCGGCGCACGCGAGCTGATCGTGCAGACAGGCCTCTCGAGCACTCGCGAGTGGCGCTCGTGCGGCTCTGATGACTTCGCCTTCTTCGGCGAGCTCGCGCCGCTGGCGATGGGCTTCGTCGGGCTGGACGGCGCCCCGGGCTTCCGCTCGCGGCCGCTGCACCACCCGGAGCTGCTGCCGCCGGACGAGGCAGTCGGTGCGGTTGCCCGGGTACAGGCGCTGCTCTACGTGGCCGCTTACAGAACGCTCGCGCTGCCACCGCTGGACCCCTGAGTACGCGATGTGTAGCTTGCGTTGCCTAGCCGGGATGGGCGCAGCGAGCGCGCGGAGCTCGTGGGAGCGCTGACCGGCTACGCCGAGCGCGTGCAGAGCCTGCTCGTCGCCGAGGGAATGGAGACGGAGTCCGAGCTGCGCACGCTGATCGAGCTCGGCGTGCCGCTCGTGCGGGCTTCTACCTCGGTCGCCCCGAGAAGCCCTGGCCGAAGCTCCGCGTCGGCGCGTTGCCGCAGGCGGCAGAGAGCCTGCTGCGGGCGCTGCTGAGCCGACGCCACGGCTCGCCGCCAAGCTCGGCTGAGCTCAGCCGCCGAGCGGCGAGGGCGGGATCGCCGGTTCGCCGCTCACCTCCGGGATGCGCATCATCACCTCGTCGAGGAAGCACCACGACCAGTCTTCGTGCGGCTGGATCGAGCGGATGATCGGGTGCCCGCTGGCGCGGTTGTGGGCGCTTGCGTGGCGGTTGGGGGAATCGTCGCAGCAGCCGACGTGCCCGCACTCCAGACAGATACGCAGGTGCAGCCAGGGGTCCCCGGTGAGCAGGCAGTCCTCACAGCCGGCGACCTCGTCGGGCAGCTCGAGCAGCTTCACGGTGTCGAGGTGCGTGCAGTCAGGCATGGCTCTCTCCTCCTTCTGATGATTGGGTGAAAGGCAGGCGCACGCGAAAGGCGGTGAGCCCTGGGCGGGTCTCGAGCGTGAGCGAGCCGTCGTGGCGGTCGACGACGATCCGCCGAGCCGTGGCGAGGCCGAGCCCGGTGCCGTGACCGACGTCCTTGGTCGTGAAGAACGGATCGAAGATCCTGCTCGCCACGTCCTCGGGGATCCCGGGTCCGTCGTCTGAGATCTCGACGATCGCGCACTCGCCGTCGGCGTGCGTGACGATCGTGATCTGACCGTGCACTCCGAGCGCGTCGATCGCGTTGTCGAGCAGGTTCGTCCACACCTGGTTGAGCTCCGAGCCACGCACCGTCAGCTTGGGCAGCTCGCGGTCGTACTCGCGCACGACGGAGATCTCGGTGTGCTTGAGCTTGTAGCCGAGCACGGCGAGCGTCGTCTCCAGGCCCTCGTGCAGGTCTACTTCCACTAGGTCGCCGCGGTCCATGTAGGAGTAGGACTTGACGGCCGTGACGAGGCTCGACATGCGTTCGGTCGACTCTTCCAGCTCGACGGCGAGGCGGCCTGCGACTAGCGAGGCGGCAACCCATTGAAGGGCCTCATCGGTCGCCGGGCCTGCGAGCTCGGCGAGGCGGTTGAGCCACTGCTGATCGACGCCGGCGACGGCGAGCGGCTCGGCCAGCCGCCACGGCTCGCTGACCTCGAGCGCTTCCAGGCGCTGCAGCAGCTCGTCCTCGGCGTCGGCGGCGTCGAGCGCGCCGAGCGCGGTGCAAGCGGCAGCGTGCTTGAGGGCCTGCTGCTGGAGCACCACCAGCTCGCCGGCCTGCTCGCGCTCGACGCCCGCCTCGACGAAGCGCGCGAGCGCCGAGTCGATCACTGCGAGCGCTTCGGTCATCTGCGAGGCGGCGCGCCGGGCCGCGGCGGCGGGGTTGTTGAGCTCGTGGGCGAGGCCGGCAGCCATCGTCCCGAGCGAGGTGAGCCGCTCGCGGCTCTGCTCGATGCTCGTGACGCGGCTCATCACCGGGGCAACCTGCTGCATCACGCGGCGATGGATGGCCGGCTGGGCGAACGCCAGGCGCCGGAAGTCCTCGGGTGCGACGATCGCGACGCGGCAAGCGGTCTCGGCCTGCATGCGCACGCCGAGCGAGCCGCCGGTGAGCGTCGCGATCGCGCCCATCCAGGTGGGCGACTTGTGCCGCCCGACCGGCTCGCTGCCGCCCTGGTCGACGATCGTCGCCTGCGCGTCGCCCTCGAGCAAGAGCTGCAGCCCGCGCGTCTCCTCACCCTGCTCGGCGATGATCTCACCCGGCTCGATGCGGCGCGGCTGCGCGACGGCGGCCCATTCTGCGAGCTGCTCGTCGTCGAGGTCTTCGAACAGGTCAACCGTGCGCAGCTCCTCGACGGTGACTGGGCGTTCGCTCATGCCTCGAGGAGGTACTCGTGGATCAGCGACACCGCCATCGAGCCCTCGCCGACGGCGCTGGCGACGCGCTTGATCGAGCGCGCGCGCACGTCGCCGGCGACGAACACGCCGGGGACGGTCGTCTCGAGCATGTAGGGCTCACGATCGAGCGGCCACCCGCTCGCCTGGGCGTCGCGGCCGGCGAGGATGAACCCGCGCTCGTCGCGGGCGACGATGCCCTCGAGCCAATCGGTTCGCGGCGAGGCGCCGATGAAAACGAAGCACGCGTCGGCATCGAGCACGTCCTCCCCTTCGGGGCCTTCGACACGAACGCGCTTCAGGCGACCGTCGCTCTGCTCTGCGGCGGTGGCGGCGGTGCCGGTCCGAACCTCGACGTTCTCCAGCGCCGCGATCTGCTCGATCAGGTAGTGGGACATCGACGCCTCGAGCGACTCGCCGCGCACGAGCATCGTGACGTTGGCGGCGTAGCCGGAGAAGTAGACGGCGGCCTGGCCGGCTGAGTTGGCTCCGCCGATCACGACGATGCGCTGGTCGGCGCACGCGCGCGCCTCGGTCATGGCGGCGCCGTAGTAGACGCCCGCGCCAGTCAGCTCCGGGAAGCCGGGCGTGGAGAGCTGGCGATAGGAGACGCCGGAGGCGACGAGCACGCAGCTGGCGCTCAGAACTTCGCCGCCGTTCAGCTCGATCAGGCGCGCGGAGCCTTCAATGCGCAGCTTGACCGCCTCTTGCACGGTGAGCAGCTCGGCGCCGCGGCGCCGCGCCTGGTCAGTCGCGCGGCGCGCGAGGTCCGAGCCGCTGAGCCCGGCGGGAAAGCCGAGGTAGTTCTCGATGCGGCTCGACTGTCCGGCCTGGCCGCCAGGCGCCTCGCGCTCGACCATGATCGTCTTCAGGCCCTCCGAGGCTCCGTAGACGGCCGCCGCGAGACCCGCCGGCCCGCCACCGACGACGACGAGGTCGTAGTGATCCTGCGCGGGCGTGCCGGCGACGCCGAGCCGCTCGGCCAGCTCGAGCACGCTCGGGCGCTCGAGCACGGCCCCGTCCTCGAGCACGACGACAGGCAGGCGTTCAGGGTCCACGCCGGCGAGGAGCAGCAGCTCGCGCGCCTCGCTGTCGCGCTCGACGTCGAGCCAGCGCGCGGGCACGCGATTGCGCACGAGGAAGTCGCGAAGGTCGTGCGACTCCTTGGAGAAGCGATGACCGACGATGCGCACGCCCCCGGCCTCGAGCGCCGCGCCGGACTCCCACGTGGTGAGCAGATCCTCGACCACCGGGAAAAGCTGTTCCTCGGGCGGGTCCCACGGCTTGAGCAGGTAGTAGTCGAGGGCGACGTCGTTGATAGCGGCTATCGCCGCCTCTGTGTCGGCGTATGCGGTGAGCAGCACGCGCTTCGCGTCCGGGACGATCTTGCGGGCCTCGACGAGGTACTGCGTGCCGGGCATCCCAGGCATGCGCTGATCGGCGATCAGCATCGCCACCTGGTCGCCGCGCTTGCGCAGCTCGCGCAGGAGCTCCAGCGCCTCCGCGCCGGAGCCGGCACGGAGGACGCGAAAGCGCTCGCCGAAGCCAAGTCGCAGGTCGCGCGCTACAGCCGCGAGCACCGGCGGCTCGTCGTCGACCGCGACGATCGCCGGGCGCCGGGCGGGCGGCTGCGGTGGCTCGGCGGTGGCTGTCGCGTCAGCCTCGGCTTGGGCGGGCATTGCGTGATTGACAGTAGCGGGAGCGACCGGATCGGAGGTGCCCGCTGGGCGCTCGGCGGCGAGCGCTGCGCGAGGCCGATGTCACCTGCGGAGCCCTAGCCTGGTTCGTGACCGGTGAATTACCTGCCGGAAGGTGGAGCGGTTGGTCCAGCGCATCGTGAACCGCGTCAGCCAGGGCGAGAAGGTGATGCGAACGCCTTCGGCACGCCATTTGCTCGGGTCAGAGCCCTGGCTCTGTTCGAGCTGGGTCACAGCCGCCTGGATCGCCGCCCACGGCACCTTCCTCGAGGATGCCCAGCTCGTGACGGAGATCCTTGTAGACGTAGCCGTACCAGCCACCGTCGAACGAGGACCCGGTGGAGCTGGGCGGGTAGTCGGGCGAGTTCATCGACTGAACTGCGGCAGCAGTTCTCCAAGCACCGGTCCGAGCACCGTTTCGGCGATCGGGTTCCAGCGGCGCAGACAGCGGCCGATCCTGGAGTCAGACCCTGCGCGTGCGCTCGCATATGGTTGACACGCGATGTCCGAGCGCCTGATCGCCGTCAACGGAATCGAGCTGAACGTGCTCGAGCAAGGAGAGGGGCCGCTCGTCGTCCTCTGCCACGGCTTCCCGGAGCTGGCCTACTCCTGGCGCCACCAGATCCCGGCGCTCGTGGAAGGCGGCTATCGCGTTGTGGCGCCGGACATGCGTGGGTTCGGACGCAGCTCCGCGCCGGCCGAGATCGCCGCCTACGACGTCGTCTCGCTGTGCGGAGACCTGTGCGGCCTGCTCGACGCGCTCGGCGAGCAGTCGGCGCTGTTTGCCGGTCACGACTGGGGCGCGCACGCGGTCTGGCAGCTCGCCGTACTGCACCCGCAGCGCGTCCGCGCGGTCGCAGGGCTGAGCGTGCCGTTCGTGCCGCGCGCGCCGGCGCCGCCGATCCCGATCCTGCGGCGCCATCTCGGCGAGGACTTCTACATCGTCTGGTTTCAGAAGCCGGGTGTCGCCGACGAGGCGCTCGCGCGCGACGTGCGCCGGACGCTCACGACGAGTCGCCAGTGGACGGCGCAGTGGGCCGAGGAGGTCGCTGAGGAGTCGAAGCCGCCGCCGTGGATGTCCGAGCAGGAGCTCGACGTCTACGTCGAGGCGTTCGAGCGCACCGGCTTCACGGGCGGCTTGAACTGGTACCGCAACATGGATCGCAACTGGGAGCTGACCGCAGGCGTGGCCGAGCGTCACGTCGAGCAGCCGGCGCTGTTCCTGACGGGCGAGCGCGACCCGGTGCAGAGCTTCATGCCGCCCGAGGCGATGCAGGGGTGGGTCGATGACCTGCGCGTGGAGATCGTCGTTCCGGGCGCCGGCCACTGGGTCCAGCAGCAGGCGCCCGAGGCAGTCAACGCGGCGTTGCTCGAGTTTCTGCGCAGCCTCTGAAAGCATCCGTGCGCGCGCGGCCGGTGCTTTTGTTAGCCTGACGCTCGCCTAATCCGGTGCACGTTGCGCCGGAGCGGGGGACCCGAGTTGTTGGGGCGAGTCTCGCGGTAATCCGTGAGAGGCGAACGTCGCTAGCCCGTCAGCTAACCCCGCCGGCCGACGAGAGAGGCAGACATGCGGCGACGGCTGTTGATGGGCCAGCTTGTAGTGGCGCTCCTGGCATTCGCGGGCTTCTTCCTGGCGGTTCAGGGCGTGCTCGCGGACACCACAGGCGGCACGGGAGCTCCCGTCGCCACACCACCGCCGGTCGCGACACCGGTCACGGGCGGCAGTGCGCCCGCGCCGACGGGCGCCGCTGCGCCGCCGGTGCTCGCCACGTCGAGCCCCTATCCGGTGAGTCCCTCGGGGTGGGTGTTCCCGCTGTATCCGTTCGGGCACGTCGCAAGCGCGAGGTCGTGGTCGCTCGACCAGGGCGTAGACCTCGGCGGAACTGCCAACCAGTGCGGCGCGAAGCTCGTCGAGCTGGCGGTCGCGGACGGCACGATCGTGCACGAGGGGCTCGACGGATTCGGCACACAGGCCCCGGTGCTGCTGATCGAAGACGGCCCGTACGAGGGCCGCTATGTCTACTACGGCCACGCTGCCCCAGCGCTCGTGCCGGTGGGCACGCGCGTCAGTGCCGGGCAGCCGATCGCTGACGTCGGCTGTGGCTCGGTCGGGATCTCCTCGGCGCCGCACCTGGAGATCGGCTTGCTGCCCACCGGCGCCACCAACCCCGAGCGGCTTCCCGACGTCGGGCAGACCTCGCACGAGACGATGTCGCAACTGAAGGCCGCCTACGCGACCGTCGCCTCAGCGAAAGCCGCCGCGGCCAAAGCGAAGGCCAAGAAGGTAAACAAGGTCAAGAGCAAGCACCGACGCCGCAAGTAGCCTCGGCGGGCTCCGGACAGGCGTCGCCACGGACCCGGGCAGTGGGCGATCCAGGACTCGAACCTGGGACCTCTTCCTTATCAGAGAAGCGCTCTAACCATCTGAGCTAATCGCCCGCGCGCGCTGTCGCTTCGCGGCTCGCATCTTAGCGTCGCGTGATCCTTCCCGAGCGGCTCGCCAGGCTCAGAAGCGGTCCTGGCGGCCGTCTATCCGGAGTCGCACGCTCTGCAGCAAGTTCCAACCTTCAGGATCTCGCCTCTCAAGCGACAGCACGCGGGCGCAGGCGGCGGGCCAGCTCGATCGCCTCCTCGGTGCTTGCGAACGAGAGCTCCGCGCGGTAGCCGCCGTTGCGCGTCGGGCGCACGCTCACCTCGGCGCCAAGTGCGCCTGCGAGCGCCTCCGCGATCTCGATCGCCGCCTGCTGCTGGTCGGGGTGGATCCTGCCACTGATGCGCCGGCGGCCAGGCTCTGACGGCTCGGCCGCCTTCGCGTTCTCCGCGCGCGCGCGCGCTTCGGTCAGGCGCACCGACCAGCCCTCCTGCACGGCCGTTCGCGCAAGGCTCGCGCGGGCCGCGTGATCCTCTGCGAGCAGCAGCGCGCGACCGTGACCCTCGCTCAAGGAGCCCTCCTGGAGCAGCTCGATCGTCTCGTCCGGCAGGTCGAGCAGGCGCACGAGGTTGCTCACGGCGACGCGGCTGCGCCCGACGCGGCGGCCGACCTCCTCGCGCGTGAGACCCAGCTCCTCGACCAGCGCCGCGACCGCGCGCGCCTCCTCGATCGGGCTGAGATCCTCGCGCGCCATGTTCTCGATCAGCGCCAGCTCGATCGCTTCCGCGTCATCGCGTGGGCGGATCAGGGCCGGGATGCTCGCCAGCTCGGCCAGTTGCGCCGCGCGCCAGCGACGCTCGCCCGCCACCAGCTCGTACGTCCCGCCGGCCTTCGGCCGCACCAGCACCGGCTGCAGCACGCCGCGCTCGCCGAGCGATCCAGCGAGTGCCTGCAGCGCCTCTGCGTCGAAGCGCCGGCGCGGCTGAGCCGGGTTCGGCGCGATCAACTCGACCGGAAGGTCGCGCAGCTCCTGCTCCTTCCCGCGCTCTGCACCGCCCGACACCGACAGGATCGCCTCCAGGCCCCTACCCATTCCAGGCTTTGGTCTAGCCACGCGCAGCCACCTCCTTTGCCAACTCGAAATACGCCTCTGCGCCCGCGCTGTGCGGGTCGTGGTGCGTCACCGGCAATCCATAGCTCGGTGCCTCACCGACGCGCACGTTGCGCGGGATCACCGTCGAGAAGACGAGCTCCGGGAAATGCTCGCGGACCTCGCGCTCGACGTCGCGCCCAAGTCTCGTGCGGTTGTCGTGCATCGTCAGCAGCATTCCTGCGACCGTCAGGCGCGGGTTCAGCTCGCGCTGCACGAGCGCAAGCGTGTCCAGCAGCCCCGCCAGACCCTCCAGCGCGAAGTACTCCGTCTGGACCGGCACGATCACGCGGTCCGCCGCGACCAGCGCGCTCACCGTCAACGGACCCAGCGACGGCGGGCAGTCGAGCAGGATGTACTGAAAGCGCTCGCGCAGCGGCTCCAGGCACTCGCGCAGGCGCTGCTCGAAGCCCTCCATACGCGGCAGCTCGATGTTCGCCCCGGCCAGTCCTGCGCCCGCCGGCAGCAGTTGCAGACCCTCGACGCTCGAGTCCGTGAGTGCTTGCGCAGCGGTCGCCTCGCCTGTGAGAACCTCGTACAGACCCGGCGACTGCGTCCGCGCCACGCCCAGCCCGACCGTCGCGTTTGCCTGCGGGTCGACGTCCACGAGCAGCGTCGTATAGCCCGCCTCGGCAATGCACGCGCTCACGTTCACCGCCGTCGTCGTCTTGCCGACGCCGCCCTTCTGGTTGGCGATCGCATAAATCGTGGACACCCGCGCAAGCTAGCGACGATCGCGGTCAGAGGCACAGCCAACGCTCCCACACAGCGACAAACACGCGCTCCCCCTAGATGATTGATTCCACGAATCACGCGCAGTAGTCCACCAGCGCGCGGCTGGGCCGTCCGAGCTGGTGATTCAGGGAGACGGCAGCGGCGAGGGTGAGCAAGCGTTGCAGGATGCGCTCGCGCAGGCCGGGAAGCGT
>JBBSDZ010000083.1:0-9097 GCA_038240205.1 Solirubrobacterales bacterium | reverse complement strand
ACCCCCGGCCCGCCCCCCCGGTGGGGGTGGGGGGGGGCGCCCGCGCCGCGCGCGCGGCCGCCCCGCGGCGCGGGCGCGCCCCGGCCGCTCAGGCTTTGCGCGCTTTCGCTTTGGCTTTCGCCGCTTTGGCTTTGCCCGCCGCTTTCGCTTTGGCCGGCCTGGCTTTTGCTTTCGCTTTCGCTTTCGCTTTCGCAGCTTTCGCTTTGCCGGCTGCTTTCGCTTTGGCCGGTTTCGCTTTCGCGGCGACTTTGGCTTTGCCCGCTTTTGCTTTGCTCGCCGCTTTGGCTTTGCCGGCTTTCGCTTTGCTCGCCGCTTTGGCTTTGCCCGCCGCTTTTGCTTTGCTCGCGGCTTTGCCGGCGGCTTTTGCTTTGCTCGCGGCTTTGGCTTTGGCTTTGGCTTTGGCCGGTTTGGCTTTGCTCGTACGTTTGGCTTTCGCCGGTTTGACTTTGCTGCGCGTCGGTTTGGCTGCCGCGGCGGCGGGCGCTGGGCGCCTGCCGTCGGGCCTCAGTTTGCCGGTGAGCTTGCTCAGCTGCTGCTCGATCGCCGACAGGCGCGACTCGACTGCGCTCGGAGAGAGCGCGCGGTCCAGGCGGTGAACGCCATCCTCGATGCCCTCCAGACGATGCGATACCGCTCGTAGGCGGCGCGTCAGCCGTTCGATGTCAGCGGCCGACGGAATGTTCAGTGCACCCATTGCAACCTCCTGTGCTTGTGAGGCCCTCTCTCGGGCGTCGAACGCCCGACCGATCGCCCCAGTGATCAGCGGGTTTTCCAGCAGGTCCGAAAGCGCCTTGCCAAGCCGCTCCTCCGTGTTCTCGCTCAGCCGCTCGCGCAGGCTCTTGGCGACATTGCTCGCATCGGACATCCGTGCGCTCCTGTGTCGGAATCGAATGGCTCGCTGGCCCGCGACGCTGTCCAGCCGCCGCCAGCGAGGAAGGATACGGTGAAGCGATGACCGATCGGCTGTTCCTCTTCATACAGTTGGAGTTTCCATGGGAGCTCGGACCGCCCGACGGTCGCTATCTGCTCCGCTCCGAGGAGGACGCCGAGCCCGAGCGCGTAGTCGTGCTCGGCACGCTCGGGGCGCAGCGGCGAGCGCCCGCGCGCGGGCAGCTGTGGGCCGCGGCGCAACGCTCTCCCAAACGGCGCCCGGTCGCGCCCGAGCCGGAGCCCGAGCCGGTCCCGACGGCACGCGCGACGATCGTCGACCCGGTCTCGCTCTCGGCCGAGCGCCAGGCAAAGGCATGGCTGTCGGACCTCGACGGCGAGCGCGAGATCCGCGCGGCCGTCTCGGTGCTCAACCGCGTGCTGCACTTCCACCGCATCGCCGCCGCCGATCCGTTCGTACATGAGCTCTCGCCCGAGCAGGCGCTGACGATCCGGGCCGGCTGGGGCGAAGGCGAGCAGATCGCCGACGGGCTGTGGTCGCACGCGCAGGAGCTGCCCTGGCGCGGCCGCGCGGGCGTGCGCAAGAAACGCATCGGCGATCGGGCCGCAGCACTGCGACCGCAGGAGCGCCTGGCCGAGCTGCTCGGCGCGCGCGGCGCGACGCTGCTGTGCGAGGAGCTCACGCTGCGCGCACGGCTCGACCTCGATCACGACCGCCTCGCGCACGCCGCGATCGAGCTGCGCGGCGCCTACGCAGCCGCGCTCGGCGAGCTGCGGGCCGAGCAGCGCGAGGATCTCGCGCTGCGCATCGACGAGCTCGGACAGCTGCGCGCCGGCGTCGAGGCGCAGGCGCGCGCGGCCCTCGCGGGCGCGGGAGCCGGCGCGGCCGGCGCAGCGGGCGCGGCGGCCACAGGAGGCCGCGAGGACGTGCAGGCTCTCGACGAGGAGATCGTGCGCCATGCGCTCGAGCGCCTGGAAGCGGCGCTGAGGGCGCGCACGGCTTCAGGGTTTAGGCTGAAGTGATGGACCCGACGACGACCGCGATCGGCACCTGGAGCGGCGGTCGCTTCATGCATTTCGGCGAGCCGCTCGAGGACCCCCGCCTGGAGGCGCTGCTGCGACCAGGCGAGGGGATCGACACGGTCATCACCGCCGACGCCTACGGAGCCGGCGCGGCCGACCTGGCGCTCGGGCGAGCGCTCGCCGGCTGCGCGCGCGAGGACTACTGCCTCGTCGGCGCCATCGGCCACGACTTCTACGAGGGCGAGCGCGAGGGCGCCAAGGGCTTTCCGCGATTCACCGATCCGCGCCTGCGCGCGCCCGGCGACTACGCCGGCTACATGCGCATGGCGACCGAGCGCAGCCTCCAGCGCATCGGCGCCGAGCGCTTCGATCTGCTGCTGCTGCACAATCCCGATCGCACCGGCTATACGAGCGCTGCCGTGTGGGAGGGGATGCAGGCGCTGCGCGAGGCGGGGCTCACGCGGCTGCTCGGCGTCGCGCCCGGCCCGGCCAACGGCTTCACGCTCGACCTGATCGACTGCTTCGAGCGATACTCCGAGCAGATCGACTGGGCGATGGTGATCCTCAATCCGCTCGAGCCTTGGCCGGGCGAGCTGGCGCTGGCAGCCGCGCAGTCCAACGACGTCAGCCTGATCACGCGCGTCGTCGACTATGGCGGGCTGTTCCACGACGACGTGCTCCCTGGACATGCGTTCGCCGAGTACGACCACCGCAAGTTCCGCCCGAACGGATGGGTCGAGCAGGGGCGCGAGAAGCTCGCCGCGATGCGCCCGTATGCCGATCGCCACGGCCTCAGCATGCTTCAGCTCGCGTGCGCGTGGAACCTCTGCCATCCGGCGGTGCGCTGCGTCGCGCCGACGCTGATCCAGGAGAGCGGCCCCGGCGCGCGCACGATCGAGAGCAAGCGCGCCGAGCTGGCTGCAGTGGCGGCCAGCTCGCCGCTGAGCCCCGAGGAGGTGCGCGAGCTGCGCGAGCTCGGCGACAACAGCGGCTCGATGACCTTGAAGGGGGCGAGCCCCGAATACAGCGGCGCGCCGGTGGCCGATCGCTGGGAGCTCGACGACGAGCTCGTGGGCGTCGCCGCGCGCTGGGGGATCGATCCGGCACGCGACCTGCTGAAGCGAGAGGCGGCGACCGTAAACCGATGAACAGGAGACACCGATGAGCGTCGACGTGAGCGGGATCAAGCAAGGTCAGAAGATGATGTGGACAGCCGGCGACTACCCGGAGGTCTCGCGCCGGATCGCCTCCGTGGCCGAGCTGCTGGCCGAGCGGGTGGGTGCGCAGGAGGGGGTCGAGCTGCTGGACGTCGCCACCGGCAGCGGCAACGTCGCGCTCGCCGCCGCCCGCTCCGGGGCGAAGGTCACCGGGCTCGACCTGACGCCGAAGCTGCTCGAGGTCGCACGCAGCCGTGCATCGGCGGCGGGCCTGCAGATCGAGCTCGTCGAGGGCGATGCCGAGGAGCTACCGTTCGCGGAGGGCTCCTTCGATCGCGTCACCTCCTGCTTCGGCGTGATGTTCGCCCCGCGCCAGCAGATCGCCGCCGCAGAGCTCGCTCGCGTCGCTCGGCCGGGCGCCACGATCGGCGTCACCGCGTGGACGCCCGACGGGTTTGTCGGCGCGAGCTTCAGGACCGCCGCTGGATTCATGCCACCGATGCCCGAGGAGCTCAAGCCTCCGGCGATGTGGGGCAACGAGGAGCACGTGCGCTCGCTGTTCGCCGACACCGGCGCCGAGGTCATCTGCGAGCGGCTGACCGTCCCCTTCGCAGCCGCGAGCGCAGAGGCATGGTTCGCCGAGGACGAGCGCAAACTGGGACCAGCCGTGATCGCCAAGGCAGCGCTCGAGCCCCAGGGCCGCTACGGGGAGCTGCGTGAGCACATGCTGAAGCTGCTCAACGACTACAACGAGGCCGAGGACGGGTCCTTCCGCGTGCAGTCGGAGTATCTGCTGACGCTCGTGCGACTGCCAGGCTGACCGCCGGACCGCCCGACCGCCTGGCCGCCTGGCCGCCTGGCCGCCTGAGCGCCCCGCGCCCGGTCGGCCTCGCCACACTCCGCCCCGCCTCGCGTGCCGCGCGGCCGTGCGCTACACCGGGCCGAGCGCGGCCAGCAGGTCCTGCAGCTCGGCGACGACGTCGCCGTGCAGGCGCACCGTGGCGATGTCGTCCAGCGGCGTCGGGCCCTGCGTGAGGATCGCCACGGCACCGCCCGCCTTGTGGGTGATCAGCGGCAGCCCTGCGACCGGGTGGACTTCGAGTGAGGAGCCGACGCACAAGAGCAGATCGGCGCGTGCGCACAGTGCGCGTGCGCTCTCCAGCGCCGCCGGCGAGAGCAGCTCGCCGAAGAGGACGACGTCCGGCTTCAGCGGGCCGTCGCAGTGCTCGCAGCGCGGCACGCCGTCAGGGTCCGCAGCGAGGCGCTCGCGCACGTCGTCCAGCTCGACGCTGCCACCGCAGCCCGGGCACGAGCAGGTCGCGATGCTGCCGTGCACCTCGATCAGCCCGCGCGTGCCGGCCTTGCGATGGAGCATGTCGATGTTCTGCGTGATCACGCCGTCCAACATCCCGCGATCCTGCAGCTCCACGAGCGCGCGATGGGCGCCGTTGGGGAGCTTCGAGCCAAGCGTCGCAAAGCGCTCGCCATAGAAGCTCCAGAAGCGGACCGGGTCGCTGCGAAACGCGTCGATGTGCGCGACCTGCATCGGGTCCACCCGCTCCCACAGGCCGGTGCGCGGCGTGCGGAAGTCCGGGATGCCCGACGGCACCGAGATGCCGGCGCCGGTCAGCGCGACGACCGAGCCGGCGCCGCGCACGAGCTCGGCCAAGCGCTTCAATGTGGCCGACTGGGCAGAGGGCACAGAGAGTGGGTGCCCACCGGCGAGGTCTGTATCACCATGGTTATACGCAGTCCTCAAGAGCACACCCTCCGCCCCGCGCTCGCTGACTGCGACGGTAGGTGCCCACCGGCGAGGCCCGTATCACCATGGTCATACGCAGGCCTCAAGAGCACACCCCAACCCCGCGCTCGCCGGCTCGACTCACGCTCGCCGGCTCGATTCAGCTGCCGGTGAAGTGGGGAGCGCGTTTGCCGAGGAACGCCGAGATGCCCTCCTTGGCGTCAGCGCTTGCGAACACCTCCGCGAATGCGCGCTTCTCGGCCTCGACTCCTGCGTCGAGGTCACCGGCTGCCGAGACGCTCTTGATCTGCTCGAGCGCCAGCGGCGCAGCCTGCGCGAGCTTGCGTGCCCACGCGAGCGCCGTGTCGAGCAGTTCGTGGTCCTCGACCACGCGGTTGACCAGGCCGAACTCGAACGCCTCGTCGGCGAGTACCGGGTCGCCGACGATGTTCATCTCCAGCGCCTTGTTGGAGCCGACCAGCCGCGGCAGCCGCTGCGTGCCGCCGAAGCCGGGAATGATGCCGAGCTTGATCTCCGGCTGACCGAACAGCGCCGAGCGGGCGGCGATGCGTACGTCGCATGCCATCGCGAGCTCGCAGCCGCCGCCGAACGCCAGTCCGTTGACCGCCGCAATCGTCGCTATGCGCCCGGACCCGAGCTCTTTGAACAGCGCGTGCGTCTCGTGGATGAGCTTCTCCCCGGCCGCCGCGTCCATCGTCGTGAACGCCTTGATGTCCGCGCCCGCCGAGAACAGGAACGGATTGGAGGAGGCGATCACGAGCGCATGTACGTCGGAGTCCTTGATCTTGCTCCAGACCTTCTCCAGGTCTCCCGCGACCTGCGGGGAGATCGAGTTCATCTGCCCGTTGGCCAGCCATGCGATCGCGACGCCGTCGGCGCGCGTGTCGAGCTTGATCACCTCGGCGGGCTGCTCGGCGTCCGGCTGCGGGTAGGCGTAGAAGCCCTGGCCGGTCTTCTGCCCGAGGCGTCCCTGGGCTACCAGCCGTCGCAGGACCGTCGGTGGCGTGAAGCGCTCGCCGTAGCGCTCGTGCGCGTTCTCCATGCGCTCGAGCAACGCGTCCAGGCCCTCGGTGTCGGCGCGCATGAACGGCGGCAGCAGACCGCGTCGCGGGTCGAGGCCGGCCCCAGCCATCATCCCGAAGTCGATGTCGCGGTGGGTGGCTACTCCCTCCTCGAGCACCAGGCACGCCTCGAGGAAGGTCTTCAGCGACATCAGCTCGGTCAGCTCGGCGATGTCCGGCTCGCCGTCGCCGTCGATCATCGCCTCGCCGTCAGGGCTGTAGAAGCCGTTGCCCCCCGTCTTCGCGCCGAGGCGGCCTTCGGAGACGAGCTTCTGCATCCCCTTCGGCACGTAGAAGCGTTCATCGCCGTAGGACTCGAGCAGGTGTTCGGCGACGTGCAGGACCGTGTCGAGCCCGAGCAGGTTGACGAGCTGGTAAGGCCCGATCGGCACGACCCCGGCGCCTCCCAGCCCCTCGTCGATCTTCTTGATCGAGAGGCCCTTCTCCTCCTGCTCGCGCCAGATCTCCGAGCTGCCTGAGTTGAGGATGCGATTGACGACGAAGCCGGGCACCTCAGCGCAGGTGATCGGCTGCTTGCGGATCGACTGGGCGAACGTAAGCGCCGCTGCGATCGTCTCTGCGGAGGTCTCCTCGCCCTCGACTATCTCGATCAGCGGCATGATCGAGGCGGGATAGAAGTAGTGGAAGCCGATCACCTTGTCCGGGCGCAGCGTGGCTTCGCCGATCTCCGTGATCGACAGCGAGGAGGTGTTGGAGGCGAGGATCGCGTGACCGGGCGTCGCCGCGTCGAGCTGGGCGAAGACAGCCTGCTTGATCTCCATCCGCTCCGGGACCGCCTCGACCACGAAGTCGACTTCGCCGAAGCCCCCGTAGGAGGTCGTGCCGTCGATACGGCCGAGGATCGCCTCGATCTGCGCCTCGGCCTGCTCGGCGGTGATCCTGCCCTTCTCGACGAGTTTGCCGATCTGGCCCCTGGTCACGTTTGCGGCCTCGTCCAAGCCCGCCCGGACGAGCGCGTCGTCGATGTCCTTGAGCACCACCGGGATGCCCGCAGCGGCAATCGTCTGGGCGATCTGCCCACCCATCGTTCCGGCACCGACAACGGCGGCTTTGAACACGAACATGCTTTTCGGTCTCCTCTTCTGACTAGGGTGGCGGGGAGCCTAGCGTTCGCGCGCTCAGGACCGCACCTCTCGGCGCCCGGAGGGGTTGGTTGCACCGAATGGGCGATTGCAATTGCGGTTAGGGAGGCACACATGAGAGAGATCAATCGAGCCCGGGGACGCACACCGGGCGCAGTCAACACGCGTTGCGCAGGCGAACGGCGCTCGGGCGCCCGGCGCTTGCGTCGAGTGATCGCAGGAACGCTTCTGGCCGCCGTCGTCGTGGCCCCCGCCACCGCGCAGGCGGCCGGCGCACCGAACGCCAACACCGGCGCAGCGCGGGAAGTCAGCTACAGCTCGGCCGTGCTCGCGGGGACGGTCAACCCGAGCGGGAGCAGCACCTCCTACTACTTCCAGTACGGGCCGACGCGAGCCTATGGCGGACAGACGGCGATCGCCAGCGCAGGCTCAGGCTCGGGCGCGGTCCCCGCGCGCCTGGCGATCAGCGGCCTGCAGCCGCTCAGCGTCTATCACTACCGGCTCGTCGCGGTCAACGGAGCCGGGGTGTCCAACGGCGGCGACCAGACCTTCCAGACCACCAGGGTGCCGCTCTCGCTGCAGATCCTCGCGACACCCAACCCGGTCGTCTTCGGCGGCACGACGACGATCCAGGGCACGCTCTCGGGCACCGGCAACGGCAACCGCGCCGTCGTGCTCCAGGCGAACGCGTTCCCGTTCACTGCCGGCTTTCAGACGATCGGTAATCCGGAGCTGACGAGTCCGACGGGCAGCTTCATCTTCACGCTCCCCGGGCTGGCCCAGTCCACGCAGTTCCGGGTCTTGACCACGACCAACACGCCGATCCTCAGCCCGGTCACCACGGAGAACGTGGCCGTCAGGATCTCCAGCCACGTCGCCCGCACGAAGCGAGCCGGCTTCGCCCGCATCTACGGCACGGTCACGCCGGCGGTCAACGGCTCCCAGGTCGGCGTCCTGAGAATCGCGAGAGGGCACGGCGTCCTCGCAGGCGGCACGATCCTGCACCCATCCAACGCGACGAGCTCCAAGTTCAGCCGCGTCGTACACGTTCACAAAGGCGTCTACCGCGTGCTCGTGCGCGTGCTCAATCTCGGAGTGGTCTCCAACTACGGCTCGCCGCTGGTGATCCGCTAGCGGCTTTCCCCGCGCTGCCGAGCGGCGGCGCGGGGTGCGACCACCGCAGGCGCTCCCATACGAGCGCCTGCGGTGCGAGCGCCGCCACCCCGTGGCAGCGGCGCTCAGCGGACGAGAACCCGAATAGAACTCCTAGACGGCGACAGTTTCTACGCCGCCGACGGCCGCCGGCTCCTCGACGCGGCGCGGAAGCAGCGTTTCGCGCGCGATCACGAGGCGCTGGATCTGCGAGGTGCCCTCGTAGAGCTGCATGATCTTGGCGTCGCGGAAGAGCTTCTCCACGGGGTACTCCTTGATGAAGCCGTAGCCGCCGTAAACCTGCACGGCTTCGGTCGCCGTCTTCATCGCCGTGTCGGCAGCGAAGCGCTTGGCGTGCGATGAGATCAGCGTGTTGCGTTCGCCGGCATCGAGCATCGCGGCCGACTTCCACGTCAGCAGCCGCGCAGCCTCGATCTCGGTGGCCATGTCGGCGATAATGAACTGGATCGCCTGGTGCATCGCGATCGGGACGCCGAACTGGACGCGTTCGCGCGAGTAATCGGTCGCAAACTCGAATGCCGCGCGGGCGATGCCGGTCGCCATCGCCGCAACGCCAGGGCGCGTGCGGTCGAGCGTCATCATCGCCAGCTTGAAGCCCTTGTTCTCCTCGGCCAGCAGGTACTTGGCCTCGACCTCGGTCTCGTTGAAGGTCACGGTCGCCGTGTTCGACGCCCGCTGGCCCATCTTGTCCTCCTTCTTGTCGATGACGACCGAGTCATCGCGCTTGACGAGGAAGGCCGAGATCCCGCGATGGCCGGCGTCCATGTCGGTCTTGGCGTAGACCGTGTAGTAGTCGGCGTAGGAGCCGTTGGTGATGAAGCACTTGGAGCCGGTGAGGACGTACGTGTCGCCCTTCTTGACGGCCTTGGTGCGCATCCCCGAGACGTCAGAGCCGGCGCCCGGCTCGGTCAGGCAGAAGGACGCGAGCTT
>JBBSDZ010000082.1:0-9284 GCA_038240205.1 Solirubrobacterales bacterium | reverse complement strand
TTGCGCCCATCGCGTGTCACCTTCAAGGTGATCCTCCCGAGTCGATCCTTCAGGCTTCGAACACCAGAAGAATCCCTGCTCAGGCGGACAGTCAAGCGGCCCCGAGAATCGGGGCCGCAACTGTTTCATGCAAGATCGGGGTTAGTGGCCGAGGACAGCGAGATCAATCGCCGGGTTGCGCAAGCGCACTTGAGCAAACGCGGGCTGCAGACGGCGATCGCCCACAAGCCTCCCGGCGCCACCGCCAGACTGGGTGGACCCCTACGGTCGCCTCATGGGACTCTCCGAGTCGCTGCTCAGCTTCGCCTCTGCGACCTCGACGAGTTAGACCAGCGAATCCGAGACCGCGCTCGGACCGGTGTCAGCCGTGCGCCTACCGCCGCGAATGACCAGGGGCGCACGCGCAGTAACGGCGAAAGGTGACGAGAAGCTCACCTTCTACGCACCTCCAACAGTGAACGGACGCGCACAGTCACTCACGCCAGCCGCTGCTGAAGTGTGGTTGTGAGCGCTCCGTCGCTGAGCTGTCCCGGGTGGGCGCACTCGATGCGGAGTGACGCTCGGGGCCCGTCCAGTTCTAGCGTCGCAAGCTGGTTGTCGAATGTGGGCTCGCCGACGAGCTGCCAGCGAATCTCGGGGGCTTGTACACCGGCGGCGCGAGCGAACCGGCGTGTCAGACCCGCCAGCGCCCGTGAGCGGCGTCCGAACGAGAGTAGTGCTCGCTCGCGTCGGTCGAGCTGGTTGCGAAACGGCGAGCACACAGCTTGATACACGGCGCTCTCTACGACGGCGTCTGACGGGAAGGCCACGCGCGCGAGATAGGCCTGGTGGATGTCTCCGCCGAGAAGCACGATCGAGGCTGGAGCCCGCCCGCGGCGTCCTGCTCCCACTTCGCCAATGAGCGCGACTAGCCGGTGAAATGAGCCCTGGAACGCTGCCCAATGCTCGAGATCTAGCGCCTGGCGCAGGCGCTCGGCGAGCCGTGCGCCCCAGCTGCCCCAGGCTCCTGCGCAGACCGCCTCGCTCCAGGCCTCTAGATGGTGTGTAGTACCGGGGAGCAGCACTGGCAGCGTGTTGGCGATCAGCAGGTGGTCGAAATCGCCGCTGACCTGCTGCTCAACCCAGCGCCACTCGTTCTCGTCCAACATCTCGCGATGGCCCTCGCCTAGCACGCGCCCCTCACGTCCGTCGAGCACGACCAGCCGCGTCGTGCCGAGGTCACGAGAGAAGCTCCACAGGCTGCCGCCCCCTTCACACTCGGCGGCGGTCGCGAACTCGCGCAGCCGAGGTCCGGCATCTTGCGCGGCGCTTACGTCTTGAACGAGCGGGTCGCCCTCAAGCTCTGCCGGCGAGAGGTTGCCGAGATGCTGGTAGATCCAGTAGGTCATCAGCGCGCTCGTGATGCGCTCCTGCCACCACGGCTGTCTGCGCATCTGCTCGATCCACGCCTCTGAGGTGTTCCAGTCGTCGTGCACGTCGTGATCGTCGAAGATCATCGCCGTGGGGATCGTGGATAGCAGCCAGCGCACCGGTGGGTGCTCCCACGCCTCCTGGTAGGCCCGGGCGTACTCCTCGAAGTCAGCGACCTCCTCTCCGGGCGGCTCTCGCACGTCGCGTCGAGAGCGGATGAACGCGGCGGTCTCTGGTGACACCTCGTCGGCGTACACCTGGTCGCCCAGCATCAGTAGCGTGTGCGGCCAGCGCTCGGGGTTTTCCAGAGACATGCGCAGGGCATAGGCGATCAGCGCGTCGGCGCCTAGTCCGCGCGCATCCTCATCGGGGCTGAGAGTGTAAGGCGCCTCGTCAGGTGCGGTGACCCGACAAGAGCCGAACACAAGCCGGATGGCGCCGCTCGTCGGCAGTGTGCGGATACGGCTTGGCGGATAGCCGTATCCCGCGGCAGGCCAGCGGCGCTCCCCGTCCAGACGCACGTCGTACTCATGGTTGCTGGCCGGCGCCAGCCCTGTGATCGCAACGATCGCGTAATGATGGCCCTCAACCTCGAAGGTCGACGCGCGGTGGTGAAGGATCTCCACCGAGCACGGACGATCGACCTCAACCCACACCGTGGCCTCGGTGTCGCTGACGTAGCGCAGCATTGGACCCAGCACGAGCTCGGCCATCAAGTCGGCCCCGCCGATATCCGCCGGCCACCGAAGCTCATCCGCCGCCACCGCCGCCGCTGTTGAGCACAAGTTCTCGCAACGTCGGGGACAGAACAAAGGCCGCGATGATCAGCACCACAACGACGATTACGAGGATGACCAACAGGCTCAAGCCAAAGATGATGCGGCGTCGGTTCGGGCGCCAGCGTACACCGAGCGCTTCGAGCAGTTGATCGAGAAGGCCAGGCCCGTACTTTTCGCGTTCGGCGACGGTGAGACGCTCCTTCCAGCGCGCGGCCATCTGCTCGGCCTCCTTGCGCTCCGCGTGTCGGTATATCGGCAACTTCTCCCGGCGTTGTGTCCAGTACTCGTAGAACTCGCGCACTTCCTCAAGCGGCGGCGGCGCGGTGAGATCGGCAAGCAATGCCTCGTCGCGATCGACGCTACGTGAGTCGGGTTGAACAGCCGGTTTTATTGAAGGGTCGTCGGGCACTATGCCTAGCTAGAGGCGTCGGGGGAGAGCCAACACACGCCGGCCCACAGTCGCGAGGGCGGCACCGGCTGTGGCAGCCGCCACAGTGATTCCAAACGCTTTTCCGTCCAGCGCTTCGCCGCCGAGCGCTTGCGCCGCCGGAGTAAGCGCGAAAACAATTGCTGTCGCGGTTGCCACAAACGCCCAGCCGGGGAACGCTAGGTTGCGCGAGAACGGGAGCGCGGGACGGACACGCACACTCCATGCGATCGCCGCGTGCGCTATCAGCCACGCTGCCACCGCTGCAGCGCTTCCGGTTTGCGTCCCGGCCAATGAACGCACGATTAGATAGGTGGGCAGCACCGCGACCGTCAACGTCACCGCGCAGAGCGCGATCGCAGACAGTTGCGCCCCGTCAAGGAAACGCTGTGCTGGGTCACGCGGTGGCCGGGACATCGCGTCCGGGGACGGGGGCTCCGATACGAACGCAACCGATGCGCCGAGATCCATGAACAGCTCCAGCAACACAATCTGCACAGGGCGAAATGGCGACGCCAGGCCGAGCGCCAGCGGCACCGCGATGAGGCTCACGAGCGCGACCTTGGCACCGAGATAGAACGCCACAGCGCGGCGTAGCTGCGCACCTAGCCCGCGACCTCCCGCCACGGCGCTGACGATCGTCGGATATGCGTCGTCAGTGAGTACGAGGTCCGCTGCCTCCCGCGCTAGGTCGGTGCCTCGCGCACCCATCGCTATGCCTACATCTGCGGCGGCTAGCGCCGGGGCGTCGTTGACTCCGTCGCCGGTCACCGCGACAGCCCCGCCGTGAGCTTGCAGCAGGCGGACCAAACGCAGCTTGTCAGCAGGAGTAGCACGCGCGACGACAGCGTCGCCTGCAAGTCGTGCGAGCAAAACGTCGTCGCTCATCGACTCCAGCGCGGAACCCCCCATCAGCGCCTTCTGGCACTGTAGACCCGCCTGTTGAGCGATCGCCAGCGCGGTCAGCGGATGGTCTCCGGTGACGAGAACCGTCCGCACTCCAGCCGTCGCGAGCGCGCGCACCGCGTCACGGACACCGCCGCGCAGCGGATCGACGAACGCGGCAAGCCCAACGAACGATAGGTCGGTCTCTGCAGTGTCAACGTCGTCGGGTACCTCTGGGATCCGACGTTCCGCGACCGCGATCACGCGCAGCCCTTGTTGCGCAAGATGCGCAACCCGTGCCTGTGTCTTGCTCCTTTCGTCGGTGGCCATCGCACAGACATGGAGCACGCTCTCGGGTGCGCCCTTGACCGCGACATAGACGCTCGACTCGTCTGTCCAAACGGCGCTTTCGCGCTTTCGCTGCGGGTCAAAAGGAAAACGTCGCGTCGCGCGCGTGCTGAGATGCTCGCCGTGCGCTTCCGCTAGCGCCACATCCAGCGGATCTTGCGGAGTGGCACCGCCAAGCGCCGCAACCGCGGCGGAGAGAACGCGCGCCCGGTCGCCGTCGATCTCCTCTAGACGTAGTCGATTCTCAGTGAGCGTCCCTGTCTTGTCTGTGAGCAAGACGGTCACCGCGCCGATCGCCTCCGCAGAACGCAACTTGCGCAGCAGCACGTGCTGACGTGCAAGCCGCAATCCGCCGACAGCGACAAGAACGGTCACGAGAATCGGCAGCTCCTCGGGGATGGTCGCGAACGCGAGCGTCAACCCGTCCAGCAGCATCTGTCGCACGGGCTGGCCGCGAAGCACCCCGATCAGCGGCACCAACACGCTCGCAGCAAGAGCAAGCACGAGCGCAGCACGCGCCAGCTCGCTCATCGCACGTTGCAACGGCGTCGGTGGCTCCTTCGCGTCTCGCACGAGCTGGCCGAGCCGTCCCAGCTCGGAATCTGCGCCGACGCCCGTGACGACACCTGCACCACTGCCGGCGATCACAGCAGTGCCCGCGTACAGCATCGAGGAGCGCTCACCGAGCGGCGCGTCGAGCGCCACCGGATGCTCTCCCTTGGATGCCGCGACCGGCTCGCCCGTCAGCGCGGACTCGTCGAGGCCCAAGCCGTCGGCGCGGACAACGCGAGCGTCGGCTGCGACCACATCGCCCGCATCCAGCTCCAACACATCGCCGACAACGATCTCCTCGGCCCGAACAACACGCACAGATCCATCTCGGCGCACGCGCGCGGTGGGCGCGCTCAAGCGCCGCAATGCGCGAAGCGCGGTCTTGGCGCGAGCCTCCGAGACTGTCTCGACAGCGGCAACCAGGCCGATGATCACGAAGATAGCGATGGCGTCGCGGACCTGACCAAAGATGGCCGAGAGCACACCGACCGCGATTAGCAAAAGCTGGAGCGGCTCGGTCACGGACTCGACGACCTCCGCACCCACCGCGAGCAGCTTGTTGCGCCCGGGCTTGTGCATGGTCGTCACGCGGCGTCCGCGCGCCACGTCATCGCCCAGGCCAGCGGGCGAGCTTTCAAGCTGGGTGCAAAGCGCGTCAAGCGTCAGGGCATGGGCCGGCGCAAGGGCGTCGCTCGGCTCGTGGGCAGTCGTTACGGTCGCGATGCAACGCACGATACATCAAAGCGCGACGCGTGTTATCGTCCGGACCCGTGCCCAGCGCTCCTCAAGACTGGCTGCTAATCACCGTCTCCACGCCTGGCGGCGGCTCTTCGACACTCCGCGTCTTCGCATGGCGCAAGCTGCGAAGCCTGGGCGCCCACTACCTGCAGCAGTCGGTTTGCCTGCTCCCTGCGACGCCGCAGACACAACGTGCCGCCAACCGTCTGGTCAGTCGCCTGCGATCGGAGGGGGGCAGCGGCGAGCTGCTGCGCATCAACATCAGCGACCCCAAGCAAGAAGCGGCGATCATTCAAGCCTTCCAACGCGAGCGCACAGATGAGTACGGCGAGGTCGTTGAGCGCACCAAACAATTCCACGACGAGATCGCCCACGAGCGTCGCCGCGGCCGCGCAACCTACACCGAGCTAGAGGAGTCGGACGCCGATCTTGCTCGCCACAAGAAATGGCTAGCAGCGATTCGCGCACGCGACTACTTCAGCGCCCCGGGCTCCGAAGACGCCGAAGCTGCAGTCGTCGGATGTGAGGCGGCGCTCGCAGAGTTCGAGGCTGAAGCACTTTCGGCGGAGCTCGATGGTGGCCAGAATCTCACCGCGCTTCGCCTGCACGCAATCGACGGCGGCGCCGGCTAAGCGCAAGCGCCGCCTCCGCTGCAACTACTGGGCCACCAAACACGAACAAAGGAATGACCATGGGATTCGCAGACAAACTCAAAGATTTCACCAAGAAGGCGCAGGACACAGCAGCCGATCACAAGGATCAGATCCACCAAGCCGTCGAGAAGGCTGAGGTCATGGCCGACCAGCGCACCGGCGGCAAGTACCACGACAAGATCGCCCAGGCCGGCGCGAAGGCTGAGACCTACGTCGACAAACTCAAGCCCACTGATTCGCCCGACGCCGCACCGCCCGTAGACCCCCAGGCGGACAACCCCGAGACACCAAGCAAGGCCGCCCAGTAGCCTTCCTCGAGGACGGCGGGACCAGCCGCGTCGCACAGAAGTCCAGGTTATGCCGTCGCGGCGCCGATAGCCGATCCAAGGCGGCTGTCACTTGGGGGCAGCGCGCGAGCCGCCGATCCCGGCCGCCGATCAGGCTCGGGTCCGGCGAATCAAGGACCGACTCGCGGAAGGAAGCTCCGTCCGCTGGCGTCCTATTGAGGTGAGTGTCCTATCACGCGCCAGGGGGATCAAGTGCCGCGAGCCTCGTCGTACCTGATCAGGTGCCGGCGGCGGGGAACCACGGCATCCCTCCGAGCGGTGCTGAGCCCCACGAGCAACCCGCGGGAGCGACTCCACGACGCTTCCTCGCCAAGGCGTGGCCGAGGTTCCGGCGCCTGACCGAATTGGGGTTTCCGCGGCGCTTTCCCATCGTGCAGTTCCCAAATGCTCCGCTGATCATCGCTTTCCTCGCCGGCCAGGCTGCTGTCCACGCACATGGATCCAGCCACGACTACGCCGCGTCCGTCAGCTACTCGGCGATGACCGTATGGGCGTACGAGGAGCTCGTGCACGGAGTTAATTGGTTCCGCCACCTCCTCGGCTTGGCGTACGTTGTGATCGTGGCGATGCGGGTGGCGATGGCGCTGCATGGGGCCTGAGGTATCGGCGCAGCCTCAGGCGTGTCAGCGCGGCGGCTTTCGCGTGGCCCAGGCGCGAATCATGGCCTCGTACGCATCCCCCTTGTTGAGGTGCGCGTAGCACTGCATGATGACCTCCATCGAAGCGTCGGCTATCACGGAGAGCTGGGCTGGATTCATTCCGCGACGTAGCATCTCCGTCATCCAAGAATGGCGCAGGAGATGCGGATAGACCCGCTTCTTGAGTCGCGCCCGCCGGTGGGCGTCCTTGATCGCAAGGTAGACGCCGGAATGAGTCAGTGGTTCGTAGTCTCCGTGCGGGCCTCGGCGGAGAGTCAGAAACATGCGATCGGAGTCGGAGTCGATCCGGCCGGTGATGCGCGGCTTTCACCTATTCGCATTTGCGGACGCGCCAGGGATCGTTCCGCAGCTACATCGCAATTCACCGTTCGCAGTCGAGAGCGCGTCCTGACTCGTAGGCGCGGCGTAACGGGCGAGGGCGCAGCGAGCGCGGACGCGAAGGCCGTCCTGGTGGCTTGTCCGTGACTAGGTCCGGGCAGGGTGCGCCGCCCGGCGAGCCATGGTCCCAGCTACGCCGGCAGAGGTGGCGTGCAGCGCAGCGATCACTCCCGCAAGGACGGCGAGACCCGTTCTCGCCTCGTCGGACTGATGGGTGACCTCTCGGATGTCGAGGAGCGCGAAGACAAGCATTGCGGCCGCCGTGCCGACTAGCAAAAGCAAGAGTCGTGGCCGGAACCACGCCGCAAGCGCGAGGACGAGAGACATGACGGCGGCGAGGGCGACGAAGGGAACGGCCTCGACGTTCACGCCGAGCGGCTTGAGCTCGGTGTGCTGCGCGATGGCGGACGTCGTCGGTGCTGGGGCGGAGGTCTGGGTCCCGGGCTTTGTCGAGGAATTGGCAGTGCTCCCTGTCCCTCCCGCGGGTGACGGGGTGCTCTCGCCGGAGGTGGTGGCAGGCGCGGTCGTCGTCCCCGTCTCGCCAGCATGCGCTGCGGTGCTCTCGCCGCCGGACTCGGTGGCGGGTGCCGCGGTGGTCCCGGTCTCAGCGGCACGGGTTGAGTGGCTCTCTCCACCAGGCGCGGCGGCATGCGCGGTGGTGCCCGCGCCTGTCTCCGCGGCGTGCGTACCGGCGCTCTCGGAACTGCTCCCGGGGGTCTTCCCCTCGGAGCTCAGGGTCGCGGCACTCTCGCGGCGGCTCTCGCCGGAGTTGCGCTCGAGGGTCCTGGCGATGACGAAGCCGACCGTGGCCAACACGATCAAGCCGAGGAGTGCCGAGCGTAGGCTCATCAGCAACCTCCCCGGCGTCGTCTGGCAAAGAGAAGCAGTCCAGCGGTGCCCGCGAGGATCACTGCGCACACGACACCGAGCCACCCTCCGATGAGGCTCCCGGCAACCGCGCCGAGAACCGCGGGGCCCGCGGCGCAGCAGAGGACCATCAAAACCGCGGCGCCCGCGACCAGGGGGGTCGTGCGATCCCGCGGTGGTTTCGTAGGTGTCATGCTGGCTGCGCTTCCCGGCCAAATGCCTCAATGAAGGTGCCGAGCACCGGCTCGGCGTCGGGGGGAGCGTCGATGACGAGGACAACGAACCCAGGCTGGTCGCGGACAATGAGCGTGAGAAACGCGCAGCACTCGGCCTCCGCTGCGACGATGGCCTCGAGGCGGCCTCGCGTGTCAGCGCCGGCCGTGAAGCGCAAGGTCGCTCGGCCTTCAGCGATCTCTACGCTGACGAGAGCGGCCTTTCCAATCGCGCTCATTTCGGCGAGGCGAACAGGCATCTCCGCGGCGGTGAGCGAGCAGGCAAGGGGAAGGTCCGTGGGCATCGGGGCTCCGTGGTTGGGTGCAGGAGCTACTCTGGACCTTCAACCCGGCTTGAAGTCAAGGGGGGAACCATGCAAGAGGCGAATTTGACGATTGGCGAGGTGGCGCACCTCGTCGGCCTGAAGACGTCGGCGATCCGCTACTACGAGTCGGTTGGCGTCCTGCCCGAGCCCGAGCGTGAACACGGTCAGCGCCGGTACAGCACCGAGACGGTGCGCCGCCTCCAGGTCATCGACATCGCCAAGCGCGCAGGCTTCTCCTTGGACGAGGCGCGAGTGCTACTGGCCACCGAGCAAGCGGGTTCGCCGGCGCACGAGCAGCTCCGGGAGTTGGCGCAACGGAAGCTGCCGGAGGTGGACGCACTCATCGACCGGGCGCAGGCAATGCGTCGGTGGCTGAGTACCGCGACCGGATGTGGTTGCCAGACCCTCGACGTATGCGCGCTCTTTGGCGCGCAGGCTCCGAGCACTCTCGAGCAGGGATGTAGGAGCGATGATGCTCCGATCCTGAAGTTGACGCTGATCCCTTCGTAGACGCCCGCCAGTCGCGGGTTTGGAGGTCCCTGCCGTCGCGATGTGCCGCGATTGTCAAGGCCGGTTGAAAAGTCCCCACCTTTCGCCGGTTGAAAAAGGGACCCCTTTTGGGTGTGTGGGGCCTGGTGAGCGCAGCGTGTAGTCGGCCGGGGCGGCGTTAGGAGTGCGCGGGTGGGCGTCCGAGGTCCTTGCC
>JBBSDZ010000081.1:0-9308 GCA_038240205.1 Solirubrobacterales bacterium | reverse complement strand
GCGATCCTTCCCGCGCGCGCCGGCGCCGACCCGGCGCTGCCCGCGGCGCTACAGTCGCGGCAGGCGCGACGAGCTGCAACGGTCGCCGTCGCCGGGTGCACATGCGCATTCTCGATCCCCAGGCCCTGAGCCAGCACGTCGACCGTCTGTACCGCGCCGCGTGGGGGCTGTGCGGCTCGCGCGAGGATGCCGAGGATCTCGTACAGGAGACGTTCCTGCGCGTGCTCGCGCGCCCGCGCGTGCTGCACGGCGACGACGACCTCTTCTACCTCATGCGCGTCCTACGCAACACGTTCCTGACGAGCCGCCGAACGGCCGGGCGCCGGCCTGTCACCGTGTCCACGCTCGAGGACGTCGTGACGGCCGATCCGAAGCCGATCGGCAGGCCCGAGCAGGCGCTGGAGATCCAGGAGCTCTACGCCACGATCGCCGAGCTTCCCGAGGACTTCCGCATGGCGCTCGTCGCCGTCGACGTGCTCGGGCTCTCCTATCGCGAAGCCGCCCGGGCGCTGCGCGTGCGCGAGGCGACGATCACAACCCGGCTGTTCCGTGCGCGCAAGCAGGTCGTCAAGGCGCTCTCCGACGGTCCCGCAGCGGACGAGGAGCGGCCCTCCGGCAGAGCTGCGACCGAGCCACCCTCTCCCACGAGCGCGCGGCGGGAACAAATCGAGCGCAGTGGAGTCCTTCCGAGCAGGGACCCAACATGACCGAGCAACGCCCAACAACAGAGTCGGAGCTCGTCGAGCTGATCCGATCGATCGACGCGCCCGCGCCGGAGTCGCTGCACCGACGGGTCGACACGCTGATCGCCGGGCGCTCACCGCGCGCGAGCCGCCGCGCTGCGCGTGCGCGCGAGCCGCGCTCGTTCGGGCTGCGTCCGCGACTGGCCGCCAGCGGCGCGATCGCCGCCGCCCTGCTCGCCCTGGCGATCGTCATCGGCACGAGCGGCGGCGGCACCTCGACGCTCAGCGTCCGCGACGCGGCCGCGCTCGCCCTGCGCCCTGCGGTCAGCGGAGCGCCCGCGGAGAGTCACAGCAACCACACCGAGCTGACTGCAGCCGTCGACGGCGTCTCGTTTCCTTACTGGGGAGCGCACTTCGGCTGGCACTCGACCGGCTCGCGCAGTGACCACGTCGCCGGTCGCACCGTCACGACGATCTTCTATGAGAACTCGCGCCGGCAGCGCGTCGGCTACGCGATCGTCGCCGGTGGCGGCGCCCCGGCGACGAGCGGCGGCGTCGTCTCCCGGCGCGACGGCACCCCCTACAGGCTGCTGACCGTCAAAGGCGTCGCCGTCGTCAGCTGGGTGCGCGCAGGCCACCTCTGCGTCATCTCCGGTCACGGCGTCACCGGCGCCACGCTGCTGCGGATGGCCAGCTGGGACGACCGCCGCTCGCTCGCCTCCTGAGCGAAACGCTCGGCGCCCTCAGCTCGCCTCGGCCGCAACCAGCGCGAGCGGCGGCCCGGCCCAGCGCACCCCCTCCGCCGGCGGCAGCGCCGCCAGGGCATCGGACAGGCGCCTGCCGTCCGGCACCGCCAGCGCGAAGTCCAGCTCGAGCGCCGGGATCAGCACGAAGCGGCGGCTGAGGAGCTGCTCGTGGGGCAGCGTCATACGCTCGCCGCGCAGCTCCAGCTCACCGAGTAGCAGCACGTCGATGTCGATCGCACGCGGCCCGTGGCGGGGACCGCCCTGGCTGCGGCCGAGCTCGCGCTCCACGAGCTTGACCGCATCGAGCAGCTCCAGCGCGTCGAGCTGCGTCCGCACGCGCACGCACGCATTGAGGAAGCTCGGCTGCTCGAGCACCTCCCCGACCGGATCGGTGTCGTAGGTCGAGGAGCTCGCGAGCGGCTGCACGCCGATGCCGGGCAACGCGTCCAGCGCCGCCTGCAGGTGCGAGCGCCGCTCGCCGACGTTCGAGCCAAGCCCGAGCAGCCCGATCCGCCCGATGGCGCCGGCGCCCACGCTCTCAGTCGCGCGTGGTCTGCAGGCCGGCCGCCTGCGCGCGCTCGCCCATCGCCTGCGCGAACGGCACGAGCGCCGAGAGCGGGCGCAGCATCACGGTGAAGTCGGCGATCAGCTCCTCCGCATCGAAGCGCAGTAGGTCGATCCCCTCGATCTCGCGGGTCGTGCCGGCGACCGTCGCCCGGAAGATCAGTCCATGCGCTCCGTCGGTGTGCAGCTCGTCGGTGAAGCGGAAGCCCTCGAACACCTGTAGCACCTCTCCGAGCAGCTGGGTGACCGTCTCGCGCCCGATGAACGGGTGGAACGTGACCGGGCTGTGGAAGACGATCTCCGGCGCGAGCAGCTCGCCCACGGCTTGGAGCTCCTCGCGCTCGACCGCCGCGCGGTAGCGCTCCGCCGTGCTCACCCCTCCGCCTCCCGCCATACCTCGACCGAGACCTCGTCGACGCTCAACGGGATCGGCGGCTCGGGCTTGGTCGCCTTTACCCACACGCCTTCGAGATCGTAGTCAGCGAGCAGACGGTTGGCGATCGTGCTGCATAGTCGCTCGAGCGTCTTGTGCGAGCGCTGCTGGGCGACGAGCGCCACGAGCTGGCAAACCTCGGCGTAGTCGACCGTGTCCTCGATCGAGTCGGTCACCGTCGCGTCCGTCTCACCGACGTCCAGGCGCAGGTCCAGCACCAGGCGCTGACCAACCTCCTGCTCGGCCACGCTGACGCCGTGGTGGGTGTAGAGCGAGAGGCCGGTGATCTCGACTGTCACCGCCTCAGCCGCGTCGTCGCGGTCCTCCCGATCTTCGCGCGCGTCGTCGTCTAGCTCGTCCGCGTCGTCTGCTGGCTCCTCGCCGTCCATTGCCCGCCCAACGTAGCAGCCGCCACCGCCAATGCTGCACCCACCTCGGCGACGTCGTGCACGCGAAACACGCTCGCCCCGCGCTCCAGCGCGAGCACGTTCGAGGCGATCGTCCCGGCCAGCAACGGCGGGCCGACGACGGCCCGCGAGCCCGCCGCCAACAGCCCCAGAAAGCTCTTCCGCGAGGTGCCGATCACGAGCGGGCGCCCGATGCCCAGCAGCTCGTCCAGGCGGCGCAGCAGCTCGAGGTTGTGCTCGAGCGTCTTGCCGAAGCCGATCCCCGGGTCGAGCAGGACCCGCCGCTCGCTGACGCCCTCTGCGACCGCGAGCTCCAGGCGCTGCTCGAGGAACGAGCGGACCTCGTCGACGACGTCCTCGTAGCGGGGTTCGCGCTGCATCGTTCGCGGCTCGCCGAGCATGTGCGCCAGGCAGCAGTCGACATCTGCATCGGCGATCACCGCCGCCATCTGCGGGTCGGCGCGCAGCGCGCTGACGTCATTGACGAAGCTCGCACCGGCCGCGAGCGCCGAGCGGGCGACCTGCGCCTTGGTCGTGTCGATCGAGATCTGTGCGCCCGTCTGCGCCGCGGCGATTCCGGCGATCACCGGGACCACGCGAGCGAGCTCCTCCTCCAGCGCCACCGGCTCGGCGCCCGGGCGCGTCGATTCGCCGCCGATGTCGACGATCGCAGCGCCGTCGGCGATCAGCTCGAGTCCGTGCTCGATCGCAGCCGGCGCAGAGACGAAGAGGCCCCCGTCGGAGAACGAGTCCGGCGTTGCGTTGACGATCCCCATCAGGCGGAAGCCGCCCGGATCGTGCATCTAGAGGAGCTTCGGGGGCTCCGGGACGTGCCCGCGCGCCTCGGCAGTTCCGCCGGCGAGTCCCGGCCGCGGGATCGTGCGTGGCGCTTCACGCTCCGCGCCGCGGTCCGCCGGCGCCGCAGGGGCCGGCAGCTCAGGCTTGGCTTCCTCCTCGATGCCGAACACTTCCTCGTCGCTCTTGCCGGCCAGCAGAGCCAGGAACTCCTCCTTCTCGATCGTCTCGCGCTTGACGAGGATCTCGGAGATCTTCGTCAGCTCGTCGTTGTGCTCGGTGAGAATCTCCCGAGCGCGATCGTGAGCCATCTCGATGATGCGCCGGACCTCGTCGTCGATCTCGCGTGCGATCTCGTCGGAGTAGTCGGGCTCGGTGGAGAACTCGCGGCCGAGGAAGGGCTGGCCGTGATCGTGGCCGAACACGCGCGGGCCGAGCTTCTCGCTCATGCCGAAGCGCATCACCATCTGCTTGGCCGTCGCCGTGACCTTCTCGATGTCGTTGGAGGCGCCGGTCGTGATCTCACCGAAGACCAGTTCCTCCGCCGCGCGGCCGCCGAGCGTCATCGCCATCGCGTCCTTGAGCTCCGCGCGCGTGGTCAGGAAACGATCCTCCTGAGGCATCGAGATCGTGTAGCCAAGGGCCTGCCCGCGAGAGATCACCGAGATCTTGTGGACGGGATCGGAGTGCTCCAGGAAGTGTCCCACGAGGGCGTGGCCCATCTCGTGGTAGGCGGTGATCAGGCGCTCCTTCTCGCTCATCACCCGCGTCTTCTTCTCGGGGCCGGCGATCACGCGCATGATCCCCTCCTCGAGCTCGTCCTGGCCGATCTCGCGCTTGCCGGTGCGGGCCGACAGCAGCGCCGCCTCGTTGATCAGGTTCGAGAGGTCGGCGCCGGTGAAGCCTGGGGTCTGCCCGGCGAGCGCGTCGATGTCGATCACCTTCGCCAGCGGCTTGCCGCGCGTGTGCACCTCGAGGATCTTCGCCCGGCCCTTGCGGTCCGGGCGGTCGACGGCGATCTGACGGTCGAAGCGGCCGGGGCGCAGCAGCGCCGGGTCGAGGATGTCGGGCCGGTTGGTGGCGGCGATCATGATGATGTTGTCCTTCGCCTCGAAGCCGTCCATCTCGACGAGCAACTGGTTGAGCGTCTGCTCGCGCTCGTCGTGGCCGCCGCCGAGACCCGCGCCGCGGTGGCGACCGACAGCGTCGATCTCGTCCATGAAGATGATGCACGGGCTGTTCTGCTTGGCCTGCTCGAACAGGTCACGCACACGCGAGGCGCCGACGCCCACGAACATCTCGACGAAGTCAGAGCCGGAAATCGAGAAGAACGGTACGCCCGCCTCGCCGGCGACCGCGCGAGCGAGCAGCGTCTTGCCGGTGCCCGGAGGGCCGTACAGCAGCACGCCCGTCGGGATGCGAGCCCCGAGCGCCTGGAACTTCTTCGGGTTCTCGAGGAATTCCTTGATCTCGTGCAGCTCCTCGACGGCCTCGTCCACGCCGGCGACGTCGCGGAAGGTGATCTTCGGCGAGTCGGCCGAGAGACGCTTGGCGCGCGACTTCCCGAACGACATGACTTTCGAGCCGCCGCCCTGGACCTGGTTCATCAGGAACAGCCAGAAGCCGAGGAACAAGACGAACGGGAGGATGAACGTCAGCAGGCCAAGGAGTGCGCTGCTCTTTTCCGATTCGACGTTGTACTTGACGCCGGCGGCGCGCAGTTCTTTGATCAGTTCCGGCGCCGCCTGGTCGATGAAGCCGGTTTCGTACTTTTCCTTGTTCGTCAGTTCGACCTCGAGCGCCTTGCCCTTGTTCTTCAGCTCGACCGACTTGACTTCGTTTTTCGGGAGCTCGCTTCCGACCAGCGTCTGGTAGCTGTGCGTGCGGTGCGAGCTGGAACCGGGATTGACCAGTTTGACGGCGAGGAACGCCAGCACGACCACGATCAGAATCGGGAATGCGGCGCTCTTGAAGAAACGGCTCATGGCGTCATCCTGGGGGTTCTGGCGTCGCGTGAGGGCCGACTCACCAGGGCCCTAGCCTACCATGGGAGGGGTCGCTTTCCGTCAGTTCAGCCGTCCTGCACACCAGTGTCAGAGCGCAGTATCTAACGCTCCAGCACCGCGACGAACGGCAGGTTCCGGTGGCGCTCGGCGTAATCGAGGCCGTAGCCGACGACGAAGCGATTGGGAATCTCGAAGCCGACGTAGCGCGTCGGCAGGTCGACCTTGCGCCGCTCCGGCTTGGTCAGCAGCGCGCACACCTCGAGCGTGCGCGGGTTGCGCGAGCCGAGGTTGCGCATCAGATACTGCAGCGTCAGGCCCGAGTCGACGATGTCCTCGACGATAAGCACGTCGCGGTCTTCGATCGCCGCGTCGAGGTCCTTGAGGATGCGCACGACGCCCGAGGAGTCCGTCGCCGAGCCGTATGACGCGACCGCCATGAAGTCGACCTCCACGGGAATGTCGATGAAGCGCATCAGGTCGCTCAGGAAGAACACCGCGCCCTTGAGCACGCCGATCAGCAGCAGCGAGCGGCCGGCGTAGTCGCGTGAGATCTCCTCCCCCAGCTCGGCAACGCGGCGCTGCACGTCCTCGGCGCTGACGAGCACCTCGCCGATCGCCGAATGCTGCGGGGCTCGCGCGGGACTGGCCACGCGCGCAGTCTAGTCCTGCGGCGGCGCTGGCAGCGCCTGGCGCGGTGGCAGCTGGCGCATTCGCAGCACGCCGTCCTCGATCACCGCCCCCGCACGCCCGCCGACATGAAGCTCGGCGCGCCCTCCGCGGCGGGCCAGCGCGAGCAGCTCGCCCACCCGCTCGCCCGCCTGCGGGACGTAGGAGCCGACCGCCTGCTCGGCCAGGCGCACGACGATCAGCCGCGCGAGTGCCGACGGCAGCTCTCCGAGGCGATCGAGCGCGATCGAGCGCGCTCCGGCGAGCTCCCCCTCGACGATGCCCTCCAGCAGCGTCGTCTCCTCGCGCAGCAGCCGCGCCGTGCGCAGGACGTTGCGCTCGGCCGCCGGGTGGACGTCTCGCAGCGCCGGTACCAGCCGTTGTCGCACGCGCGCGCGCGCGAAGCGCTCGTCCTCGTTGCTCGCATCCTCTCGCCAGCCGAGCCCGCGCTCGCGGCAATAGGCGGCCGTCTGCTCGCGCGTCACGCCCAGCAGCGGGCGAATCAGACGACCCTCGACCCCCGCCATGCCCAGCAGCGCGCGCCGGCCCGGCGAGGCGGCCAGCCGGTAGAGGATCGTCTCCACCTGATCGCTCGCAGTGTGCCCGGTGGCGATCGCCGCGCCACGGCGCTCGGCGACGCGCTGCGCCGCCTCGTAGCGCAGCTCGCGCGCCCACGACTGCAGGTTGCCGTGAGCCGCGTCCTCGTTGCGCTCTGCGCCGGGGGCGGGAGGTGGTGCCGGCGATTCCCCGTCGGGGTGGACCACCTCGAGCTCGATGCCCAGCCGCTCGCACAGCTCGGCGCAGTGGCGCTCCTCGGCGCCGGACTGCTCGCGCAGGCCGTAGTTGAGATGCAACGCGCTCACAGAGCCCGCTCCGCACAGCTCCTCGGCGATGCCGAGCAGGCAGACAGAGTCCCTGCCGCCGGAGAGCATCGCCAGCAGCGGGCGCCCTGCGCCGAGCAGACCGCAGGCGCGCACCGCCTCGCGCACGTCGTGCGCGCTCACGAGCGGCCCTACCCCGCCCTGGCGGAGGCCAGGAACAGCTCCGTCGGCTCGGAGAAGCCCTTCAGGCCGACCTCGCCGATGCGATCGAAGCTGACGCCGTCCACGCCGGC
The DNA here is from genome assembly GCA_038240205.1 of Solirubrobacterales bacterium. GTDB lineage: Bacteria > Actinomycetota > Thermoleophilia > Solirubrobacterales > Solirubrobacteraceae > Palsa-744. Next base: position 1,894 of record JBBSDZ010000081.1, on the reverse strand, counting down.
GGCCATCTCGACGACCGGGCGCGTCACGAGCACCTCGCCCCCGCCCGCGCGCGCGACCACGCGCGCCGCCTGGTTGATCTCGCGGCCGTAGTAGTCGCCGTCGCGATAGAGCGCCTCGCCGTAGTGCATGCCGATCCGGGGCGGCGGATCCTCCGCGAGGATCGCCGCGCGCAGGGCGACCGCCCAGCGCAGCAGCCCGGCGGCGTCCGGGCCGACGACCATCACCTCGTCGCCGAGCGTCTTGATCACGCGCGCGTCGGCCGGCAGTGTCTGCTCGACCGCCTCGACGAAACGCTCGACCGCTGCGAGCGCCTCCTCGTCGCCCCGCTCGACCGTCAGGCGCGCGTAGCCGGCGAGATCTGCGAACACGATCGCCACTCGCACACGGCCCTCTTCGGCGGTGCTCTCAGCGAGGTCGGTCTCCATGTGCCCGATCACGTCCTGCTCGACGAAGTGGCCGAGCAGCCGGTCGTGCACGTAGCGCAGCAGCGGCACGACGAACGGGATCAACTCGCGCGCGAGCCCCTCCATCTCCTCGGCGATCTCGACGTTCGGCATCCCTTCGCGCATCAGCGGCTCGTGCACGTAGAGGTGAACCAGGCGCACCTCCGCTTCGGCGATCTGCGCGATCGACTGCCCGTAGACGCGCGCGAGCTGCAGGAACGCCACCGACGGCAGGCCCGCCTCGAGCATCGCGGCGACGTACTTCATCATCTCCAGGTCCTCGTCTGAGAACAGGCTCGCCGGTGTCGCGCCCAGTCCCATCGCCGCCAGGATGCGCTCGATCAGGGCCTCCTCGAGACCACTCGCGCGAGCGACGTCTCGGAGCGTGTGGCGACCCTCCGAGGCGCTCAGCAGGTTCTCGATCGGCCCGACCGCGAGCTGGCCGTTGTCGCTGGCGCGCTTGATCTGCTCGAGCGTGTGCCCGCGCGCGCGCAGGCGCGCAACCACACGCACGTACGCGGCGGCAGCGGGCGTCCACGTGCCGTCGTAGCCCGGGACGAGGCCCTTTGCGATCCAGCGTTTGACGGTTGCCGTGGAGACGCCCGCCTGCGCGGCGACCTGCGCGAGCGTCAGCTCCGCGCCGTCGAACCCCGAATCCTCTCCGGGCTCAGCCACGCAGCCGGGACGCGAAGGGCTTTCCCATGCAGCGCAGTCTAAAGTCGCGGCCGGTGTCCGACAGCCCGACCGCACCCGAGAACGCGATCCACCTGCACCCAACCGCGCCGCTCGCCGAGCGCGTGCTGCTCCCAGGCGACCCCGGCCGCGCGCTCGCGCTCGCGCAGACGCTGCTCGATCGCCCGCTCATGTTCAACCACAACCGCGGCCTGTGGGGCTACACCGGCGAGGCGGCCGACGGCCGCCCGCTGACCATCCAGGCGACCGGCATGGGCGGTCCTTCGGCCGCGATCGTGCTGAGCGAGCTGATCGCGATGGGCACGCGCCGCGCCATCCGCGTCGGCACCTGCGGCGCGCTCACCGCCGGGCTCGCGCTCGGCGAGCTCGTGATCGCGCGCGAGGCGATCGCCGCCGATGGCACCTCGCGCGCGCTCGGCGCCGGGGAGCGGATCGCGGCCGATGCGGCGCTCACCGAGGCGCTCGTGCGCAGCGCCCCCGGGGCGCACGCCGGCACCGTGCTCAGCGTGGACCTCTTCTACGAGCCGGACGGCGCGCGCGCCGAGGACCATCCCGGAGCGCTCGCGATCGAGATGGAGGCAGCGGCGCTGTTCGCCGTCGGCGCGAGCGCTCACGTCCCCGTCGCCTGTGTGCTCGCGATCTCCGACACGTTCGACGCGAACGGTGAGCGCACCCGTATCGAGACTGAACCTCTGCGCGCCGCCGCCGAGCGGCTTGGCGTGGTCGCGCTCGCCGCGCGCGCGGCCTGACCGCGGCG
>JBBSDZ010000080.1:0-9321 GCA_038240205.1 Solirubrobacterales bacterium | reverse complement strand
TGCGAGAGCGCGTCCTTCGCCCCAGCTGGCGCGAGGAAGGTCGACGCGTCGTTGGTCTTGAGCACGTCGTATGACTCCGCCCACCTCCGCAGCAGCCCCGGCACGTCGGCGTCCTCTACGCGTCCTCGGCGGGCACGCTCGACGAGCGCGTCGCGATCCAACGCGTCTAGCAGCCGCGAGATATAGCCCGCCGTGAGGCCCGTGACGGCGGCGATCTCGCTCACTCCGTACGGGGGGCGGACGTCTATGAGCAGGCGGATCAGTCGTGCCGCCTTGGGCCCGCGAACTCTGGCCTGGCCGCGCGACGCGGGCTGGGGGTTTTTGGCGGCTCCGACTGCGCGTATGTAAAGCGCGGGGTTCTCCAGCTTGATTAGCGCGTTGCCGGTGAGATCGATGTAGTTGATGCCCTCCCTGGTGAGCAGCTCCTGAGTTCGCCAGCTGATCCACGGAGCGACCACGAGGAGGGGGATGTGGCCGGCAATCGAGCGAATCACGCTCGACAGCCCGCCCGAGAGCTGTCCGGCAGCGCGAGGATCGAACGATCGCTTCGCCTCGACTGCAAGGGTCACGTAGGCCCCCCTTGGGTCGCGGAGGTCTATCGCGCCGTCTGTCGGCGTGCGTGCCTGTCCCGGGTCGGCACCCACCTCCGACCGTTTCGAGCGCTCCACGGTCCAGCTGTCCGGGAGCATCTCCCGTAGCCGTGCAACTGCCGCATCAACCAGATCGGTTGCCTCGATGACCTCGTTTGCGATCATGACAAAACTAGACTAGCAGAAAAGATTTTCCTTTCATAGCATTTTGCTAGATTAGTAAATGCCCTGAGCCAGGAAACTTCTTCTGCACTCAAGTCCTAATACGCACCCACCGAGCATTCGCACCGGCGGGCGGCCGCTTGTTCGAACAGTCGGCCCTCGACGTCGGGCCAGTACCTGCAGAGGGTCTTGGCCTGATCGAGCACAATCTGGGCGGAGTGGTTCGCGCAACTACGATCTTCTCGTGCTCCCTGGGCTTGACGTCGCCGCTATACGTCACTACTGCGAGCAGCGCGTCCCACCACACGCCCTCCATCAAGTCCGCGCTGAGCTAGTGCTCACTCGAGGCGCGGCCACAGTCACCGAATGTCGAGCGCCCTGGCGGGAAGACTATGGCCCCGAATGGACGAGCCGAGGCGTCGCGCGCCTACGTTACGCGGCAAAGAGTGGCGCCTGGACGCTGTACTGGAGCGATCGCAATGGACGCTGGCATCGCTACGACCTCGTCGAGCCGACACCAGATATCCGCGCGCTCCTCGACGAGGTCGACCGAGACCCAACCTGCATCTTCTGGGGCTGACGCGAAGAGTTCGATGTGGCGCTCGGATTTGCAGCGGTGGCCGCTGCCCGTGCTCGGAAGTCCGCGCCATCGACCGGCCCGCCGGCCTGCACCCCCAGCCGCTCAAGCGTCTCCGGGTCAGAGAGCCAGCGGCCGGGAGCCTGCGCCATCTCGCCGTCCGAACGCGATGCGGAGAAACCTGGAACTGTGCAGGCGCGGCGTCTGGGGAAGCGGAGAAGAGGTGGCGTGCTCGTCGAGGCGCAGCTACGATCGCGCGCGTGCTTCCCGGGCTCGATGTCGCCCCCGCGCGCCATCTCTGCGAGCCGCGCGTCCCACCACGCGCTCTCCACCGTCCGCCTCAACCGTCCCACCGCAAGCGCCGTGACGATCGTCGAACGTCGCGTGCCTTGGCGCGAGGACTACGGCCCGGGGTGGACGAGCCGAAGCGTCGCACGCCTACGCGGTTAAGACCGACGTCTGGATGTCTCCTGGACGCGACCGCAACGCGCGCTGGCACCGCCACGACCTGATCGACCCGACATCGGACATGCGAACCTCGTCGCGCCGAACCATCACGTAGCGCGCTTTACCCCGGCGAAGCTGGGGCTTCGTGGCCGCCGGGAATGACCGAAGAGCCCGGCCCGTGGATCACCAAGAACCAGAACGCGAACGCCAGCGCGCACACGAACACGGTGGCGCCGAAGATCCTCGCCATCACCCCTGTGCGCTGGTCGTGGCCGGCCGCACGACGCACGAGGATCCAGGAGCTGTCCAGACCACGGAGTATCACCAGCGCCCCGAACAACATCGGGAAGAGAGCGAGGAAGGCGACGATGATGCCTAGGAACACGCTACCCGAGACGTAGTCGATCTCAGACCCCACCCAGAGGCAGGCCAGCGGGATCGGCCCCCAGCACAGGAGGCTGAAGAAGACCATCGCCGCGAACAGCCCCGTGGCGAGCGAGCCGTCGATCCGCTGGCGGGCGCCGGTGCCACGCTTAGGAATCGTCCTGAAGCGCACCGGCCCGGTGCCGGGGCGGCGTCCGATGAACAGTCCTCCCGTCTCGGTGGGATCCGTCCGCACTAGCCCGCACGTCCGCAGTCGGCGATGATCTTGACGATTACGATGCCCTCAACCGCCCGACTCGGCGGCCTCGGGAGGGTCTAATAGTTTGGCCTGGCGGAGCCGCTGGCCCGCGTGGCCCGGCGGACCTCACACCGTCCTCAGCGAGCTCATGGCGCAGCTCCGAGCGACGGGTCGATGGATAGGTCGGCATCCCGCGACGTGCGATGTACGTGACGGCGTTGGCGACGCTGTGATCGGGGAGACCCGACCAAGTGCTCCTAGAGACGTCGAGCGTCTCGACATGGACCAGCGCCTTGCGCCGGCGCTCGGCCGCCTTCGCACGCCGCCCCTCGTTGATCTCCTCCTCGGACGTCGCCTCAAACTGGCGGTAGTAGTCGAGGAAGCCCACAGCTCTATGATACATGCCGGTTGTCAGGTATGTCGCTCGTGGCCTCACCGAGCAACTCAGTCTTTGAGGCAAAGTGGCGCTCGACTGATCCCCGCGTCACGTCGGCTTCTCGGCTACGCGACGCACCGTCGTGGGGCGTAGCCCTCCTCGGCCAAGCGTGCGACGGCGGCATCCAACAGAGTCGCCCGTGTTCCCGCGCGCCGCTCAGCCTGAGCGCCGCGTCTCGGGCTCGGAGTCGAGGCGCTTGACGCATCCAGGAAGTCCCGAGAAGAAGGGCGGCTGACAGCTCATGGTGCTGCGGCCGGGAAAGGCTGCGGTGCGCCGTCGTCTCCGCAGTCACGGCGCCAGCTTGGGATCGTCAAGAATCTGCGCTGTCATCGCCATGATGTGCGCGCGCGTGGCGGGCCACATCGGCTCGGGGTCGGCCTCCCCCGTAAGTCCGAGCAGCGCAAGCCCACGCATGGTCGCCTGCCCCGACGCGATGAGTGGGATGAGCTCGGGCCGGTCCGCGTACTCCGGATAGAGGATTGGTGCGGCGATCGCGTTCCGCCGGCCCAGTTCGTCATCCGGCCCTTCGATGTGGCGCAGCAGCTCCAGGTCGTTGCGCGCCCCAATCCCCAGCTCGAGGAGGGCCGTGAACAGCGGTCCGCGGTAGATTCCCCACATTCGGTCGAGCAGCAGTTCCTGACGCTTCCGGATAGATCGGGTATTGGGTAATCCCTCCGCGAACATCTCGCTCACCACTTTGGCCCTGATGTGAGTAGTCAGGTCGGCGAGTAGCTCCGCCTTCGACGCGAAATGGTGCTGTAGCGCGCCCCGCGTCACGCCGGCCCGCGTGGCGATACGACGCGTCGTCGTCTGCGCATAGCCCTCCTCAACCAGGCAATCGACTGCGGCGTCCAGAATCGCCGTGCGTGTCTCCGCCCGGCGCTCCGCCTGGGTACGGCCCTGACGCTTCTTGGCCGGTGCCGACGTTGACGCCATCCTCTGAGTATTGCGCGGGGCGTCCGCCAGCCGTGAAAGAGGGTGCTTCTCCCTTCCAAGAAACAATCCAGCTGGCTGGCATCTAGTAGTGTTTGATGGATGGGTGTCGCGGAACTGCTTGCGGTGGGCCGCGAATGGCTCGCCTCCACGGGCGAACTCGGCCGCTTCACGGGGAACATCGTCCGCGATGTCTGCGGGCTGGGCGTGTTCCGCTTCTTCGGCGAGGCTCTGCGTCAGGCGGGCATTCTGATCATCGGCTCGACCGCGATCATCTGGACGCTGATGTTCATCCTAGGCCTGCAGTGCGGGATCGAGGGTGCTTACTTCACGGCGACCTCGGCCCCTGCCTACTCGGGCGTGTTCAGCGCGTGGTGTGACCTCCGCGAGATCACCCCTTACGCGTTCGGCTACATGATGGCCGCGAAGGTCGGCACAGGGATCGTCGCCGAGCTCGGCGCGATGCGCATCTCTGAGGAGATCGACGCGCTCGAGGTGATGGGGATCAACTCGATGACCTTTCTCTGCGCGACGCGCCTGCTCGCCGCGTGGCTCGTGCTGCCGTTCATGTACCTGGCTGGGATCGGCGCGGCGTTCCTCGCGTCCTACATCGCCGTCGTGCAGCAGATCGGCTATGTCTCCTCCGGCGGATACCTCTTGATCTTCTGGCAGTTCCAGAACCCGCCCGATTTCATATACAGCCTGATCAAGGCGATGTTCATGGCGACGGCGATCGTGCTGGTGGCGTGCTACTACGGCTACAACGCCAGCGGCGGACCCGTCGGCGTCGGCCGAGCGACGGCGAAGTCGATGGTGCTCAACCTCGTCCTCGTCCACGTGATTGGCATGCTTGGTACGCAGATCTTCTGGGGAGCTAATCCGCGAGCGCCGATCGGGGGGTGAGCGCGGCGTCACACGCTTCTGCATCAGCATGCAATGCGCCGGCCGAGGATTCGGGACCCAGGCTTGCGCAACGGACGAGGAGGAGCGGAGGGCGCCCGATTTGATCATCGCAATCAGTGGGGCGAGTCAAACGGAACCCGATTGGAACCTTGGCGAGCCGCCCCCGTCGCAGCTCAACGAAAAAAGGCCCCGATTACCAGGGCCTTTCTCGATAGCGGGGGCGGGATTCGAACCCGCGACCTTCGGGTTATGAGCTGGATGACATCAGCCGATATAGGCTGTGGATAGCGCGTTTTCAGGCTATTTGCGTGCGGTAGATCGAGTTGGATGAGGCTGTTTGGGGAGGAAGTTCGGGAGGAAATTTCTGTCCGCCGGGCACGCTAGGGTTTCTTCAAGTCCCGCCCGTCTCCGACGATCCCGACAGACCCCCTTACGGAAGGAACCTCATGGCGTCTCAGACCCTCGATCCGCACGCTTCGATCAGCGGTCATGTGTGGCTGTACGAAGGTAAGCGTCGCCACAGTTGGTGTGCGAAGTGGCGCGATCAGAGCGGCCAGCATGAAAAGACGCTCGGGCGGGCATGGAGCGGCAAGGGCGTGTCACCCTCCGGCTTCCTGCGTCGTCGTGACGCGCAGGCGCTGCTGGACGAGCTGCTAGTCGAAGCGCGCCGCGGGCAGCGTCGCCAGGAGCGTACCGGCCTGACGTTCGCCGATGTCGCCGAGGAGTGGTTTCAGCGCGGACGCTTTGAGCGCGACTGGTCCGCCTCGACACAAGTCGACTACCGCTCGGTGCTGGACGCTCACATGCTCTCCGAGTTCGGCCGCCAGCGCGTCGAGACGATCACCTCCGAGCAGGTCGAGCGCTGGCGCAACCGCCTGGTCCAGGACGGCCAGCGCGGGCGACACACAGTCAACAAGATCGTCACGCAGTTGCACGCGATCTTCGAGCATGCCGTCGAGAACCACGGCCTGGTCGTCAACCCCGTCGCGAAGGTCAAGCGCCTGCGCGAGTCCTACGACGCGGCGCGCTTTGACTTCTACTCCCCCGATGAGATCGCCAAGCTCGTCGCTACCGCGGCCGCTGGCGCGCATCGTGACCCCAGCCGCCCGGCCGTCAGCGACACCGAGCGCGCTCTACGCGCCGCCGAGGACCGCCAGGACGCCGCGATCTACCTCACGGCTGCGCTCAGCGGCCTGCGCCGTGGCGAACTGTTGGCGCTGCGCTGGGAAGACGTCGACTTCGAGCAATCCTCGATCCGCGTCTTTGAGGGCTACAGCGCCAACACAGCCGGCAAGCCCAAGTCCCGCAAGTCCCGCACCGTGCCGATGGTGCGGGAAGTCGCCGACGCGCTCGGCGCCCTGAAAGATCGCAGCGCATACACCGCCAAAGACGACCTCGTGTTCGTCAGCCGCGAAGGCGGCACGCACGTCGACGGGTCCGCCCTGCGCCGCCGCTACCACGCCACACTGAAAGCCGCCGGCCTGCGACGCCTGCGCTTTCACGACCTGCGCCACACCTTCGGGTCACTCGCGATCAACGTCGCGAGCATCGTCCAGGTCCAGGCATGGATGGGACACGCCGACATTCAAACCACCATGCGCTACCTACACCACAAGAGCCGCGCCGACGACGCCCGCCTACTCTCCACAGCCTTCCGGCCCAATGAGCCGTCCTGGGTTCCACGGAGACGGGGGTAGATCCAAGTCTCCGTCAAACCCAGGGTGGCTCACAGCCATTCGTCCGGTACTCGATAGCGCGCTTATCGGTGTTCGGGCCAGCGATTTAAACATTCGGCTGAGTCCTAGCCCGGATTCGTCAGTAGTGCTCGGCGTGGAGGCGGCTGGGGAGGGCTGAATCGTCCGCCCGGGCGGGGAGGATTGCGGTTGCGAGACCTGCAATCCACCCGCTCAGGAGGTTCACCTTGAAGGTGATGAGAAGTGCGACTTTCAGAACGGTAGATGTGGTCGCGGACGGCAAGGGTCTGTCGTCTCGCGCGGGGACGAGTCTGTTGGCGCTGACGGCGCAGCGGCTGGGGTTGACCGACGGTCTTCGTGGTGCGTTGGCGGGCACCCGTCAGCGGCGCTGCGCGCATGATCCCGGACGCGTTCTGTGTGATCTGGCGGTGATGGCCGCGGACGGCGGCCGGTGCGTTTCGGATCTCGCGGTGCTCGCGGGGCAGGGCGCCCTGTTCGGGGATGTCGCGTCCGTTTCGACCGCGCGGCGGGCGTTGCTCTCGATCGGGCCAGCGGAGATCGACCGGATCCGTCAGGCGCGAGCGGCGGCCCGCGAACGCGCTTGGATGGCTGGCGCTGCGCCCGAGCGGGTGATCCTCGATTTCGACGCCACGCCGGTCAGCATCCATTCCGAGAAGGAGCTGGCGGCCGGGCACTACAAGGACGGCTACGGGTTCAACCCGCTGCTCGTGTCCTTGGGCCGGGAGGTGCTCGCCGGTGTGCTGCGGCCCGGGAACGCCGCCGCGGGCAACGCCCAGGACCATCTCGACGTGCTGGAACTCGCCTTGGAGCAGATACCCGAGAGCGCCCTTGACGGGCCGATGCTCGCGCGCTCAGACTCGGCTGGGGCGAGCCACGATTTCGCGTCCGGATGCCGAGAGACCAGGATCCGCTTCTCGCTGGGCTACCCAGTCAACAGCACTGTGCGAGAGCAGATCCTCACCCTCGAGGAGACGGCATGGACGCCCGCGGTCAACGCTGACGGACAGCCACGCGAGGGGGCGTGGGTCACCGAGCTAACCGCCGAGCTCGACCCCCGATCATGGCCCGAGGGCACCCGGCTGATCTGCCGTCGCGAGCGCCCACACCCCGGAGCGCAGCTCTCCTTCACCGACTTGGATGGGCACCGCTTCCAATGCTTCATCACAGACCAGGACGACACGGACATCGCCGGCCTGGAGGCCCTGCACCGCCAGCACGCCGAAGTCGAGGACCGAGTCAAGACGCTGAAGGCCACCGGCGCCGGGCACCTCCCGTTCCACTCCTTCACCGCGAACACGGCATGGCTGGAGCTGGCGCTCACCGCCCACGACATCATGGCCTGGACCCAGCAGCTCCTGCTCGACGGCGAGCACAAGATCTCAGAACCCAGACGGCTGCGCTACCGCATCCTGCACGTCGCCGGGCAGATCACCCACCACGCTCGCCGCACCACTAGACAACATCTGTCCAAGCGGGTGCTTTTGCCGCGCGGCGCCGGTCATCGAGTCCGACGTGTGTACTGAACGCTCCTAGTGATCTTTTCCGAGATCAATGCAGCGCTTGTAAACTTGCCATGAGGCATTCCGTGCGACGAGCGAGAAGCTTGGCGGCACTGGCGAGACGGCGCTGGAGGCTTCAGCAGGTTCGAGGACGTACGCCTGCTCAAGCTTGTTGGAAGCCGGCCGTATATAGGTGCCGCTTTCGAGCTTATGAAGTTGTGTGTCAATGAGGCTTCGTGGCGAGAGTTGCATGAGCAGAGCGAGCTGAGGGATTTGACGATGGTTCGTGGCGTCAATCGGGTTGCACCCAGCGCGCTCGATTGCGCCAGCGCGAACTAGCGCTATGAGTGCGTGTTCGACCCGCTGCTGACTGTGGAGCGCGTGAAAGGCATGGTCTAGTCGGCCTCGCTGCGACGGGATGAATGCAACAATTACGACCGCTGACAGGAGGCTGAGAAATTGCCACCGGCGGCGGAACGGGTGATCGGGGGAGAGCGAGTACCAGCCGAAGAGGCCGACTCCAGCGAAGATCGCGAGTAGCGAGGCCGGGAGCATTGCGTAGCGGGTGTTGATTGGCAGGCCAACGCTCGCTAGCAGCGCCAGTGCGAGAACAGCGAGAAGGCCAGCGGCGATCCCGAGTCGAGCACGGTCGCGTAGCAGCCATAGCGATAGGGCGCCGCCGACGGCTGCTGCAAAGAGGCCATCGGGACGCAGAATTTCGCCGAGCCGACGCGAGCCGGTAAACGGGACATTCTGCAAGCCTGTAGAACGATGGAGGGTAACGGGTGTCGAGCGGGTCTTGGTAAGTGACCAGAGCGGGTTGCCGGTGACTAGTAGATCGGAGAATGCCCAAACGATCGGAGCCACCGCGACGATGACGGCCAGACTTACGAGTTCGTTTCGCCCACGTGTATGTGCCCGCACGAGATAGACCCAATAACATGCCGCAAGTAGCCACGCTTCCGGCCGCAGGAGCCCGGCGAGCGCGAGAAGCCACAAGACCGGAGCCCCGCTATAGCGGCGGCGAGTCTCGACAAGAAGTGCCGTCAGGACAATAACGACATATGGGATATCGACGTAGCCGCGAATGCCATACGAGAGGACCGGTTCTCGCGTGACGAGTATGGCGGCCCCTAGCAGACCGACTGGAGCCGAGAACCACGCTTGACCGAGCCGAAAGACCATATACCCAAGCGAGCCGAGCGCGAGATACGCGAGCACGACAACCGCGTGCTCGGAAGCAGACGGTCCAACGGGGGAGAGCACCAGCCCGACAAGCTCGGCCAGCGGGTGCGGCGAGGTTGTCCCGTAGCGTGTAGAAGTTCGTAGGTGGCGGTCCTCCCGCCTCGTCCGGTCCCGTTGGGACCGTGGCGAGTGCAAACAAGTCCATTGAGACGAGAGGAACCGCCATGAAGACCGTAGAGGAAGAGCAGGACG
>JBBSDZ010000079.1:0-9359 GCA_038240205.1 Solirubrobacterales bacterium | reverse complement strand
GTGAACGGTGTGGGGTTGGTGTTGGTCGCTGTCAGGTAGGCGTCGATCGCTGCGATCAGGTCGGGGACTGAGGCGAAGGCGCCGCGACGGAGCGCTTTGTTGGTGAGCTGCGCGAAGAACCCCTCGACCATGTTCAGCCAGCTTGAGGACGTTGGCGTGAAGTGCAGGTGAAATCGGGGGTGCTTGGCGAGCCAGGCTTTCACGTTGGGGTGCTTGTGGGTCGCGTAGTTATCCAGGATCAGATGTACCTGCAGGCGCTTCGGGACGGTCCGGTCGATCGTGCGCAGGAACGTGAGGAACTCGCTGTGGCGGTGGCGGGGCAGGCATTGGCCGATCACTGAGCCGCTCAGGACGTCCAGCGCGGCGAACAGGGTAGTAGTCCCGTTGCGTTTGTAGTCGTGAGTCATCGTCCCGGCCCGCCCGGGCTTCATCGGCAACGACGGCTGGGTGCGATCCAGCGCTTGGATCTGAGACTTCTCGTCCATGCTCAGCACGATCGCGCGCTCGGGCGGGTTCAGGTACAGGCCCACGACATCAGCGAGCTTTTCCTCGAACCGCGGATCCCTCGACAGCTTGAACGTCTCGACCCGGTGCGGCTTCAGACCGCGAGCGGCCCAGATCTTCTGAACCGTCGTGTGTGAAACGCCGTGCGCGCGGGCCATCGACCGGCAGCTCCAATGCGTCTCACCGGGCGGCTTCTCGTGCAGCGTCGCGTGAACGATCTCCTGGACCTTCTCCGGTGGGATCGAAGGCTTGCGTCCTCGGCCAGGCTGGACCTTCACCGATGCCGTCAGGCCATCCCGTTCAAAGCACCCACGCCACCTGGTGACCGTTGCCGGGGACACCCCAATCTCGTACGCGACGCGCGTCGTCGCCAAGCCCTCACCGGCCATCAACAGCGCCTTTGCTCGTTGCACATCGCGGTACGCCGCGGTCTGGGAACGAGACAACTTTTCGAGCACTTCGCGTTGAGACTCAGTGACCTTCAAGGGAGGAGTAGGAGCGCGCATACCTCACCATACCACCAACCACCACTTATTTCAATGACAGACCACTAGCGGCCGGGTGCGAGGAGGGAAACCATCACTTTGATACTCCCCGCTGCGGCTCAACCGTGAACCTCGGGGCGCAGCGCAGCGTGCGCGGGCCGTCCCGGTACGCTCGCCACGAAACCGGGCGATGGGATGCGGGCCACCATGACCCGCTCCCATCGCCCAGCGCAATCGTGCTACTCGACCGCGTGACGGCGAGCAGCGGACATCGAGCCTAGGGCTGGAATTGCAGTTTGCCTTTGGCGATCTTGTTGATCGTGCTTCCTTCGTATTTGCCGCTGCGGAGTTCTTCTTCGGTTTTCACGAATTCTTCGCACTGCCCGCCTTCGAATTCGAAGTGTATGTGCTGAAGTGAATTCCGGATTTCCAATTCGTTTCCGACATTGAAGAACTGGGCCTCTTCGTAGGGTACTTTCACTTTTTTCACGGGGACCCTCTGCTCCGGAATCGTGATGATGCATTTTTCGTTTTCCCGGGTCAGCGCCGGGATCAGGATTTCGATGGCACCACCTTTGACGAGGACGCTGCCTTCGACTTCTTCTTCGCCTTCATCTCCGATTTCGGTGTACAGCCCGTTTGCGTTGTATTCGAGCGCAAACGGGGTCAGGAATTTCGTGTGGAGGGCAATTTCGTTGACCCCGATGTGGGCCTTGGTCAGGCATTTTTTAAATTTGAGTTCAGTGAAGAAGGTTTCGGATTCAAGCGGCGTCGCCGGCCCGCTGTTGCCCATGGCTTTTTCACAGGTGATCTGGAAGGAGGCCAGCTTGAAGAACTGACTGCCCAACGATTTCGATTTCGTTTCGCCCCCCGAGGACACGAACTGCGCTGCCAGCGCTGGTGTCGTGCTCAGGGCCAGCGCGGCCACGATCAACCCGAACGTCATTCTGATTCGTCTCATGGTCTCCAACGTCTCCCTTTTTCGCCTCTTCGTCGCCGCTAGAGATCGATCGACCCCAGCTCTTGCTCGTCATCCTGCGGACAGGAGCCCTGCAATGCCCCCACCGTCCCGGAGCACATGGCAGGGAACCCTACCACGAAAATCGGCTAAGAAACGCATCTGTCCCTGATCGTTGGGCGGCTACGGGGAGCCAGCGCTGCTTGGGGCCTTGTTCTCGGGGTCGTAGCCGAGCAGCGCAAAGTTCTCAAGCGCCCAGTTGACGTCTGATTCGGCGCTGGCTATGCGCTTCTGCGCGGCGGCGTAGTCGGCGGCGCTTTCGGCGCTCGCCGCCGAGGCGAGCGCTGTGTAGCCGTCGCGCGCCTGCAGGATCGCCGTGGACAGCGCCGCCTGCGGGCGCTCGGCGGCAAAGGATGGTTCCAGCCCCTTGAGCGCGGCGTCGGCGGCGGCGAACCCGACGGCGAGCCGCGTCGCGAGCTCGTGCGCGCTCGTCGCGCTCACCTGCGGGCGTAGTTCGCGCTTGAGTGCCAGGCGCAGCGCATTCAGCGGCGCGACCGCCGCGCTGATCTCGCGGGCGTAGGTCTGTTCGGGCGTCAGTTCGTAGGTCTGGGACTGATCGACGAGCGTGACGCCGGCTACTGCCTGTTCGCAGGTACGCATGTAAACATTTCGAGCGCTCGGCGCGTAGCAGGCCAGCAGCGTCGGATCGCCGCCCGGATCGGGAATCACGAAGATCGCGAGCATGTCGCCGAAGCCGGGGACGCTGGTCTGGGCGTATAGATAGGCCTGCGCTTCGACGAGGTCGACGATCTGCGTCTGCGGAAGGCGGCTCAATCCGGCGACGAAGCGCCGCGGTAGCGGACCGAGCTCGCCATGCGGCACGGCCCCGACGAGCAGTCCCGCCTTGGCTTCGTCGCCGCCCGGCGCCAGCAGGATCGGACTGGCGATCGACAGGCCGGGGACGCCACGGGCGCCGGCAGCGCGCTTCCAGCCGGCGGGGTAGTCGAGCACGACGTTCGCGCTGGAGAGCGTTCGCAGTCCTCCCGCGGGCCCGCCCCGAGAGCGTGAGTGCCCGGCCACGTAGCCGAGCACGGCGACGGCGACGAGCACAGGTATCACCGCTGTGGGCAATCCGCGCGCGGGGTAGCGCACCGCTATTCCGAGCTGTCGAAGGAGCCGCCGCCTGCACCCTTCGAGCGATGCGTCGCGCCACCGCCCGAGCCCGAGGAGCCGCCGCCGGCTTTCGCCGTTGTGGGCGCCGGCGCGCTTTCAGGTTCACCCGCGGGCGTACCTGAGGCCGATTCGGAGCGCGCGGGCGCTTCTTCGTGCGAAGGTTCGGGAGCGAAGGCGCGCGTGGGCGCGGGCGCGCTCAAGCTCGCGCGCCTGGCCGGCCTGCTGCTCACCGCAGGGAGAGCCGGGCGACTCGCCTCGACGATCGCGATCGGGACCTTCCCGGAGATCGGCGATTCCCCGCTCAGGCCGGCGGGAATCGCAGACCGGGCGGAGGAACCCTGCAATGCGGCCGGCGTCTGCCCGGGCGCTTCGCTTCCCCCGGTTTGTACGCGTCCGATCGCGAAGAAGCAGACGAAGACGACGGCCATCGCCCCGAGTAGCAGCAGCCACTGTCCCCGCACGGTCGCGTCAGGGCCACCGATGCGCACGTGGAAGCGCTGGTTGCGAAGCGTCCCCAAGGCGTTGCGAAGAGTGCTCATGAGACCGGGCAGCGGATCGGCTTGGAGGCCGGCGTGGAGAGACACGCATCGAAGCGCACGGGGAGCTTGCGGCGCCTGACGCTGAAGCTGGTCATCTTGCCGATCTTGCCGGATTTCGAGACGAGGATCCTGACCACGGCACCCGCACCGAGCGAGCGCTCGAAGCGGCGGAAGGAGAGCAGCGCAACCCCTGTCCGACTCTTGCCGGTGCTGGAAGCGCTCGCGAGCCGGCTTTCTGCTTTGGTCCCGCAGCCGTGCCCCTTGCATGTGACCGTGACCCGCGCCCCGAGCGGCGCCTGCACGGTGAGCAGCTTGATCCTCGCGCCTCGGCCGGTCAGCGAGCCCGCGATCCGGACGATCGGAAACGGCTGCATCAGGGCGAGCGCCCGCCCGGTCACGGGCACCGTCGCCGTAGCGATGCTCGAGCGGCCTTCGGCGTTGGTGACGCGCAGACGCACGACGTGGCTGCCGGGCGTCGCGAAAGCGGTGGTGAGAACCGGTTTGCCCGCGACGAACCCACCGCCGTCCGACGGCGCCCAGGCGAACCCGGTTATTGCACTGAAGGCATCGGTCGAGCTCGACACGAACGACACCGTTTCTCCGGTCCGCGGCGTCTGAGGGAACCATTTGAAGGACGCCGTGGGCGCGGGACCCAGCGGCGCCCCGGCGACGGCGAAGGTGATGGGAGCGCTCGTCCCGGTGTTGCCCGCCCGGTCGCTCTGCTGTGCGACGGCGGTATAGGTACCTGGGCCGAGACCCCCGAACGTCGCGCCCCACGCCCCGTGCGAGGCCTGCACCACAAGCGTCTCGAGCGGCGGCTGAGCATCGACGGACGCGCCCGCGAAGAGCTGGACCCTCACGGCGGGCAGGTCTCCGTCGGATGCGCCTGCCGAGCCACCGACCGACCGCGATCCGAGGCCGGATGTCCCGTCTTCGGCGGCGCCGAGACTGATCTGTGGTGGGGTCGTATCGATCGCAAACGTAATCGGAGGTTCGCTGCGACCGACCTCTTCCCCGTCCGGCGTGCGCTGGATCGCCCGGGCTGTGTAGGTGCCGTCGGCCAGCGGTTCGGCCTCGACCGACCAGTTGAATTCGCTCTGCGCCGCGATCGCACTGTGCGTGACGCCGGCGCCGTCGGTGATCTCGACGGCGATCGGGTCGAGGACTTCTTCTTCGAGTTCGTCGAACGTGTCGTCCGTGGTGCCCCTGAAGCGAGGCGTTGGGTCGTTGCCGACGTTGCCGTCTCGCGGGCTTTCAATCGCGATCCGCGCCGTGCGCGCGAGCGCCGGCGCGGGCGCCAGGGCGGTGCCGAGGAGCGGCACGAGAGCCAGGAGCAGCGGCGACAGCCACACGAGGCGCGACGACGCGAGCGCGCGCGGCGGCGGCGACGGACTTCGGGTGCGGCCCGAGTTGCGGCGAGGCGATGTCACGACTTCGGACAAGCGATTGGGCGGCTCGCGGTCGGGCTCAGGCATCGGTCGAGCCGTTCCGGCAGCTTTCCGCGCTTGATCGCCAGGCGCGTGTACTTCCCGATCAGACCGGCCTTCGAGACGCGGATCTCGAGCATCACGCCCGCGCGCAGCGCTCGCTGGAACGGTCTGAAGGCGTAGGCGGGCACGACCCCCCCCTTGCCCTTGCGGGCGAGGCGCACGACGAGCTTCGTCGGACAGCCGCGAGCTCGGCAGGAGACCGCGATCCGGGCGCCTGCGATCGCGCGGACGCTGAGCAGCTTCAGCCTGATGCCTGACGCGGTGTCAGTGCTCAGGATCCGTACCACCGGGAAGGGCTGCATCAATACGACCGCTGGACCGGACACTGGAATCGTCTCCGCGGCCACGCTCGAGAGGCCGTCGGCCGCGGTCACGCGCAGCCGGACAACATGATTTCCCGGGCTGGAGAACGTGGTCGTGAGCGCCGGCTGGCTGGCTGCGAACGACCCGTTCCCGGTGAGATCCCAGGCGAAGGCAGCGATCGGGCTGCTCCCGTCCGTCGAGCTCGACAGCAGCGACACCGTTTCGCCGGTGTGAGGGGAGCTCGGCAGCCAGGTGAACGCGCTCGTGGGCGGCCGCGGCTGGGAGCCGGCGGCGGCGAGAATCGTGAACGACACCGGCTGGCTGCTCCCAGTGTTGCCGGCGTCGTCGCCCTGCTCGGCCTGCACGGTGTAAGAGCCGGCCGCGAGGCCTTCGATGTCAGCTCGCCAATGCCCTTCGACGACTACTACGACGCGTGTCTGCAAGGGCGCCTGCGGACCCGCAGTGAGGCCGGCGAAGAGCGTGAGCGAGATCGAGCCGGAGTCGCCCAAAGCCGAGCCGGCGGTGCCTTCGACGATCTCCGACGAGCCGCTCGTCGCGCTGCCGTCGGCCGGAGTGCTGACGCCGACCGCCGGGGCAGTCGTGTCGATCCTGAACTTCGCTTCGCCGCTGACGCCGATGTTGCTCAGTGAGTCCGACTGTTCGGCCAGCGCGGTGTAGGTCCCGTCGGGAAGCGCTTCGGTGAGCGCTGCCGACCATGACGAGCCGGTCGAGGAGGCTTTGACTTTGCGCACTTCGCTTTCAGGCGAGGCGACGGTGCCCGCATACACCCTCACGGTCACCTCGCTGTCACCGGGCGCGCTCGCGGCGCTGCCGCTGAAGCTCGGCGTGGCGTCGCTCGTCGGGGACGAAAGCGAGCTGACGGTCACGAGCGGGCCTTTGGTCACGACCACGAATGTGGAGGGTTCGCTCGTCGTCGTGTTGCCGGCCCGGTCGGTCTGCGCCGCCTGGGCCGTGTACGTTTCGTTGGCCAACGGCGGCGAGGGCGTCGCGCTCCATTTACCGCCGCTCTGCGTGACCGAGATCGTGCGCACCGGAGAGCCCGAGACGGTGGCACCTTTGTAGAGGTTCAGCGTCACCCCGGCGAGATCGGGGCTGGATCCCCCGACGACGCCGGCGCCGCCTTCGAATTTCGGCGTCGAGGTGTGTCGTTCGAAGGCGCCCGGCGCGAGCGTCACTTTCGGTCCGACCGTGTCGATCGTGAACGTCGAGGCGGCGCTTTCGCCGAGATTGCCCGCCTGATCGGCCTGTTCGGCCTTGGCCGTGTAAGTGCCATCTGCCAGCGTCGCGCCGGCCGTGACAGTCCATGTTGAGCCGCTACGGGTCGCTTCGAGCGTGCGCACCGGACTGCCGGACGCGCTCGCACCCGCGTAGATCTTCACCTTCACCGCTTCGAGATCACCGGTAGCGCTCCCGGCCGCGCCGCTGAAGCTCGGCTGCGAGGCTTTGGTCGCGGAGGGAAGGGCGGTCAGCGACACTTCTGGGTGCACGGTGTCGATCGCGAAGGTGGACGGCGCGCTCTTGGAGATGTTGCCTGCCGTGTCCGACTGTTCGGCCTGGGCCGTATAAGTGCCGTCGGCCAGCGCAGTGGCGGGCGTGGTCGACCAGGCGCCGCCGCTGCGCGTGACTGCGATCGTTCGAGCCGGGCTCCCGGACGCGTTCGAGCCTGCATAGATCTCGAGCGTCACGGTCGAGCTGTCGCCGGAGGCCGAGCCCGCGCCGCCGGCGAAGTTGGGCGTCGAGTCCCTCGTGGCCGCCGGGAGCGCGTTCAGCGAGACGCCGGGCCCTGACTCGTCGAGGAGGAACGTCGAGGCGGCGCTCTTGCTCGTGTTCCCGGCTTCGTCGGACTGTTCGGCCTGCGCGGTGTAGGTGCCTTCGGGGAGTGCTTCGAGCGCCGTAGCCGTCCAGGCCGCGCCCGTGACCGGCGCTTCGACCGTCCGCAGCGGAGATCCAGAGGGGGTCGCGCCAGCGTAGATCTTGAGCCTCACCACCGGAACGTCGCCGCCGGCGGTCCCTGCGCCGCCAGTTAAGCTCGGCGTGGGATCGCTCGTGGTCGACGCGGCCGGGACGAGGGAGACGGCAGGCCCGGCGGTGTCGATCGTGAATGTCGAGGCGTTGCTCTTGGTCGTGTTTCCGGCTTCGTCCGACTGTTCCGCCTGCGCCGTGTAAGTGCCGTCGCCGAGCGAAGCTCCCAGCGTGGCGTTCCAGCTCGCGCCGCTGCGACCGACTTCGATCGCTCGCGTCGGGCTGCCGCTCGCGCTCGTACCTGTGTAGATCTTCAATCGCACCGTGGCGAGATCGCCGCCGGCGTTGCCCGCGCCGCCGCTGAAGCTGGGCGTCGAGTCCTTGATCGGCGAGGGGACCTGATCGAGCGAGACGGCCGGGCCTGCCGTGTCGACCGTGAACGTGACAGGTTCGCTGGACCCGACTTCGAAGGTCCCCATGTCGAGCTGTTCGGCCTGGGCGGTGTAGGTCCCGGGCGCGAGAGATGCGGCCTGGGCGCTCCACGTCCCGCCCGCCGGCGCAAGCGATTCGTCGGTCTGCACGAGCGTGCCGCCGACGCCGCTGCCTTCGTAGACCTCGAGTGTGACGGGATCCGCTTCGTCGTTGCTGGTTCCGAGGAAGGTGAGCGTGCTTTCGTTGACCGAGTCGCCGCTCGCAGGGCTGTCAATGGTGAGGACAGGAGCAGCGAAGGCGGAGCCGGGACCGGCGAACGCGAGCAGCATCAGCGCGCCGAGCAGCGTCACTGCCAGCCTTACGATCGCCTTCCTGTCGATCCCGCTACCGAACATGTCGCCTTCGATCCGTGCTTCAGGTGTCCATCGCCGAGCATCCCCATACCCGGTCGGCGACGTTGCCGCCGACACCCATGATAGGTCCATTGGCGCGAATTTGGCGCGACTTGTCCGGAAGCCGCGGACATGAGATGCGCGAATCGCGACAGCAAGACGCCCGTGCCTGCGTCGAGAGCCCAGCTAGGCGAGCCGCGCCAGCCACGGCGTGACTGCGTCGATCCAGAGCGCCGGGCGGTTCACATGCGCGTGATGGCCGCCGCTCGCCAGGATGCGGAGCTCCCTCCCGGGCGTGCGAGCGACAGCGGCCACCGCGAAATCGAGCGGGACGTAGTGATCGTCGCGCGCGGCCGGCGCGACTGCGCTCCAGTCGGCCGGCGAGCGGCCGAGCCCGTGCAGGCACACGCTGCGCGAACGCGCAGTCGCCTGGGCGGCATCCACCCCGGAGCTACCTACCGCTGCGAGCCGGCGAGCCGCAGCGCGGTCGCTCGCGCGACATCGATGTCCCGATAGTGCGCGAGCCAGACGGTCAACCCATCCACCAGCCTGTAGACGACCGCATCGCGACTCTCCATGGAGCTGTCGCTGCCGTGAGGTTGTACCTCGGAGGCCACGACGGCAAGCACCACGCCATCGCCGACCACGCCGATCTCCCCGACGTCGAAGTGGAGCACCTCGAAGGCGCCGAACAGGTCATCGAGCAAACTGCGGACGGCGCTGGCCCCGTCGAAGGTGCCAATCCCGACGTTCGATCCGTCCCACACGACGTCTGGCGCATAGAAGCCCATCAGCGCATCGAGGTCGCGGCGGTTCCTTCAGGGCGCGTCGCGAGGGACATCCTGAGCTATCAGCAAAACGCGAAAAGCCCCGCCGTAGCGGGGCCTTCCCCGAGCGCGCCCGACAGGATTCGAACCTGTGACCTTCGGTTCCGTAGACCGACGCTCTATCCAGCTGAGCTACGGGCGCAGAGCGGCTCAGTCTAGTGGCCGCGTGCTCGCGCCGGCCTAGATGGTTGATTCCACGGCCGGGCGCGTGGATATCGAGGATTTGTAGGCAGCAGGGTCGAAGTCGGCGGTGCTCACAAACACCGCTGACCG
>JBBSDZ010000078.1:0-9766 GCA_038240205.1 Solirubrobacterales bacterium | reverse complement strand
TCATGAAGGAGATCGTCGGCCGCTCCCTCGGCCTCTAGGAGATCGTGGCGCTGCGCGGGGCGCCGCCCTAGCCGGCGGCGCCCATCTCTGCAGCCATCGCAACGAAGTAGTCGAGTGAGCGGGGGTTGGCGAGCGAGTCGACGCTCGCAGCCTGCTCGGCAGACGTGCCCATGAGGATGCGCTTGACCGGCACCTCGAGCACCTTGCCCGAGAGCGTGCGCGGGACCTCCTCGATCTGCCTGATCTCGTTGGGAACGTGGCGCGGCGAGCAGTCCTCGCGGATGCGGCGCTTGATCTGGGCGCTCAGCTCCTCGTCGAGCTTCACGCCGGGCTCGAGCACGGCGAACAGCACCATCCACAGCTCGCCGTCTCCGCCGCTGCGCGGCACGTCCACCACGAGCGCGTCGAGCACCTGCGGAACGGCGTTCGCTGCCCGGTAGATCTCGCTCGTGCCCATGCGCACGCCCTGGCGATTGATCGTCGAGTCCGAGCGGCCGTAGATCACGGCGCCGCCGCGTGGAGTGATGCGGATCCAGTCGCCGTGGCGCCAGACGCCCGGATACATCGAGAAGTAGCTCTCGTGCAGACGCTCGCCGTCCTCGTCACCCCAGAGGAACAGCGGCATCGAGGGCATCGGCTCGGTGATCACCAGCTCGCCTACGCGATCGATGTGCGGCTGGCCCTGCTCGTCCCACGACTCCACCGCGCAGCCGAGCGCGCGGCACTGCAGTTCGCCTTCGTAGACCGGGAGCAGCGGGCAGCCGGCGACGAACGCCGTGCACACATCCGTGCCGCCGCTCGTCGAGAACAGCCAGACGTCCGTACCGACATGTTCGTAGACCCACTTGAACGACTCCGGCGCCAGCGGCGAGCCGGTCGAGCCGATCGCGCGCAGCGCGCTGAGATCGTGCTCGCGTGCCGGCTCGATACCGGCCTTCTCACAGCTCGCGAGCAGACCCGCGCTGATGCCCATGCACGTGATCTCCGCGCGGTCGGCCAGGCTCCAGAGTGCGCCGAGGTCCGGGTGCGCCGGGCTGCCGTCGTAGAGAACGATCGCGGCGTCCGAGAGCAGGCAGCCAACGAGGAAGTTCCACATCATCCAGCCGGTCGTCGTGAACCAGAACATGCGATCGCCCGGGCGCAGATCCAGGTGCAGGCGCTTCTTCAGCTGCTCGACCAGGATGCCGCCGTGACCCTGCACGATCGCCTTCGGCAGGCCGGTCGTGCCGGAGGAGTAGAGCACCCACAGCGGGTGATCGAACGGCACCTGCTCGAAGCGAAGCTCCGCCCCCTCCCCTCGCGCCTCGAGCTCCTGCCAGCTGAGCGCGCCTTCGAGCCGCGCGGCCTGCGAGAGATACGGAAGCAGCACCGTCTGCTGCACCGTCGGCAGCTCGGCGAGAATGCCGCGCACGACGTCCGTGCGATCGAAGTCCTTGCCGCCGTGGCGATAGCCGTCGACCGTCAGCAACACCTTCGGCTCGATCTGCGCGAAGCGGTCGATCACGCTGCGCGCTCCGAACTCCGGGGCGGCGCTGGACCAGACGGCGCCGATCGAGGCGACCGCGAGAAACGCGATCAGCGTCTCGGGGATGTTCGGCATGTACGCGACCACGCGATCGCCACGAGCAACCCCGAGCGAGCGCAGCCCGCCGGCGACGGCCGCGACCTGCTCGCTCAGCTCCCCCCACGTGAGCTGATCCAGCTCGCGCAGCTCCGAGCAGTGCAGGACGGCTACCGCCTGCACGTCGCGCCCACCGGCGGTGTCGTGGCTGACCGAGTGCACGTCGGCGAGCATGTTCTCGGCGTAGTTGAGCTCCGCGCCCTGAAACCAGCTCGCGCCCGGCATGCGGCGCTCTGAAAGAACCTGCGTGTGCGGCTTGGACGAGCGCACGCCGCAGAACTCCCAAATGCTCTGCCAGAACTCCTCGAGCTCTCCCACCGACCAGCGCCACAGGTCCTCATAGCCGGTGAACTCCTGCCCGCGGCGCTCACCCGCCCAGCGCATGAAGCGCATCATCTCCGTGCGCTCGCGCTCTGACTCGCTCGGTTCCCACAAAGGGGTCTGCGGGGGTGCGCTGGACATGCGGGTATTCTCGCGGTTTGTGGACGTCCCTGGGCTGCGCGCCGAGTTTCCAGTGCTCCAGAGGCTCGCGTATCTCAACGCGGGCACCGACGGTCCCCTGCCCGCGCGCGCCGTGCGGGCCGCCGCCGAGGAGCTCGAGCGCGAGGCCGCCGATGGACGCACCGCGACGCACTTCAAACGCCGAAAGGAGCTGAACGGCGAGCTGCGCTCGGCCTACGCGCGGGCGCTCGGCGCCGACGCAGCCGACGTGTCCCTGACGACGTGCACGAGCGAGGGCATCGCGCTGACCGTCGCCGGGCTCGCGCTCGGCGCCGGCGATGAGATCCTCACGAGCGACGAGGAGCACCCGGGCCTGCTCGGCGCGCTCGGCGCCGCGCGCGAGCTGCGCGGCGCCTCGATCCGCGAAGTGCCGATCGGCGAGATCGCCGAAGCTGTCGGCCCGCAGACGCGTCTGGTCGCGTGCTCTCACGTCGGCTGGATGAGCGGCCTGCTCGCCCCGGCCGAGCTGGCGCAGGTCGACGTGCCCGTGCTGCTCGACGGCGCGCAAGGAGTCGGCGCTGTCGGCGTCGACGTCGAGGCGCTCGGCTGCGACGCCTACGCCGGCGCCGGGCAGAAGTGGCTGTGCGGCCCGGACGGCCTTGGCATGCTCTACATGCGCCCGTCGCTGCGCGAGCGCGTCGAGGTCTCCCGCCGCGGCTACCCCAACCTCGAGGACCCGAGCTCCGGCATCGAGGCGCACGTGCACGCAGACGCGCGGCGCTTCGACTCGATGGCGCTGAGCGCTGAGGCGGTCGCGTGCGGGCTTGCCTCGATCGCGCTGCTCGAGTCTGCCGGCTGGGATGCCGTGCACGAGCGCGCGCGCACGCTCGCCGCGAGCCTGGCCGGGCAACTCGCAGAGCACGGCCGCGAGGTCGCCCCGCGCGACGCGACCACGCTCGTGTCGTTCTCGAGCGCCGACCCCGAGCAGGAGCGCGAGGCGCTCGGCGAGCGTGGATGCCTGGTGCGCAACATCCCCGATCGCCTGTGGCTGCGAGCGTCGGTCGGCGCGTGGAACGACGAGAGCGATCTCGAGCGGCTGATCTCCTCGCTCGCCGCATGAGCGGACCGAGCCGCCCGGCGACACCGCCGAGCACCGAAGCACCCACGCCCCCGCCCGCTGCCAGCGAGAGTCCCGGCACGGCGGCGAGCAGCCGCTGGGCGCTCGCGCGTCCGCGCACACACCACCTGGGCCTACTGGCTGCGCTCGCGCTCGCCGCCCTCGTCGACCTGCACCGGCTCTCCCAGAACGGTTACGGCAACATCTTCTACTCGGCCGGCGTCAAGTCGATGTTGCGCTCACTGCACAACTTCTTCTTCGTCTCCTTCGACCCGGGCGGGTTGATCATGGTCGACAAGCCGCCCGTCGGGCTGTGGCTGCAGACGGCCAGCGCCAAGGTGTTCGGTTTCTCCTCAGGAAGCGTGCTCGTGCCTGAGGCGATCGTCGGAATCCTCACGGTCGCGCTGCTCTACCGCACGCTCGCGCGGCGCCTGGGCGGATGGGCCGGCGTCGCCGGCGCCTTTGCGCTGGCGCTGTTCCCATCGTTCGTCGCGATCTCGCGCACGAACAACGTCGATGCCGTGCTGATCCTGTTGATGTTGCTCGCCTGCGACGCCGCGCTGCGGACGATCGAGCGCGGACGCTGGCGGACGCTGATCTGGACCGCCGTGCTCGTGGGGCTCGCGTTCAACACCAAGACGCTCGCCGCCTACCTGATCGTGCCGGGGATCGCGCTCGCCCTGCTGCTCTGCTCGGGCGGGTCGCTGCGCCGGCGCCTCGCGCAGCTCATCGCCGGCGGACTGGTGCTGCTCATAGTCTCCTTCGTGTGGATGGCCGTCGTGGAAGCGACGCCAGCCTCCAAGCGACCGTTCGTCGGCAGCTCGACCGACAACACCGAGCTCGGGCTGACCTTCAACTACAACGGCTTCGGCCGCGTCGGCGGCCAAACTGGCGGACCCGGCCAGATCCCGGTTGGCACGGGCGGCGTCGCGCGCAAGGTCGCGCCCGTCAAAGGGCGTGCACCGGCGCCCACCGCGACGCACACCGCGCCGGAAAACACCAAGCCGGCAGAGTTCCTGCCCAACGGCAGGGAACGCAACCCGATCGCCTTCGGTGGCCCGGTCAGCCCGCTGCGCCTGTTCGGCAAAGGGCTCGGCAACCAGGGCGCGTGGATGCTGCCGTTCGCGCTCGCCGGGCTGCTCGCGCTGGCGCTACTGCTGCTCAGTGACGCGCGCGCCGCTCGTGCACGGCCACGAATGCGCGAGGAGCCTACGAGCGCCGCGACCGACGAGCACGCGGCAAGCGACCGGGGCTGGCTGCGCGACCCACGCCTGGCGCTGCTGATCGTGCTCGGCGGGTGGTTCGTCGTCGAGGCCGCCGTGCTGAGCCTGTCCAAGGGCATCGTGCACCCGTACTACGTCTCCGCGCTCGGACCCGGCGTCGCGGCGATGGTCGGCGCCGGCGCCTATGCGTTTGCCGCCTTCGCGCAGCGGCGCGATTGGCGCCTGCTGCTGCTCGTGTGCGCCGTCGGCGCGACCGTGCCCGTGCAGCTCTCGCTGCTGGAGAAGGCGCGCTACATGTCGTGGTTCACCGTGCCGCTCATCGCCGCCTGCCTGATTGGGCTGCTCGCGCTCGCCGCGCTCGTGATCCTCAAGCGCACCAGCGCGCTCGCGAGCGCTGCGGCGATCGCGCTCATCCTCGGCGCCCTGCTGATCGCGCCGGGCGTGTTCTCCGCGAGCAACTGGCTCGCGCCAGTGCAGTCGACGTTCCCGGCCGCCGGCCCGCGCGCCGCCGCCGGCCCAGGGGGCTACGGCGTCAACGACGAGCACGTCAAAGTCGACAGCGCGCTGCTCTCCTACGTGCAGGGCCATCGCCCGGGCACGCGCTGGTCGGTGCTCGCCGACGCCGCCAACACCGCCTCCCCGATGATCCTGCTAGGAGGCGAGGCCGGCTCGCTCGGCGGCTTCAGCGGCACCGATCCATCGCTCGACGGCCGCGGGCTCGGACGTCTGGTCGCCGGCGGCGACGCGCGCTACGTGATCCTCGGTGGTGAGTTCTCCACGCGCGGCGGCAATGGCGCGACGGCAGCAGTCCAGCGCGCCTGCCGCGTCGTCCCCACGCGCACCTGGCTGCCGCGTCCGCTGCAGCCGAACGGGCTGATCCTGTTCGACTGCGCCGGACGCGCTGCCGCGATGGCCGCGTCGTGAGCCGGCGGCGGCTGCCCAGCCCCTAGGCTGCGACGGCGAGCTCGCGGTCGAACGCGCGCGCAAACAGCTCGCGCTCGCGGTTGGCCGCCCAGCGCGGCACGAGTGGCTCGCCATCGGCGATCAGGCTCAGCTCGACGTGATCGCCGCGCAGCTCGATACTCGTCCCGCGAACGAGCTGATCGCGCGAGCGCTCGAGGTCCTCGGCCAGACGCAGCAGCGCGGCGCAGCGATTCAAGCGCTCGGCGTCGCCGTCGCCGAACAAAGCTCGCAGCGGTCCCGGGTCGGGCATGCCCTTGCGGTGGTAGCGCGCGGCCTGCGCGATGATCGCGACCTCGACCGGCGAGAAGCCGGGCAGCCCGGCGCTGAGGATCAGGTAGCGCGAGTGCTTGTGATGGTCGTCGTAGTCGACCGACATGCCGATGTCGTGCAGCATGCTCGCCGCCCACAACAGCTCGCGCTCGCGCGGGTCGCCGTCGTGCAGGCCGAGCTGCGCCAGCTCGTCGAACATGCCGAGCGCGAGCACTGCCACGTGGCGCGTGTGGGCGACGTCGAAGTGATAATGCCCGGCCAGGTTGAGCACGCTCGCGCGGCGCACGTCGGCGAACAGCGGCCGGTTCTCGGCCTGCAGCAGCCGCTCGAAGAAGACGCCCTCGCGCAGGCCCGCCTCGGTGGCTTCCAGGCCGTCGAAGCCGCCCGCCCGCAACACTCCGCGCACGACTATCGCGCCGGCCAGGATCAGGTCGGCGCGCGCAGGCTTCACGCCCGGCACGCTCGCGCGCTCAGCCGCCGGCAGAGCCGCCAAGCGCTCTACGAGCTCCTCGAGCGCCTCGCGGCCGAGCACCATGCCTTGGATGCCGTTGGAGGGCAGCCCAGCGGCGCGCTGCGCCGCCGCCGCGAGGTTACGCACGGTCCCGCCGAGGCCGACCAGCCGCCGCCCCGGAGCTGCCTTCTTGGCGGGCGCCAACCACGCCGCCTGGCCGAGCTCCTGCTCGACGTGCTCGCTCAGCGCTTCGATCTGCTTGCGCTTGGCCGGGCCATTGACCGGCAGGAAGCGCTCGCTCATGCGGACCGTTCCCATGCGCCAGGAGCCGGACTCGCCGGCCAGGCGCTCGGCAACCTGTACGAGCTGCATCGAGCCGCCGCCCAGGTCGAGCACGCAGCCGTCGCTGAGCGTCGTCGAGTTGACGGCCGCCAGATAGCCGTAACGGGCCTCCTGCTCGCGGCTGAGCACGCGTATCGCCAGCCCCGAGCGCTCGCGAGCCTGCTCCAGAAACGCCTCGGCGTTGCTCGCGTCGCGGATCGCGCTCGTGGCGACCGCGTCGATCGACGCCGGCTGCAGGCCGCTCGCGCGCGCGAACTGCGCGAACACGTCGAGCGTGGCCATCGCGCGCGCCATCGGCTCGCGTCCGAGCTCGCCGCTCGCGGCCAAGCCCTCGCCGATGCGCACCGGCTCATAGATCTCATCCGTGCGCTTCCACCAGCCCTCGCCGGCCATGAACACGACCAGGCGAAAGGAGTTCGAGCCGAGATCGATCACGGCGAGGCGCTCGTCCGGCTTCATCGCCGCGGAGCGTAGTGGCCGTGGCGGAGGGCTCGGCGCGCGCGCAAGACGTCCGCATGTCAGCGGTCCACGAGAGCCGCGGGCACGGCGACCCCTGGCGACCGGCGGTCGCTATGCGCGCTTAGACGAGCAGGTCGTCCGGCGCGGCGATCACGCGCAGGTGATCGGTCACGCTCGTGATGCTCAGCAGCCGCTGCACCTGCGGCGAACCCGGAGTTATCGCGAACTCCCCCCCGCGCTCGCTGGAGCCCGAGTGCGCCAGCAGAATCGCGCGCAGCCCGGACGAGTCGACGAACTCGAGACCGTCCAGGTCGAGCACCACGAGCGGCGCCCCGGTCACGTCCTCGCCCCCGAGCGCTCGCTCGAGAATCGGCGCGCTGGCGAGATCGAGCTCACCGGTCAGGCGCACGACAACCCGGTCCTGCCCGCGCCGCTTGTCCACCCGAAGGTGCTCTTGAGCGCCCACGTCAAAAGCGTAGCGCACGAAAATGGCGCGGTTTGCCGCATCAGGCGCGCGGGTCTAGCGGACGCGCATGTGCACGCGGATGACCGTGCCTTTGGGCGTCGAGCGGATCTGCACGAGATCACAGAGATGGTTGACGAGCCACAGGCCGCGCCCACCGTGCTGGTCGAGCGGCGGCGGGATGCGCCCGACGAGCGGGTCTTCGACGTAGCCGCGGTCGCGCACTTCGCAGATCAGCTCGCCCGGCTCGGTCCAGATCCGCAGCGTCCCACCCCCACCTCCGTACTGCACGCTGTTGGTGACGAGCTCGTTGATCGCCAGCACGAGATCCTCGCGCGGCTCGTCGCGGAGGCCCGCGGCGGTGGCGCGCGTGGAGAGGAGAGCGCGCACGGCGCCGAGGCCGCCGCCGGTGAACGCCAGTTCCTCACAGCCGGCAGGCGGGTCGGCGAGCGAGCCGGAGAACGGGCCAGGCGCGCGGTCAAGCGGCAGAAAGGCATCGTTGCGGCGGGTGATGCCTTCATGCATGAGCGCCGGGTGCGAGCGGCGGGCGGCATCGATCGCCTCGGCGGGTAGCGAGTCGAGGTCGTAAGGGCACAGCAGCCGCCACGCCGGCCCATCGGCGAAGGCCAGGTTGAGCAGCGACTCGTGACGGTTGCACTCGCCGATCTCCGGATCGCTGCGCCCGCGCCAGACAGGTTCGCCGATGCCGCGCATCGCCTTGCCCGCGTCGGCATGCTCAGAGATGAATTCCCGCCAGGCGGGAATCAGCCGCGCCGGGTTGCGCCCGACTTCGGCCGCGTCGAGGAAGCGGACCCGAGCGGCGTCGTCGCCGAGGGCGCGCCGCAGCGCGGCGGCGCGTTCCTCGGAGACGGCTATGAGCAGCGGCTCGTCGGCCTCGAGCGCTTCGGCGACGAACGGCAGCGTCCCTTGCAGAAAACCGTCCTCGCCGTTGTAGAAAAGCGCCTCGTGGCGGAAGGAGTCCTCCACAACGGCCACCTTGACAGCCCCTGCGGAGGTTCGCCTACTGGCTCTCTGCCAACCCATCGACTACTCCAGGCTCAGCGCCCGTACCAGCGCCTTCGGCCGCCGCCCTCTGGCAGCCCGCCGACGAAGAAGCCGATCAGCCACAGCAGCACGGCGATTATGAGCACGTACCAGAGCACATGAACGGCAAAGCCGAGGCCACCGAAGATGAGCAGGATGAGCACCAGGGCAATCAGGGCAATCATGGTTGGGTTCTCCTCGTTTGAAAGACCCGGCGCGGTTGCTCGGGCACTTTCGATCAACTTACCCCGTGTCGCTGACGTCACTCGCTTTCGGCAAACCGGCACGCGAAGTTGCGTCCAGCGGCCTTAGGTGGACGAATGTTCTCCCGCTGGATGGCTACATCGGTCATCCCCCCAGCTGCCAGGACCGAGCCGGCGGCGCCGGATGGAGGGGCCGGGGCGCGTCCTTAGGACGCAGCAGCACCCGTCGCTGACGGCGTGCTGCTCGATCGTGGCCCTGCAGCGGTGAGCGGTTTGGCGATGTCCTCGAGACTGCGCCGCTCGGCCTTGATGCCGAGAAATCCTCGCGTTCCTGCTCGTGTGCGAGAGCGAAGAACAAGATCGCCGCCGTCATCCTCGGGGCTAGCGGCCGACCCAAATATTTTATCGATTGATGTTTAGGCGTCTGTGCAAAGGGAATCAGATGACTGGAGTTGTCCTCCCTCAGACGGTGATCGCTTCCCCCGGCGGTCACCGTCTCTTTTTAAGCGCTCATACCGCTCGCCAGTCGAGCACGAGCCCTGCGGCCACTGGCCTCTTCCCCCGCCAGGCCCCCGCCTAAGCGTTGCGGGCCGGGCGGGATGGCCGCGGGGGCTGTTGAGCGGCTGCGCTAGCTGCGCTGATCGCGTAGGCGTAGAGCGAGGATCTCCGACCCTCCGTCCGTGTCGATACTGCGATCGTCGGTGAGCTTCTCGATCACCGGCCCGTAGCCGTCTATCTCCGAACTCGCGATCAGGCGCTCGGAGCTGCCGCTGCTGAGCGGTCCGACGCGAAGCTCGAGGTCACGCGGCTCCACCGAGACGGACATCGTCAGGTGGTGCCCGGTGCTCGACTCGGTCGCCCGCGCAGCGAGCGCGTCGGCAACCAGTTCGGCGTCGGAGATGCGATCGGTCGAGAAGTGGGCTCTGGCGGCGAGCACGCACATCACCCGCGGGAGCACATCGCGCGCGAGCGCGCTCGGGGCGATCGCCAGGCCGGTCGTAGTCGCGAGCTCCGCAGCGGCCACGTCCGGTCGCTGGAAGCCGTTGACCGCGAGCGCGTCGAGCGCTTTGGCGCTGGGCGTGGGGAACTCCATGCGCACCTCCGTGCCACCGCCGGCGACGTCCTTGAACTCGAGGCGCGGGGCAAGCGCCTGGATGATCGAGAGGCCG
>JBBSDZ010000077.1:0-9854 GCA_038240205.1 Solirubrobacterales bacterium | reverse complement strand
CGGAAGTAGGGCTGCTGCGGGACGCGAAGCACGCTCCGAAGCGCGGTGGCGGGCATCGGCGACGGGAGCGGGCGCATGCGCTGGCGCTCCTCGATCAGCCGCTCGGCGGGAACGGCGCGGATCCCCCGGTGAAAGCGCGGGTTGGCCCGCCCGGTGAACCAGCGGTCGAGTTGGTCCTGGAAGTCCAGGGGGTTCGCGAAGCTCCGCGCCGGCTCAAAGCTCGTGCGCATGAACCGGTGGGTGCGCTCGAGGGCACCCTTCGACTCCGGGTCGCGGGCCTGGAGGATCTGCCAGCCGAGCGCGAGGCGACCGCAGAACGCAGCGAAATCCTCGCCGGCGTTGCCGCGGCCGTCGTGGATCGCTCCCTCACGGTCCCAGACAATCGTCTCGGGTCGCGCGCCGAGCGCTGAGAGGCAGTAGCTCATGCCGAACGCGAGGTCCTCAAAACGCTTTGAGAACACCAGGGCGCCCGCGGCAGCCCGGGACCAGCCGAGCTCGAAGGTCACGACATAGCCCTTGCGGGTCTGCCCGTGCCCGACCGGGATCTCCCGTCTGGGCTCGACAAGGTCGAACTGCGCGAGCTCGCCGGGTCGATAGACCGTGCGTTGATAGGTCCGCTTCGGGCACAGGACTGGGCGCAGCTCCCGCAGATAGTCGTCGAGAATCGTCTTCGACCCCTGATAGCCCGCTTCGGTGATCAGCTCGCGGACGCGGGTGTTGGTGATCCCTTCGACATCGCGCACGAGGACGGCGATCTGCTCGCGGTGCGGGTCAAGCTTCGAGCCCGCCGGTGGACGGGAATAGCCGGGCGGCTCAGGACTACTGATCGCCCTCCTGACCGTCTTGCGGTCCCGACCCGTGCGCCTGGCGATCGCGTTGATCGAGAGGCCCTCCACGAAGTGCATGCGGCGGATCTCCGCCCACTGCTCCACAGCGATCAACTCCTCCTCCTGGCCTCGGCATCACTAACCGAACCAGGCTCTCACCCCGCCACCAGGGGTCCCTTTTTCAACCGGCCAAGAGTGAGGAGTATTCAGGCGGCGCCTACAGCGATGGCGCCGAAGGAAGCGATCGTCCTCCACACTGGGTAAATGCTCACCGTCTTCGGTGCCACGGCGGTCACATTCATGATGGTCATGTACTCGCTTGAGCACCGTCATCGCAGGTTCATCGCCGCGTTCGCCTGCGGATGTCTGCTTTCGAGCATCTACGGCTTTCTCGCGGGGACGTGGCCTTTCGGTGTTGTCGAGGCCATCTGGTCGGTGGTGGCGCTACGGCGATATCGCCTCAGCAGGGCAGACGGCGCGACAACCCCTTCAGAGCCCGATCCTCACTGAGACGCCGACCCAATCTCACGACATCCGAGTCGTGCGCCGCAGGGACCTACCAACCGAACCGGAATCTTGCGCGCGTCAAGCGTCGACTTCGGCAATCAGGGCCGTCACGCGGCGGTCGATGTCGTCTCGGGTCGCTCGCACCTCCGCGATCGGTCGGCCCTTGGGGTCTGGTAGCTCCCAGTCGATGTAGCGCTTGCCCGGGATGTAGGGACACTCGTCGCCGCATCCCATGGTCACAACGATGTCCGCGCGCTCGGCCTGCTCACGTGTCAATTTCTGGGGGACTCGATCGCTGAGGTCGATGCTGAGTTCCCTCATCACGTCGACGACCTCTGGGTGCACGTGCTCGGCGGGTGTCGTTCCTGCGGAGTCGGCTTCGTGGCGGCCGGCGGCGGCGCGCTCGAACAATGCTTGGCTCATCTGGGAGCGGCCTGCGTTGTGCAGGCAGACGAAGAGAACGCGGGCCATCAGGCGTGGTCCTCAGCGGGGGGGCCCGGGGGCTGCGCGCGGTCTCCGCGGACGAGTTGGTATGCGAAGGCACCGACGGCGGCACCGATGACCGGGCCGACGATGTAGACCCAGAAGTCCTGCCATTCGCCGGAGACGAGCGCGGGTCCAAACGAGCGAGCCGGGTTCATCGAAGCTCCGGTCACGGGACCACCGAACAGCGCGTCGAGGCCGACGGTCGCCCCGATGGCAATGGCGGCGGCCGCGCCCACGGCGCGCGTGTCGGTTGCCACGGCGATGATCACGAACATGAGGAACGCGGTGAGGATCGCCTCGTAGAGCAAGGCGCTTCCAACAGCGACAGTCGGCACCGTTGCGCCGAGGTTCGCGGGCTTGTCGGTCCAGGCTCCAAGGAGGACAAGCGCCGCGGCCGTGGCTCCCGTGACCTGCGCCCCGACGTATGCGACGGCGTCGCGGGCGGGAAAGTGGCGCGTGAGGGTGAATGCAATCGTGACCGCGGGATTGATGTGCGCGCCGGAGATATGCCCCGTCGCGTAGATCATCACCATGATGATCAGCCCGAAGGCGATACTCACGCCGACGGCGCCGAGTGCACCGTGATACTGCGTGTTGGCGATGACCGCGCCGCAGCCGGCGAACACGAGCGCGAACGCGGAGAGGCCCTCGGCGGCAGCGCGCCTGGTCAGCGAGACCGTGTGATCCATCGGCTCACGTCCGCCCGAGCAGGTCGCCACCGTCTTCGCGCAGGCGTTCAGGTGTCCGCCGAAGCCCCCGCATGACCTCGACGACGGTCGCCTTGTGCTGGCGGTCCATGGGCACATCATAAACATTGACAAGCATCACTTCAATCGATATAAGCGGATCGATGGCTATCGATCTGGAGCTGAGCCCGAAGCAGAAGCGCCCCGCTGGTGAGCGTTGCTGCGAGCCCGTCGTGTACCCCGACGTGCAGCGCCTGCAGGCCGACCGCATGGCGCTGATCGCCAAGGCGCTCGGGGACCCGGTGCGCCTCCAGCTCGTTGACGTCCTGCGCAAGCACGCGGGCAAAGTCTGTGTCTGCGAGCTCGTCCCGCTGTTCGATCTAGGCCAGTCCACCGTGTCCCATCACCTCAAGGTCCTACGCGAGGCGGGACTCGTCGGCTCCGAGCGCCAGGGCCTCTGGGCCTACTACTACGTCATTCCTGATTCCCTGGAGGAGCTATCCACATGGCTGAGCTGACCGTGACCACCACCACCACCGATCCCTGCTGCGCACCGGAGCAGCAGGCCACCTGCTGCGAGCCAGAGGCGAAGGCCGACTGCTGCGGCCACGACGAGGGTTGCGGATGCCAGACGGGAGCCGCTGATATCCGCGAGACCGTACGCGAGCGCTACGCCGCTGCGGCCATGCAGGTCACCGGTACGGACCCCGGCGCCGGCTGCTGCGCCCCGAGCGAGACGTTCGATGGCGGCAGTGAGGTCTTCGGCGCTGCGCTCTACGAAGTCGGCGACCATGAGCAGCTGCCCGACACCGCGAAGCTCGCGTCTCTCGGGTGCGGCAACCCCACCGCCGTCGCCGACCTACACAAGGGCGAGACAGTGCTCGACCTCGGCTCGGGTGGTGGCATCGACGTCCTGCTCTCCGCCAAGCGCGTCGGCCCGACTGGCGACGCGCACGGCCTGGACATGACCAACGAGATGCTTGCCCTGGCACGCGAGAACGCTCAAGAGGCGGGCATCGAGAATGTCGAGTTTCACAAGGGCTACATCGAAGCGATCCCGCTCCCCGATGCGAGTGTCGATGTGGTGATTTCGAACTGCGTCATTAACCTGTCCGGAGACAAGCCCAAGGTGCTTAGCGAGGTCTCTCGTGTGCTACGACCAGGCGGCCGCTTCGCGGTGTCTGACGTCATCGCGGACGAGGACATGGACGACGCGACCCGGAACGACATGCAGCAATACACCGGCTGCATCGCCGGGGCGCTCACTCGACGCGAGTTCACCCAGGGCCTCACAGACGCCGGCCTCGTCGACGTCGAGATACGCGAGACTCACCGCGTTCACGCACAGGCGGCGTCGGCGATCATCAGGGCCCGCAAGCCGTCACGGGATCGCCGGAGCCAGCGCCATCTTCGGCGCTGACCCGCATTCATCCAGACGCCGCTCGGTACCGTGTTGCTATGAGTTCGCCGAACGCAAAGACGACGGTGATCCGGCTCGCGTCCGGAACGCTCGTGGCCGATCGAGGAACGGTGCTCATCAACGGCGCCGACGCGGCGCGCTTGAACGACAAGCAGCTCGCCCGACTACTCGCAAGTGACCTGGGCGTCGCGACAGGGACAGGACCGGGGTCGCGCATGACCGTGCGCGAATACATTGAGAACGCGCTGGCGGCACCGAAACAGGGCAGGCGCAAGCGAATCGCGGGCGAAGACTTCGTAACCGGCGCCCCATAGTCGGAGACGAGCGCTCGCTCGCGCCATAGCACAAGTGCCAATGCGCGGCGCCCGTGCGACGCACCAGCCGCGCTCTAGGTGTCCTGCCCACACACCCGCTGAACACGGCTGATGGGTGCCCGACCGCCTGCGGCTGAGTGCGGTCGCCTGCGGTTATAGAAGCGCACGAAGGATGCCAGAGCACGATCTCGCTCGCTGCTGCTGCTCCAGACTCGCCCGTGTGCCCACTCGCTGTCGAGGGTGCCGAAGAAGCGCTCTATCTTGCCGTTCCAGCGCGGCGTGTATGGCGGGATCAGGATGTGGCGGGCGCCAAGCTCTTGGAGCGTTTGGCGAAAGACGAAGCTCCTTGAGTAGCACTTGGCGTTGTCTGACATCACAGCCTGCACGGGTCCACAGCCCTGCTCTGCAAACCAGTGAGCAGCTCGTCTGAGCGTGATCGAGACGTTGGCCGAGTTCTCGGCTGAGTGCAGCTCGCAATAGGCCAGACGGGTGTTGTGGTCGTCGATCACACCGATCACGACGGTCTTGCCGGCTCGGCGGGTCTTTGAGCGCTCCGAGCGCTCACCGGTGGCCCAGTGACCGGGGACTGAGAACTTCGGGACCTGAAAGGCGTCGATGTGCAGGAGCGCTCCGGCCTCTGACCACTCATAGCCGCGGCTGCTCTGCCGCACGCTCGATCGGCGTCTGCGCGAGCAGCCGTTGCGATTAAGCACCTTCCAGATCGTCGAGCGATGAGAGCCCGTCAGATAGGTCAGGCGCATAGGGCCCCAGTTGGTCTTCTCACGCGCCGAGAGGATCGCCTGCTCCTGCTCTTTTGAGAGCGCCCAAGGACAGCTCTGAGGCACTGGTCGACGAGTTCTCAGGCAGGCCCTGGAGAGCCGCTCTCCTTCAGAGGCCGCCCGCCAGCGATGCCACCAGCGGTGTGCGGTCGCCGGCGCGACCCCCAGAGCGCCAGCCGCCGCCCGCAACGATGTGCCCTGCTCAACCAGCCTGACCAGCTCAAGTCGCCCAGCCAGTCCGAGCTTGCACCTACGGTCTTCCATGTCCGGCCTCCTTCGGAGAACTGCA
The DNA here is from genome assembly GCA_038240205.1 of Solirubrobacterales bacterium. Lineage (GTDB taxonomy): Bacteria > Actinomycetota > Thermoleophilia > Solirubrobacterales > Solirubrobacteraceae > Palsa-744. Next base: position 4,546 of record JBBSDZ010000077.1, on the reverse strand, counting down.
GTCGTGGTGACCGCACCTTCCGTTGGGGGCCGGACAGCCCTTCAGGTGTTCACTAGGTCCGTGGGCAGGACACCTAGGGTTCGATTAATGCAGCACCAGTCTTCAGAAATGGGGATCTTCGGGGCGCTATCGAACCCGAGGCACAGGAGCGGCTGACACATTTAGCCAGGAAGCTTGACCAGATTGGGGCGGGACGAACGGCTCCCCGGCCCACGACTCCCGGGCGCAGTGTTCGTGTGGGTGCGGTCCCCGAGGCAATTATGCGGGTGCTGTCCGGGTCTGTCGAGCCCATGCGGAGGCGGGACATCCATTGGAGGTCGAGGCGCTCATCGGGCAGCGGTCTCGCGCTCATCGGTGAAGAACTGGTTGGCGAGCCACGTACGCGGCGAGCGTGCTCCGCTGGTTGCGGCTCGGGCGTGGGCGATACCGCCCGGTCGGCCCGATTCCTCGCTCAGCTCGAGAGAGCTAGCCTCTCGAATTGTGAGGCCTAAGCGCAGGCCCTAACCCGTCGGCCGCGAGGCCTCCAGGGAAAGCGCCGGAGATTCTTAGGAAATGCGGTTCCACAGCCCCACCACCGATCGTCGCGCGAGCGATCCACGATGCCCGTCGAGTGTGCGGATCATTGGCTTGCCAGTACACGTGGCCCCCAGCAAGCGCTATATCGGCGCGGAAGCCGAGTCTGCGGGTTGAAATGAACCGTGGCGTCACGTGACTGCCATCGATGTTCGCGCGCCCGATCCCGTGCCCGATCCGGGCTAGTAGTCCGCGGCGCCTAGGATCATGGGGAGTTCACCGGCTTGATGGCCGTGCCGATGATGTGGGGCTTCTGCGGGTCGAGCGGCGGAATCCTGAAGTTGTAGCGGTCGAGTGACTCGATCTGAAAGCCAGCGGCGAGCATGAGGGCCTCGGTGTCTCGTGCGAGGTGGCAGCCGCCAGAAACGTGGGGCCAGCCGAGGCGGTCGGCCGTCGTCTGGATTCGGGCGATCCGTGGGGAGGTGGAGCGGACGTGCTCGTTGAAGCGAAGCTCGCCGCCTGGTCGGATCACCCTGAACAGCTCGCGCAGCGATGCGGCAGGGTCAGCGACCGAGCACAGCACCAGCGAGGCCACAGCCGCATCGAACGACTCGTCTTCAATCGGAAGCACCTCAGCGCTCGCGTCGAGAACCCTGACCGGCACTCGGGATTCGACCGCAGCTTGTTCAGCGAGCCGGCGCAGGTATGGCTCGGGCTCGATCGCCACAACCGCCTCGACCTCTGGCGGGTAGTAGGCGAAGTTCGTCCCGGTTCCCGCGCCGATCTCGATCACTCGACCTGACAACGAGGCGAGCAGCTCGCGGCGTCGCTCGGCCAGCCCGAGGCCGTCAGCCTTGACTACCTGGCCCACGTAGAGGCGGGACATGATCGGGTGGCGAACCTTGACCTGGGAGGCATCGGTGCCAGACGATCCGTCCGAGGGCGGCTTGATTCGACACGTGCCGTCGATGCGGCGCAGGCCCCGGCGGAGCGGCGAAGGAACCCACTCACGCTGCTCAGCGGCATCGGCAAGCGGACGCACGTACTGCGCTTGGAGCGGTGCGAGGCGGGCGGCGAGATTCATCGTGGGTGTCTCCTCATCGGCTAATCCATACGTATGTATTGAAATACTATAACCTACGATTGAAGAGATGCCCACCCCGAGGAAACTAGAGCGCCAGGCAGCCGGCGCCGCGACCCGCGAGCGGCTGCTCGATGCAGCGATGGAGCTTTTTGCTGAGCACGGCTATGCCGCCACGACCATCGGCGGCATTGAGGCCGCAGCTGGCCTCGCACCCCGATCGGGCGCGCTCTACCAGTACTTCGTTGGTAAGGACGAGCTGCTGCAGGCCGCTCTGGCGCGCAGGATGCAAGCGCTCGACGACCTTCCCTCAGCCCTTGAGATGCTCCCCCTCGGCGATCTCAAGTCCGAGCTACGGCTGCTCGCCCGCTGGAATCTGAAATCGCTCCAGGACCGCGACGCGCTGACGCGATTCGTCCTGCGTGACGCCCAACACATCGCAGACGCCACGAGGCAAGCGCTCTACGAGCGTCTCGTCGAGCGCCCCTACGCCCTAGTGGTCGCCTGGGTCAAGCAGCACATAGGACTTACGGCCGCGCGCAGCGTCGAGGTGTACGCACTGACCCTCGTCCTCGTCGAGTCGATGGCTGCCTACAACACACTGAGAGCGACGTTCGATCGGCTCCCGGACGACCTCGACGACGACCGCTTTATCGACGCATGGGTTACCCTGGCTGCCGACACGATCGAAAGCGCCGCGCAACAGCGCAGATCAGCAGCGCTGTGAACCGGCTGCGCCGGTATCGCGGGGAGTCGGCGGCAGAAGTCGGTGACTCGCCGGGCTTTGACTCTGGCCCAGTGACCCTAGTTCGAGCTTCGCTGTTCTACCGTGGGAAGCACGGAGAGGAGGTGCCGGAGGAGGGACTCGAACCCCTCATCGGAGCAATCTCCTCCGAAGCGGTTTTCGAGACCACCCGCCGCACTTCCCGGATATTGGCGCTGGCCAGGGGATTCTCGTTTGGCGCGTGCAGTGTCGCGATCGTGAACGAGTTTTGAGAGTTTTGGGATGCGCTTATGCGCCGTCGGCCGGTTGAGGCGTCAGGCCGGGTGTGTACGAGCCTCCGCGACATCAAACAGCATGGCAAACCGCGACGGAGCCAGATCCCGCGCGCCGACGTACAGGCAAAAGCCCGCCGCCCTCGTCTCGCGCGCCACGTGGTCGCGGCGAAGGGAGCGACGGAGGCGGGTGGCTTCGGCGGCGCTGTCATAGAGGTACAGCGTCATCCGCAGTGGCGCGGATCCCGCGCTCAGGGCGATGCGCGCCGGACCAAACCGTCTCGGCACAGCCGCGATCGCCGTCGACAGGCCATACCGATGCCAGCGCGCCAGGGTGTCGGCCGCGACCCGGGCGAGCTCTGGACGTTCGAGGGTAAGCCGACCGAGCGCCAAGATGCCTGACGCGACAGCACCGCCGCGGTGACCGGGTTTCGACGAGGCCTGGATGGAGCCACAGCCAGCGACCAGAAGGGCCATGGTGAGCACGACGATCAAGCGCGAGCGACGCACAAATCGAGCATAGCCCTTCCCGCCGTGCCGGGCTGGGTCAATAGTGCTTTGCTAGTTCACTCATCTTGTCGGGAGAGCCCGAGCGGCAGTCGACTGAGATCGACTTGTTATCGGCAGGCTTGGCAGCGGCCGGTCCAGCGCTTGAAGACCGGCTTCACCGAGTCCTTGGACTGGATGGCCGAGCAGGCCTACGAGCGCGTGCGCACGAACGATCGCAAAGCGCCAAGCCCCCAGACAGGCCGCCCTTACCTGACCGTTACGAGGTGCTCACAATGCGCCTGGCTCGGCGGGCTGACCCGTCTCCCGCCGGGGCTGGCCCATCAGCATGCCGCGGCCGAGTCGGGGCAGGACACCCGCCGCGATCAGGACGAGGAACAGCGTCGGCTCGAAGAGGTAGTCGTAGGCCCACAGATGGGAACCAAACGTGAAGACGAACGGAGCCAGCCCAAGCCCGAGGCCGGCTAGCGCCGTTATACGGCTGAAAAGCCCCAGTATCAGGACAACTCCCACGGTGACCTCGCCGACCGTCAGCAGCCACTGAAACACATCCCAGTTATCTACTACCACTTTGCCAATGTCACGAATAAACCCAGGCGAGGCGGCGGTGTTTGCCTTTTGGATACCAAATGCGTCGGCGCGGTCAATGAGGTAGAATTTCCAAAACAAAATTGACACGCTGTGAAATTCAAAGACCTTTGCCAGCCCGTTCGTTAGGTACACGACCCCCAAGAAGGTGCGTAGCAGCACCAGTCCCCGCACGAAGCGGACGGTCATTGCCTGCGTGGCCAATTGCTTCCTCTCTGACACGCCCATTGGCGAGCCGGTGAACATATCTGCCGAGCACGGCAGCCGGGTTGCGCACCGCGGATGGGCCCCGACGCTGTAGCACGATACGTCGGCGTTCGAGTCATCATCCGCACGGGCGCATCATAACGGTCCGGGTGCAACGCGGGCACCTCTGCCCATTACAGAATCCTTACGGCCCCACAGGGGCTGCCGTGCTCAACGCGTTGGCCCTTGCACAGAGTATGCTGAGGGCGTGGGCAGACGAGGTGAGCTCCATGTTGTCGATGGTGGAGACACGGGCTGCGGCGAGCTGTTGATGCGCATGCACAGAGAGGTCAGTGCGTGGCAAGCTGGGACGGCCGTACGCTTGGTGAGTACGGACCCGGGAGCACGCGATGATCTGCCCGCCTGGTGTCGCATGGTTGGTCACGACTTCCGGGGAGCGACCGTCCACGATGACGGCCGGCCTGCGTTCGACTTCGTTGTGGGCCACCGGCCTCTAAACCACAATTCACAACCCTAGCCCGGATTCGCCGGTAACGCTCGGGGTCGGGGCGTCTGTGGAGGGCTGAATCGTCCGCCTGGGCGGGGAAGATTGCGGTTGCGAAGCCAGCAATCCACCCGCTCAGGAGGTTCACCTTGAAGGTGACGAGAAGTGCG
>JBBSDZ010000076.1:0-10087 GCA_038240205.1 Solirubrobacterales bacterium | reverse complement strand
GCCGCCAAGCCGCCGCCAGCGCCACCGACCGCACCGCAGCACGCGCAACCCGACCCTCCGCGACGGCCTCAACTGGCCCCGTCGCTCACCATCCAGCCAGATATTCACATCACATAACTTCCTGCACGATCCGGGCTAGCGGGCCTGGAGAGGGGTGCAGGCTGTAGGGCCTGTGTGTTGTGGCGGAGCCTAAAGGTGATCTATGAGATGTACGATATTACACCTCGAAGGTGTATTGGCGTACACGACACCTCTGGATACGCGCTACAATGTACGCGAATACACGCTGAAGATGTATTGAGGAGCATTAGATGCGCCAAGATGTATTGAACCTGCTCGATGATCTCGCCGCGAACGAGCGCGGCCGCATAACGAGTGCCGAGGTACGCGGACACCTCGGGATCTCCGAGCAGTCCGCTTCGAACCTGATGAAGAGGCTCGTCGACGCGGGACTCCTTGACCGCGTCGCGCGCGGGGCGTACGCCCCGAGACCGTTGGGAGAACTCGGCACCCGCGCCGCCTCGCATGACATTGCGCTCGCGGTCGCCGCCGCATTCGCGGCGGAGCCACACCGCATCGCCTACCGCTCCGCGCTTGACCACCACGAGCTCTTGACCCACCCCGCCCGCACGATCCAGGTGGCAATGCCGCGGCGCGTCAAACTCCAGCGCGTCAGCGGACGACGCCTGCAAGCGGTCCACGAGCCTCTCGCAACGATCGCAATCGGCAGCGAGGCAGCGAGCGCCGGTGCGAACGTGTCGAGCGTCGAGCGAGCCCTGCTGGAGAGCGCCGCGCGTCCGACGCTCGTCGGAGGATGGGTTGTCGTGGCGAGCGCGCTGACCCAGGCGCGGCTCGACCCGCGCAAGCTGAGCGAACTCGCACGCGAGCTGCGGGCCGAGCCGGCTCTGCGCCGTCTCGGCTCCCTGAGCGAAGCCCTCAACCTGGACCGGATTGCCGACAGCATCGCCCCACCTGCCGAGAACGTGAGTGTGCTCGCGCTCGACCCCCGCGCGCCCGCTGAGGACCCGTGGACGGACCAGCGCTGGCGCGTCCGCTGGCCGGTGTCCAGGCGGGAAGGGCGCGAGATGATCGCCGCGTGATCCCCCGCAGCCACTTCACACGGATCGCCGACGAGCAGGAAGTGGACGCCAAGACCGTTGAGCGCGACTACGTCCTCACGCACACGGTCGCCGCAATCGGCGTCCAGGGCGTCGATCAGGGCCTCGTCTTCAAGGGTGGGACGGCTCTGCGGCTGTGTTACTTCGAGAACTACCGGTACTCCGCCGACCTGGACTTCAGCCTGCCGGAGGACGCCGGGGGCGACGCAGCGCTCGAATCGGTCGCGCGAGCACTCACGTCGGCGAGCGAACAGATCGGCCTCCCCCACCTTACCCTTGCGGGCGACGGCAAAACGATTGAGTATGAGGGCCCCCTCGGAAAGCGCCGCGAGCTCAAACTCGATATCGCAACCGACGAGCTCATCGAGGAGACCGCCACCCGGACATTGCTCCCGCGCTACCCCGACCAGATAGAGGCACAGATCACCGTCTATACGCTCGGGGAGATCGCGGCAGAGAAGCTCCGCTGTGTGATCCAGCGGCTCCAGGCCCGAGACCTGTTCGACCTAAACGAGCTCGTCGTCGTCAACAAGATCCCGCTCGAGGAGGTCTGGGCAACCTTCGAACGCAAGGCGCGACACAAGCGGATCGACCCCTCGCAGTTCAGTGAGCGGTTCAACAAGCGCGTCCCGCAGTGGCGTACCCGATGGGACGAGGAGATGGCGGAGCACCTCGCGGGCGAGCCAGACCAGTTCGAGACCGTTGAGCGAGCGGTGCGGCGGGCCCTGCGCTCAAGGCTCACAGCGGGATAGGCCGCGCAGCTCTCCGCGGATGAGCGTCCGCCGTGACGGTCGATCCTCACGCGGTACCGATAGCGAACATTGGAGCCTGGCCGATCGAGCGAGTAGCCTCCGGTCCGATGGCCTGGGTCCGCCCATATTCGCCGGTTGGAGGGATGAGGCGATGGCTGATGCGACCAAGAAGGCCCTGAAGCGCCTCCAGCACGCCGCTCGAGCGCCGAGCCGTCGCAGTGAGTACGAGCGGAGCTTGTTCTTCACGGCTCCGCACCCAAGCGGACCCGGCAGCGTGAGTGTGGACCTCAATGGCGCCGGCGCGTACGCCTACGACGACGTCTGCGCGCGACTCGCCGAGGACCTGCGTTTTGAGTACATGGAGGAGAAAGCGCGCGAGGCAGCCACTCAGCTCTTTGCGGCCCGCGCGGCCGTCCAAAAGAGCGACAGCCAAATCGACTGGTTCATCGACGAGCACGCGCACGAGGTGCTCGACCTCACCGGCTCGTTCACGGTCGAGCACCTAGTCCTCGATGAGCGTCGTGAGCTGTTTGGCGCGAGCTTCATCCCCGCCAACGATGCCGGCCCTCCAACGTGGCTTGGAGGCGCGCCGTCGCCCCTGGACTCGGTAATCGCTGTGGAAACGAGAGGCACCAGCGGCCTAGGAATGATGGAACGGGGCAAAGAGAGCGCGGAGCACGCGTTACGGCTGCTTCGTGCCGGCGTTCGCGAGCACCGCTCGATCGTCGATGACCAGCTCCGCTTCCGGCTGGGCACTCACTACTGGTTCACCGTGGATGAGGAGCCGCGAGCAGGATGGAAACGACGACCCGGTGAGCCGATCACTTTCCAGCTGAACGATCAGCTGGCCGAGCTCGCGACATCGCCTCCAATCGCGGAGCTTCGCGAGCATGGGTCTAACGAGGTAGAGCGACGTGCCAGTAGGGCGCTCGAGTGGTGGGAGAGGTCCTTCGTTGCGACCGATCCGATGATCAAGATCGTTTTCCTCTTCACCGCGCTTGAGGCGATCCTCGGCAATAGCAGCGAGGGGATCAAGAGCGAGGATCTGGCGATGCACCGTGCTGCACTCTCCGAAGCCCTCAACGAGGGGTTCTCCACCCCTGACCGCGCGCTCGGCCTGTACGAGTACGTCCGTTCGATGGCGATCCACGGTGAAGAGCCGATGGCCGTTTCTCGCGAGGAAGCGCAGACATTCGAGTGGGACATCCGTCGCGCGATCAACGAGTACCTGCGCTTTGCGCGAGATTCGAACCTGACGAAGCGCAAGCAGGTCCGCGCGGAGCTGAAGGCGAAGCGGCTTGAGATCGAAGCGTGGCTACGCGGCGAGGACGAGGCTGCCGGCGAGGCACCGGCCTAGGAAGGAAGGCGTCGATGGGGGTGCTGCGGTCATGGTCAACACGGTCACTCGCCGTCGCCGTTCTTCTGCTCGAGGATCGGTTTCACTGTCTTTTCAGATGCCGCCTGACGAGCTAAACCCTCGCGTCACGGCGCGGAAGCTGCCGCCGCGAATCGCGCGCAACCGGGTAGAGCAGGCCGCCCGAGACGCGGCCGACGGTGCCCGCGTGCGGCAGCCGATTGCCGCGCACGTCGCGGCGCGCCGGATTGCTCTCGACCTACTCACGAGCACCCACCAAGGGCTGGCCGACGGGTCGGACCTCGACCTGACCGGCAGCACACGGCCAGCCGCTGTCTGGCAGATGGCCGGACGATGCCTTGGCATCGCACGGGCGCTCATCTGCCTCCTCGAGCAGGGGTTCACCGCCGAGGTGCTCCATCTCGGGCGCACGCTCCATGAGGCGACGCGGCTGCTCTCCGCTCTCGGCGATCGCGAGGAGGACGCGCTACTGCGTAAATGGCTCGCTGGCGAGTACATCAGCCCCGGCTCAGTCCGTGCCGCCGAAGAGCGCTACGAGCAGCAGCTCGCCGCCGCGATGGCCGCCGAAGGCAGGTCCGAACTGCCGCGGACCGGGCCCGTCACCAAACAGATCTACACGAAGATGTCCGAGGCTGGGCACCACCAGCGCCCTGCCGTTGAGGGCGACGTCGCTCCGCTACTCCGAACGATGGTGACCGGCCCCGACCCGACTTGGGAGCGCCGGGCAGCGGCGGCCTCCGTGATGCTGTCCGTCGTCGGCGAGGCGATCGACTCCGTCGGAGACGCGCTGGCCCTGTTTTACGGGCGAGCTTGGTATGAGGAGCATGTGCGGCCGTTCTGGGCGAGCTTCGAGGTGCTGGCGCGCGAGCAGCCGCTTCGGTGAAGTCGGCATCCGTATCCGAACGCCTCCGCGCTGCGACTAGGCTCGCGAGATCGTCGACGCTCCCGGAAAGGCACGCCATTGCACGCTGATGCTGATCGCTGCCGGCGTGCTCGCCGACTACGCCCCGGAGAAGGCGCAGAAGCGAGCGCTCGCGAGATACATCTACCTCTACGGCGATGCCCTGCGTCTGTGGGGACGTCGCTGGCGCAAGCAGATAGCGCGAGATCCAAAGCTGACGAAGAACGGCCCCAAGGCCAGCGGTTGTTGCGCGATCTCGACGAGGCGCTGCGCGCGGCCACTGGCGTGCGCGACCACCTGGCCGCGAAGCGCCACGCGCTCGCAAACTGGCGTGCGGATGATGTCGAGGGCACCACGCGCCTATGGGCGGCGGTCAATCCGGCAACGGCGAACGCGATCGGGGCAGCAGCATTCGCCGCCTGTGACGCGCTCAACGTGGCGTCGGAGCCGACCGTGTCGATCATCGGCGTCATGGGGTTGCCGGCGAGCGTTGCGGAGGACGTCGCACGCGCACTCCCGCGGCGTGACCCGGCGTACTGGTACGTGGCCGCCGATACAGCGGCCGATCAGCGGATGTTCACGCTTCCCACCGCACAGGGCGGCGAGCTCGGGCGGATCATCGCGCAGATCAACGACGTCGCCGCGCACCTGGATGTGCTGCTACGGATTGCGCCTGTGCTCGAGGGCTTCCTCGCCTATGACTGGTTTGTCAAGTCGGCGATCGCCGTCGAGCTGAACGCGCTACTCGACCTCACCCTCGGCCCGCCGCCGGGGGCACGCTCCAACGTAACTTTCCCGCTGATCGAGCTCTGCCGGCGCGGCCGCCCCAAGCACGTTGCGGACGATCTGCAGCGGCTGCGCGAATCGATCGGCGCCGAGGGCTGGCTGCTGATGCGCTGGATGCGCGACAAGCTCGGCGCGCACCTCGACGACCAGCTAACGATGAGCATGATCCATCGCCACCTGGTCGAGCTCGACTCCCAAGGGGTCGTGCGACTGGCCGAGCACGTCCTCGACCTCCTGGACGCGCTCGGCGCCGGGCAGCTCGACCTTTCGCTGCTGCTGCTGGGCGAACGAAGGATCAAGAGCTGGTCGACCGACCCCGCGCTCGGCGCGCTCGGCGCACCAAACCCGCACGGCTCCCCGGGCACGATGGCCGCGTTCTTCCGGCAGCTTGACTCGCCGTACATGTCGGTGACGGCGTCGACGATGGGCTCGGCGGTGCTGGCCGGCTTGACGAGCGCGCGCAAACCCCAGCCGCGCGAACGGATCACAGTGATTGGGCGCCCGGGCTGGCGGGACATTCCCGCCCACGCACGACTGCCAGAGGGGCTTGTTTAGGCGCCGACGGGGTGTCGCGTGAGTGTGTGAAGTTTGGTGAGGAGGGATCGAAGCGAGCGAGCAGCCGTGTGCTCAGACGGCGCGCTCACCGCGAGCCTTTGCCCGTCGCGTGTTCGACGTCGGGCTCTCGCCAGCGAATGCCATCCTCAGTCGGTCGCGGGCGAGATCCTCGGCCGGGTGGCCGTAGAGGGTCTGCACGAGTCGTCCTCCGTCTTGGTGGCCGAGCTGCACCGCTACGTCGGACGGCGTGACGCCGCGCTCAAGCAACAGCGTCGCGGCGGCGTGGCGTAGGTCATACAGGTCGATGTCGCGGCCGCCCTTCTCGATCCAAGCCTTGGCGATTGGCCTCCACATGTAGGAGAGGCTGCCCTTGCTGAGGCGCTTGCCGCGCGTGGTGTGGAACAGATATTCATTGCCGAGGGTGACGGGGGTGTCACGGATCGCGCCGAGCGCGGGCGGCGGCACCGTCACCACGCGTGCCTTCCCGTTCTTTGGCGCCTTCTCGACGCCGCTGCCGTCGAGGCTGTAGCGGACCACGAGCTCGCGGTTCTGCTCGTCGAGATCTGGGCGGCGCAGAGCGCACAGCTCACCCGGGCGCACCCCCGTGTAGGCGAGCGTCAGGATGATCGCGCGCACCTCGACCCCGTAGTCGCCGCTGATCCGCTCCGCGAGGTCGGCCAACTCGGCGATCTGTTCCTCGGAGAGAGCGGTCAGGTCCTTGCGGCCCTTCGGTGTCTCAAGGCGGAGGTTCGTCCATGGGTTCAGCTCGCAGATACCGTCGCGGACGGCGTCGGCCCACATCGTGCGGGCGACTCTCGCCGTGCCGCGCGGCCAACCATTCGCCAGCTTGCGAGCCTGCGGCCGGGTGAGGTCGCTGAGCTTCAGCGCGCCGATCTCCTCGCCGATCTGCTTGACCGCATACCGGTAGGTCTGCTGAGTCGAGCGCGCCGAGCGAGCGTAATCCGAGAGCCACACCCTCCCCCACTGCTCGACGGTCACAGACCTGTTGCCCGGCCTGAGCGCCGCATCTCCCTCGGCCGCGAGCGCCTCGGCTTCGCTATCGAACGTGCCGAGCCAGCGATAGCGCTTGGCGCCCTGATCCCAGACCTTGACGGCGAAGCGGCCGCTACGGGGGATGATCGTCACCGGCTCACCGACCAAGTCCCCGAGGCATGAGCCTGTCGGTCGACCTCGATGCCGCGCTCGCCTTGGTCGCTCATCCGGTCCTCTGCAGTCGCTCCACCTGGGCGGCCAATTCTGTCACGCGAGCCTCCAGCGCGGCGAGACGATCTTCCCGGCGGATGGGTTTCGATCGACCCTCGTTCAACCATTCCTGGACCAATCCTAGGTTGTAGCGGCGACGGCCATACCGATCGGTCGCCGGCTCGACCGGCATCCCGTCGCGGACCTTCAGCTCGACCCAGCGCTCGGAGCGTTTGAGATGCGCGGCGAGCTGCTTCTTCGTCAGCATCATCTCTCCCCGCACTGGCAGGCTCACGAGCTGACCAGACATTAGGAGAAGATCCTGACTGAGCTCAGCGCGGGAATCCCGTTCTTGTCCTTCACCATGTTGATAGACCCCCAAGTCGCTCAGACGGCCAACGAGATGGCTCCTATCTGCCCGTCCAGTCCTCGGGCGGCGGTCCGGGGCGCCAGGTCTGGGCCGTGCCTCCGGGCTCACTGCGCAGGGTGTGCTGGTAGTCGGCGAGCTGGGCGTGGAAGGCGATCTCCTCGCGCGGGTCGTTGCCGGTGTCGTCGATCTCCGCCCGCCAGACGGCGAGCGCGCACAGGATCTCGGTGTGCGCCTCGTCGCTCCACCATCCGATTTTCAGTTCGCCGAGGTGGCGCGGATAGCGACCGTGCAGCGCGACGATCGCGCCCCACACTTCTTGGCGCCAAGCGTGATCGCCGCCATAGGGCTCCAGCCATGGCGGGCGGCCAGCCCGGCGGACGGGCACCTCGGTAGGTACCCGCCTGGTCCTGCGGTGTTTGCTCGTGGAGGTGAGCGCGTCTCTCAGCAGCCGCCCCGCGAGCGTGGCTGTCGGTTCGCCCGCGGCGGCCGCGAGCTCGCGAAGCTGGTCGGCGACCGGGCCTGGCAGGACAATGTCGATTCGTCGGCTCATCGCGATCGGTCCGCCGGCTCCCGGTCAGGCTTGAGAGCGCGGTGGATGCTCCGGGTGACGCCGGGCAGCAGCTGGCGCCCTGGCGCGATCGTGCGGTCGTAGCCCCTCCCCAAGCCCCGGTCTCCTATCTCGCGGTGCGCGAGTGATGGTGTCTGCGCACGGCTGTCGCGCATCTTTGCGGCGAGCTGGTCGACTCGCCGCTCGTCCTGTCCTTCGATCCCGAGCTCCTCGCGCGCGAGGAACCACTCGGTGGCGTGGCGGGCGCGGCTGGCCTGGACGTATGCGCTCTCCTTGCTGGTCTGCCAGCCGCCGGTCACGACGACGGAGCGCTCGACGGTTGCGCCCTGCTGTCGGTAGACGTGGCCGGCGTAGCCGAGCCGGAGCTTCTCGAGGTCCTCGCCGGCGAGCGTGACTCGGCGCTCTGAGCCGTCGAGCGTCACCGACAGCGACCCATCCCGTCCGTCGATGGCCGCCACCTTCCCGCGGGCACCGTTCTCGACTCTGGGCTCGCTGGGGCCGCTGTGCTGGGCGGTAAACGTGATCAGGTCGCCCTCGCGCAGGCCATAGTGCTGGTGCGGGAGCGGGAGCTCTGTCGCGCCGAGTTCGCCGCGCTCTGAGCGTAGGTGTTGCGCGCGTGCGTTGAGCCTGTCGATCTCCTGGTTTGAGGCATCGGCGATCAGCGCGACCTGGCGGATGTCGCGGGTCTCCGTCAGCGAAGCCCAGCGTTGGACGGCGGCCTCCCCTGCCTGCTCGCGGGTGTCGGCGAAGTGAAGCTCGTTGCGTGCCCGGTAGTGAGCCATCGCGCGCTCGGGTTCACCGGCGCGCAGCGCCGCCCAGGCTCTGCGCTCTGCGGGGTCGCTCGTGCGGTGGATGTCTGCCAGCTCCGCCGTGCGCGCTTGGTCGGCGAGGCGGTCGAACATGCCGCCCGGCCCGATGGAGGGCAGCTGCTTGCCGTCACCGACCGCGATCAGCTTCGCGCCCGAGCGCTCGACCAGGTCGCTCAGGGCGTCCATGCGGTTGTGGTCGACCATCCCCGCCTCATCGAGGATCACCGTCGTATGAGTGCCAACCTCGACCACGCCTCTGCCCGCACGAGACACCAGCGCATCCAGGGTCAGCGTGCTGCCGGCGAGCGCCGGGCTGTCCGCCCCGAGACGCTCAGCCGTCGAGCCGGAAACGGCGACGCCGATGACCTTACGCCCGACCATCTGCTCCGCGCGGGCCGCCGCGTCGATCACGACACCCTTGCCGGTTCCTGCGGGGCCAACGAGGACGCCCAGGCGCTCAGGACCGGTCACGGCTCGCAGTGCCTGCTCCTGCTCGCACGAGAGCGATGCGCCGATGCGCTCTGCGACCTCGCGGCTGGCGATCTCCCGGATGGCCTCCCCGACGTCACGTCCGGCGTCCCGTGCGAGCGTTTGGGCGCGGCGCTCGATCGCCTGCTCCTGCGCACGAACAGCCAGCGTCGTCATCCGCCCGCCCTCAAGCGTCAGCGCGCGCCGCTCGGCGACCATCGCCCGAGCCACAGCGAGCGCGTCCTCGGGGCCGAGTTCGCCCGCTGATTGCTCCAACGCAACCGACCGCAGGAGCCCAGGCTGGAAGGTGGCCTCACGCTCGACGAGCTTAGACTCGACACGATCCTCGACAGGCTGATCGCGCGACACGGGCGCGGGAGCGCCGATTAGATGGACCGCCTCGTCCGCGCCGAAGCTGCGACGCCCACCCTTCTCGGCCCACACACGCTGCAGGTCAGCGCGCGTGGTCAGGTCCTTCGCGCGGCGGTTCTCCAGCGCGAGGTCGCGGAGCTCGCCACGTTCAGGCGCGCGGCCGTGCTTGGCGCGAAAGCGCTCTGCGGCTCGTGCGATCTCCTTGTGGCGAGCGGAGAAGTCATCGACCAGCGCCTTCGGCACCCCGGCGATCTCGAAGAACTTGCCGTCATTGCCGGTGCCCTGCTCGATCGGATACCCCTCCCCCGCAAGTTCCTGCGCCAACGCCGAGCGGTAGAAGGAGCCGACCTCCCGGCCGCCACGGAAGACCGGACGGGAGGCGACCGCGACGAAGCGATCGTCCTTACGAACAGCGCCCGTGATCACGACGTGCGTGTGCAGTTGCGGGTCGGGCGCCTCGGCGCCACTGACCCCTCGGGCGGTCGTGTGGAGGTAGGCCGTCGCGATGACATCCTTGGCCTGCTCCTCGACGACCTGGCCGTCATAGCGACGACGCACCAACGGGACGGTTTCCTTGAGGTAGCTCATCGCGCGCTCGACGGCTCTCGTGTGGGCGGCCTCGATCTGTTCGCGCTGCCACGGATCGCCGAGCGCCCACACGACCGACACGGACTTCGGCGCGCTGAACGTCACGTCGATCCCGCCACCACGCGAGCCATCCGCACCCGACGGACGCAGCCACGCGCCTGTCGCGGGGTTGCGTCCCTCCATCAGCGCGATGAAGTCCGAGCCCACAACCGGCGCGTCAGG
>JBBSDZ010000075.1:0-10091 GCA_038240205.1 Solirubrobacterales bacterium | reverse complement strand
GACGGGGAGCCTGCGAACATCTGACATGGCGTGCCTTCCTGCCGGCCATCACCGGCATCGGTCTTCAACAACCGGGAAGGTACGCCGCCTTCCTCCCTAACCCCATCCACAACTTCTGGGTATAGCTCGCGAAGCCCTGCTCAAGGAGATTGTCGAAGACCTAGGAGGCGATTGGGGCACGGTCGAACGAGATTGGAGAGTGGTTCATGCGGCTGTAGAGCAGCTAGGTAGTACGCCGTCTATGGTGGCGGTCAAAGACGAGATGACGAGGGCACTCGCCGACGTTGTTGGTGCGACGCTGACCCGGGATGTAGCTGCGCGTCTTCGTCGGATCGTCAAGCTCGAGGACGGTTGGGCTCGTGGAAAGCGTGGCGGACTATCCGTACTCCCGCAGGGGGAGGCGTCCGAGGCCGGAGTGCGGCTCCTCGAGGTCTTGCGAGCAATGGGCGTCCATGTTGTGACGGTGGGTGAGCTAGAGCGATGGGCGCCAGCGGTCGGAGGACACGGTCCCGCCTGGGTTGCTGCCGCTCTCGAGGCCCGCGTGCACGAAGCGACAGGTCCTCATGTCGACTTTGTCCAGCAGCTACTGGCCGACTAGCCTCTGCACGCTCGTGAGTGCACGCCGCCTGGCTTGCCTCCCGACCGGATCCATGAGAGCCTCTAGGAGAGGATCAGGGTTCCAACGTTGTACCCGGGCCTGCACCAGCACTTATTTTTGGCTCTACAAAGCCAATACTGAACAACGGGCGAAAGTGGAGCACTCTCAATCTGCTGGATTTCCAGGGTGTTTTGGTTCGAGTCCTTTTGTCCTTCGGGTCTTGCTCGACCTTAGGTGGAAGCGCATACTGGCATCATGGAAACGGCCGCCTCAGACGTCTACGAGCACAACCCCGACGGTGTTTCGGACGAATCATTTGAGTCAGGGACGCTCGGGCATCTCGTCATTGGCAATCGAGGCCGGATGCTGGACCCCCGCCGGACCCCGGTAACCGTGACGAGTGCCGAGACGACTCGCGGGATGTTTGGCGTCCAGGTTGAGGCATTCGAGGATGCAGGTGCGCGTTGGGAACTACCGGTTGAGGATGTCTCGCACTTCCAGTTTGAGCGCGGCGCTGCGAGGCTCGCTCCATCCGACGTCGAGGAGCTCGTGCAAGCTGGCAAGCGGTTCAATCGGACGATCCAGATCCCGGCGAGCAAAGAAGCTCGGGCGCACACGCTACGAGCGATTGATAAGCAGCGGGCCCTGATCCGCGCTGAACTTCGTGCTCGTCCCGAGCTGCGAAGGATCGACGTCCAGCACTGCATAAAAGCACGTCAAGGTGCCGAGGAGGCCGCCGCAGCGCTGCAAGCACTTATCGAACGCGCTGGAGTCGCATCTCTGGAGCAGTCGTTTGCCCAGACATACGTGTCAAACCCGCACTCCGGCGAGATCGTCAAGGGCCACTCCATCGTGATCGCGGAGATGGGCCTCTGCCCCTACACAGGAAAGATGGTGCGGGACCCCCGACTATTTGAGGGTGACGGCACCAAGGAGCGGCGACAGACACACATCGTGCTCCGGTTGGCATTCTTGCAAGAGTTCATGGCGCTACTCGACATCGCGACGGTCGATCTCTACCGCGGCATGGCTATAGATGGCGCCCTGGAGGCGCGACAGCCGGCTCCGCTAATAGCGGCGACTTTCTCATGCGAGGTCGCGATATCTCACTTCGAAAGCCAAACTGACGTAGCCACCCTCATACGCCAGCGCGTACCGGCGACGCGCCTGTACATGACGTTCCTTGAGACGCCGGCCATGAACGAGCGCTACCACGAGGCCGAGGCCGTCCTTATAGGCACTCCGAAAAACCTCGCGTTCTAACGAAGTCCAAGCGCGGCAAGAGCCCGCTGTCTAGCCTGCCGCCCAACCGGCTCCATCAGCGCTTCCAGCAGTGGATCAGGGTTCCAACGTTGTACCCGGGTCTGCGTGAGCGCACTGGCCGGTGCCCGGCGGGCGCGAACGCCAGGCCTCGCCGGCCGGCGCCCTCCTTCGATCGACCACACCGGCCCCGCCCGCGCCGGTACGAAACGGCCGCCGGTGTCCCGGCGGCCGTCTTGCCACTGCTTGTAGTCCGAGTGCTTCTCAGTTGTCGTCGTGGCGACGCTGGCGGCGCTGCGCGGTCACGAGCGAGAAGCCCATGGCCAGCAGGAGCAAGCCTGCACCGATCGTCCAGCGAAGGTCGAAGCCGGTGAAAGGAAGCGTCGTCGCTTTCTTGGCGGTCGTCGCAGTCGGTTCAGGTTCGCTTTTCGACGTTTCTGGAGCCGTGCTTTTTTCCGGAGTGCTGCTCTGTTCTTCCGGCGACGTTCCAGACGTCGGCGTCGGCGTGCTGTTCGTCGTCGTCGTCGTCGGCGCCGGCGTTGTGTCCGTGGTCGGCGTCGTCGTCGGCGTCGTGGTAGGCGTCGTCGTAGTCGTCGTCGTGGTCGTGTAGCCGCTCAGCGGTTCTTCAGCGGCAAGAGCCGTCGCCGGCAACGCCAGCGCCAGCCCCAGGACGAAAGCCACGGGCAACACCGAGAGCCTGCGCAACGCTTTGAAAGATCCATTTCTCATCGGTGCTGCGCCTGCTTTCTGCGGCCTACTCGAGGCCACGACATCGGTCCGAGTCATGCCTACCTCCCGTTGATGGTGTGGGTGAATGCTCCAGCCCTATACGGGCCTCTTGCCCTGTCTTTGGGCGATTCTAGACGTATTTCCTGCGTAATTGTTCGCCATTCTCAGGCCGTGGCCTGCCTATCGACCGTAAGGTCTATCAACGGTATCGGTCGGCGGAAGCCCCGAGCTCGTGATTGCTCGCATATCGGCGGGCCCATCGAAGCGCTTGAGCGCGCGGCCGGCGCGCAAAGAAGCGCCCAAGCCCAAACCGAGCTGCTCCCGGGCAAAAACGCCGCAAGACGGCCCGAGAATACGTCCCTCAGACGCGCACGCGCCCTTCGAGCGTCCCCTCGCTGAGGTCTCCCCGCAGCACCTTCTTGTCGAACTTGCCGACGCTCGTCTTCGGGATCTCGCCGATGAATGCGAACTCGTCCGGCAGCCACCACTTGGCGACGCGGCCGCGAAGATGCTCGACCAGATCTGGCGCGCTTGCGCTCGCACCCTCGCGCAGCACCACGCAGCAAAGCGGCCGCTCAGACCAGCGCTCGTCCGGCTTGGCGATGACCGCCGCCTCGACCACGTCCGGATGAGACATCATCTCGTTCTCGAGCTCGACCGACGAGATCCACTCGCCGCCGGACTTGATCACGTCCTTGGCGCGGTCGGTGATCTGCACGAAGCCATCCTCCTCGACAGAGGCGATGTCACCTGTTCGCAGCCAGCCGTCGTCGAACTTCTGCTCCTCCGAGTCGTCGTTGAAGTAGCGCGCCGCAATCCACGGCCCGCGCACCTCGATCTCGCCGGTCGACTGGCCGTCCCAGGCAACCTCGCCGCCGTCGTCGTCCATCAGGCGGAGCTCGACCCACGGCAGCGGGCGCCCCTGCATCGCACGCTTGTCCCAGTAGGCGTCGTCGTGCTCGCCCTCTGCCGGGCGTGAGAAAGTGGCCACAGGGCTCGTCTCGGTCATCCCCCAGGCCTGGAAGATGCGCACGTCGTGGCGCTCTTCGAAGTCCTTCATCAGCTGGCGCGGCACTGCCGAGCCTCCGCAAGTCGCGTTGCTCATCGACGAGAGATCGACCTCCGGGTGCTCGTCGGCGTAGCGAAGCAGGTCGGAGAAGATTGTCGGCACGCACCCCATCAGCGTCGGGCGCTCGGCGGCGATCAGCCCGGCTAGCGGCTCGGCAGCCAGGTACTGGTTCGGCAGCAGCAGGTCCGCCCCGGCGAGCGCGGCGCCGTGGGGCAGGCCCCAAGCGTTGGCGTGGAACATCGGCACCACCGCGAGCACGCGGTCGGAGCGGCTGAGGCCGAGGCCGTCCTTGACCAGCGTCGCCGTCGAGTGCAGGCTGATCGAGCGGTGCGAGTAGAGCACTCCCTTCGGGTTGCCTGTCGTGCCGCTCGTGTAGCAGAGCGCCGCCGCCTGACGCTCGTCCACGTCCGGGTAGTCGAACGCGCCGGGCCCCGCCTCCTCCAACAGCTCCTCATAACGCAGGGCGTTCGGAAGGCTCCCCACATCGCCGTCACCCATCACCACGTAGTGCTCGACGCCCGAGAAGCTCGGCGCCAGCTTCTCGAGGATCGGCACGAGCGAGTCGTCCACGAAGACGACGCGGTCCTCGGCGTGATTGACGATGTAGGTGAGCTGCTCCTCGAACAGGCGGATGTTGAGCGTGTGCAGCACCGCTCCCAGACACGGAATCGCGAAATACAGCTCGAAATGGCGCTGGTTGTTCCACGCGAACGTCCCGATCCGCTGCCCCGGCTCGACGCCGAGCCGCCCGAGCACGCGCGCGAGACGATCGATCCGTTCGGAGACCTCCGCGAAGGTCGCGCTCTCCACGCGGCCCGGTTCTGCCAGCGTGATGACGTTCGCATCCGGGCTGCACGTGGTCATCCTGCGCCGGATGTGATGCAGCGTCAGCGGAAAGTCGTCCTGCATCAGACCCGGCATCAGACTGCTCATCCCCTCGAAGCTCCTTCCTTGCGCGGCGTCAGCTCACGCAGCTCTCTATAGGTACCGCGCGTGCGCTGGGCGATGTCGTCCCAGTCGAAGCGCAGGACGTGCTCGGAGGCCTCCGTCACGAGTCGTTCGCGCAGCGGCTCGTCGACGAGCAGGCGCTCGATCATCACTCCCAGGTGCTCAGCGTCGCCGCCGTTGAAGCGCAGCCCGACGCGCTCGCCCAGCGGAACCACCTCTCGCAGCCCGCCGGTGTCGGCGACGATGCACGGACAGCCCGAGGCCATAGCCTCGAGCGCCACCAGCCCGAAGGGCTCATAGATCGAGGGCACCACGCACAGGTCGGCGATGCGGTAGAGCGAGTGCAGCACGTCGTCGCCGATCCAGCCGAGGAAGCTCCCGTGCTCGGAGAGTCCCAGGCGCTGCGCCTGTGCCTTCAGCTCGGCCTCATGCGTGCCGCTGCCCGCCACCAGGAAGCGGACGTTCTCGACCTGCTCGACGACGCTCGGCAGGGCTTCCAAGGCGAGCTGAAAGCCCTTCTCGTAGACGAGTCGCCCGACGAACAGCACGAGCTTCTCGTGCGGCTCTGCGAACTCCAGGCGCATCGCCTGCAGGTCTCCGGCCGGACGCATTTCGCTGGGATCGATCCCGTTCGGGATTACGACGATGCGCCGCTCGTCGATGTCGAAGATGTCGGCGACGTGGCCCCGCATGTAGTAGGAGCAGACGATCACCGCGTCCGCGCTCCGCGCCATCCAGCGCTCGACCGCGTGAATGTGCGACTGCGGGTGATCCTGCACCCACCCCTGATGGCGGCCGTGCTCGGTGGCGTGGATCGTCGTCACGTACGGAACCTCCGCTCGCTCCGCCAGCGCAGCCGAAGCCCGCGCCACCAACCAGTCGTGCCCGTGGATCAGGTCGTAGCGATTTTCCTCGGCCAGCGTTTCGCCGGCGGCGAGCATGTCGCCGTTCATCTGCTCGACCCACGCGACGAAGCGGTCCAGGTCGCGCGGCCAGCCCGGCTCGGGAACACGGTGCACGGTCACCCCCCCGAGCTCCTCCACCCCCGCCTGTCCCTCGCCCCCCCCGCCGACACCACGCGTGAGCACGTCGACGGACACTCCCTGGCGGACGAGCGCCTCGGCGAGCTTGCGCACGTGACGAGCCAATCCGCCCTCGATCACCGGCGGGTACTCCCAGGAGAGCAGAAGCACGCGATCGCTCATTCCCCAGACCCTATCTCCCACGGCGCCGCGACGGCCCATCCGCGCCTTGACCGCCCGCGACGCGGCCGTCTCGCGTGCGTCAGACGCCGATCAGCTCGAGCGCATCCATGCGCCGCGCCGCTCGAGAAGGCCGCGCCCGCCCCTCCTGCAAGCAGGCGACGCCGTCCTCGCAGAGGAAGCGCAGCGCCACATCTACCTCGCCCGCCGGCGCGCCGAGCTCCTGCGCCAGCTCTTCAGACGTCCATCCGCGCTCCTCCTCGCCGTCGAGGAGCTGCAGGACGATGACCCGTTCGAGGCGCGCGTCACCCCGCGCGCGAGGCCCACCCGATTCTGTGTGCATGAGAGCCCTTCCTTGCGGTGTCCGCTTGCGACCGTCCCGGCGTCGCACCGCTCCGCCCGATTTCCGATGGGTTGGAGAGTACACACAGCTTGGAACGGCTCAGCGCGACGAGCGCGCCGGCACCGGCGGCGAGCCCGCCTGCGAGCGCCCGAGCCGACGCTAGTGTGGGCGGATGGGAGCGCACGAGCAACGGGCGAGAGCTGCTGAGCGATGACGAGCGAGACGGCCTCACCCGAGCCGCCGGCTGAGCAGCGCGAAGCGGGCATCGCGAGGCGCTGGTGGGCGCTGATCGCGATCTGTGGCGGCACCTTCATGCTGCTCGTGGACGTGACGATCGTGCAGGTCGCGTTGCCGCGCATCCAGCACCAGCTGCACGCCAGCTTCACCAACCTCCAGTGGGTCATCGACGCCTATGCGCTGACGCTCTCGGCGCTGATCCTCACAAGCGGCACGCTCGCCGACCGGATCGGGCGCAAGCGCGTGTTCATTGGGGGAGTCGGTCTGTTCACGCTCGCCTCGCTGCTCTGCGGCCTCTCCCAGAGCGCCACCATGCTCGTGCTCGCCCGCGGTCTACAGGGCTTCGGCGGCGCTGCCATGTTCGCAACCTCGCTCGCGCTCATCGCCCAGGAGTTCCACGGCGCCGAGCGCGGCAGCGCGATCGCAGTCTGGGGAGCGACCGTCGGCGGCGCGGTGGCAATCGGCCCGCTCGTCGGCGGCGCCCTGACCGACGCCCTCGGCTGGGAGTGGATCTTCTTCGTGAACATCCCACTCGGCATCGCCACGATCGCGATCTCGGCAACACGCATGGTCAACGTCCGCGACCCCGACGCCGTGCGCCTGGACTGGGCTGGCCTGATCACTTTCT
The DNA here is from genome assembly GCA_038240205.1 of Solirubrobacterales bacterium. Lineage (GTDB taxonomy): Bacteria > Actinomycetota > Thermoleophilia > Solirubrobacterales > Solirubrobacteraceae > Palsa-744. The sequence goes on along the minus strand of JBBSDZ010000075.1, from coordinate 3,077 downwards.
CCGGGTCGCTGTTCCTGCTGATCTTCGGGCTGCTGCGCGGGACCGACGAGGGCTGGGGCAGCGCGCTGATCGTGTCCGTGCTCGGCGGTTCGGCCGTGCTCCTGATCGCCTTCCTGGCGGTCGAGCGCCGCCAGACGCGGCCGATGTTCGACCTCGCGCTGTTCGGAAACCGCGCGTTCTGCGGCGTCTCGCTGGCGACCTTTGCGATCGGCGCCGGCATGTTCGCGATGTTCCCCTATCTAACCCTCTATCTGCAGAACGCGCTCGGCTACTCGCCGCTGCAGGGCGGGCTGCGGCTGCTGCCGGCAACGCTGCTGACGTTCGTCGTGCCACTGATCACGCGCCGCATGACCGGTCGCATCGCGCCCGGGCTGCTGCTCGGCGGCGGCCTCGGCCTCACCGCCCTCGGCCTGCTGCTCATGCACGGACTCGATGCGCGATCGCAGTGGACAGCGCTGCTCGCCGGGCTCGTCCTCACCGGCATCGGGATCGGCTTCGCCAACCCGGCCATCGCCCATATCGCCCTCGGCGTCGTGCCGCCCCAGCGCAGCGGCATGGCCTCGGGGATCAGCAACACCTTCCGCATCGGCGGCCTCGCCACCGGCGTGGCCGCGCTCGGTGCGGTGTTCCAGGATCAGCTCACGAACAGCCTCCACGGCTCGCTCGGGGAGCCCGCGGCGGGCCTGGCCAAGGTGGTCGCCTCGGGCGGGACGCGCGCGGCCGCAGCGCTCAGCCACGGTCAACCGGGTGTCGTCGAGGCGTCTCTGCGCGCCTTCGCGGCGGGCCTCAACGAGATCCTGCTGATCGGCGCCGGGCTTACGCTCGCAGGGGGTCTGGCTGCGGTCGTGCTCGTGCGCGCCCGTGACTTCCACGGCGCCCGCTCGCCCAGCGCACCGGCCACACCCGCGATCGACGCCGCCTGACGCGAGCTCGTGGCCGGCGGCAACCGTCGCCCAGGCATCCGGTCCGCCTCTGCGCGTCGTTCTCGATATTACCCCCAAGGGGTATATTGAGAGGATGGTGAAGGGTGGAGCATCAACTCTGGCAGCGGTCCGGCGATGAGCGTTCTCGACACCCTCTGGGAAGGGATCTCAAACGCCGTGCTGATGGCGTGGACGGTGTGGTGGGCGCTCGTGTTCGGCTTCGCCATTTCGGCCGTCGTGCAGGCATGGATCCCGCGCGCGCGGATCGAGCGCGCCCTCGGGGGCGACGGCGTGCGGCCGGTGGCACTTGCCACGGGACTCGGCGCCGCCTCCTCCTCCTGCTCCTACGCCGCCGTGGCGATCGCCAAGTCGCTGTTCGCCAAGGGGGCGTCGGCCGCGAGCACGCTCGCCTTCCAGTTCGCCTCCACCAACCTCGTAGTCGAGCTCGGCGTCGTCATCTGGATCCTGCTCGGCTGGCAGTTCGCGCTGGCCGAGCTCGTCGGAGGCCTGCTGATGATCGCGATCATGACGCTGCTGTTGCGAGGCTTCGTCTCCCGTGTTGAGGAGCGGCGAGCCCGCGAGCACGCGCAGAGCGCGGATGCGGGCCACCGGCATCACTCGGCCGGCGCGCAGATGTCGATTCACAGCCGCTTGACCTCGGCGGCGGCATGGTCGGACGTAGCTCACGTCCGTAATGACTGGGCGGTGCTCTATCGCGAGATCGCGCTTGGCTTCCTGCTGGCCGGCTTTATCGGGCTGCTAGGCAACGACTTCTTCAATGGGCTCTTCATCGTCAACGCCCCCGCGCCGCTGCGCCTCGCCGAGAACGTGTTGGTCGGCCCGCTGATCGCGATCCTGAGCTTCGTCTGCTCGGTGGGCAATGTTCCCCTGGCCGCCGTGCTGTGGTCTGGCGGCATCGGCTTCGCCGGCGTGATCGCATTCGTCTTCGCCGACCTCGTCGTGCTGCCGATCATCGTCATCTACCGGAAGTACTACGGGACTCGCTTCGCGATTCGGATCGTCGCCCTGATGCTCGTGACGATCGTGCTCGCAGCGCTTGCGGTCGACGGCCTGTTCGGCGTCGCCGGCCTGATCCCGCACGCGCGCCCGACACGCGCAGACATCTTCGAGCGGGTCAAGCTGGACTACAAGCTCGCGACCAACGTGCTCGGGGCGGCGATCTTCATCGCCCTGTTCGCGCTGACGATCCGGCGCGGTGCGACCGACCCGATGTGTGGCATGAAGGTCGACCGCCACAGCGCCGTCGCGGTCGCCGACGGCGAGCGCACCGAGTACTTCTGCTCTGCGCACTGCGCCGAGGAGTTCGCCGCGCAACGCTCGCGCGAGCGTGCGCAGGACACCGCGCTCGAGTCTGCGGGATGATCGCGTCGTGTCGCTGAGCGCCCGGCCGGTCTTCTACTTCGGCGCGATGTCGCCGTACTCGTGGTTCGCCGCCGAGCGAATCGACCGGGTCCTCCCGCAAGCCCGCTGGCACGGCGTGCTCGCCGGGGCCGTCTTCAAGCAGAACGGACGCGTGTCCTGGGGGCTCACCGAGGACCGCGAGGCCGGGATCGCGGACTGCGAGGCGCGCGCCGCGGCACGCGGCCTCGGACCGATCTGCTGGCCCGATCCGTGGCCGACGAGCGATCTGCTCGTCGCGCGCGCGATGGCCTTCTGCGGGGCGCCGGGCGCCAGGCTCGAGGCATTTGCGCTCGCCGCCATGCGCCTGGCCTTCCTCGAGGGCGCCGACCTCGGCGAGCTCGAAGCGGTGTTGGAGGCAGGTCGCCGGGCGGGGATCGAGGAGCGCGAGCTGCGCGAGGCACTCCAGCAGCCGCATGTCAAGGAGCGCCTGCGCGCCGTGACGGATGAGGCGGTCGCGGCCGGCGTCTTCGGCGTGCCGACCGTGTGCGTCGGCGAGGAGCTGTTCTGGGGCGACGATCGACTCGAGGACGCCGCCGCCGCGTACGCGCGGTCGGGCGCGTAAATGGAGCCGCAGGCTCGTCAGCCGCTTGGTGGCTCCGCACCGGACGCGAGGTCGATCTCGAGCTGTCGCGGCGAGGGCCGCAGCGGCTCGGCGCTCTCGCGTGGGCGACCGCGCTTTGACCAATGGCCGACAACCTCGCGGCTGCGACAGCTGTAGTAGTTGATGCGGCG
>JBBSDZ010000074.1:0-10103 GCA_038240205.1 Solirubrobacterales bacterium | reverse complement strand
TCGCTCCACCGCGCCTCCGGCTCGGCTCCCCGAACAGCCGCCGCTACCCGGTCAGCCCTGGGGAATTTCCATGATCAGAAGTGGGGAGACTTACGCGATCCGCGCCAGCGTTGAGGTCCCCGAGCTGGCGATGAGCGCTTAGCGACGCTGAATCGTGACGGGTGTGCCGAGCGGCAGCAGATGGGCCAGTGCTTCGATGTCGCGGTTGGCGATGCGGATGCATCCGTGGCTGACGTTGGTACCGAGGCCCGCTGGTTCGTTGGTCCCGTGGAGTCCGACTTGCCCGTCGCCCCCAGCGAACGACGTGTAAACCGTCGAGTAGGCCGAGAGTCCGAACGCGTAGGGACCATAGAGGCCATTGCGGTTAGGAGGACGCAGGAGATCGACGATGAAGTAGCGCCCGTCGGGTGTGGGTGACAGGGATCTCCCGACGCCCGCCTTCGCCCGCATGATGACTCGCGTCCCGCGCAGCACCTCGACGGTGTGTGCGGTCAGGTTCACGCGCACTTGGTAGGGGTCGAGTTGTAGCGCGACATCCCGGTCGCGGATCCAGCCGGTCGCGAGGTTCGGGCGCACGGGCAACTGGATCTGTAGCCAGCCGCGGCGGCGGTGGCGCACAAGCATGACCAGCGGAAGGCTGTGGCCGCCGGCGCTCAGTGCGTGAACGATCCGAACCCGGCCGCGGGCGGCAGGAATCCGGTAGACGGGCACGCTGACGCCGGATATGTGGGCGACGATGCTCGTCCCGGGTGGCTGCCCTCCCTTTGCGCGTGCGGCCGCCGGGTCAAACGCAGGCACGGTGGCGGAGGCGGGGGTTCGCGTCGCCGCGTGGCCAGTGCCGCCGTGCGGTCCCGCGCTGCCGAGAGCCGCGCTCAGCAGGAGACCGGCGAGCGCTGATAGGAGCAGAAGTCCGGCTCCTATCAGCACCCCTCGGCCGCGTATGTCAATTGCCCCTCGCATGGAACCGCTCGAGCACAAGCCGGGCCCGCCCAAGCGTGGACGGGTCCGGCGTGCGCTGATGGGTCAGCCGGTCATGCTCGGCTGGGCGCTCGTGGCCGAGCCGGCGGCCGCGGTGGGCAGGCTCGAGGTGATGAACCCGGTTTCCGCCACGGCGGAGAGCACTTCGGACATCGTCGCTGACTTCTGGAAGGCTTCCGGTGCCGGTGAGGGGCTGCCGCTGCCTTTGGCGATGACGTTGGTGATCCAGGCCGCATGGCGTGCCTCGACGGGCAAAATCGATCCTGCCGCGGCCAGCACGGCCGGGGTCTTGATCGCTCCTGCCTGACCCAGGTACGCCGTCACTCCAGTGTCCTCCAGCGTCTTGGATGTCGCCTGGAACGTCGACTGGCTGGCGGTCGTGCCCTTGAAATTAAACGATGGCGTCTTGACCGCCTTGGAGCCGAGCGTCTTCTTCAACGCTTCCACGTGAGCGGACTCGTGCGCGTAGACGACGCTCGCGAAGTGCTTTGTCTCTCCGCTCAGGGCGCCCTTGCTGAGGGCGTCCTTGTAGAAAGCCGCCTCCAGGTACTCCAATGTCAGCGCGTAGTTGAGGATCGCCAAGTCGCCCGAAGGCAGAGCGCCTGATGCGGCCTGAGCCATTGCGATCGGGAAGGCGCTGGCTGCGACAGCGCCGCCTGCGAAGGCGGCGGTCCGCCTCATGAAGGCAGCTCGCGTGATGCCGTCCACGTTTGCCGCCGCCTCTTGGATCGCACCATCGCGATCGAGCTCGGTGAAGCTCGGGAAGTCAGATGAGTTATTCATGGTCTGAAGATCCTTTCGTTTCCGATATGGAAGTCGTGCCGTTCGGGGCTAGGCCTTGATGAAGCCCGTCGCCTTTACGGCGCTGAGGACCATCGACATGGACATGGACGGGTTGAAAGCGGCCGGGGCGGGAGTAGGAGACTTTCCTGCGCCGATGATGTCGCGCACCCAAGATGCATGACGGGCCTCGACCGGCAGGATCGATCCCGCCGCCATGAGCACGGCGGGTGTCTTGATGTTGCCGACCTGGCCCTCATAGGCCTCTACTCCCGTGTCCTCCAGCGTCATCGAAGTCTTCAGGAACGTCCCCTCCGAGGAGGTCGTGCCCTTGAAGTCGAACTTGGGTTCGGCGACGGCTTTGCTGCCGAGCGCCTTCTTCAGCGCTTCGACATGGGCTGCCTCGTGTTCGGAGACCGTCTGGGCGAACGTCGCAGCGCCACCTTTCAGGGCGCCCTTGCTGACCGCCTCCTTATAGAACGCGGCCTCCAGGTACTCCAGCGTGAGTGCGAAGTTCAGGATCTTCACGTCACCGCTAGGCAAACCGCCGCCTTCAGCGCCGGCGAATGCGATCGGGATCGCGCCAAGAGCCATTCCTCCGCCCACGAGTGCGCCGGTGCGGCGCAAGAACGCCGCGCGGGTCGCGCGATCTACCCCCGCCGCGGCCTCCTCGATCGCGCCGTCGCGATCGAGCTCGGCGAGCGTGGGATGCTCATCATGTGTCCGTGACATATCAGTGATCCTCTCTCTCGAGGCGACCTTCACTACTTCGGTGAGGTGCGCCTACTTGACAATGACGACTCCGTGCATGAACGGGTGGGAGTCGCAGCGGTACCCGTAGACCCCCGCCTTCGTGAAATGGAAGCTCTGACTTCGACCCTTGTTGAGATTCCCCAGCGCGAACGCGCCCTTGTCCGCGGCCACCGTATGGTTTGCGGCATCAGCACTGCCACGGTCACCGTCGCAGGGCCGTAGGTAAACCCCGCGATCGACGCCTTTGACGAGCTTTGCGCAGGTAGCGCGGCCGCCGGAGGGGGCGAACCGTAGACGGTGGCTGGTACCGAAGCGGTGCCTCATGTCGACATATACGCGGGACCGTCGGGAGCGGATCACCCAGACCTCCCGTCTTACTTCGACGCGCAACGAGTTCGTCCTCCCGTCGTTCCGATCCGCCCGCGTCGGTACACCACCTCCGCTGGTCGCCAAGCGGTCGCGACATGGACGCTGGGCCGGGTTTCCTCGACGCCGCCAGGTCGTGGGAACGGTCCGCTGTGAGAGACCTTTGAGACGAATCGTGATCCAGGGGCTTCGATCGCACGTAATGCCTCGTATGAACTCCACATGCCAGCGCTTCGTGCGCCCCAAGAAGCAGCTTCGTCATCGGCCCCTCAATCGCGATGTTGCCGGCCATCGGGGTCGCCCTGAGTCCGCTCTCTTGCGGAACGTGATGAGCTTGCTCTCGGTGGTAGGCCTCGCCAAGGGAAGGACCCGTGGCGTGGGCGGCACGGCATGGGTGGTGCTGGTGAGCACTGGCGTGGCTCTAGCGCTGGTGCCGGCGACAGCCGGCGCCGTGACGGTCGGGCCGTTTGCTCTGAGTCCGCAGGGGCCTGGCACGGCCGCCACCAACACCCAAGCCGGGACCGACGCCGATCTCGTCTCGAACACGATCACCTTCGGCGGCTACGCGAACTCAGCGGACACGCTGAAGGATCTCTCTGTGCAGCTCGCGCCAGGACTGCTCGTGAACCCCAGTACCATCCCTTCGGCAGACCTCTGCACGAGCGAAATGCTCACGGCGGCGACCCCGAGCTGCCCGCCCGGGAGCCAGATCGGGACGGGGACGCTAACGGCGAACGTGGGAGCGCTCGCTGGTCAAATGTTGAACACGGCCTTCTACTTGATGGCTCCTCCCACGCCGGCTGACGCGGCCGGGGTCGGAATGATCGTCTCGGCTGGCCCGGTGGCGCTTCTAGGCGTACCCGGCTCGGCGGACATCAACCCGAACGGCACGCTTCAGGTCAGCTTCGCGAACCTCCCGCAGAGCGCACCCGTGGCGGGCGTCAGCCAGCCGATCCAGATCACAGGCGTCCAGCTCACGATCAACGGGACGGTCAAGCCCGACGGCAGTACCCAGGTCCCGTTCACCCGTCTGCCGACGAGCTGTGGTCCCGCCACCTCGACGTTGAGAGCCGACGCCTATAGCGCCCCCAGCGCCGTCCAGGCGCAGAGCAGCGCGTTCACGCCGACGGGCTGCGGAGCACTCGTCTACGCGCCGCAGTTCAGCGCGGCCACTGGGACCCTTGACTCAGCCGACCCCGGCGTGGCGCTGACGACGACGTTCACCCAGGGGGCCGGCGCCATGGACTCGGCCTTGTCGAGCGTGTCGCTGATGCTGCCGTTCAGCGCGCTCGCACCAAACGCCGGGACGCTCATCATCGCGGCCTGCGCTGCCCCGCTTACGGCGGCCTGTCAGCCAGTCGGAACCGCCACCGTCACGACACCGCTGCTCGGTGCGCCGCTGAACGGCAAGCTGTATGCGGTGCGGTCGGGCGGGCTCCCGGGACTCTCGATCGTCCTCCCGCCGCCCGTCGCGGTTGAGCTAGACGGTGTCACGAGTGTGGGTTCTGTCGGCGAACTCGTGGAGACTTTCACGCGCATCCCGGACCTACCCATAAGTGCACTGACCGTCGCGATCCCGAGTTCGGGCACAAACTCGCTGTTCACGGCCGGTCCGTCACTCTGTGCGGCTTCGGCACCGACGGTCGGCGCGACCTTCACGCCGCAGGATGGCGGTGGAGCCGTGGTGAGCTCCGTACCGGTGACGCGGGTCAACTGTCCGCCAGCTGTCGTGTTCGGGGCGCCAACGCCGATTCTCAGTCTGCCGCACCAGGTTGTGCGCTTGGCGGGGGGGCAGACCGGTCGCCTCGTCGCTAGATGCACCGGCGCGAAGTGCGCGGGCGCGTTGACACTTACCGTGAATCTCGCCAGGCGGACGGGACACGGGAAGCGCACCAGGACCAGATACGTCCCTGTCACGGTTGCCAGCGGCACATTCTCGCTAGCCCCAGGCAACGGAGGATCGTCGAAGATTACGGTCAAGTTGACCCGGCTCGGTCGTCAACTGCTGAAGCGTCACGCCCGGTTGAAAGCGTCAGCGACAGCGCGCTACAGCAAACAGTTCGTCCACACTCACGTGACGCTCAAGGTAAAGACGGTCACGAAGCGGTAGTGGCGACACTGCGGCGAGCTTCACAATTGTCTACAGCCTGACCGTCGACAGAAGCCCCGGTCCGGAAGTCGGTTTGCTCATCGGACGACTTCCGAATCCGAGACCGGGCGACCATGTGAAGATCGCTCACCTTACCTTGCTGGTACTCCAGTCGAGCTCTGTCACGCGGCCGCCATCGATGACGACATCCCGTGCCCGCGGCGTATCGTGCATCCAGAGCGTGTAGCTGCCCTGCTCGATCTTGTCGAACACCGCAGCGTAGGCGCTCCCCGTTGGTAGCGGTCGCTCCAGAACGTGCTGGTGTGAGCGCTCATCGTCGCTGCCCGTCGCGCTGATCTCGATCGGCACATCGATTTGATCGCCGTCGGCATGCACCACGAGCGCGCCGAGGGTGCCCCCGATGTCAAGCACGACCGGCTCTGGGTGGGGCCGGTAGACGGGCTCGTCGCTCATGATGCGCGTTAGCTATTCCGGCGGCGGCGTGTCGAAGCCGTCGTGTGGTTCCCCGAGGTAGGGGAAGTTCGTCAAAAACCGCGACCCCGAGCCGGGAGGCCCACTCGGAGGAGTAGGAACGCCTTGGGTGACCGCCTTCGCCGGCGCGTCGGGCGTAAACCCCTTTTCGACCAGCGCATAGGTGACGCCCGCGAGCGCCCGCAACTCGATCGTCACAACGTCATCCGTAACCCGACGACCGTTCGGGAACCCCGCAAGATCGTTACCGAGAAGCCCGAGCGTGTTCGGTGCTTTCGACGGGGGGATCGCAACGTTCAGCCTCAGCATGTCAGCCATCGTCTTGCCGGTGTTGTTCTGGAAACCCGGGATAAGGCCGGACGGGATGCCGGTCAAGAAAATTGCGGCGAGATCCGCGCGAGCAGTCCCCGCGCTGTCGAGCTTCGCGAGATTCGGGAACACGCCTGGATACAAGCTCGGCAACAGAGCCGCAAGCTCGGGGTGCAGCACGCCGGCTGAGAACTTCTTGTCCGTGTAGGGCTGGCTGCGGTTCCATTCGTCCTTCTTGCCGAGGGGCACGAGCAGCTCGTTGAACAAAGGCATCCCCAGCCGCGAGACCTGAACCCACGGACCGGACTCCGCCTTCTTCTGGCTCTGATCGCCACGCAACCGCATCTTGCGCCGTGCCGCCGCGCCCCAAACCCCGATCGTGGACAGCGCGCTGGCCGGGTCGGTAGGAACAGCGCCGTTGCGGGTGAGGTTCTTGATCGGGATCTGCAACGCGATCGTGTGAACGTTGACCCCGCTCTTTAGCGTGTCGACCGCGGCAGAAGCTGCCATCGGAGCGATGTGCAGGTTCTGGAAGGGACGCAGATCGGCGAGGTCGAATACGGCACCGAGGTCGGCGAAGAAGCCATCGTTGCGCTGTCCGGCGAACACGGCCTCCCCGTTTGGCAGCTGATGGACAGCTGCCTGCGCGAGCGCGGAATAATTAGGTGTCGATGCCGGCCCGATGTTGCATGGAGGAGAGGCAAGATTCTTTGCCAGCACCCTCGGCTTGTGCCCCTTGTGCTTGCCGTCCTTGCCCGGATGACCGAGCACCTTTGTGACCGAGTAGAGCTGGCGTCGGTTGAAATGAGGATCCTTCAGCGAGCTGATCGTTCCGGTGTTGTAGAGAAAAGTGTTCGGGTTCAGAACCTCAGTGCGGAAGCGGAACTCATACGTGATGTCAGGCAAGCCAGTGCCGCTGTTGGAAATGTAAATGTAGTAGAGAACATCGTCGCCGAACTCATAGAAGTTCGGGCCCGCAGCAGCCGCCTCGAGCGGGATGTAGTTCGTGAGGATGGTCACCGTGTCGGGACGATCGGGACTAACGAAAGCGTAGGTGTCTGTGTTATCGGCGACTGGATCCTGGCTGATCTCCGGCGCCTCGCGATGCGATGACATATCTGTCCCTTTTCCTAGCTTGTGTGCGAACGCGCCGCACTGAGCAGGCGCTGGACGAGAACAGGATCGTGAAACGTTGTCTCTTGAGTGCCGGAGAGCACGGTCACCTCGCTGCGCTCTGAATCACTGACGTAGGCCATCACGGGCTCGTCGGGCAACGCGCCCGAGCGGCGCGGAACCGGCACAGCCGAAGCAGGGGCAGCGGCAGCGGTGCCGTCCAACGCAAGCGCTGCAGCGGGAGCCATCACGCCAACCGTGAGAGCACCGACTACTCCACCGGAGTTCTGTAGAAACGTGCGTCGGCTGTGACCTTTCGGGCCCGACGGCACCTCTGAGCTTGACGACATCTGGATCGAACTCCCCTCGAAGCGAACGTTGGGTGTTGAGCGCTAGAGACTACCAGCCGCAGACGGTGCGGCGGCAAGGAACGCTGGCACCCTGCAAGGCGCCTATAGCGCGCCAGCGCAACCCCCAGCCACGCGGCTGTTGTGGCGACGGGTGCTGATGCTCCTCAGCACGTCTGGAGGTGCGTTGCCGCGCCGCGCCGCGGCGGGTCCGCTGCAAGCTGGTCTCTCGGCGTGTGTTGGCTCACTGCGTTGAGCAGGCGGGACATGTGCCGACGATCGGGAAGTGCTCGAACCGCGCCTCGTAGCCAAAGCGGTTCCTGACCTGAGCGCGGAGTGGATCAAGCTCGGCGGCGGAAACCGTTCGGACGGCTCCGCATCGTTCGCAATAGAGGAAGCCCTGCTCCTCGCGTCCGCGAAGCACGTAGAGACCCGGCCCATGACCGAGGTGCAGATGCCTTGCGAATCCGTGGCGCTCGAGGGTCTCGAGGTTGCGATACACCGAGCTTGCCTCGAGATTCAGCTCGCGCGCGATGTGCTCTGCTGAGACTGGGCCGTCCGCCGCGAACAGCGCCTCGAGGATGAGCCGGCGCGACGTCGAGAGTCGCAGCCCCCGCTCGCGTAGCGCCGCTATGGCGTCGGCAACATCGACGAATGCCAACCCTGGAGCATCGTGTGAGACGGTCATCGGTCGAATTGTGGCGCAGATGCGATCGCAGGCCGGTCCCTATCCAGCGGTCTCGGTCTCGCTCAGGTGTGCGCTCCATCGCTCCTCGATGCGCCCGAAGCGCCACACGGCCAGAGCGATCGCCCAGGTCGCTACGAACATCCCGACGATCACGAATCCCAGGAAGTTGATGTTGATGTTCTCCACCCACGTCCAGAAAGCTCCCTGTGCGTTCAGCTTCTGCGCGAACAATCCGGCGAGCTCGATGGTGCCGATGACCAGCGCCACGGCGACCGACAGCCCGGTGATGGTGATGTTGTAGAAGACCTTGCGCACCGGCTTTGAGAACGCCCAGCCGTATGCGAAGTTCATGAACGAGCCATCGATCGTGTCAAGCAGCGACATCCCGGCGGCAAACAGCACCGGCAGGCAGAGGATCGCGTAGAAAGGCAGGCCGGCGCCCGCGGCGCCGGCGGCGAGGAACAGCAGCGCGACCTCCGTTGCGGTGTCGAAGCCGAGGCCGAAGAGCACGCCGATCGGGTACATCTGCCAGGGCTTGGTGATCGTCTTGGTGAAGCGCCCGAAGAAGCGGTTCATCAGTCCGCGCGTGTTGAGCTGATGCTCGAGCTCGGCCTCGTTGTACTGGCCGGTGCGCATCTCGCGAAACACCTTGATGATGCCCCACAGGACCACCACGTTCAGCGCAGCGATGACGTAGAGAAAGGTTCCGGACACGCCCGTGCCGACCCACCCCGTCACGTTATGCAGCTGGGAGTTGGTGTTCTGCACCTGCCCGTTGAGCGCCTTGATCCCGAGCGCGAACAGCAACGCGAGCATGAACACGATCGTCGAGTGCCCCAGCGAGAAGAAGAAGCCAACGCTCATCGGACGCTTCCCCTCAGCCATCAGCTTGCGCGTCGTGTTGTCGATCGCCGAGATGTGATCGGCATCAAAGGCGTGACGCATACCGAGCGTGTACGCGGTGACTCCGGTGCCGACGGCGAAGGCGCCCGAGCCGCCGAGGTGGTAGTGGTGCGGCGCGACAACCGCGATCAGCAGAAAGAAGCCGAGCGCGTGCAAGCCAAGCACGACCGCGGCCATCATCGCCACGGTGCGCCACTGGCCGGCGTCCAATGCCCCAATCATGCGACGCACGCGAGCACTCCCACCAGCGCCGGTAGCAAGCGCCTTCATCACGGCCTCCCTAGCTCACACCCAGCCCCGATGGACCGGCACGAACAGGATGCTAAACCAACCGCGTCGTTATTGCCACGAGCCCGCAAGAACGATCGGACGCGACGGCGTGCACCCGTCAGCCACCGTTCCCGTTCGTGGCCACGGTCGTCTCAAGGGCTTCTGCGGCGCCCGCCCGCGCGACCTCTCGCCAGTCTTGAAACATTGCCTCAGAAATCCCGTGTCGCGCAGAGAGCTCGGCGACCACGGTGGGATCATCGGCGCCCTCGAGCACCAGACGCAGGCGCTGCTCGCCATCCATCGAAGCGTCGGCTGGGGCCGGAGCTGCCGGGGGAAGATCGTCGCGGATAAATCGCCCTCCCCGGAATGTTCCGGCAGCGATCACCATCGCTGCCCCCACGAGGATCACGTCCTTCAGCACATACTGTCCCTCAAGGGTGGGGGCGTTGTGCGGACCGGAGAACAGACGACCGGGGAGAAGCACCAGCGGCGAGAGGATGCCGACGAACTCGATCGCTAGGAGCCAGATAGCCAAACGCATGAAGCGGTCGGCCAGCAGGCAGATGCCAATGAAGCACTCAAGGGTGGCGATGGCCACGATGCTCACGCTGCCCGGAACCAACCCGAACGTGAGCAGGTGCGTAGTCGCCTTCGTCAGGTTTTCCGCCGGACTGATGCCGTGGAAGTACTTCAACACGCCGAACCCGAGAAACACCGCCCCGACGGCAATCCGCAACACCGTGACACTGTGGGCGATGAGCCGGTGATGGATCATGTTCTCGACGTGCAAGAGGCGCTGGCAGATTTCGTCCATACCTCGGCTACGCGACCGCCCCCGATGCAGATCAGCGTCGATCATTCCTGGGGCGCCTAACCCGGACCTTGCATTAAGCAGTTGCGGCCCCAGTGGTCGGGGCCGCTGAACTGTCCGCCTGAGCTGGGATTCTGGGGTTGTCGAAGCCTTGGAATCGAGCTTGGGAGGATCACCTTGAAGGTGACACGCGATGGGCGCAGT
>JBBSDZ010000073.1:0-10380 GCA_038240205.1 Solirubrobacterales bacterium | reverse complement strand
GCCACCCTACAGACCCGACAGAAAAGTCCGCGCCACATCTGCGGCGGACTCATGAGGTGCCTGCGGCCGCTTCCCGGAGGCATCTGTCGGACGTCTGCGGCGGCCCGTCCACTCTACTCGTTCTCGGACTTCGTAACAAGTTTGTGACATCCGCTACGCCGCCCGGCGGGGCTAGGGCTGACGCACGACGCGACCGCCGCGCAACCGCAGCGAAGGCGCCAAGCGGCCGGCAAGCCGCCCGACCCACGCGCTCAGCAGGACCGCGAGTCCGAGGGCGAGCAGCCCGCCGATGATGTCCAGCAGGTAGTGGTTCCCCGTCGCCAGCACCGCGAACGCGGTAGCGCACGGATACGCGACCGCAAGCACGCGCGCCCACACGCGCTCGGTGCTGCGCCAGATCGCGAGCGTGCACCAAGCCGCCCAGGCGATGTGGAGCGAGGGCATCGCCGCGACCTGATTGGCGTGGGAGGCTAGCGAGCCGGTGTGCCAGGAGCCGAAGGCGTGCGTGGAGGCGACGACGTCTGTGAAGCCGTCGAGCATCCGCGGCGGCGCGACCGGGAACCTCCAGAAGACGACGAAGCCGATCACGTTCACCAGCACCAGCGAGGTGCGCAGCGACCGGTAGATGCCGGCGCGACGCCACCACAGCCACACCAGCACGCTGATGGTGACGATGAAGTGGGCGTTGTCGTAGTAGTCCGACACCGCCAGGCCGAGGGCGTGATGGCCGGCCAGCCAGCGGTTCAGAGTCAGCTCGGGATCGATGTGCAGCACACGCTCGACGTGCCAGATTCCGCGGCCGTTGCCGAGCGCAGTCGACAGCCGCAGCGGCGCGAAGTTGGTAGTCACGTCGTAGAGCACCGATAGCCAGGCCACGACGAGCAGCTCCAGCCACCAGCGCGCCCGCGCAGGGGCGTGCACCAGCGATGCCGGGCGCAGGGCAGCGGCGGAGCCGCCCTGCGGGACTGAGACTGCACTAGACAAGCGACCGATGTTACTTAGTGCGCCAGAGCCGTCCCGCCCGCGCGCGGGCCGGGTGGCCGTCCTGCACGCTCAGGCGCGAACCGGGGCCAGGCCGCGCGCGGCGAGCGTCTGCAGGACCTGCGGCAACGCGGCGGCCGTTCGCCGCCAGGAGCCCTCAGCGGAGTAGTCGTCGGCGTCGTGGAGCAGCAGCACCGACCCCTCGCCCGCGCCAGTGGTGACCAGGGCGGCGATCGACTCCGCCGTCGCCTTGCGCTCCCAGTCTCGCCCCCAGTGACCCCACAGCAGCGTGCGCCAGCCGCGCGTGTTGGCCAGGTGCAGGGCGGACGCATTGAGCACCCCGTACGGCGGGCGATAGAGGGCCGGTGTGAGTCCGGTCGCATCCTCGATGATCGCCGCGGCGCGATCGATGTCATCGCGGACCTGGAAGGGAGCAAGGCGCAGCAGGTTGCGATGCCGGTGGCAGTGCAGACCAATCTCGTGCCCTGCCGCGAGGATCTCGCGCGCGAGCGAGGGGTTGCGCTGGACCTGCTCGCCGACGAGGAAGAAGGTCGCCGGGACGCGCTCCTGCGCGAGCAACTCGAGCATCGCCGGGGTTCCCTGCGCGTGCGGCCCGTCGTCGAACGTCAGCGCGTAGCCGCTGCCGCCGGCCGTACAGTCCTCGACTCCGAGCGGCGCGCGCAGCGCCGGAACCGCGGCGGCCAGTCCCGGCAGCAGGTAGCCAATCGCCGCCATTGCGGCCACCGCCCCGGCGATCGGGGTTGTGAGGCTGCGATGATCGTGTGCAGAAATGGTCGATCTCGTGCTGGGCATAGGGGCGGCGGTCGCTGCGTCGACCCTTTACAGCCTAGGGATAGCCCTGCAGGCGCTTGACGCGAAGGAAGCTCCGCGCGGAGAGCACCTGCGTTTGGCGCTCGTGTGGCGGCTGGTGCGCCGGGCGCGCTGGCTGCTCGGCACCGGCCTGTCGATCCTCGGTTGGCCGCTGCAGATCATCGCCCTGCTGCTCGCGCCGCTGGTGGTCGTGCAGCCCGCGCTCGCGGCCGGCCTGCTCGTGCTGATGCTGCTCGCACAGCGAATGCTGCACGAGCACGCCGGGCGCAAGGAGTACCTGGCGATGTGCGCGATCGTGATCGGCGTGATCGGCGCCGGACTGTCGGCGCCGCCGCGCACGACCGGCCACAGCTCCGAGAACCTGACGATCACGATCGTGCTGGTGGTGCTCGGCCTCGCGAGCCTGCTCCCCTATGTGCTGCGCGTGCTCTCGCGCTCGCCGGCAGTCGTGACGATGGTCGGCGCGGGGCTCGCTGGCGGGTGGAGCGGTGTCGCGACGAAGCTCGCCTCCGACGATCTCGCCAAGGGCCACGTCGCCGTCGCCGTCGCCTGGGGACTTTCCACGGCCGCCGCTTCGGGAATCGCCGTGCTGAGCGAGATGAGTGCGCTGCAGGACCGCCCCGCGATCCAGGTCGCGCCCGTCGTGTTCGTCACTCAGACGGTGATACCGATCATCCTCGCGCCGCTGTTGTTCGGTGAGAGCTTTGCGAACACTCCGCTGGGCGGCCTGCCGCTGTCGGCCTCCCTCGCGCTGCTGGTGGCGGGGGCCGCGCTGCTGGCGCGGTCGCCGCTGCTCGTCGCGCTGATGGAGGGCGAGCTGGACGGGGAGCGAGTGAGCCGCGCCAGCGGCTCGGCTCCGAGTCCCTCGGCACCGAGCCAGGCCACGAGCCGCTCGACTCCGAGCACCGAGGAGGTCGATCCATCGAGTTCGAGCACGACCACGTCGCCGGCCCGCGTTGGGCGGTGAGGCAGGGGTCCCATCGCGTTCATGCGCACGGCACCGCACACAGGAGTGGCCCCCGCGGTGCGCGCGAGCACGAGCTGCCCGACGGTCAGGCCGCCTGGAGGCTGCAGGAAGTAGAAGCGGTGGTGCAGGCCAAGCGCGCGAGCCTGCGCTCGCAGCGCGCCGCGCGTTTTCACCCACCGCAGCGCGGCTGAGGCGGGGATCTCCGGCACGAACTCGTCCCCGAGCGAGCTCAGCTTGGCAATCGTCGCCGGCGAGGGCACGCCGCTGTCGTCGGCGAAGGAGACGTGGATTCCACGGCCTGCAAGCTCGCTCGCCACGAGCGAGATCTCGCTCGCCGGGACGTGGACGATCACGCCGACGTCGCGCTGGTTGGTCTTGACCTCCGCGAGCGGGTGGACGTGCAGGATCTTGCTCGCCAGCGCGGTCACCTCGTCGGTGGACATGGTCCACGTGCCGACGCCCACCAGCAGCGCAAGCTGGCCCGCGAGCGCGACCGCGCGCAGGCGCCAGCGAGGGATCGGGCGCACGCGCCGCAGCACCCCAAGCACCACGTCGGCCGCCGCAATGTTCTGTGCGGGCTTGATGCCCGCCTCGGTGCTCGCTTGCGCCGGCGCTGCGGCGGCGAAGCTCGCCTGCACGTGCGCGCGCAGCTCTTTGGTGTCGTTGGCCAGGCTGACGAGGTCGAGCGCGGCCATCGCGCGTGTGTTCACACGCGCGTGGCCCACCGGAAGCCCGTAGGAGACAACCGGCGTTCCGGCCGCCATCGCCTCCAGGCAGGTGACGCCGCCGGTCGAGTGGACCAGCACGTCGGCAGCCGCGAGCAGCTCGGGCATCTTGTCGGTGAACTCGTAGACGTGAACGCGCTCCTCGGTGGCGAACGTGCGCCGCAGCTTGCTCGCGAGCTGCTCGTTGCGCCCGGCCAGGCAAACGATGCTCGTGGCCTCGGGCACGCGGATGAACTCGCGCACGGCGCCCTCGACATCACCAACCCCCCATCCGCCTCCGGAGACGACGACCATGCGGCCGTGCTCGGGCAGGCCAAGCGCGCGGCGGGACTCGAGCGGGCAGCGCTTCTGCAGGAACTCGTCGGAGATCAGCGGCTCCACCAGCCTGACGCTGTCGCGCCCGGCGATCCGCTCGACCGGCATCAGCGACTCGCCGTACATCACCATGTGCATGTCGATGCCCGGCTGGGCCCAGAAGAACAGCCCGGTCAGATCGGTGATCGTCGCGACCGTGGGGCACGGCACCTCGCCGGTCCGGCGCAGCCGCGCAAGCACGACGGTCACGGCGGGATAGGTCGATACGACCACGTCCGGGTCGTGTTCGGCGATCGTGCGCGCCAGCGGGCGCGATCCGAACATGCACAGCAGCCGTGTCGCGAGCGCGCGAATCGGCGGTACGTGGTTGAGCAGTCCGTAGATGATCGTGTAGGTCCACGGAATGAAGCGCAGCTGCACGCGGTAGCCGTCCTCGACGACCGGTCGCAGCACGCGGCCCATCGCCGCCAGCCCGTCGATCACGGTTACGTCTGTGGGCTCCGGCGCATGCTTCAGCTGCGCCGCCAGCGCCCGCGCAGCGGCAGCATGACCCTCTCCCACGTCGGCGGAGAGAATCAGGACGCGTCTAGGCCCGGGGACCCGGCGTGCGGAGGTTTTGCGGTGGCGACGTCGCATATACGGGAGCGAGCAGCGCCCGTGCCGGGGGCGCTATGGCGCAGACGCGCGGCCACCAGACCGAAAGCCCCCCGGCCGTCGCGGCGCACGCCTGCTTAGAGATTCTACCTTGCCCACCACACGCCTGCTTGATGAGTAGACGTAACAATGAGCCGATGCAGACCGCCCCGGCTCCTCGCGGCGCGCCGATTCGCCCCGAAGCCCCCCCCGCCGGGCGCCGGCGCGGCCGTCCAGACGACCTCGTCGAAGCGCCCGCTTCCGCGGCCGCGCGCGCGCTCGGCGCCCTCGGCCTGCTCGGCGTCCTCGCGACCGTCTTCCTGACAAGCGCCGGCGCGGCCGGGGAACCCTCGCAGTACGTGCCGGCGCGCAGCGGTGGCTGGCCGCCGTGGCTGGCAGGCCCGTTCGAGGGCCTGAACATGAGCCTCGGCTCGGGCGCCTTCCAGACCCTCGCGCTGCTCATGTGCGCCAGCTACGTGCTCGTGCTCGTGCTCGCACGCAGGCTGCCGATGGCTTGGATCGCGCTCGCGATCCTCGCCGCCCACGCGATCCTGCTGCTCGGGCCTCCGCTGCTCTCCCAGGACGTCTTCGGCTACATGGGCTTCTCGCGCATGGGCGCCCTGCACGGCCTCGATCCCTACACGCACGTCGCCGCGGAGGCCTCGAGTGACGAAGTCTTCCCGTTCGTAGGCTGGCCATTCAAGCACTCGCCATACGGCCCGCTGTTCACGCTGGGGAGCTATGCGACGGCGCCGCTCGGCCTGGCGGGCGGCCTGTGGGCGTTCAAGGCGCTCGCCGTCACCTCGAGCCTCGGCGCGGTCGCGCTCGTCGGCCGCGCAGCCGGTCGCCTCGGACGCTCGCGGCGCTCGGCCGTTGCGTTCGTCGGCTTGAACCCGGTCCTGCTCGTGCTCGCCGTAGGCGGAGCGCACAACGACACGCTGATCATGCTGACGCTCGCCACGGCGCTTGCCCTCACCGCCGGCGCCAGCCCGCGCCTGCGCTCAGGCGCAGCGGCGCTCGTCGCCGGCGTCGCCATCAAGGTGACCGCGGGGCTCGTGCTGCCGTTCATCGTGCTCGGCTCGCGCGGGCGCCGCGAGCGCGTCCGGGTCACCGTTGCCGCGGCGCTCAGCCTCGTCGCGCTCGGCGTGCTCGCTCTGATCGGCTTCGGCAGCCACGCCCTCGGCTTCCTCGGCGCCGTCGGCGAGCAGCAGCAGCTGGTCGCCGTGCACAGCGTCCCCGCCGAGACGGCGCGCTTGCTGAGCCTGCACGGGACGCCGGAGTGGTGGCGAAACCTCTTTGCCGGGCTGTTCGTGGCGGTGCTCGCGTTCGCGCTGTGGCGAACGGCCCGCGGCGCGGACTGGCGCGTCGCGGCCGGGTGGAGCACGCTGGCGCTGCTGCTGTCCACGGCGTGGCTGCTGCCGTGGTACGCGATCTGGGTGCTGCCGCTAGCGGCCGTCGGCGGCGATCGGCGCCTGCGTGCCGCCGCGCTGCTGTTCTGCGCCTACGCGATCCTCATCCACCTGCCGCTCGCCGACCCGCTGCTCAGCCCCGGCAGAGTCGCCGGCCACGTGCGCCACGTCAGGGTTCGAGACCGCATCGATCTCACCCGTTTCGAGATCGGCAACGACCCCCTGCTCGATCTCCGACGCTGACGCCTCCGGGCGCAGCAGCCGCAGGCGCATCGCGTCGAGGCGCCTGAACTTGAGGATCTCGAGCACGTAGACGAGATACACGCTCGCGGCCACCACGACAAGCCCGAGTGCGATCATCACGAGCGTCCAGCCGGTGTGCAGATGGCCTTTGTGGTCGCTGTAGGGCACGAAGCGCAGCGCCAACGCGAGGACGGCCAGCAACAGCGTCCAGGCATAGAGGTAGGCGATCGTGCGCCGACTGGAGAAGCCGATGCGCGCCATCCGGTGATGGAAGTGCTCGCTGTCGGGACGGTAGAACGGCTGTTTGTACTTCAATCGCTTGAGCACGACAAAGGTGGTGTCGAGGAAGGGCACGGCGAGCAGGATCAACGGCAGCACGAACGAGACCACGGCCGCCGTCTTGACGGCCGCCTCCACGGTGATCACGCCCATCATCAGGCCGAGCAGGTTGGCGCCGCAGTCGCCCATGAAGCTCGATGCGGGCGGGAAGTTGAAGATCAGGAAGCCGAGCGCCGCTCCGGTCGTGAGCGCCGCCAGCACGCCGGGCTGCTGGCGGCCGAGGTCGAACGCGATCACGGTCATCGCGGCGGCGATGATCGTGCACACTCCCGCTGTGAGCCCATCGACGCCGTCGGAGAAGTTGACGACGTTCATCATCCCCACCAGCCCGACCACGGTCAGCAGCGGCCCGGCGTTGGTGACGCCGGCGTTGGGGAACGCAAGCGTGCCGACGAACGGCAGCGTGATCGCCTTCACGGCGACGCCGAAGTGCACGACGATCACCGCAGCGACGACCTGGCCGGCCAGCTTCACGATCGGGGGCAGCTCGAAGCGGTCGTCCAGCGCGCCGACGAGCGTGATCACGGCGGCAGCGAGCAGCACGCCGTGCCACAGCTCGTGTTCAGAGGCGTAGCCGGCGGGCAGCCAGATCAACCCGGCCGCGAGCACGCCGGCGAAGATCGCCAAGCCACCGAGCAGCGGCGTCGGGCGATCCGAGAGCCCGCGCTCGCGTGGTTCGTCGATCGCGCCGACGGCGGTGGCGAAGCGCATCGTGAGCGGCGTGAGCAACGCAGTCACTGCCGCGGCCACGAGAAATGCAAAAAGCGCGTCGAGCTCTGTTGGATGCCGCATCGAACGAGCCACAGCATCGCAGGCATGGAGGTCGCACGCCAGGCGCGAGGGCGGTGCCCCCGCGCGCCGCCCCGCTCCCCTGTGGGAGCGCGCTGCGTCGATGCGGATGCGCTCCGGCGCTAGACGGGCGTGCCGGCGGAGAGCTCCTCGTACAGCGGGTAGCGCTCGGCGATCTCCCCCACGCGTCCGGCCAGCTCCGCCGCGCGCGACTCGTACTCGGGCGTGAGCGCGCTCGCCATGATGCGCCCAACCTCGACGAAGTCGTCGTGCTGGAGCCCGCGTGTGGCGAGCGCTGGCGTGCCGATGCGCAGCCCCGATGCCTCCATCGGCGGCCGCGGGTCGAACGGAACCGCGTTGCGGTTGACGGTGATGTCGATCGCGTGCAGGCGGTCCTCCGCTTGGCGCCCGCTCAGCTCGGGGTCGCTGTCGCGCAGATCCACCAGCACCAGATGCACGTCTGTACCACCTGTCAGCACCTTGACGCCGTGTCCGGCCTTCATCAGCTCCTGCGCCCAGGCGCGCGCGCCGTCTAGCGTGCGCCGCTGGCGCTCGGCGAACACCTCGCTGGCGGCGATCTTGAAAGTGACCGCCTTGGCCGCGATCACGTGCTCCAGCGGGCCGCCCTGCTGGCCGGGGAACACCGCCGAGTCGATCTTCTTGGCGTACTCGGCCTTGCACAGGATCATCCCCGCGCGCGGGCCGCCGAGCGTCTTGTGCGTCGTCGTCGTGACCACGTCCGCGCCGAGCTCGACCGGGTTCGGGTGCAGCCCGGCGGCGACCAGCCCGGCGAAGTGGGCCATGTCGACCATCAGCAGCGCGCCGACCTCGTCGGCGATCTCGCGGAAGCGCACGAAGTCGAGCTGGCGAGGGTAGGCCGACCACCCCGCCAGCAGCAGCTTCGGCCGGCGCTCGCGGGCGATGCGAGCCACCTCCTCCATGTCGATCAGACCGCTGTCGCGGTCGACCTCGTAGGCGGCGATGTCGTAGAGGCGGCCGGAGACGTTGCTCTTCATGCCGTGCGTCAGGTGTCCGCCGTGCGCCAGCGACAGGCCCATGATCGTGTCGCCGGGAGTGAGCAGCGCGTGGTAGACGGCGGTGTTGGCCTGCGCGCCGGAGTGCGGCTGCACGTTGGCGTGCTCGGCCCCGAACAGGGCCTTGGCGCGGTCGATCGCAAGCTGCTCGGAGACGTCCACCCACTCGCAACCGCCGTAGTAGCGACGGCCAGGGTAGCCCTCGGCGTACTTGTTCGTGAGCACCGAGCCCTGGCACTCGAGCACTGCGCGCGGGACGAAGTTCTCCGATGCGATCGCCTCGAGCGTGCGCTGCTCGCGCTCCAGCTCGCCGCGCAGCACCTCGGCGATCTCGGGGTCGACCTCGCCCAGCGGGCGGTTGAAGTAATCGGGGCTTAGCTCGGACACAGCGCCCTCCTTGAGCAGGCGATCAACACGTTTGGTGCCCAGGCGCGCGGCGGAAAAGCTGGCCGCTCCCCGGTGGTCGATCCCACCTCAGGCGCCAGTCGCGGCAGCTCTCACGAGGCTAGCATGAGCGCCCGCCGCAGAGCAGCGCTTCCGAGCGCCCCCTCGCGCACGACGCTCCATTCGCCGCTCTGCTGAAGCGAGCGCAGATCGACGACCGTCGAGGCCGTGCCCGCAAGCTCTCCCGCATCGAGCACCAAGTCCGCCCCGCCGAGCAGCTGGCGCGGAAGATCCTCGACGCGCGACACCGCGGGCGCGCCCGAGATGTTGGCGCTCGACTGCAGCAGCGGCGAGCCGAGCGCGCCGAGCGCGGCGAGCGGCCCGGTCAGCAGCGGCACGCGCAGCCCGAGCGTGTCCGGGTCCGGGCCGCACGCCAGCGGGAAGCGACGCTCACGGTTCGGCAGCAGCAGCGTCACCGGTCCCGGCAGCAGCGCGCGCGCCGCCGCACGCTCGCGTGGGGCGAGCTCGGCGAGCTGCTCGAGCGCCGCCTGCAACGCGAAGAACATGACCGCAGCCGGGCGCTCAGCCGGCCGGCCCTTGAGCTCGTACAACCGGTCGACAGCCGCACGCTGCAGCGGATCGCACGCCAGCCCGTACACGGTGTCGGTTGGAAAGACCGCCACACCGCCGCCCTCGAGACACTCGCCGAGACGGCGCGCGTGCTCGCGCCCCAACGTCCCGCTGCGCTCCTCCGCGCCGCTCACCGCTTGCCTTCGATCACCCGCTCGATGCCCGCCAGGTCGCGCCAGCTGCGCACCTCCGCGAAGCCAGCGGTCGCGAGCAGCTCACCGACCGCGCCCGCCTGGGTGGCGCCGACCTCGAGCGCGACCGTGCGCACGCGGCCACGCGGCTGCAGCTGCGCGAGCAGCTTGCGGATCGCCGAGAGCCCGTCGGGTCCCGCGAACAGGGCGCCGGGCGGCTCATGGCGAAGGATCTCCGGCGCCAGCATCGCCCGCTCGGACTCGGCCACATAGGGCAGGTTCGCGAGCACCGCGTCGAACTCGTCGGCCACGCCGTCGAGCAGGTCGGCGTGCAGCCAGCCGACCTCGATCCCCAGCTGCGCCGCGTTCGCTCGCGCTAGCGCGAGCGCGTCAGCGCTGAGGTCGCTGCCGGTCACGTGCAGGTCTGCACGCTCATCCTTGAGTGCCAGCGCCACGGCGCCACTGCCGGTTCCGACGTCCAGAACGCTCGCGCTCTGTTTCAGTTCCAGGCCGCGTTCGACCAGCAACTCGCTCTCGGGGCGCGGCACGAGCGCGCGGCGGTCGACCGCCAGCTCCAGTCTGCGAAAGCCACGGTGCCCGACGATGTAGGCGACCGGCTCGCGTTCGACCGCGCGTCGGCGCACGGCGTCCTGGAACGCGCGCACAGCGGTGCCGGCTACGACCAGCTCGCGGTCGAGCAGCAACCGCTCGCGCGCGACGCCGAGCACTTGCGCGAGCAGCACTTCTGCGTCCAGCCGCGGTGTCTCACAGCCCGCGGCGCCAATCGCCGTGACCGCGCCGTCGAGCGCGTCGCGCGCGGGCGTCCCGCGCTCGCGCTCGCGCGGGGTCACGCTCATAGGACAACCTCTACTCGCTGGGTAGCGAGGTTGTTCTCGCTTTCTTTCCGAGAGTGGGAGATCTCGTCCGACCGTAGGTTGGGCGAGCCCTGAGACTCAGCGCACATAGCTG
>JBBSDZ010000072.1:0-10532 GCA_038240205.1 Solirubrobacterales bacterium | reverse complement strand
CCCTCCAAGGCCTCCGCGAGCGCATCCTTCAACGCCTCCTCACACTCGCCGCCGCCATCAGCCTCAACCATCAACTCGGCCGCCCCAGCCGCGCACTCGTCAACTACAGCGCGTGATTCCGTGGAATCAATCATCTAGTGGTGCTGCCGGCGCTGCTGATGATCCTGTTTCGCCAGAAGTATCCACGCTGGTGGTTCGACTGGAACCTCGAGCTGATGCGGTTCTCCGCTCGGGTCGGCGTGTACCTGACGCTGATGGAGGATCGTTACCCCTCGACCGACGAGCATCAGGCGGTGCATCTGGAGCTTCCCTACCCGGACGCCCGCGACGATCTGAACCGCTGGCTGCCACTGGTCAAGTGGCTGCTCGCCATCCCGCACTACGTGGTGCTGTTCTTCCTCTACATCGCTGCGTTCTTCGTCGTGATCGCAGCGTGGTTCGCGATCCTCTTCACCGGCCGCTTCCCCCGCGGGATGTTCGAGTTCCTCGTCGGCGTCGGACGCTGGACCAACCGCGTGATCGCGTACGCCCACGTGCTCGTCACCGACCGCTACCCGCCGTTCCGGCTCGCGCCGTAGGTCCTGCCGCGGGTCCGAGAGCTGCCGGCGGTGCACAGCGTGCGGTCCGATTGACCGCCGCCACTGCTGGGAACATGTGTTCGCCCATGAGCGCCTCCGCCCCCCCAGCATTTCCTCCCGCGTTTTGCGAACAACGCGCCGGGGGGGCCGTCGCGGCGACCCTAGACTCGCCCAACCGATGAGCGCCGTCTCGCAAGCAAACGGCAGCGCGAGCCCACCGCTGGGCGCGCTCGCGCCGCCGCACAACCTCGACGCCGAGCAGTCGGTGCTGGGAGCGATCCTGCTCTCCGATCGCTCGCTTTACGCGCTCGTGATCGAGGAGGGGCTGCGTGCGGACGACTTCTACCGCGAGCGCCACGGCATCATCTACGACGCGATGCTCGCGCTCTACAACGAGAGCGAGCCGGTCGACACGCTGACGGTGATCGATCGCCTGCGCCAGATGGGCAAGCTCGCGGAGATCGGCGGCGAGGCGACGGTGGACGAGCTGAGCGGCGTTGTCCCGGCCGCCGGTCACGCACGCCGCTACGCGCAGATCGTGCGCGAGAACGCGCTGCTGCGCCGGCTGCTGAAAGCTTCGTATGAGATCCAGGAGAGCGTGCTCGGCCACCAGGCGGCGCCGCGCGAGCTCGTCGAGCAGGCCGAGAAGGCGATGCTCGAGGTGGCGCGCGACGATCGCCAGCAGGACTTCAGGGCGATCGAGGAGGTGCTGCACGAGGAGCTCGACAAGCTGCACCGCCTCTCGATCGAAGGCACCTCGCTCACGGGCACGCCGTCGGGGTTCAAAGACCTGGACGAGATCACGGGAGGCTTTCAGCCGGGCAACCTGATCATCATCGCCGCGCGCCCGGCGATGGGCAAGAGCGCGCTCGTGTGCAACATCGCAGAGAACGCCGCCGTGGAATTCAAGAAGCCGGTGGCGCTGTTCTCGCTGGAGATGGCGGAGGCGGAGCTCGCCCAGCGCTTCGTCGCCTCTCAGGCGCGCATCAAGGGCGAGGAGCTGCGCAAGGGTCGCGTCGCCGAGCAGCGCTGGCCGAAGATCCTCAAGGCCTCGCAGGTGCTCGCGGCGGCGCCGCTGTGGGTGGACGACTCCAGCGACGTCGGCATGCTCGAGATCCGCGCGAAGGCGCGTCGCCTGCACAGCCAATGCGAGGGCGGCCTCGGGCTGATCATCATCGACTACCTGCAGCTGATGCGCACGGACAGTCGCTACGACAGCCGCGTCACTGCCGTCGGCGAGCTCAGCCGTGGGCTGAAGATCCTGGCGCGCGAGCTCGGCGTGCCGGTAATCGCCCTGTCGCAGCTCAGCCGCGCGGTGGAGACGCGGCCGGACAAGAAGCCACAGCTCTCCGACCTGCGCGAGAGCGGGAACCTCGAGCAGGACTCCGACCTGGTCATGTTCATCTACCGCGATGAGTACTACGACGAGGAGTCCGAGCGCCCAGGCGAGGCCGACCTGATCATCGCCAAGCACCGAAACGGCGCCGTTGGCAAAGTCACGCTGACCTTCCAGAAGGAGTACCCAAAGTTCATGAACTACGCCGGCGAGCGCTACACGCCATGAGCGCCGACCCGCGCGTGCCGCCGGCTCGCGCCGAGGCGGACTGCCCGCTCGGGATCTGCGACGGCAGCGGCTTCATCGTCGACGAGGCGAGCAACACGGCCTCTGACTGCCGCTGCCGCTCCGGGCGCATCGCCAAGCTGCGCACGGCAGGCATGGAGGGGCGCGTGCCCAAGCGCTACCGCGGCGTCTCCTTCGACCGCCCGCCGGTGCCTGAAATCGCACGCAGCGCTCCCGAGCAGGTGCAGGCGGTCAGGCGCTACGTGCGCGACATCGGGGCGAACCTCGACGCCGGTCACGGGCTGTGGCTGATGGGCGACGTCGGCACCGGCAAGACGACGCTCGCAATGATCGTCTCCAAGGCGGCGCTCGACGCCGGGCGCTCCGTCGCGATCTACTCGCTGCCGCGGCTGCTCAACCTAATCCGCGGCGCGATCGAAACCGAGGACGGCATGGTCGGCTTCCTCGAGCGGCTCGCCGCGGTCGATCTGCTTCACATCGACGACCTCGGCGTCGAGAACACGACCGAGTGGGTGCTCGAGCAGCTCTACTCGATCGTCAACACCCGCTACGAGGACGAGCGGGCGATGATCGTGACGACCAACCTGATGTACGAGGACCTCGTGGGGCAGCTCGGGGAGCGCACTGTCTCCAGGCTGGTCGCGATCTGCGGCAACGGTCTGCCGCTCTACGGCGACGACGATCGGCTCCTCGTCAAGGATCGGCGCGAGCAGCCGCCGAGCCCGGTCCGGGCCGGCTGAGCCGCCTCCGTAGACTGCACCTCAGATGCCAGGGATCGTGATAGTCGGCGCCCAGTGGGGCGACGAGGGCAAGGGCAAGATCACCGACCTACTCGCCGAGCGGGTCGACGCTGTCGTGCGCTTCCAGGGCGGCAACAACGCCGGGCACACGATCGTGCGCGACGGCGAGGAGTGGAAGCTGCACCTGATCCCCTCGGGCATCCTCT
The DNA here is from genome assembly GCA_038240205.1 of Solirubrobacterales bacterium. Lineage (GTDB taxonomy): Bacteria > Actinomycetota > Thermoleophilia > Solirubrobacterales > Solirubrobacteraceae > Palsa-744. The sequence continues at coordinate 7,426 of JBBSDZ010000072.1, read as the reverse complement.
ACCCGGGCAAGCGCTGCGTGATCGGCAACGGCGTCGTGATCGACCCGAAGGTTCTGATCGGCGAGCTCGACGCGCTGCGCGCACGACGAGTGGACGTCAGCGGTCTGCGCATCTCCGCCAACGCGCACCTGATCATGCCTTATCACCTGCTGCTCGACTCGGCCGGCGAGGCCAAGCTCGGAAGCCTGCAGATCGGCACCACGCGCCGGGGTATAGGCCCCTGCTACGCCGACAAGGCGGCGCGCCTCGGAATCCGCGTGCAGGACCTGCTCGACGAGAAGATCCTCAAGAAGAAGATCGTCGCCGCGATGGATCCGAAGCGCCTGTCGCTGCGCCCGTATGAGAAGGACCCGACGCTCGACCTGCACACGATGACCGAGGAGTACCTCACCTACGGGCACCGCCTCGAGCAGCACATCGCCGACACGGCGAAGCTGATGTGGGACCTGCTCGACGACGACAAGCGGATCATCTTCGAGGGTGCGCAGGGCGCGATGCTCGACATCGACCACGGCACGTATCCGTTCGTGACGTCCTCCAACCCGCTCTCGGGCGCAGCCTGCGTCGGCACCGGCGTGGGCCCGAAGGACATCGACGAGGTGTGGGGTATCTCCAAGGCCTACACCACGCGAGTGGGCGCCGGGCCGTTCCCGAGCGAGCTGCACGACGACATGGGCGAGCAGATCCGCAAACGCGGCGGCGAGTTCGGCACGACGACCGGGCGCCCGCGGCGCACCGGCTGGCTGGATCTCGTCGCGCTGCGCTACGCCGCCCGCCTGAACACGCTCACCTCGCTGGTCGTGACCAAGCTCGACGTCCTCTCCGGGCTCGACCGCATCCAGGTCTGCACGAGCTACCGTGGCGCCGAAGACGCCGTGTTCGACGACTTTCCCTACCACCAGACGGTGCTGCACCACAGCTCAGCCGAGCTCACCGAGCTGCCGGGCTGGAGCGAGGATCTCGGCGAGTGCCGCACGCTCTCCGACCTCCCTGACTGCGCGCGCGAGTACCTCGACTTCGTCGCCGAGCACACCGGTGCGCCGGTTGCGCTCGTCGGCGTCGGGCCGGGCCGCGAGCAGACGCTGTGGACCGATGCCGGTCTGCAGACGCTGATCGGAGACGCAGGCGCTGTGCCGGCGGATTCGACAGGCGCGCGATCGGCATAGGCGAGAGCTCGCGAGCGGTACGACCGCCGCGGGCCTCTAGCCTGGGAGGGCGATGAGCTCCAACCAGGATCACACCCCCTACCTGGACGCGCTGCGCGAGTACGCCGCGCGCGAGCCCGCGCGCCTGCACGTGCCCGGACACAAGGGCGGGCCGGGCGCCGACCCGGACCTGCTCGAGGCGATCGGCGAGCGTGCGCTGCGCCTCGACATCCCGGCGCTCACGCACGGCGTCGATATCGGCCCGGAACCGACTCCGTTCGAGCAGGCGCAGGAGCTCGCGGCCGGCGCGTGGGGCGCCAAGCGCGCGTGGTTCCTCGTCAACGGCGCCTCGCAGGGCAACCTCTCAGCCGGCCTGGCGCTTGCTCACTACGGCCGCGAGGTCGTGCTCCAGCGCAACGCGCACTCGAGCACGATCGACGCGCTCGTGTTGTCCGGGCTGCGCCCGACTTTCGCCGCGCCCGAGCTCGACCCGGAGCTCGGCATCGCCCACTGCCTGTTACCCGAGACGCTCGAGCGCGCGCTCGACCAGACCCCCGGAGCCGTCGGAGCGTGGGTCGTCTCACCGACGTACTTCGGGGCCGTCGCCGACGTGCGCTCGCTCGCCGAGGTGGCGCACGCGCGCGGCGTGCCGCTGATCGTCGATGAGGCCTGGGGGGCACACATGGCCTTCCACGAGGAACTACCCGAGCACGCGCTCTCCGCCGGCGCTGATCTGGTGATCTCGAGCACGCACAAGATCGTCGGCAGCCTCACGCAGTCGGCGATGCTGCATCTCGGCGAGTGTGCCGGCGATCTGATCGGTGCCGACGCCGTCGACCGCGCCGTCACGCTGACCGAATCGACCAGTCCCAACTCGCTGCTCACCGCCTCGCTCGATGCTGCCCGCCGCTTGGCGGCCGTGCGCGGCCGTGAGCTGCTCGGAGAGACGATGAAGGCGCTCGCGCACACGCGCGAGCAGATCAGGGAGATCGACGGTCTCGACGTGCTCGACGAGCGCATGATCGGCCGCTCTGGCGTGTTCGCCTACGACCCGCTGCGGCTCGCCGTCGACGTGCGCGGAATCGCCGCGAGCGGCTACGAGCTCGCGCCGCTGTTGCGCGAGGTCGGCGACATCAACCTCGAGCTCTACGGCCAGAACGTCGTCGTCGCCGTCTTCGGCATGGGCGAGCGCGCGCTGCCCGAGGCCGAGCGCTTGGTGCTCGCGCTACGAGCGGCAGTCGAGCGCGTCGGCCTGGACCCCACCGGCGCGAGCGCCAGCTTCGCCGCGCCGCCGCCGTGGGGCGAACTGGCGATGACCCCGCGCGAAGCCTTCCTTGGTATCCAGGAGGCCGTGCCTGCAGCCGAGGCGGCAGGACGGATCGCCGCTGAGTCGCTTGCTACCTACCCGCCCGGCATTCCCAACGTCCTGCCCGGCGAGCGCCTCACCGGCGAGACGCTCGCCTATGTGCAGCGCACGCTCGAGCTCGGGGGCAGCGTGCGCGGGGCCAGCGACCGGTTGCTGCGCACCGTCCGCGTCGTCGTCGAGTAGCGCCCGGCAACGCGCCAGGGCGGGCCGCAACTCGTCCAGGTGTCCTGAGGAAGCCGCGACCCGCCTGGCAGCTAGCGGCGTGTCTAGCCGGCTGACGGCGGCGGACCGTCTGGGTGCCCGCCGGGGCCGCCCTGCATGACGTTGTATGAGCTGTCGAGGTGTACCTCGACATTGGTGCCGTCTGACTTCGTTACGGTCGTCTCATAGCCCGAGCCGGTGAAGTCGCTCGTGACAGCACCTGCGGTGCCGCTGCCGACGCTTTTGACCGCGGCGGCCTGCGCCTCAGTGGCCGCGTCACTGGCGACCGCTTTCTCAGCGTCCTCGTGCGCGGCCGTTCCATGAGCCGGGCCGTTGAACTTTGGCGCACTGGACGTGCCCGCGCCGCTCGGCGTCGCGGTGGTCGATGTCGCGGTAGCCGCGCCACTCGAAGCGGTACTGAGGACCGTGGAGCCCAGAGCACCTCCTGCGAGCAGCGAGGCGGTGATCGCCGTTGCCGTGAGGCCCTTGTTCATCGGATTCATCGTCATCCTCTTTCACTTTGCGGTTCCTCCACGTGGAGGCTGACCATCACCGTGGCGACCGCCGGTTAGGCGACGGTAAGCGAGGACTGGCAATCTCCCGAGAGCTGCGCCACGGGGCGTTATGCGCTTTGATGCACCGCCCCAATAGCCTCGAGGGCTCGCGCAGCGGGATGCCGTGAGCTTGACAGGAGGGCGCTCGGCGACGATAGTTCACCCGCTGACCCGCTCAATCGATGCCACGGGCACCGAGGACAAGGAGGTCTCGGTGAGCAGACTCGCGCCGACGAAGCCGGATCATGCAGGACCCGCCGCAAGGCAGTCAGTGGCCAATGTAGCTCGGTCGGCCGCGATCTGCCTGGCGTACCTGCTCATGCTGGGGTGGGCTGTCTCGAGCGCCGCCGCTGCGCCGCCGAGCGCACCGTCTCCCGCGGAAGCCTCCGCCGGCTCCGCCACGCTGCACCACTACGAGTATCTCTTCTTTAGCGGCAAGGTACTCGTGTACGACATCGACAACGGTCAGCAGCTCGTGCAAGAAATCAAGAACCTGCCGGACGCCGACGGCGTGCGCGGTGCGATGGTCGACCCTGCTGGGCACATCCTCTACATCAGTCACGGCGGCGACGGCCCAGCCGGGTCGTTCGACGGCTCGCTCCTCGCTTACGACTTGGTGTCGGGGACTTTGCTGTGGAACCGCACCTATCGATTTCCAATCGACAGCGGCGCGCTCGGGGCGGATGGGAGGAGGATCTATATGCCGAGTGGGGAGAACGAGCGGACGGGGATCTGGAACGTGCTCGCCGCGAGCAACGGGGAACCCATCGACACGATTCAGGGCGGAACCGGCGCACACAACACGATCGTGAGCCTCGACGGCAAATACGTGTACCTGGCCGGCCGTGACTCGAACTACCTCGACGTCGCGAGCACGGGAACGGACCGGGTCGTTCGGCGGGTCGGTCCGCTCATCGCCGGTGTGCGTCCCTTTACGGTCAACGGCGCGAACACGCTGGCGTACACGACCGAGAGTGAATTCCTCGGCTTTCAGGTTTCGAGCATCGTCACCGGCCAGGTGCTCTACACGCTCGAATTCCCAGGCCTGACTACCCCCTATCCGTTCGCGTTCAGCGCACCAAGTCACGGCATCACGCTCACGCCAGACGAGAAGCGCCTCTACGTGTTCGACGCTGTCGCTGAAGAGGTTCGTGTCTTCGACGTGAGCGAAGTTCCGACACGCGCACCACTCGAACTTGCGCCGGTGAAACTCCCTTCAATCTCCGGCCAACAGACTCAGTGCAGTTATGACTGCTCCAAAAGCGGATGGCTACAGGCGAGCCTTGACGGCCGCTACGTGTACGTTGGCGACGCTGGGAGCGTAATCGATACGAGGACGGACCAGATCGTCAGCGAAATCCCGGAGCTTGCGCAAACGAGGGTGCTGCTGGAGGTCGACTGGGTGGGTGGCGTACCAGCCGGGACCTCGACGCGCTATGGCCTCGGCCACGTGACCAGCACTGGGCCAAGCCCCGCGCCAGAACCGGAAGGGCAACCGCGCCCAGCGCCAGGAGGCGGTGAAACTGCGCCGGCGCCGGCGCTACAGCCGGGATCCTCAGCGGTCCTCGCAACCGCGATCCGCACCCTTCCCGGAATGCAGAACGCGCCATGCCGTCTCACGATCGGCGCGAGACGGCTGCTGGTTAGAGCGCAACACGCTCAGATCCACCTCATCCGCACAGGCTCCGCGCATTGCCGTGGCACGGTCACGCTTCGCCATCGGAGCAGAGCGAACGGCGCGCGTGTGCTCAGCATTGGCAGCGCGCACTTCTCGCTCACCGTGGGGGCGAATCAGGTCGTCGAGGTCCAACTGAACAGGCTTGGTCGAGCGCTGCTTCGAGCACATCGAAGATTCGGCGCGACGGCGAGCATCGTGCGCAGCATCCCGGCACCGGCGTTGCTCAGCACGACCCGCGTGACGCTCAATCTGAGGTAGCCGATCGGCGCCACGTACCGTATGATGCATGGATCCAACAGGTTGGTGAGTAGCTCGCAGCGGGCTGCCACACAACGATCGGGAGACGAAGATGCGCCCTCACGGAACGCTGATAGGGCGGGTGAGCACGTGGGGGAGCGTCCTCCTGATTGTGCTTGCCGCGATTGCACTGGCTTCGGCGGCATTCGCGGGCGGGTCGATTGAGCCGCCAGCCACAACTGCCGCACCGCCGCAGCCGCCCGATCTAGCGAGAGCTGTTCCTGGCACTGCGAAGCACACCTCGTCTCCGGCCACGACACCGCACCGTCCCGGGATCGTGCTGGTCGGCTTTCGTGCCGGAGTCTCCGCCTCGCGCCAGCGCACGATCGAGCGCAGCGCCGGGACTCGCGGGCCACGCCGCGTCGGACCGGCGATCAAGTCCGCGCGCGCGCTCGGCGGCCAGGCCCAAGTACCACCCTCCCTGGCGTTGCTCAGCGTCTCAGAGAAGGCTTTGCCGGCGGCGATCCGCACCCTGCGTGCCAACCCTGCGGTTGCATACGCCGAGCCGGACTACCTGATGCACGCGAGCGCGACGCCGAACGATCCTTCCTTTCCGCTTCAGTGGGCGCCGAGCAACACCGGCCAAAGCATTCCCACCCAGAACGCCGAAGAGGTGCTGGGCGCATCCGCCAACGGCACGCCCGGAGCCGATGACCGCGCACTTGCGGCGTGGGGCGTCAGCACGGGCGGTCGTGGGATCGTGGTCGGGGAGACTGACACCGGCGTCAACTACAACCACGCGGACCTGGCGTCGAACGTCTGGACCAACCCCGGCGGGATCGGCGGATGCGCGGCGGGCACGCGCGGCTACAACGTCCTGAAGAATACGTGTGAACCAATGGATGACGACAACGCCTATGGCGGCCACGGAACGCACGTGGCCGGGATCATGGGCGCCGTGGGCAACAACGGCGTCGGGGTGGCTGGCATGAACTGGCAAACAAGCATCCTCCCGGTCAAGTGGCTCGACTCCTCTGCCAACGGTTCGACCAGCGGCTTGATCGCAGCTCTGCAGTGGCTCGTGGCAGCCAAGCAGGCCGGTGTGAACGTACGCGTGGTGAACGACTCGGCGACATTTGTCGGTACCGCCTACTCGCAGGCGCTCTCCGACGAGATCGACACGTTGGGCGCGAACAACATCCTGTTCGTGACGGCTGCCGGGAATACGGGCGACAACAACGACTCGGAAGCGGTGCGGCGCTATCCGTGCGGCTATGACCGGCCGAGCGAGATCTGCGCGACGGCGAGCGATAACAACGACCTGCTGCCGAGGTGGGCAAATTACGGAGCCCACACCGTGGACCTCGCGGCGCCCGGGGTCAGCATCTACTCGACGCTGCGCAACGGCGGGTACGGATACCTGAGCGGCGGTTCGATGGCCTCGCCACAGGTGGCTGGCGCAGCCGCACTGGTCCTGTCGGTCGCGCCCTCGCTATCTGCCACGGGGGTAAAGGCGGACATCCTCGAAAACGTTGACAAGCTGCCGTCGCTGTCGGGCAAGGTGATCACTGGCGGGCGCCTGGACGTTTGCAAGGCGCTCCCAGGCTGCATGGCCTCTCCACCACCGCTCACGTTCGGCAAGACGAGCGTTGGCGCTTCCTCAGACACGTTCCTGGCGGATCGCAAGCGGGTGAGCCGCTACACGCTCACGACCGCCGGAGCCGTGACCAAGCTCAGCATCTACCTCGCGCCAAGTGGCACCTCAGGTCAGCAACTCGTGAAGGGCGTTCTCTACGGGGACGCCGGTGGGCTGCCGGGAGCGCTGCTTGGCGCCTCAGAACCGCTCACCTTCAAGAGCCCGGGCGCGGCCGGTTGGTATGACCTCACGTTCGCCTCGGCCCTGAAACTCAAAGCCGGTAGCTACTGGATCGGGGCGATCACCGGTGCCACTAGCAATGTCGCCAGCTTCCGCTATGACAACGTCGCCGGGTCACGCGACTACAACACCAACTCCTACGCGTCCGGTCCGAGTGACCCATTTGGACCGGCCAGCAGCGACTCCAAGCAGACGTCGCTGTATGCGACCTACAGCTCGCAGACGCCTCCACCGCCACCGTCCAGCACGGCCCCGCCAACGATCAGTGGGACAGCTCAGCAAGGGCAGGCGCTGACCGAGGCCCACGGCACGTGGACGAACTCCCCGACCGCCTACAGCTACCAATGGCTTCAGTGCGACAGCCTCGGG
>JBBSDZ010000071.1:0-10820 GCA_038240205.1 Solirubrobacterales bacterium | reverse complement strand
GGGGTCGGCGCCGAGGACAAGCGCGCCACGCGCGTATACCGCGCCGAGAACATTCACGCGAGCGCGCTGAAGTTCGAGATCGACCCGATGCAGCAGTACCAGCTGACGCGGGAGATCGAAGAGGAGGGCTGGGAGATCGGCGCGATCTACCACTCGCACGTGCGTAGTGCCCCGTACCCCTCCCAAACGGACATCAGCTTCGCCGCCAACCTGCCCGAGATCGAGTGGGTCATCGTCGGCCTGGCCAGCGGGCCCGAGCCGGAGCTGCGCTCCTACCTGATTGACGGCGCAGACGTGCGCGAGGTGCCGCTGCAGGAGCCGGCGAGCTGAGCGACAAGCCGCTCATCTGCCCCGGTTGCGGCGTGGAGCATCCCCGCAGCGAGCGCTTCTGCGCCGCATGCGAGATGCCGCTCGTGTACCTGCCGGGCACGCAGCGCGAGGCTGGCGAGCGCCAGCGCAAGGCGCGCAAGATCAAGCCGCAGTACGCCGAAGGCCGGCTCGTGAAGGTCGCTCGCGTGGAGAGTCAGCCGGAGGCTGAGCTGGTCGAGACGATGCTGCTCGAGGAGGGCATCCCCAGCATGATGCGCCGCTCAGGTGGCTTTGATGTGCCGGACTTCCTCGCCGCCGGGCCGCGAGATGTGCTCGTCCCCGAGTCCGGCGCCGAGGCGGCGCGCGAAGCGCTCGCGTTCGACAGCGAGGCAGAGGGCGCCGCCGGGGCCGAGGACGCGGGCACGAGCGGCGGGGCGGACAGCGAAGCGGAGGCTGAGGCGGGGGTCTAGCGCGCGGGCGCTAGGCGAGGACCGGCTGCGGGCCGGCAGCTTCGCTCGTGATCGAGCGGATCTCTTCGGAGGCGCGCTCGAACTCGGCGTCTGAGAGCACCGGGGTGCCCTCGAATGGCAGCTCGCGCTGCAGCTCGATCCAGGCCTGCCCGGAGGTGTACTCGTCCTTGACCTTGACCGTCACCGGGCGCGGGATCCTGTAGGTGCGCAGCAGCAGCACGTGCAGCGGCTGGTGACGGCGCCAGCCGAGGCGCTTTTCGGCGTAGTCGGGGGTCCACACGTAGAACGGCGAGAGCGCGTCCACGCAGCGCGGATCGGCGATCGTGAAGTGGTCTGCGACCTCCGCCCAGGCGCGGATGCGCACGCGGTCCGGCTGCTGCACGGGGGCGCCGGAGGTGAACGCCTGCAAATGCGGCTCGCCGTCGCTCCACACGCCCTCCTCGAGCGCGCGGCGCAGCTCGGGCTGGTGGGACTCGCGCACGAGGTCGCCTGGCTGGTGGTCGAACGTGGGGTACAGGAAGAACCGTTCGTGGGCGAGCCGAAACGATTTGCCCGGTTCGCGGAGTCCGCCCTTGCGGAGGGTGAGGAGCTGCTCGCCTTCCGCTAGCGCGCGGACGGTGACAGCCCATTCTTTGAAAGCAATTGGCATAACTGATGTGAGGCTGAGAAACGTCTCTTTCTCTCCCGGCGCCTTGGCCCTGCTGGGCGGAAGCCGGTCCGTTAAAGATACGAAACCCAGGCGGAAATCCCAAATCGCCTGGAAATCACCGGGTTATCTTGCGTTTACAGGCTTGTCCGCCTGGCCAAACCCCCCGCCTCCAGGGGTTTCGATGCGCAGCCGCTCGCCGGCGCGCAGCAGGCCGGTGGACTTGCCGGCGAGTGGCGCCCCGTCTAGGCTGTCGCGCCCGGCCGCGCCGTCCTCGCCGCCGCCGGCCCCGCGCGGGGCGTGCCGCCGCCGCTCGGCGATCAGCGAGAAGGACATCTCGCGCAGCGCTTCCAGCTCGCGCACGACGCCGTCGCCGCCGCGCGTCCGCCCATTGCCACCGGAGCCTCGCCGCAGCGCGTAGCGCACGACGCGCAGCGGGAATTCGCGCTCGAGCGCCTCGACGGGCGTGTTGAGCGTGTTGCTCATGGCCACGTGCACGCCGCTCGGCCCGTCCGCGTCGGCGCACGCGCCCTGACCGCCGCCGAGCGTCTCGTAGTAGGAGAAGCCGCTGTCGCCGAGCGTGAGGTTGTTCATCGTGCCCTGCCCGAGCGCGCGCCCGAACGCGCTGAGCACGAGGTCGGCCACGCGCGAGGAGGTCTCGACGTTGCCCGCCGCCACGGCTGCGCCTGGGCGGGCGTTGAGCAGGCAGCCGAGCGGAGCGCGCACCTCGATCGGGCGGTAGGAGCCGGCTGACGGCGGGATGTCGGGGTCGGTGAGCACGCGCACCGCGAACAGGCACGCCGAGCGCGTGACAGCGATCGGGCAGTTGAGGTTGCCCTCGTGCTGCTCGGCGCTACCGCTGAAGTCGAGCAGCAGCCGCTCGCCCTCGACGCTCGCGCGCACGCACAGCCGCAGATCGCCCTCGGGAGCCTCGAGCAAGTCCTCGGCGCGAAGCTCGCCATCGGGCAGCGCCGCCAGGCACGCGCGCGTGCGCCGCTCGGCGTAGTCGAGCACCTCCTTGGTGGCCGCGCGCAGGCGCTCCGGGCCGAGCTGCTTGGCGAGTGCGGCCAGCCGCTGCGCGCCCGTGCGGTTGGCGGCGAGCTGCGCGCGCAGGTCAGCGCGGCGCTCCTGCGGCTGGCGCATACGTCCCGCGAGCTCCTCGATCGCGCGCTCGTCGAGGACACGCGGGGAGATCACGACGCCCTCTTCCGCGAGCGTGTGGCTGTCGGCGGGCATCGAGCCGGGCACGCGCCCGCCCACGTCCGCGTGATGGGCGCGGCTGGCGGCGAAGCCGAGCAGGGGCCCGGAGCCGCCGCCGCCGGCGCTGCTGTCGCCCCCGAACACGGGCGTGATCACGGTGATGTCCGGAAGGTGCGTGCCGCCGGCGAACGGGTCGTTGAGGATCCACGAGACTCCCGGCGCGTGGCGCTCGCTTAGCACGGCCGCGACGGCGGCGGGCATCGAGCCGAGGTGCACAGGGATGTGCTCAGCCTGCATGATCATCTGACCGTCCGCGTCGAACAGCGCCGTGGAGGCGTCGCGACGCTCCTTGATGTTCGACGAGTGCGCCGAGCGGATCAGCACGACGCCCATCTCTTCGCACGCCGCCCGCAGCGCCCCGGAGAGCACTTGCAGCTCGATCGGGTCGAGCGCGTTCATGCGCCGCCAACGCTCGGCGCCCCGCCTGCACGTGCACCGTCCCCGGCACCGCGCTGGCCCTGGCGCTCGCCGCCGCCATCGCGCAGGTGGCAGCTCCCGTGCTCGTCGACGCTCCCGGACCAGCCGGGCGCGACGATGAGAGTCGCGTCGGCGAGCGCGCACACGCCAGGGCCGCGCAGGCGCGTCCCGGGCGCGAGCTCTCCGCGCAGCACTGCACTTGGCAGCGCCTCGCCACCGAAGAACACGTCTGTCTGAGCGGGTCGCGCGCTGGCGCCGGGCGTCTCACCGTCCGCGCGCGGGCGCAGCTCGGGCGCGGGCCCCCAAACGGAGACGCGCACGTTGACGAGCTCGACGTGGGAATCCTCGTCGCGATAGCCGTAGCGCTGCTGGTGCGCGGCGGCGAAGGACTCGCGCAGCTGGTCGGGGTCGACAGATCGGGACTGCTCGACTGACAGCTCGAAGGACTGCCCGGCGTAGCGCAGCTCGTAGGCGACGCGCAGGCGCGTGTGCTTGCCGGCGAGCGCGGCTGTGGCCTGCTCGACGGCGGCGTCGCGCACGGCGCGCAGGCGCTCGGCGCTCAGCTCGGCGCCACTGAGCAGGACGGTGCGCGAGACGTCGTGGCGCGGGGCGGCGGCGGCGAGGCCTAGCGCGCACAGCACGCCGGAGGCGCGCGGGCAGAGCACGCGTGAGATACCGAGCTCGCGCGCCATCGCACAGGCGTGCAGCGGCCCGGCGCCTCCGAAGGGCATGAGCACGAAGCGGCGCGGGTCGATGCCGCGCTCGACGGTGATCAGCCGCAGCGCGCCGAGCATCTCGGACTCGGCGACGCGCACGATGCCCTCAGCGCACGCGAGCGTGCCGATGCCGAGCTGTTCGGCCAACCCTGCGACGGCGCGCTCGGCGGCACCGCGGTCGAGGCTCAGCCCGCCGGCGAGCGGCGCGTCGGCGAGCAGTCGCCCGAGCAGCAGGTTGGCGTCGGTGACGGTCGGCTCGCTGCCGCCGCGCCCGTAGCACGCGGGCCCTGGCTCGGCGCCTGCGGAGGCCGGCCCGACGCGCAGCGCGCTGCCGGAGTCACGCCAGGCGATCGAGCCGCCGCCGGCGCCGACGGTGTGGATGTCGAGCGCCGGCAGCGACAGCGGGCGCCCGGCGACGGCGCGCTCTGCGGTCTCGGCGACTTGCGCGTTCTCGATCAGGCAGACGTCGCAGGAGGTGCCGCCCATGTCGAAGCAGAGCACGTCGCGCTCGCCGGCGAGCTGCGCGAGCAGCAACGCCCCACCGACGCCGCCTGCAGGCCCGGAGAGCACGGTCAGGGCGGCGTGCGCGGAGGCGCGCGCGACGCTGGTGAGCCCTCCTGAGGACTGCATGATCTGCGGCTCGGGCAGCTCGTGCGCGCGCGCCTGGCCGGAGAGCCGGCTCAGATAGCTGCTGAGCAACGGCGAGAGCGCTGCATCGAGCGCGGTCGTGGCGGTGCGCTCGAACTCGCGGAAAGTGCCGACGAGCTCGCTGGAGAGCGAGAGCTGCGCATCGGGCAATAGCTCTGCGACGAGCTCGCCGAGCAGGCGCTCGTGCTCGGGGTGTGCATAGGAGTGCAGCAGCGCGACGGCGACGGCTTCCGGCTCAGCCGCTGCCAGCTCTTGCACGAGCGCGCGCGCGGCGCCAGGGTCGAGCGCGCGCAGCGGTCCGTCGGGGGTCATGCGCTCGGGCGCGGCGAAGCGCAGCTCGGCGGGTACGAGCGGCTCAGGCTGCGCGTCGCAGAGCCGGTACAGGTGCGGGCGCGCCTGGCGCCCGAGCTCGATCACGTCGGTGAAGCCGTCAGTTGCGATCAGCGCGGTGCGCGCGGTGTGGCCCTCGAGCAACGCGTTGGTCGTGACGGTCATGCCGTGCGCGAAGCGCTCGACCTCGCGCGGGTGCGCGCCGGCGCGCTCGAGCACGAGCCGCACTGCCGCGAGCACGGCCTCAGACTGCGAGCCGGGTGAGGAGGGGACCTTGGCGGTGTGGACGGCAGAGTCGGCGCCGACGAGCACGGCGTCGGTGAAGGTCCCGCCGACGTCGACTCCCAGGAGCATCGTGGGAGCCTACGGGTGAAGCTAGGCGGCGGCCAGCTCGCGATCCTCGGTGTCGGCGAGGTGCTGGTGGGACGGGCAGTAGCCGTTGTGCGGCAGCGGCACGCGCTGGCAGGCGGCGCCCTTGCGCGTGGTGGCGCGGCACTGCGGCGGGGCGCCGCTGACGGCGGCGTAGCCCTCGTGCGGATGCAGTGCGATGAACTCTTGCGCGTATTGGACGTAGCGGCAGACGACGTGGTGGACGTGCGACTGCGAGGACATCGGAAAGTAGTTGCGGATGTCGGAGAACAGCGTGCGCTCAGGGCGCGCGAAGTAGTGGCGGTCGGTGGCCAGGCGCGTGACGACGGCCTCGCAGGCACTCAGCACGGCGGCGTGATTGCTGCTCTCCGGAGCGCCGGGCGGGGGCGGCACGATCTGGGAGGCGAGCTCCCTGTAGATGGCTCTGCTGAACTGGTACATGGCTACTCCTGACCCTCTTCGTTGTTTGGAGCACACCCCCGTGTTCTCAGAGACTCCGAAAAGCCTCCGATCCTTCTACGTGCATCAACACGCGCGCGATCACAAAAGGAGCGAGATAAAGGTGTACGGGCGATCTTTTTATGTAGGACCCCGAAGGGGTCCGGCGGCGTGCGCGGCGCGGCTGCCGCGCACGTGAGAACCGCCCGGGACGCTGCCCGAGACACGGCGCCCGCGCGGGGCGCTCAGTCCCAGTGCTGGGCGGCGATCTCGACGTCTCGCCCGTCCGGGTGCGACGGGCTGTGAATGACGAAGTGAGAGCCGTCGAGTGCCGGGTTGAGCTCGGGGAAGTCGCTGCGCTGGTGCGCGCCGCGGCTCTCCTCGCGCGCGAGCGCGCACAGCGCGATCAGCCGCGCCAGCGGGTGCGGATTTGCGAGCAGCCTCTGCAGGCCCTCGGCAGAGCGCACGATGCCGGCGTCCTGCCACAGCGCGGCGCGCGTGGCGGCGTCGCCGACGGGTGGTGCGGGCAGCGCTCGCAGTGCCTGCAGCTCGGCCTCTGAGGGCGCCGCGGGCGCCTGCTCGACGCGTGGCTCGCCGAGCGCGTGCTCGACTGCGCGGCGGGCGAACACGAAGCACTCGCTGAGTGAGTTGGAAGCGAGCCGGTTGGCGCCGTGCAGCCCGGTGCAGGAGGACTCGCCGACGGCGTACAGGCCTGGCAGCGTCGAGCGCGCGTGCAGGTCGGCGACGATGCCGCCCATCGTGTAGTGCGCGGCTGGCGCCACGGGGATCAGCTCGCGCGCGGGGTCGAGCCCGGCCTCGCGTAGCGAGGCGACGACGTTGGGGAAGTGCGCCGGATCGACTGCGCGCATGTCGAGTCCGACGGACTGCTCGCCGGACTCGCGCAGCCGGGTCTCGATCGCGCGCGAGACCTCGTCGCGCGGAGCGAGCTCGTCGACGAAGCGCTCGCCGCTGGAGTCGTGCAGCGTGGCGCCCTCGCCCCGGATCGCCTCGGTCACGAGGAAGCCCTCGCGCCCCTTGACGCCGATCACAGCGGTGGGATGGAACTGCAGCAGCTCGAGGTCGGCCAGGGCGGCGCCGGCGGCGTGCGCGAGCAGGAGGCCGACGCCCTGGGAGCCGGGCGGGTTGGTCGAGCGCGCCCACATCGCTGCGGCGCCGCCGGTGCCGAGGATGACGGCGCGCGCGAGGACGACCTGCCCGTCATCGCAGATGAGCCCGCGGCAGCGATCGTCTGAGCTCCACAGCGCGCGCGCCCGCGCCCCCTCGAGCACGACGATGCGCGGCTCGGCGGCGACGAGCGCGGAGAGCTGGCGCACGACGCGCCTTCCGGTCGCGCTGCCGCCGGCGTGCACGACGCGCCTGACCGAGTGCCCGCCCTCGAGCCCGAGCGCGAGTCGCCCGGAGCCGTCGGCGTCGAAGCTGACGCCGAGCGACTGCAGGTCGTGAACGCAGTCGGGCGCCTGGAGCGCGAGGATCTCGGCGGCTGAGCGGCGCACGAGCCCGCGCCCGGCGAGCACGGTGTCGCGCAGGTGAAGCTCTGCGCTGTCGTCCCCAGCGAGCGCTGCTGCGAGTCCGCCCTGGGCCCAGTAGCTGGCGGTCTGGGCGAGCGGGGTGGGGGAGATGAGCACGACGCTCGCGTGCTCGCGGGCGGCGCACAGCGCTGCGTAGAGCCCGGCCGCGCCCGCACCGAGGACTGCGACGTCGGCCTCACGCGAGACCGCCAGGGGAGAGGCGGGCATCGCCGGGAACCGTACCTCTCGCGCGTCGGGGCCGGTCAGCTCACTTCGACGGGTTCGCTTTGCGCAGTTTGCGCAGCACTTCCTGCTCGGCCGGCGAGAGCGCTCCCGGATTGGGCTTCGCCGTTCCGCTGGTACCGCCGGTGCCGGCGGTACCGGTGGTGGGCGTCGTCGCGCCGGCGCTCGGCGCGACGGTCGTGGAGGGCGCGACGGTGGTGGTCGGCGCGACGGTGGTCGTGGCGCCGGGGAGCGTCGTGGCCGGCGTGCTCGCGCCGGGAACGATCGTCGTCGGCGCAAGCGGCGTGCTCGCGGCGGTGGTGATCGTAGTGGTGGCAGGCGTCGCGCCGGAGCCGGAGCCTCCGGCGAGCTTGACGAGCGCGGCTGCGAGCACGCCGAGCGCGAGCACGGCGATCACGGCGAGCACGGCGATCGGCGCCTTCCAGTTGGGCGTGGCTGAGAGGCGCGTGCGCGCGGCGGCGCCGCAGCGCAGGCACCAGTCCTGATCGGGGCTGAGCGGCGTGCCGCAGAGCGGGCAGGCCTCGCCGGCGGGCGGGCGCGCGGCGGCGATCAGCGACGGCTGCTCGCCGGCGCCTGGTGCTGCGCCGGGCGAGCCGGCGGGGGCGCTGCCGGATGGGGTGCCGGGCGCCGCGGCGACCGTCACGAGCCGGCCGCCGGCGGGCGGATGATCTCGGTCGGCTGGTCGTCCTCGCCTGCGGGCGAGGGCTGTTGCTCGGAGGCGGGAGGCGGCAGCGGGGAGCGACCTGCGGCGCCGGGCACGCGGTGGGTCTGCGTGGCCGGATCGTCGGCTGCGGGGACGGGCGCGCGTGCGGGCGGGGACGTCGCGGGTGCAGGCGCGGACGGGGTGGGCATGGCAAGCGGGTGCGCGACGGTGGCAGGAGCGGCCGGGACAGCAGCGGCCGGGACGACAGCGGGCGCCACGACGGGGGCGCCGAGCGCGGGCGCTGGGGCGCTTGGAGCTGGGACGCTCGCCGGAGCGCCTGCGGCCGGAGCGCCGGCGACGGGCAGATCGACGTTGCGGCTCAGCGGCAGCCCGCAGTTGGGGCAGAAGCGGTCTTCGCCGCTGTGGATGGCGGCGCAGCGCGGGCAGGCCGTGATGCCGGCCTCGCGCAGGACGGTCACGGGGTGGCGCTCGGACAGGCTCGACTCGAGCGCGCGCAGCTCGGCATCGATGCGCGCGAGCGTGCTGAGCTTGGCGAGCACGAGCGAGTCGTTGCGCTGGCCGAAGCGGTGCAGGCTGAAGACGAGGCCGCCGAGGTCGCGGTAGGCGAGCTCCCGCGCCTTGCGCAGGAAGCGCGCGCGACGGCGCACGCGCCCACGCGAGCCGAAGCCGGGAGCAGTCGAGGACACCGCAGCGTCCGTAGGGCGGCTGTCCGCCGGCGGTGGCGCGGGTGCTGCGGCGGGAGTCGTGGCAGGGGTCTGATCCACGTGCCCGTCCATGCTACCCAGCGTGCCCCCGGGCAGTGCGCCATGCGCTTGCCACGCGCTCGGCCATGCGCACGGCGGAGAAGCGCTCGGCGCGGACGCGGCCCTGCACGCGTGGGTCGGCGGCGCCCACCAGCGGCTCCAGGGCGGCGCGCCAGCGCTCGATCTCAAACGGCGCGCAGAGGGTCCCGGGTAGGTCGGCGAGCGCCTCCTGGTGGATGCCGACTGGCGTGGCGAGCACAGGCACGTCGCAGGCGAGCGCCTCGAGTGCGGCCAGCCCGAAACCCTCGCGCTCGGACGGCACGAGCACGGCGTTGGCGGCGTTGATCCACAGCGGCACGCGCGCGGGCTCGACGCCGCCGAGCGTGAGCAGCTCGGCCCCGGCTGCCCGCGCGAGCAGCAGCGCGCGGTCGTGGCGCTTCTCCGCGCGCGCCGGGTCGGCTGCGAACAGCGCGTACGGGCGCTCCAGCTCGAGGCCGAGCTCGGCTCGCGCTTGCGTGCGCGGCAGCGGGCGGAAGCGCGCGAGATCGACGCCGCACGGCAGGATCAGCGCGCGCTCGCGCGCGGCGCGCCCGGGCAGCTCGGCGCGCAAAGGCTCAGAGACGGCGCCGAGCACGTCGATCGACCTGAGCACGGCGCGCGTGGCCAGGCGCGTGCGCGGGTGGCGCACGTCGGTGCCGTGCACGGTCAGCCCGCGCACGTGTGCGGGCACGACGAGGGCCGGCCACGCGGTCAGGCCGAAGTGGGCGTGGACGACGTCGAGGCGCCGCTCGGCGCCCTCGGAGCCGCCCGCTGCGCCCCCGGCGAAGCGACGGCGCAGGTCGAGCCCGGCGCGTGCGAGCGCGCGTGGGCCGGGGGCGAGCTCGTACAGCTCCACCTCGATGTCCGCGAGCGTGCGCAGGGCGGCGACCTGGTCGCGCACGAAGCTCCCGCGCTCGGGATGGGCGGCGTCGGGACGCATGTTTGAGAGCACGAGTGCGCGCACGCGCCCCCGACCGTAGCGCTCTGGAATGATGGCCCGCGTGAGCAGCGACGCTACGAGCACCCCGCATCCACGCGAGCGCCCGATCGGCGTGTTCGACTCGGGGGTCGGCGGATTGACGGTGCTCCACGAGCTGCTCGTGCAGCTCCCGCACGAGGACTTCCTGTACCTCGGCGACACGGCGCGCTTCCCTTACGGGGAGCGCTCGCCGGAGGAACTGGCGCAGTTCTCGGCGGAGATCGCCGAGGAGCTGCTGCGCCGGCGCACGAAGCTGCTGGTGGTGGCGTGCAACTCGGCGACGGCCGCGGCGATGCCGAGCCTGCGGCGGCGGATGCTCGAGACGACGCTCGGCGTGGACGTGCTCGGGGTCGTGCGCCCGGAGGCCTCGCAGGCGGTCGCGGCGACGCGCGCAGGGCGCATCGGCCTGCTGGCGACGCCGACGACGGTGGCAAGCCGCGCGTATGAGGCGGCGGTGCACGCGATCGACCCGCACGTGACGCTGTATCCGGTTCCATGCCCTGGCCTGGCGGCGATCATCCAGGCGGGCGAGCAGTTCGACGAGCGCGCGGTCGCGATGGTGCGCGAGGTCTGCGAGCCGCTGCGCGAGGCGAACGTCGACACGGTGATCCTCGGCTGCACGCACTACCCGCTGATCCGCCCGATGCTGCAGCGGATGCTCGGCCCGCAGGTCGTTCTGGTCAGCTCGGGCGCTGCGCTCGCGCGCCAGGTCGAGCATGCGCTGAGCACGCGCGAGCTGCAGAACCCGCGCAGCGACGAGGGCGACTACCGCTTCCTGTGCACGGGCGACACGGAGGCCTTCCACGAGCTCGGAACGCGCTTCCTGCAGATGCCGCTCGGCGGCGTCGAGCACGTCCACCTCACCGAGGTCGAGGCGGTCGCATGAGACGCCCTGTGTCAACCCCCTTGCGCCAAAACCTTGACCAGGGCGCCGTGTCGAGTCGGCTCATAGGGAGTGTGGTCTTGCCAGCAGCGCCAGAGCACGCGGCTCCAAGCACGACCGAGTATGCGAATCGCGTG
>JBBSDZ010000070.1:0-10944 GCA_038240205.1 Solirubrobacterales bacterium | reverse complement strand
GGCCCGGACACCGACAGCCACACGAGGCCGACCGGCTTCTCCTCGCTGCCCCCGCCCGGGCCGGCGATGCCAGTGATCCCAACGCCCACGTCCGCGCCCAGACGCGAGCGCGCGCCCTGTGCGAGCGCCTCTGCGACCTCCCCCGAGACGGCGCCGTGCTGTTCGATCAGCTGTGCCGGGACGCCAGCCTGAGAGGTCTTGACCTCGTTGCTGTAAGCCACGATCGCGCCCTCGACGTAGTCCGAGGAACCCGCGCGGTCTGTGAGGCGGGCGGCCAGCAGCCCGCCTGTGCACGACTCTGCCGTCGCCACCGTGCGCCCCGTCAGCAGCATTGCCACCTGATCGTCCACCGAGCTGCCGTCCTCGGAGAAGAGCGTGTCTGAGTGGCGCTCGCGCACCACGTCCGCAAACGCCTCATAGGTGCTCCGCGCGTCGGGCTCGTAGCGCGTCACGACCTCGATCTCACCGCGTTTCAGGCACGTCGTGATCTCCAGTTGCTCGAGCGGTACCCCCGCGCGCTCGGCCACCCGCAGCGTCTCCGCGATCTCAGACTCCGGGATGCCGAACAGCCGCAGCATCCGCTGCTCGTATGTCGTGGCGTTGCTCAGCGCCGCCTGCAGCGCCCCGCCCTGCACGGCCTGCTCCCACATCGGCTGCAGCTCCCGCGGCGGACCCGGCAGCACGACCACCGTCGGTCCGGACGGGTCGTGCCCGGGCGCGACCACCAGCCCCGGCGCCGTCCCCACCGGCTCGAGCACCGTCGCCCCCGCCGGGATCGTCGCCTGCTTGCGCGTGCCCACTTCGATCGCCTCCAGATCGAGGTTCGGCCAGCGTTTCATCAACGGCGCCACGATCTCTGCGATCCGGCCGGCGAGCGCCTCGTCGAGCACCATCTCGCGCCCCTGGAAGCGCCCGACGACCTCAGCCGTCAGGTCGTCGGCTGTCGGGCCGAGGCCGCCGCTGCTCAGCACCAGGTCCATCCCCTGCGCCGCCATGAAGTGCAGCGCCGCCTCCATGTCCTGCGGGCGGTCGCCGACGATCGAGACGTACGCCAGATCGACTCCCAGCTCGCGCAAGCGATCCGACAGCCATGGGCCGTTGCGATCCTGCACGCGGCCAGTCAGCACCTCTGTGCCCGTTATGACGATGCCGGCGCGTGCGCTCACCGCGCGCTCACTTGCACGTTGGCAGACTGCCGCTGCTCAGCGGCCGGCGCCCGGAGGCCTTGGTGATTTCGTAGCCGATCGCCTGGCTGGAGGAGGGCACCGTTCGGGGATGGCCATCCACGTACATGGTCACCGAGCTGTTGCCGAGCGTGAGCAGGAAGCGGCGCGAGTGGTAGGTGGAGGTTTTCACGCCCGGCTGCAGTTCCAGGCCCGCTATCGCCTTGCGCCCTTTGTCGGCGATCAGGCACACATAGACAGGCGCGCTCGGGCGCAGCGACAGCGCCACGATCGAGCTCGAGGCAGATGTCCGCCCCGCACGCTTGCCGGCTTTCGATTTCGCCTTCGCGACGGTCTTCGTCGAGGTCTGCTTGGCGGTGCCGTTGGAGGAGCTGCCGCCCCCTCTACTGATCAATCCCACCACGAGCAGCGCGATCAGCAGCACGACGATGCCAACGATCGCAACGTAACCGCGCGAGGGGCCGCCCGGAGAGCGCCCACCGCCCCCGGAGCGCCCGCGGTTGCGCTGCGGGCTGGACACGATCGGCTCCAGCGCAGCCTCGCTCGGATGCTCCTCGCTGAGGCGGTATTCCTCCACCAACGCCTTGCCGTCGAGCCCGAGTGCCTGCGCGTAGGTGCGCAGGAAGCTCTTCACGAACGTCGGCCCCGGCAGCAGGCTCCACTCTTCGTTCTCGAGCGCCCGCAGGTACTTCGCGCGGATCTTCGTCTTGGCCTCGATCTCCGAGACGTCGATTCGCTCACGCATACGCGCCTCGCGCAGCGTTTCACCGATCTCAGGCATCTCGCTAAGAGGCTAGTCGCTCGCGTTGGCAGGCTCGCCCGCCGGCTCGCCGAGCGCCGCCAGCATCCGCGGCAGGTCGGCCTCCGTCACGAGCACCTGGCGGGGCTTTGATCCCTCATACCCCGAGATCACGCCGCGGCGCTCGAGCATGTCGATGACGCGCCCGGCGCGCGTGTAGCCAAGGCGCAGGCGACGCTGCAGCATCGAAGTCGACGCAGTCTGCATTTCCGCGACCAGCCGGATCGCGTCGCCCAGCAGCGGATCCTCGTCCGGGTCGAACTCGTCCGGGCCACTCTCCGGGGTCTCCGGCTCGACCTCCTCCAGCAGCTCCTCGCGCAGCTCAGGTTCGCCTTGGCGGCGCCACATGTCCGTCAATTTCGCGATCTGGCGCTCGTCGACGTAGGCGCCCTGGATGCGCTGCAGCCGCGAGGTGCCAACCGGGCTGAACAGCATGTCGCCCTGGCCCAGCAGCGACTCGGCGCCGTTCTGGTCGAGGATCACGCGCGAGTCCGTCTGCGAGGAGACCGAGAAGGCGATGCGCGAGGGCACGTTCGCCTTGATCATGCCCGTGATCACGTCCACGCGCGGGCTCTGCGTGGCGAGCACGAGATGGATCCCAACGGCGCGCGCCTTCTGCGCAAGGCGGATGATCGAGTCCTCGACATCGGCCGGCGCCACCATCATCAGGTCCGCGAGCTCGTCGATCACGCAGAGGATGTAGGGCAGCGGCGCTTCGCTGCGCTTGGCGCGCGCCTTGTTGAGCTCGATCAGGCTGCGCGTGCGCGCCATCGACATGATCCCGTAGCGAGACTCCATCTCCTTGACGAGGTTCTGCAGCGCGTTCGCCGCCATCCGCGGGCTCGTGATCACAGGCGTCAGCAGGTGCGGGATCGACTCGTAGTGGTTGAGCTCCACCTGCTTGGGGTCCACCAGCATCAGGCGCACCTCGTGCGGGCTCGCGCGCAGCAGCACACTCGTGAGCATCGCGTTGATCGCGCCCGACTTGCCGGCGCCTGTCGTTCCCGCGACGAGCAGGTGCGGCATCTTTGCCAGGTCGGCACCGATCGCCTTGCCGGCGACATCCTTGCCCAGCCACACCGTCAACGGCGACCAGTCCTTCGGTGGCTCCTGGAAGACGTCGCCCAGGCGCACGATCCGCCGGTGCGCGTTCGGGACCTCCACGCCAACCGCCTGCTTGCCTGGGATCGGGGCGAGGATGCGGATGTCCGTGGCCGCCAGCGCGTAGGCGAGGTCGTCCTTCAGCTGCGCGACCTTCGCCACCTTCGTGCCCGGCGCCAGACGCAGCTCATAGCGGGTGATGTGCGGGCCGGCGACGGTGCCGATCACCTTCGCCTGCACGCCGAAGTGGCCGAGAGCCTCGACCAGGCTCGTCGCCGTCTGCGCTTGCCCGGCCGTATCCGGCCGTGTCTGCTCGGCCGTGGAGCGCGTCAACAGCTTGCTCGCGTCCGGCATCTCCCAGACGAACTCAGGATCTTCGGTGACCGAGTCGCGCAAGCGTCCTTGCGGCGTCAGCTCGCTCACGTCCGTGCGCGCGACGCCCGAGATGTCCTCCACCTCCGGGTCGTCGTCGAGCTCCTCGCCCGCTGATGCGCGCTCGTGCTCATCGTCATCCGCTTCCGCCAGGAGCCGATCGTCCTCGAGCGCGTCCTCCTCGAGCGTCGGCTGCTCCTCCTGGGCCGGGCCCTCGACGTGCGTCGAGCGCACGATCAGCTCGCCCATGCCAGGCTCCGGCGGGCGCATGACCGAGGAGCTGGCGAACTCGTTCGCGTCGAACTGTGCCATCGCTGCGGCGTCGTCGGGCTGCTCGTGGTGGCGCTCGCCGCGCGCACGCATCATCCGCGTCGTTTCCGCCAGGCCACTGCCGGTCGCGCGCAGCGTGCCACCGAGCGAAGCGCCAGTGAGCAGGATCACACCGACGAGCAGCAGGAAGATCACGAGGATGTCCACGCCGACGTCCTGCACCAGCCGGTGCGCAAGCTGGTAGAAGGCCTCGCCCACGACGCCCCCATGCGCCTGCAGGAAAGCCGAGGTCCAGACGGTGTCGCTGTGGCCGGGTCCGGAGCTGACGCCGAGCGTGCCCGCCGCCAAGGCGAGCGTCGCGCCGGCGAACAGGCACCCCGCGCCGATCGCGCGCGGGTCGCCGAACAGGCCGCGTCGCATCGGCATCGCTTCCCGCAGCAGCAGCATCCCGGCGGCGCCGATCAGCGCCAGCGGCGCGAGCACGCGCGCTTTGCCGAGCACCCAGCCGAGCGCCACCGCGAGACCGTGGCCCGCGCGTCCGCCGTCCCAGTTCCCGTACAGGACGAAGCCCATGAACACCCCGAGCGCCAGCAGCGCCAGGCCCAGCACGTCGCGACCGCGCTGGTCGAGCGCCGGGCGCGGAAGGCTGCGCGGGAGCAGCGAGCCGATCGAGCCCAGGCCCCCGCGCGCGGAGCGGCGGGAGCGAGGCTTGGCGCGAGCGCGGGTCTTCTTTCCGCGTGCCGCCCGGCGGCGGACCTTGGTGCTGCGCGCAGGGGCACGCTTTCGAGCAGGAGCCATCACGCGCAACTTCGACGCCGGCGCCCCGTAACCTGCCCGTTTGGCCTTACCATCGCTTTAGCGCCCGCCGATACATAAAGACGATGAACGACTTCTCTCGCGCACCCCGGGTCCTGGTCGTCGAGGACGACGAGGACATCGCACAGGCATTGCAGCGCTCGCTGCGCATGGAGGGCTATGAGGTGCGTGCCGCCGCCGACGGCCCGGCGGCGCTCGAGCACGGCCGCTCCTTCGCCCCGGATCTGGTGATCCTCGACCTCGGGCTGCCCGGCCTCGACGGCGTCGAGGTGGCGCGCTCGCTGCGCGCTGACGACGACGTCCCGATCCTGATCCTGACCGCCCGCGACGCGCTCGAGTCGCGCGTGGAGGGCCTCGATGCGGGCGCTGATGACTATCTCGTCAAGCCTTTCGAGCGCCAGGAGCTGCTTGCGCGGATGCGCGCGCTGCTGCGCCGCCGCCCGCCCCGCGGCTCGGCCCCCCTGCGCGTCGGCGACCTGTCGCTGAACGTCGATACGCACGAGGTCGTGCGCAGCGAGCGGCCCGTCGACCTCACCCAGCGTGAGTTCGAGCTGCTCGAGTACCTGATGCGCAACGAGCGCATCGTGATCTCGCGCCAGCGCCTGCTCGACGAGGTCTGGGGCTATGACCCGTTCTCGACGACCAACACGATCGAGGTGTTCGTCTCGAACCTGCGGCGCAAGCTGGAGGCCGACGGCGAGCCGCGCCTGCTGCACACGATCCGGGGAGCCGGCTACGTCCTTCGTGCGTAAGCTCGCCGGCGTAGTGCGGCGCGGGCTCGCCCGCGCATCCGCAAGCTTCGATCGCCTGCCGATCCGCGTACGCCTCTCCGGCGTCTCCGCGCTGCTCACGTTCGTGATCCTGTGCGCATTCGCCGTCGCGATCGGGTCCTTCACGGTGCATCGCATCCGCGCGGACTTCAACCGTCAGGTGACCGACACGGCCAACCAGCTGTCCTCGCAGCTGGACATCAAAGTCGCCGCGACCGGCGCGCGCCGCGCGGTCACGATCGATCCGCCGCTGTCGGCGTGGGCCGATCCTGCCGACCACGCGATCGTTCGCATCTTCACGCTTGGCGGCACCGTGCTCGCCCAGGAACCCGCCAAAGCCCCGTCGCTGGGCACGCCGACGCTACAGACGAAAACCAGCCACGGCTACCGCGTCGTCAGCCGTGTGGGCGTCGTGCGCGTCGCCGGCAGCGACCAGCCGATCGGCCAGGTCGTGATCGAGTACGCCCGCAAGATCTCAGACACCGAGGCGACCGTCGCGCGAGTGGAGCTGTTCCTGCTGTTCGGCGTGCTCGCCGGCAGCGGCCTGGCGTTGCTCGCAGGGATGGCGATCGCACGCCGCGCGATGGCGCCGATCGCCGAGCTGACCAAGACAGCCGAGACGATCGCACGCACGCGCGACCCCTCGCGCGGCGTGCCCCAGGGCGAGGCCGACGACGAGGTCTCAGAGCTGGCGCGGACGCTCGAGGGAATGCTGCGCGAGCTGGACGCCGCGCGTGGTGAGACCGAGTCGATGCTCGCGCGCCAGCGCCGCTTCGTCGCCGACGCCTCACACGAGCTGCGCACGCCGCTGACGAGCGTGCTCGCCAACCTCGAGCTGCTCGCCGAATCTCTGGACGGAGACGAGGGCGAAGCCGCACGCTCAGCGCTGCGCTCCTCCCAGCGCATGCGCAGGCTCGTCGCCGACCTGCTGCTGCTCGCGCGCACCGACGTCGGGCGCGTCGTGCAGCGCCAGCCGTGTGACCTGGCGCAGATCGTCGTCGAGGCCGCCGCCGAGCTAGGTCCGGTCAGCGGCGACCACGACATCGTCCTCGACGTCGAGCCGGCCGTGGTCGAGGCCGCACGCGACGAGCTGCACCGGCTGACGATCAACCTGCTCGAGAACGCCCTGCGCCACACCCCGCCCGGCACGCAGATCCGCGTGCGCACCACCACCGCCGGCGAGGAGGTCACGCTCGTCGTCGAGGACGACGGCCCGGGCGTGCCGCCCGAGCTCGCCCCCACGCTGTTCGAGCGCTTCGTGCGCGGCAGCGGTGATCGCGGCGGCTCCTTCGGGCTGGGCCTGGCGATCGTCAAGGCCGTCTCTGAGAGCCACCGCGGCAACGTCGTGCTCGAGGCGCCCGTGCCCGGTCAAGGCGCGCGCTTCCTCGTCACGCTGCCGGCACGCGAGAGTGCCCCGGCGAGCATCGAGCGTGGCCCCGAGCCTGCGGACGGCAAAGGGCGAACGCCTCCCCCTCCGGCTCCGTCCTTCCCCGGCACCGTCTCGCGGCGCTGAGCCGCGGGCGCTCGCTCAGACCTCGACGACGACCGGCAGCACCATCGGGCGGCGCTTGAGGCGGTCGTAGACCAGCTTGGCCATGTCGTCGTGCAGCATTTCCTGGACGACGTCGACCTCGCGGATCTCGTCCTTGGCCGCGCGCTCGATCGTGTCCTCGACGGTCGAGCGGATCTCGTCGACAAGCTCGTCGGCCTGATCGAGGAACGGCACGCCGCGGAAGATCACCTCGGGGTCGGCGACCGAGTGACCGTCCTGCTCGGCGATCGTGACGACGATGATGAAGATGCCGTCAGCGGAGAGCATGCGCCGGTCGCGCAGCGCGACGTCGGCCATGTCGCCGATCTCGACGCCGTCGACGAAGATCATCCCCGATTGCTCGGCTTTGCCAAAGCGTGCCCCGCGCTCGTCGATGTCCAGCGGCAGGCCGTTGTCGCCCTGGAAGGTGTCCTCCGGCGGGATGCCCACCGCCTCGGCCAGCTGTGCATGCATGCGCAGTCGCTTGAAGTCGCCGTGGAACGGCATCACGTAGCGCGGCTTGACCAGGTTGAGCATCAGCTTGATCTCCTCCTGATAGCCGTGACCGGAGGCGTGCACAGGCGCGTCGCGTGGCGTCACCACGTCGCAGCCGATGTGGTAGAGCCGGTCGATCGTCTCGTTGACCGCGCGCTCGTTGCCCGGGATCGGCGTCGCCGAAAACACGACCGTGTCGCCCTGGCGCAACTCGACCTGGCGATGGTCGCGATAGGCCATGCGACGCAGCGCTGAGAGCGGCTCGCCCTGGGAGCCGGTGGAGATGATCACGACGCGCTCGTCCGGGAAGTCGTTGATCTCGCGCGGGCCCACGAGCAGGCCGTTGGGGACCTCGATGTGGCCGAGGTTGCGCCCGATGCCGACGTTCTTGCGCATCGAGCGACCGACGAGCGCCACCTTGCGGTCGAGCGCCGCCGCCGCGTCGACGACCTGCTGCACGCGGTGGATGTTCGAGGCGAAGCTCGTCACGACGATGCGGCCCTCGCAGCGCGCGAACACTTCCTCCAGGTGCGGCCCGACGACCGACTCCGAGGTCGAGAAGCCGGGGCGGTCGACGTTCGTGGAGTCGCCGCACAGCAGCAGCACTCCCTCGCGCCCGAGTTCAGCCAGGCGCGAGACGTCCGCCGGCGGCCCGTCGACCGGCGTCTGGTCGAACTTGTAGTCGCCCGTGATCAGGACGGTCCCGAGCTCGGTGCCGAGCGCCACCGCGCTCGCGTCCGGGATCGAGTGCGTCATGTGGATCAGCTCCAGCGAGAACGGGCCGATGTCGAGGATTTCGGCCGGCTCGATCTCGTTCAGCTCGACGTCCTTGAGCTTGTGCTCGTCGAGCTTCGAGCGGGCCATCGCGACCGTCAGCGCGCCTGCGTAGACCGGTGGTAGGTGCTGGTCGCCAAGCTCGCGCAGCACCCACGGCAGCGCACCGAGGTGGTCCTCGTGGCCGTGCGTGATGACGATCGCCTCGATGTCCTTGGCGCGCTCGCGCAGGTATGTGAAGTCGGGCAGCACCAGGTCGATGCCGACCATCTCCGGCGTCGGGAAGCGCAAGCCGACGTCCACCACAACGATCCGGCCGTCCTGCTCGACGACCGTCATGTTCTTGCCGATCTCCCCCAGGCCGCCGAGCGGCAGTACGCGTACCTTGCTCACGCGCGGTGCGCCTGAGCTGAGGACATACCGGCCTCGGAAGTCGGCACGTCGTCCTCGCCGGCGAGCAGGTCGTGGCGCTCGAGCATCGCCCGGACCTCCGCCAGCTCGGCATCGGTCGCCGCAACGAGCGGCAGGCGTAGGCCGCCGGCGTCGTGGCCGAGCAAGTTCAGCGCCGCCTTGGTGCAAGTCGGGCTGGAAGTGAGGAACAGCGTCGCGTAGACGTCGCGCAGCGAGGCGTCGATGTCCGCGCGGTTCTGTGGCTCCTGCACCATCCGGCGCATCTCGTTTCCAACCAAGTGGCTGGCGACCGCGATCACGCCCGCCCCGCCCATGTCCAGCGTGCGCGCGAACAGCGTGTCGTCACCTGCGTAGACGGCGAGACCGTCAATCAGCTGCAGCTCATCGCCGTTGGCCTGCTTGACGCCGTCGATGTGCTCGATCTGCGCCAGCTCGGCGAGTAGGTCGGGTGGCATGTTGGTGGCGGTGCGGCCGGGGATGTTGTAGAGGATCACGGGCTTGTCGGTCGCCTTCGCGACGGCTTCGTAGTGGCGTGTCATGCCGAGGCGGCTCGGCTTGTTGTAGTACGGCGTCACGACCAGCGTCGCATCGACGCCGAGGGCGCTCGCGCGCTCGGTCAGCTCGACGACCTCGCGCGTGTCGTTCGTGCCCGTGCCGGCGACGATCGTCGCGCCGGCAGGGCGCTCGGCGAGCGCCAGCTCGACCAGGCGCATCTGCTCCTTGTCGCTCATCGTCGATGCCTCGCCGGTCGTGCCCGCGACCACGAAGCCATCCGAGCCGTTCTCCGCGAGGTGGTGCATCAGTGCGACGAATGCCTCCTCGTTGACCTGCGAGTCGGCGTCGAACGGGGTGACGATCGCCGTCAGGATCTTGCCGAGATCGTTCATGCGCTGGAGTATTCCACGAGTTCCGACGCGACTTTCAGAGCGGGACTCCGCGTCACGGGAAGAGCAGGGTCTCCAGCCCGATCGTCAAGGGCTGGGGCAGATCGGCGACGCGGCGCACCCCGAGCAGCACGCCCGGCATGAACGACTCGCGGCTGATCGTGTCGTGGCGGATGCTGAGCGTCTGTCCGAGATCGCCCAGGATGACCTCCTGGTGGGCGACGAGGCCGGGCAGGCGAACCGAGTGGATCGGCGGCGGCGCCTGTCCGCTGGCCGCGGCCATCAGCTCGGCGGTCAGCGCCGCGGTGCCGCTTGGCGCGTCGAGCTTGGCATCGTGGTGCAGCTCGACGATCTCCGCCTTCTGCATGTGCTTGGCGGCCTCTGCGGCGAAGCGCATCATCAGCACGGCGCCGATTGCGAAGTTCGGCGCCAGCAGCACGTTCGCGGGCGGCCGCCCCTCGGCGGCGAGCGCCTCGCGCAGTGGCGCGTCGTCGAAGCCGGTCGTACCGATGACCACGTGCACACCCGCGCGCAGAGCGCTGAGGGCGTTCTGGAGCGCCGTGTCGGGCCTGGTGAAGTCGACGAGCACCTCGACGTCTGTGAGCACGTCCTCGACGCTCGTCTCGAGCACCGGGTCCGCGCGCCCGCTCAGCTGCATGTCCTCGGCGCCCTCCACGGCCGCGCAGACCGTCTGCCCCATACGCCCCGCCGCACCCGCCACCGCGACGCGGATCATCGCGGCGCCGTCCCTGCCGGCTGCGATGCTCGCGAGTCCGTCGGTGTGTCGTGATCGGCCGCGCCGCCCACCCCGCCGAGCGGCGCGATCGCCGCCTCGAACACCTGCTCGTCGGGTCCGACGCACGCGATCGACAGCCGCTCGGGCACGAACAGCTCCTCGGCGAGCGCCCGCAGGTCGCTCATGCCGACGGCGTCGATTCGCTCGATCACCTCGTCCATCGAGAGAATCGGCATGTCGTAGAGCATCGACGCACCGAGATGGCTCATGCGCGCGCCCGTTGACTCCATCGAGAGCACTACGCGGCCCTTCAGGTTCTCTCGCGAGCGCGTCAGCTCCTCCTCGGCCGCCGGATCGGCGACGCAGCGCTGAAGCTCTGTCGCGATCACCCCGAGCGCCTCGGCGAGGTTGTCCGGGCGAGTGCCGACGTAGAGGCCAATCTCGCCGGTGTTCGCGTATAGGTTGGAGAACGAGAAGACCGAGTAGGCCAACCCCCGGCGCTCGCGCACCTCCTGGAACAGGCGCGAGGAGGAGGTGCCGCCGAGCACGCCTTCGAGGACGCGCAGGGCAAAGCGCCGCTCGTCGTCGCGCGCGAGGCCCGCGCCCCCCAGGCACAGGTGGTACTGCTCAGTGTCTTTCTCGGTGAAGCGCACGCGTCGCGCGAAGTCGGGCGGGAGGTCCGGCTGGGTGGCGCTCGCCCGGCCGTTGACGCCCGGGTCTCCCGGCCCCGGAGCGGGCGGCGGCCGCAGCGCGCGCGCCATCTCCACGAGCTCCGCGTGCTCGATCGAGCCGGCGGCGGCG
>JBBSDZ010000069.1:0-11032 GCA_038240205.1 Solirubrobacterales bacterium | reverse complement strand
CGCCAGCGTGGAGAGCGCGAGGCGCTGCGTGTGCTGTTGGCCACACGCGACAGCGCCGTGCGCTCCAAGCGAGCAGCGATCACGCTGATGAAGGGACTGCTCGTCTCAGCAGCCCCATCGTTTCGGGAAGGGCTGCGTGCGAAGCCGACAAGCGATCAGCTCACGCGCTGTGCGCGTCTGCGGGTCAGCCCCACACAAGACAGCGAACAGCGCGCCACGACGATCGCGATACGCGCCAGCGCACGACGAGCCCTCGCGCTTTCTGAGGAAGCGCGGGAGCTCGAAGCGGAGATCAAGCCGATCGTCGCTCGCCTGGCGCCGTGTCTGCTCGCGGAGATGGGCGTCGGGGTGATCGTCGCAGCACAGATCCTCTGCTCCTACTCCCACCAAGGACGCATCCGTTCCGAGGCCGCGTTTGCGTCACTCGCCGGCGTGGCGCCGATCCCGGCGTCCTCCGGGCAAACAGTGCGTCACCGCCTGAACCGCTCAGGCGACCGCCAGCTCAACCGAGCGCTGCACACGATCGTGCTCTGTCGCATGCGCGATGACCCCCGCACACGTGCCTACACGGCCCGCAGAGAAGCCGAAGGACGCAGCACCCGCGAGATCAAACGCTGCCTGAAGCGCTACACCGCACGCCACCTCTACCGGCTACTCGAAGCCTCACCCCCGAAACTCGCAAATAGCGAAACTTGACAAACATAGAAGCATCGAGGGTGCCCGTGGTGTGTGATTGCTGTGCAACTCGTTGGCCGGTTCGCGGCGCTGAGGGTCATCACAGGTGTGATGACCGCATCGAGCATCCCTGCGTCTGGAGGTGGCGGCTACGCGCGCTATCTGGAGAGCAAGACGGTCGCGCCGGAGCGCGGGGACTACTACCTGACCCCGGACGGGGAGATGACCCAGGCGCCCGGCCGCTGGCTCAGCGATGAGGAGACCCTGGCGAGACTCGGGGTGCAGTCGGGCGCACCCGTCGATGGTGGGGACTTCATCGCGTTGATGGATGGCCGCCACCCCGGCACCGGCCGGTGGCTGCGACCGGAGGGCGCCGGCGGTGGCAGGGGCGGCGGGATCGACGTGACCTTCAGCGCTCCGAAGTCCGTCTCGACGGTGTGGGCGCTCGGCGACCCGTGGCAGCGCGAGCAGATCGAGGCCGCGCACGCCAGGGCCGTGGAGAGCACC
The DNA here is from genome assembly GCA_038240205.1 of Solirubrobacterales bacterium. Lineage (GTDB taxonomy): Bacteria > Actinomycetota > Thermoleophilia > Solirubrobacterales > Solirubrobacteraceae > Palsa-744. The sequence goes on along the minus strand of JBBSDZ010000069.1, from coordinate 9,850 downwards.
GTCGGGTATCTGCGCGAGCAGGTGCCGGTGGTGCGTCGTCGCTATGACGGGCAGGTCGTGGAGGAGCACGCCAAGGACGTGATCGCCGCCGAGTACCGGCACACCACCGCCCGCGGGGTCAGCGGTGCGCAGGCGCCGGACCCGCAGCTGCACAGCCATGTAGTGATCAGCGGCGCGGTCAGGGAGGACGAGCGGATCGTTGCGGTCGCTTCGCGACCGATCTTCCGCTCCGCTCGTGAGCTGGGCGCGTTCTACCGCTCCTCACTCGCCGAGGAGCTGGCCGGCGAGGGCTATGAGATCGAGCGGGGCACGGGCAAGGACGGCCGGTACTTCGAGATCGCCGGCGTGCCGCGCAGCCTGATCGAGGAGTTCTCCGGCCGCAGCCGCGAGGTCGCCAGAGCCGGCGAGCGTTTCCGCGCCCGCTACGGCCGAGCACCGGAGCGTGGAGAGCTGCGCAGCCTCGCGCTTGAGAACCGCCGGGCGAAGGAGTCGACGACGCGCGGCGATTTGCAGCGCGTGTGGGGCGAGACCGGCCGCCGCCACGGATTCGGGCCGGACGAGGCCGTGCGTCTGATCGGCGCACCCGAGCGGCCACAAGTCCTCCGCCCGCTCGAGGATCGCATCGAGGCGAGGCTGACCGAGCAGCACGCCGTGTTCCAAGCGCGTGATCTACACGCAGTCGCGTTGGAGCAGACGGCTGGGGAGATGGCACCCGAGCAGGCGCTTGCCGTTACGCGGGAGATGATCGGCGAGCGGCGGGTGCTCACCTTGGAGGGCGGGCGGATGACCACGCTCGCGGTGCGGGCGCAGGAGCAGGCAATCGAGCGCCGCGCCCAGCTGCTCGCCCAGCCAGCCGGCAGAGATGTCGGCGAGCGGACACGGGCGAACGCGGCGCGTGAAGTCGCCGAGCGCATCGGGGGACCGTTGAGCAGCGAGCAGCATCGCGCGCTGGAAGTCCTTACGGGTCCCGAGCGCGCCGCCGTCCTCGTCGGCCCCGCGGGAACCGGTAAGGGTGTGGTGATCGACGCCGCCGCCCGCGCCGAGCAGCACGCCGGACGCCAGACGATCGGGATCGCGGTCTCCGGGTCCACGGCCGAGCGGCTCGGGACCGACAGTCCAGCCCTCACGGGACAGACGCTCACCCTAGACGCGCTGCTCGCCCGCGCTGACACGGGGACCGTCGCGGTCGACCGGGACACGACGGTCTTCCTCGACGAGGCCGGGATGGTCGACCACAAGCGCCTCGACGCGCTGAGCGAGCTGGTCGAGCGCTCCGGGGCGAAGCTGATCGCGGTCGGTGACGCCAAGCAGCTCCCCTCGATCGGCCCAGGAGGCATGTTCGAGCGGCTCACCCGCCACACCCCGACCGCCCAGCTCGCGGACATCCACCGCACCAGTGACCCCGGCGAGCAGAAGGCCTGGCGGGCGCTACGAGCCGGAGAACCCGAGCGTGCGATGGCGCACTACCTGCACCAGGGCCGGCTGCACCTCACCGACACCCGCGACGAGGCAGCCGAGAACGCCGTCCAGGCATGGGGCCGGCTCACCAGCGAACACCACGACATCCGCTCGGTGGCGTTAATCGCCGACGCCTCAAACCAGGAGATCGGCCGTCTCAATGCCCGCGCGCAACACCTACGCGCGCAGCGAGGCGAACTCGGACACAGAGAGATCGCGCTGCCCGGTGTCCACTACGGGCTACGCGAAGGCGACCTCGTCGCGTTCACGGCACAGCACCGCCCGCAAGGACAGGCCCGGGTCGAGAACGGCACTTGCGGTGAGATCACCAACATCCACCAGCACGGCGTGACCGTCACGCTCGACGGCTCGCAGCGGACGGTACAGCTCGCGGTGGAGAACCTCGACTCCTTGAGATTGGCCTACGCCCAGCACGTCTACCGCCAGCAGGGCGCGACCGTCGAGCGTTCCATCGTCCTCACGGGCGGCTGGCAGACCAGCAAGGAGACCGCCTACGTCGAGGCCACCCGTGCACGCAACGGCACCGACTGGTTCCTCGCGCGCGAGGACCTCGGCAACGACGGACAAGACCCCGGGCGCATCAGGAGCTTGGCCCAGCGCATGAGCCAAAGCCGCGCCCAGACACCATCGCTCGCCTACCGGGACATCGCCGACGAGCTGGAGCAGCCCTGGGTGCCGAGCCGCGATCCGCTACGGCGCAAACGATTCACGCCGACCCGCCTGCTCGCGAGAACGCTCGCACGCGACCGGCCAGAGCGGGACATCGGCAGAGGGCGGTAGATCCTCGGCGCTCTGTGCGAACCGGCTGGAATCCCAGCCGGTTCACGATCGGGGCGCCCGCTCTCTTGGTTTCTCAGCCAGGCTCGCCAGAAGCGCCGCCTGCGTACCGGCACGAAACACGCCACGAGCACCGCCACGACCACGCGCCACGGGCTGCGGCGAAACGCGGCCAGCCCTGGAAGCAGCGGGGAACTGTCCCGTGAGCCAGTCCTCGAGCATCAGCCGCGTGAAGCGCAGGTGACGCCCGACCCGCAGACACGGCAGATGCCCAAGCCGCGCCGCGTCACGCACCCACGAGACTCGCACGTTCAACAGCGCCGCGGCCTGCTCGCAATTCAAGAGCGGCTCGGCCAGCGACACCGCCGGCCCCTCACAAGGCGCGACGCGACTCGATCTAGCGTCGCTCATGCTCATCCGCTTCGTCGCGACGCCCCAACACGACTTCCTGAATGATCACCGCGCTGACCGGTGCAGACGCGAGACGACGCAGCTCGTCAATGGGCGCAAAAGTAGCTCTCATACTGTTACTGACCATCAGCGGCCCGAAACGGCTACCGACTTTTCAGCGAGACTCCAAAAGGCGCTGCTGTCTGCGTCGCGAGGGCGCACACGCAAGCCGGGCTCCGCGCTCCTTCACCGCAGCGCTGCCGCCCAGTCGGCTGCGCTCTGCGTCACCGCAGCCCAGGACGCTCATTGCGGCTCGTCTAACGCCGAAAGAAGGTCGCCCGCGAGCGCGGCGCTCGCTGCCGTAGCGACCGCCGGATCGCCGACGAGCTCCTCGGCTCGGCCGGCCATCATCGCGCCGAGCGGGTTCGGTCCATCTACGAAGAGCACGCGTAGGTACGCAAGTGCCTGTCTTGTCGTCTCGCCAGCGAGTTCATCGTCCTGAAGCGCTCCCAGCTTGCTCGCGAGCTGGCTCGTTTCAGTTGCGACGAGCAGTCGGTAGATGTCGTGCGCATCCTTGTCGATCAGCCGCGAGGGTTGCTCTTGGCGCTCGCCGAGCTTGTGCAGCTTGGCGACGAGCAGCGCCGCCGGCCCGGCGACCTTCATCTCGATGCTTCGCTGGTCCCCCGCACTCATCGCCTGAATCGTCTTCGGGCCGTGGTCGACGACAGCGGCCTCCAGCCCTGCGGTGCGGCGCGTAGCGTGCTGGCTGTGCGGCGGGATCCGCGCCCCTCGCCGTGACCGCTCGCCGGCCAACGCCTCGGGGACCATCAGGTCGACGGGGATCCCGTCTGCTGAGAGCCAGCCGCCGGGCTGGGGATGGACGAGGTCACGGTGAAAGCCGGCGCGCTTCATCGCGTCGTCGAGCAGCGGGCTGTCGGTCAGGTGGCGTGGATCGATCGCGAGGTCGCTGTCCTTCGTCGCCTCCGCCAGAGCCATCACTGTCGCGCCGGTGTGCAGGTAGATCGCCTGCGCGCCGATCAGCACGAGCGCCTCACGCTGCTCGGCCAGCGCCTCCAGCGCGTCCAGCAGGGCGGAGCGGGCGGCGATCAGCAGCTCAGCGTCGCCAGGCACGTTCATTGGCTGTCATCCAGTCAAGCAGCATGCTCGCCTCGCTCGGATTTCGACCGGGCCCGGTCAGCAGATCGACGGCGACCTGGCTGAGCGCCGCCATCCGCACCCCTCTGACCTCTTCGGCGCGCTCGAACACGACGTCGTACTTGCCGCGCGCCAATGCCACGTTCGCGCCGCTGTCGGTCGCGCGCAGGCCAAGCGCCTGGGCCGCCTGCTCGATGTCTCGCACGTAGATCGTCGCCAGCCTCGCCGGGGCGTAGGCGGCGACCCGCTCGGCCGCGAGTGACCCGGTGACCACGTAGTCGAGCTGGGGTCCTTCGGCCAGGCGCCCCGTCAGCGCACCCAGCCCGCGGGGCTCAAGGAACGTCTCGACCGTATTGGATTGCGCAAAGCCGTAGTCCTTGCTCCAACGTTCCAGCATCGCCCTCCACTGAGTAGACACGATCGGCCCGTAGCGCTCACGCTCGAGCAGACCCTCGCCCTCGAGAAACTCCACCACCCTGTAGGTCGCCCCGCTTGAGGCGCCGGCCCGTCGAGTGAGCTCGGGGACGCTGTAGGGCGGCGCGAAGTCCGCGAGCGCTCGCACGACGCGCGCCGCCGGCGGACCGCGCAGCGTGCCACGCGGGCGCCCCGGCCCCCGCCACGGGTCACGCTCGGCGCCACGATCGCGCAGGAAGAGCCCCGGGCGCTCTGCGACCAGCAACGCGTTTCCGGTCGCGTCGAGGTAGCCCGCACCCGCTGCCGCGATCCGCTCCTGCGTCGCGCCGGCCAGATACCGCGCCGCCAGCAGCAGCAGCGGCTCACCGCCGCCTGTCCACCCCTGGGCTGCGCGCCGCAGCGATTCCAGCGCGGCCGGCACCTCGCGCGTGTTCAACAGCCGCTTCGCCTGCACCAGCACGACGGCCTCGCTGCCGTCCGGTGCGCGCAAGCGCAGCTCCGCGTCTACCCCGGCATCGCTCGGTGCATCGAGCTCGCTCTGGGTCTGGACTGCCCATGACGGCGGCAGCCGGTCCCTCAGTACCTCGACGGCGGCGCGCAGCACGTCGACCTCCCGCTCCGGCGGGGTCTCGGGAAAACCTGCGGTTCTGTTGGCAGCGGGAGAGGGCATTTACGAACAAGACTCTATCGGTTCTGCCACGAAATACCATTATTCCGCTACAAGCGGAAACTGGCCTTATACGGAAAGAGTACCGGCAGGCCAGTCCGGAAAATGCCGTCCTCGGCGACGCATGCGGCCTGCCAACCGACCCCAGCAACATGCCCGCTCGCCGATCGGCGCGAGGCGGCGTAACGCCGCGCCAGCTGCCACGGCACTGAGCTTAGGTGCCAGGCCGCGGAGCGCGTGGAGGGTGGCAATGCCGATGGCGTCCGGGTCCGCCCGACGAGCCCTTAGCGCCTGAGCGCGACGACCCCTATCTAGGGCTCACCTCTCGCGCGCGCCGCGGAGACCCCGCGAGATGAGCGCAACAGCGAGGACGTTCCCACCGAGCCCTCCGACATGGACGAAGCGGGGCCTGCCTCGAAGCGCGACGAGGTGGTTTGCGCCGAGAACGATGGAGAGGACGCGCAAGCTGTGGGCGAGCGTGAGTGAAGCCGGCTCCTCGGGCTCTGCGAGGGTGCGCACGAGGGCGGTGGACAGGCCAACGTTCCACAGCGCGATCTCGCGCTGCCAGCCGGCCGAATATCGCCACGTGGAAAGGCGCGCCGCGAGTCGGGGCGCGAGGGCCTGCACGACGCACGCGCTCACGCTGAACGTCAACCACCAGATCAGCCCAGGACGGAGCTTACGGTACTCGTCGCGGTCGCTCCGCTCCGTTGAGAGGGGCATCAGAGGTTCGGGTCGTTCGGTCCGTTGATCACGAGGAACCAGAACGAGAAGACGACGACGCCGACGATCGCGGTCATCGCGAAGATTCTCGCGAGCGCGCCCGCGCGCTGGTCGTGGCCCGCCGCACGCCGCACGAGAATCCACGTGTAGTCCAGTCGCCGCAACACCGCCAACGCCCCGAACAGCGACGCGAACGCCGTGCCAAACGAGACGACGATGCCGGCCTCAACGTTGCCCGAGAGGTAGTTCGCTCGCGATCCAAGCCACAGGCAGCCGATCGGAATCGGCCCCCAACAGAGCAAGCACCCGACCGTGATCCCAACGAGCAGGAGGCCGGCGAGGAGACGGTCAAAGCGCCGACGGGCGACGCTCCCCGGCTGCGGCGGCGTACGGAAACGGACCGGGCGGTGCCCGGCCTGCGCCCCACGAACAGCCCACCGCAATCGCTCGGGTCGCTCCGCATCGGCACAAATCCTAATAGATGAACCGCAAACGCCCACGCGGGCAGCGAGGGCGCCCGCCGAGTGACTCCGGCTACATGCCGGCTCGAGCGGGTCGGCTCGTCCTCGCGGCCGCGCGAGCTCGCTTGGGCTTCGGGGCCCTCGCTGCCTTGCGCGACTTACGGTCCCGCGGCCCGGCACCTGAGCCGCCGCGGCTTGACTCCTCGGCCAAATGCGCATCGACGGCGCCCTGCACCGCCGCGAGGCGTCGCAGCAGCCGACTGTGATCTGTCCGCGCAACGCGCGGCGGTGGCCGACGGACTCGCTGATCGCCGGCGCGGCCTGGTCTCGCAGTTCCTCTTCTCGCTGCGCCTCGTCTGCTAGCGAGCGGGGGCAGGCCCGAGGGCCGTGCTCATGCCGCGCCAGATTAGGTCCGTGGCGGCGTCGACGAGCCGAGTCCGCGACGCATCTTCGTGGTGCAGCGACCATGTGATGAGGCCGTCAACGGCCGCGCGGATCAGCTCGGCGTGGGCCTCGGCCGTGGCCTTACGGCTGAGCCGTCCACCCGGCTGGTAGCTGGGGGTATCAAGCAGCCGTGCCGCTGACTGCTGCGTGCCGACCGCGCGGAGTTGGCGCTGCAGCTCCGCGGTCTCGGGGTCGCTGGACTCGCCGAGAAGGAGTTGCCAGACGTGAGGGTCTTCGTGGGCGAACGCGAACATTCCGCGCACGAGGTCGCGGAAGCGATCCTCCAAGCTGCCGGCCTGGCCGAGACTCACGGCCGTGGCGAGCAGGAGCTCCGCGTAGTGGGCGAACGCCGCGCGGTGAAGCTGCTGCTTGGACGCGAAGTGGCCGTAGATTACCGGCTTTGTAATGCCGGCGGTCGCGGCAATTTCCGCCACCGACGCGGCGTGATAGCCGCGGACCGCGAACACCCGCGCGGCCGCGTCAAGGATCGTTGCCCGCCGCTGCTCGCTCGTGAACCGCGTTCGACGCGCGCCGGGCAGAGTCGAGAATGTCGCCTGTGCTCTCGGCATGGTACTTTACCTACCGGTAAGTATAGTACGAGCTGGGAGCGACGATGGCGCGGCAAGATCAGGTCACGGTGGTCGGCGGTGGCATCGGCGGCCTCATCGCGGCGATCCACTGCGCGCAGCAGGGCCCCAAGGTGCGCGTGCTCGAGGCCACCGGCAAGCTTGGCGGTCGGGCACGATCCGCGGACGGCCCGTACCGCGCCAACTACGGACCCCACGCGCTCTACGGCGACGGACCACTCTACGCGTGGCTTCGCCGCGAGCGGCTGCTGCCGCGTGTCGCGCTCCCGCTCGCGCCGACTCTCCGCTTCCGGCTAGACGGCAGGGTCAAGCGGATGCCGGCGCCACTGCTCGCCGCCGGCTTGCGCCTGCGCGGCAAGGCACCCGATGACCTGGACTACCGGAACTGGGCGGTCGGACGTGCTGGGGAGAGCGCGGCCGAGGCCGCGATTGGTCTCGTGTCGCTACCGACCTTCCACCACGACCCCGGTGAGCTCTCCGCGGCGTTCTGCCAGGAGCGCTTCCACCGCATCCTGTTCCACGGCCACAGGGTTCGCTACGTCGTCGGTGGTTGGAGCGCCCTCGTGGACCGTCTCGCGGAGCGTGCCACGGACCTCGGCGTGGATGTCCAGACGGAATCCCCGGTGGATGATCTGCCCACAGCGCCTGTGATTCTCGCGCTGCCACTGAGCGCAGCGAGCAAGCTGCTCGGCCGTGAGCTGCGGACTACGGGCGCGCGTACGCTTCTGCTGGACATCGCGATCCGCTCGCAGCGGCGGTCTCCTCGGGGCGTCTTTGACCTGACGGAGCGGCTGTATCTCACTCGCACGAGCGGCTCCGACCGCACCCTCGCGCCCGATGGTGAGGACCTGATTCAGACAAGCGCGGGTGTGCGCCCGTCGGAGAGCATGGACGACACCACAAGACGAATAGAGGCCGCGCTGGATGATGCGTTCACGGGGTGGCGAGACCGCGAGACCTGGCGCCGCCGCAGCCTCGCCGAGGACTCAACCGGCGCCGTCGACCTACCGGGAACGACGTGGAAAGACCGACCGCCCGTCGATCAGGGCAACGGCATCTTCCTGGTCGGCGACGCGGTTGCCGCGCCCGGACTGCTCTCCGAGGTCATCTATCAAAGCGCGGCCCAGGCGGCGAAGCTGTCCTCGGCGGCCGTGCATACGACCCGGCCTCGCGCTGGCGCTTAGCCGACACGAGAACAACAGCGCGTTTCGCGACTCATCGGCGGCGCCATCGTGCTCGACGCCTTCAAGGGAGCTTGCTCGCGACAGCGCGGCCCGCTCGTAATGATCAGGGTCTCCCCGGGCCGCGGCCTTCTAATCACGCATGCTTCGCTTCGTGGCTAAATGACTCGGTGTTGACGTTGGCGAAGAGCAAAAAGGCTTTAATGTCGCTCTCATCGACGAACGCCGGGGCATGGTCCACCGACCCAGCCGCGGAGGCGACCGCCAGATCAACTCTGCGATCTACGATCGCGCTTCCGCTCAGTCCACCACCCCGCCGGCGGAGCCTACATGCAAGGCAGAATCGACGAAGCAAAGACCAAGCGAGAAGCCATGAGGTCCCTCAAACGACACCACTCAGGCACCTCTATCGACGGCTCATCAGGTGCGCTTGACTTCATAGAAGGATCCAACGAGTTTGCGCGTGGTCGCGTCGAAAGCACTGCTGCCTGGGTCGCAGAGCCCGCGAACGGCGAGCATCGAGGGGCGCAGCATCGTCAAGCTGTCAGCTCAGCGCAGCGGCGGCACGGCAAGCGGTCGTGGCCGTCACACGACGCTACAGGTTGCGGCCACGTGGCCGCCGTTACGTTCACCGGAGGCGTCGGGCAACGCCCTCCTTCAGAGCAGCGACGCCGCCCACTCGGCTGCGCTCTGCGCCACTCCAAGTGCGGCCGCACGATCGAGGGCGGTTGCTTCGTCGTAGCGGAGTTCGGCTGCCCAGGGCGTCAGCCAATCGATGCTGGCGAGCTCGTCCGGCACTTTGGTCCCCGCCGCCTCGACCTGGTCCACAAGCACAGCGAGATCGTGCGTGCGCGGCAGTTCCACACCAGCCAACACGAGCGCCCCCTTGAGCGCCTTCTCGACAGTCTGCTGCGCGTGGAACCCTACGATGTTGTCCTCGATATCCGTGTCGTCGGCGAGCACCCGGCAGGCCTGGAGATCGCCCTGCGCCCGGCGGAGCAGCATCTCCGCGTACTCGACCTGCTCAGGACTCGGCGACAAGGCGCCCCTCGCGCAGCGCGCGATCGACCATCGTGCCCCGAACCTTCGAGCGCCGCTGCGCAAGGGCCTCATCCATCACGATTACGTCCACCGGAACGCCGAAGCCCCGCAGCGCGCCGCGGAGTCTGACAGCCTCCGCGAGACGATCCTCAACCTCGCGCTCTATCACCAGGAAGTCGAAGTCGCTGCCCTCGTCGGCGTCCCCGCGAGCATGCGAGCCGAACAGGATCACCCTTGCCGGCACCGACGCTGCGTCGATCAACGCACGCCCAGCGCGCTCGATCATCGCCTCAGCGGCAACCGCTTTCACCGCCGCCGCCCCTCGACGACGGTCTCGCTCCACACTTCGTGCATCGGCTCAACCATTCCGCGCTCGATTCTACCCCGCCCCCGCGGAGTCTCACGCTCACGTTCGCCCGCCACCATCGGCGGCAGCTTCGAAGCGATGTTCGGGAGGAAATCCTGGGAGGAAGCTCCGCCAGCCTCCAACCCCTAAAACCGCGAAAGCCCTGGATTTCCAGGGCTTTCGCT
>JBBSDZ010000068.1:0-11212 GCA_038240205.1 Solirubrobacterales bacterium | reverse complement strand
CAGACGTCCGCCAAGTCCGAGCTTGCATCTACCGTCCTCCATGTTCGGGTCCTCCTGTGGCTGCGAGTTGTGGAAGACCCACAGCCTCAGGACGGACCCGGACGACCTTTCAGCTGTTCACTAAGAGCGTGGGCAACACAGTTAGCCGGCGACGGCAAGCCCGCCGCCGGCGGCGGGGACTTCGTGCAGCAGCGTGCGGGTCACCTCGTCGCGGATGCGCTCGCCGTCGAAGCCGGCCTCGGAGGTCATCGCCTGCAGCGTCAGGCCGGTGAGGATCGCGTCGAAGCGCCAGCTCCACGGCAGCTCACCGGGCACGTCGGCCGGCACGATCCCCTCGAGCGTCCTGTCGACCATCGCCAGCCACGTGCGCTGGCGCGATTCGATCGTGCTGCGCAGGTCGGCCAGGCGCACGGCCTCGCTGTAGGCGTTGATCCACACGCGCCAGGTCTCGGTCACCTCCTGCTGCTCGGCGAGCAGCGCGCTGTCGAGCAATGCGCGCAGGCGCTCGAATCCCGGCGGCACGCCCTCGATCGCCTCGGCCATGCGCGCCTGCGCGCGCTCGGAGACGAACACGAGCGCCTGCGTGAGCAGGTCCTGGCGGTTGGCGAAGTAGTGGTTGAGCATCCCCGTGCTCACCCCGGCCTCCTCGGCGACCGTACGCATCGTCGTGCCGGCGAAGCCGTCGCGCGAGATCACGCTCGCAGCGGCGCGACAGATCTGGTCTCTGCGTATCGGCCTCATCCCGAGCTTTGGCACACCGGCCCCTTCCTTCGATTGCTGCGACGCCCGCCCACATCGAGCTCGCCCGGGGCGGTCACCCCCGCCCGCGCACGATCCTACCGCCCGCAAGCGGGACGTGAGCAATCGCGATGATTCGAGAGGACGAGCGTTGCGGGCGCCCTCACGGCGCGGCCGGCGCGGGCCTATCCTGGACGCGTGCGCGAGCGATCCGAGCGAGCAGGCGATCCCCCGCCCATGCGATTCCGGGCCGCAGGCGGCGGGCGCGATCACGCGGCTGTCGATCGCGTGCCCGGACCAGCCGGGGATCGTCGCGGCCACCTCGCGCCTGCTCACCGATGCCGGGGCGAACATCGTGCGTAAGGCGGAGTCCGACGGTCGTCTTCTGAGATGAGCGAACCACTTTTCTTTACTTCGATAGATGGATGGCGTGCGTGGTTGGCAGGCCATCACGAGAATGAGAACGAGACGCTGCTGGGTTTGCACAAGCGGGCGAGCGGGCGAGCGTCGATCACGTGGGCGCAGGCCGTCGAGGAGGCGTTGTGCTTCGGCTGGATCGACGGCGTGCGGCGGCGCATCGACGAGGACTCACACTCGGTCCGCTTCACACCGCGCAAACCGCGCAGCACCTGGAGCGCGGTCAACATCGACAAAGCCGAGCGGCTGATCGCGACCGGCCGCATGCAGCCGGCGGGCCTGGGCGCCTTTCAAGCGCGCAGCGAGGAGCGCTCGCGCATCTACGCCTTCGAGCAGGGAGAGGTCGAGCTGCCGCCGCACGCGCAGGAGCGCCTGCGCGCGAACGCACGCGCGTGGAGCTTCTGGCAGTCGCGCCCGCCCGGCTACAAACGCATCGCGAGCTGGTGGGTGATCTCGGCCAAGCGCGAGCAGACGCGCGAGCGCCGTCTCGCGACGCTGATCGAGGACTGCGCGGCCGGGCGCCTGATCAAGTCTCAGCGCCGGGAGCGCAGCGGCGCGTGAGCGCGCAGCCGCCACCGGGCGCGAGCCCGAGCCCGGGCCTGTTCTTCAGCCACCCCTCCTCGCTGGAGCACGACCCGCGCGTGCACATGCCCTCGCACCCGGACACGCCCGAGCGCCTGATCGAGCTCGAGCGTGTGCTCGCGGGCGAGGACTGGCTCGGCTGGGAGCGACGCCTGGCGCCGGCCGCCAAGGAGCGCTGGCTGGAGCTGATCCACGACGCCCGGCTGATCGGCTCGATCGAACTGCTCGCGGCGGCGGGGGGTGGCTCGATCGACCCGGACACGTTCGTCGGCGAGCCCTCCTACCGCGCGGCGCTCCACGCCGCGGGCGGCGCGTGCGAGCTGACGCGGGCGCTGCTGGCGGGTGAGGCGGAGCTCGGCTTCTCGGCGATGCGTCCCTCCGGCCACCACGCCGAACCGGACCGCGCGATGGGCTTCTGCCTGTTCAACAACGTCGCCGTCGCGGCGGAGCTGGCGATCCGCGAGCTCGGCGCGCGCCGCGTGTTCATCCTCGACTGGGACGTGCACCACGGCAACGGCACGGCAGAGGCGTTCCGCACGCGCCCGGACGTGCTGTTCGCGAGCATCCACCAGGCAGGCATCTACCCTGGCACGGGGCCGATCGGGGACGTCGGCGAGGGCGAGGGCGAGGGCTACACGATCAACCTGCCCGTGCCGGGCGGGTCGGGCGAGGAGCTGTGGCTGTCGCTCGTCGAGCACGTGGTGCTCCCGGCGGCGCGCTCGTTCGCGCCGGACCTCGTGCTGATCTCGGCCGGCTATGACGCGCATCGCGCCGACCCGCTGGCGGGCTGCATGCTCGAGACGGCGTCCTTCGGCGAGCTCGCCCGCCAGGTGCGCGACCTCGCGCGCGAGTGCGGCGCGCCGCTGGGCGTGGTCATGGAGGGCGGCTACGAACCGGTCTCGCTCGCGCAGTCGGTGCGCGAGACGATGGTCGCGCTCGGCGACGAGCGCCCACCGCGCGCGGCCGCGACCGAGGCGGCGTCTGGCGCCGCCGCGCTCCTCAGCCGCTACTGGCCGCTCTGAACTGCGCGTAGGATGGGCACAGTGCCCGAGAATCCCCGAGCAGCGTCCGCTTCCCAGGACGCGCGCCGCAGCGACGCGCACCCGCCGATGTCGCGCGACAAGCGCGGCTGGCACGTGGCGCCGGCGCCGGATGGTCGCGGCATGCCCGAGCAGGCCCCGAGCGGGCCGCCCGTGCACCGGCGCCCGAGCTTCCTCTGGTTCGTGCTGTTCCTCGTCGCGATCAACTGGATCTCGCTGCTGCTGTTCCAGCCCTCCTCGGGCGAACAGCGATTGACAGTTCCGTTCAACCCGTTCTTCCTGGAAGAGGTGCAGCAGGCGCAGGTCAAATCGATCTCGACCAAGGGTGACACGATCCAGGGCACGTTCAGAGCGAAGCTGCGCTATCCGTTGAGCGACAAGAAGGCGAAGCCGACGAAGCAGTTCGCGACCGAGATCCCGACCTTCTGGAACGACGCCCAGCTGACGGCGCTGCTCAAAGAAAAGGGCGTCGAGATCAACGCCAAGCCGACCACCACGAGCAAATCGGTGCTCGCCGAGCTGCTGCTCGGATTCGGCCCGACGCTGCTGATCGTGGGGCTGTTCGTGCTGCTCGCGCGCCGCGCGGCGAAAGCGGGCGGGGCGATGGGGGCGCTCGGCAACTTCGGGCGCTCGCAAGCGCGCCGCGTTGACCCCGAGACGATCCGCGTCACGTTCGCGGACGTGGCCGGGATCGACGACGCCAAGGCCGAGCTGTCGGAGATCGTCGACTTCCTGCGCGACCCCGAGCGCTACGGGCGCCTGGGCGGGCGCATGCCGCACGGCGTCCTGCTCTCGGGCGCGCCGGGCACCGGCAAGACTCTGCTTGCGCGCGCGGTCGCCGGCGAGGCGCACGCGGCCTTCTTCTCGATCTCCGCCTCGGAGTTCATCGAGGCGATCGTCGGCGTCGGCGCCTCGCGCGTCCGCGATCTCTTCGCCAAGGCCAAGGAGGCCGCCCCGGCGATCATCTTCATCGACGAGCTCGACGCGATTGGGCGCTCGCGCCAGGGCTCGGTCGCGGTCAGCGGCGCCAACGACGAGCGCGAGCAGACGCTCGACCAGATCCTCACCGAAATGGACGGCTTCGAGAGCTCCGAGGCGGTTGTCGTGCTCGCGGCCACGAACCGCCCGGACGTGCTCGACTCGGCGCTGCTACGCCCCGGGCGCTTCGACCGTCGCGTTACCGTGCAGGCGCCTGACCGCGCCGGCCGGCGCAAGATCCTCGAAGTCCACACGCGCTCGATACCGCTCGCCGACAGCGTCGACGTGGACGCGCTCGCGGCGAGCACGCCGGGCATGGTCGGCGCGGACCTGGCCAACCTCGCCAACGAGGCGGCGCTGCTGGCCGCGCGCCGCGAGCACGAGAAGGTGGAGATGGCCGACTTCACCGACTCGCTCGAGAAGATCATGCTCGGCTCCCCGCGCGGGATCATCCTCTCGCCGGCAGACCGCGAGCGGACCGCCTACCACGAGTCCGGGCACGCGCTCGTCGGCATGCTCACCCCGGGCGCCGACCCGGTGCGCAAGGTCTCGATCATCCCGCGCGGGATGGCGCTCGGCGTGACGCTCTCCTCACCGGACACCGATCGCGTCTCCTACTCGCGCGAGGACCTCGAGGCGAAGATCCGCGTCGCGCTCGGCGGGCGCGTCGCGGAGGAGACGATCTACGGGGCGATCACGACCGGGGCGGAGTCCGACATCCAGCAGCTCACACAGATCGCACGGCAGATGGTCGGGCGCTGGGGCATGAGCGACGCGGTCGGGCCGATCGCCGTGCTCCCGTCCGACGGCCAGGGGCCATTCCTGCCGGGCGTGAGCGAGACCTCGCAGGAGACCCAGCGGCTGGTCGACGAGGAGGTGCGCAAGCTCGTCGACGGGGCGCACCGGGAGGTCACCCAACTTCTCGGCGAGCACCGCGATCAACTTGAGGCGCTGACGCAGGCGCTCTTGCAGGCGGAGACGCTCGACGCCCCCGAGGCCTACGCGGCGGCAGGCGTCCCGGCGCACGACCTGCAAAGCAGCGAGGAGCCGGCGCTCGCGATCAGCCCGAGCACGAGCGCGGGCACGAGCGCGGGCGCGAGAACCTAGCGCCCGGGGGCATTCACGACGCAAGCGCAGGCGCTTCACTGCCGCTGCGGCTCAGCAGCGATTGCACGCCGAGCGTGCACAGCGCGAGGCTGACGACGGAGGCCGCCACGATGGCAGTCGCGATCTCGCTCGAGAGCACGCCCTCGGCTAGGCCGAGCGAGGCAACCGCCGCGGGCACGCCGAGCTGCGCGCACGCTGCCAGACCGTCCGCGGGCGTCAGTCGCCCGGCCACGGCGGCGATCACGTGGATCGCGAGGCTGAGCGCCGCCAGCGCAGCCGCGAGCGCGAGCATCGCCGGGTGGTCGATCAGCCCGCCGAGGTTCAGCTGCGCGCCGAGGATCACGAAGTAGAGCGGGATGAAGAACCCGTCGGCGACGCCGCGGATCTGCGTGGACAGCCGTTTCGGACCTCCCACGAGCGCGACCGTGACGCCCGCCCCGAAGCCTGCGATCAGCACGCTCGTGCCGCTCTTCTGCGCGAGCCACGCGAGCAGGAACAGCACCAGCAGCGCCAGGCGCAGGTCGAGCGCCCAGTGGCGCTGCTTGGAGAGCCGGCGCACGCGGTCGATGAGATCGCGCCCGGCCAGCAGCCGCGCCGATCCGAACAGCAGCGCGACCGCCGCGGCGACGAGCGCCGCGCCGAGAGCGGCGTGCAGCACGCGTCCCGGCTGCAGCACGATCGGTACCGACAGCAGCGTGACGACGTCGGCGATCGTCACCCACGCCATCACCGCATATACCTCCCGGCCACCGGCGCCCGTCTCCTGGAAGGCGGGCAGCAGCACGGCGGCCGAGCCCGAGGCGAGCACGACGGCGTATACGGCCGCGTGCGAGGTGCCCGCCAGCGCGGCGGCGGCGAAGCCCGCGGGCACGGCCAGCGCACCGACGATCGCCGCGAGCAGGGCGCCCCTGCGCAAGGACTGGAGCAGGCGCGGGTCGCGCAGCGGCAGGTGCATGCCCGCCGTCAGCATCAACATCGCAAAGCCGACCTGGCCGAGGAAGGCGCTGGTCGCGCCGTCCGGGTGCACTGCTCCGAGCCCCGTCTTGCCGACGAGCACGCCCGCGACGATCTCGCCGATCATCACCGGCACGAACGAGCGGCCGAGCAGAGCGAGCAGCGGGCCGCCCAGCCCTGCCAGGACGATCACGAGTAGATCTCCGAAGCTCACGTGAGCTGCACCCTATGGCGCGCCTCGTGACGGGCGCGGGCGCGGGCGTGGGATCATGCTGGCATGGCACGGACGCAGGAGCTCAGCCGCAAGCAGTACGAGAAGGAGCTGCTGCGGCTGCAGACCGAGCTGGTCTTCATGCAGGAGTGGATCGTCGCCCACGGCAAGCGGCTGGTGGTGCTGTTCGAGGGCCGCGACACGGCCGGCAAGGACGGTGCGATCAAGCGCATCGTCGCCTACCTGAACCCGCGCACGTGCCGCGTCGTCGCCGTGCCGACGCCGGGCGAGCGCGAACAGAGCGAGTGGTTCTTCCAGCGCTACGTGCCGCACCTGCCGGCCGCCGGGGAAATCGTGCTGTTCGACCGCAGTTGGTACAACCGCGCCGGCGTCGAGCACGTGATGGGCTACTGCTCGACCGAGCAGTACGAGGAGTTCCTGCGCTTCTGCCCGCAGTTCGAGCAGGCGCTACAGAATGACGGGATCATGCTCGTGAAGTACTGGCTGTCGGTCAGCGACGAGGAGCAGGAGCGGCGCTTCGAGAAACGGCTGTCAGACCCGCGCAAGCGCTGGAAGTTCAGCGTCACCGACCTGCAGGCCCGCGCGCGCTGGGTGGACTACGCCGAAGCCAAGGACCGCATGTTCGCGCGCACCGACACCGAGCACAGCCCGTGGTGGGTGGTCGAGGCGGACGACAAGCGCACAGCGCGCCTGAACCTGATCAGCCATCTGCTGGCGCTGGTGCCGTATGAGCGGCCGGGCAAGGCCAAGCAGGTGAAGCTGCCGGCCCGCCAGCGGCGCAAGTACGTGCGCCCGCCGAAGGTGACCGAGCAGCTCGTGCCCGAGCGCTACTCGGTCAGCTGAGCCACGGCCGCGCCTACAGCTCGAGCGTGACGTTCTCGGTGGCGACGCTGACGTTGCACTGGCCGCCACCGAGGCGCTCGGCGAGCGCATCGAGCGCCGCGTCGGTGCGGTCGAGGCGGTGGTGGAACAGCGCGACCGAGCGCGCGCCCGCGCGTTCGGCGAGCGCCACCGGGTAGTCGGCGACGGCGTGGCCGAAACCGGCCTCGGCGGCGAGCTCCTGCGGCAGCAGCTGCGCATCGTGGATGAGCACGTCTGCCTCGTGCGCCAGCTCCAGCGCCGCCGCGTGGTACTCGCCGAAGCCGTCCTCGCCCGGCCCGAGCGCGGTCGGGTTGTGGTCGGGCATGTACGCGAGCGTCGAGTGGCCGTCGCTGACGCGGTAGCCGAACGTGCGCCCGCCCTTGTGCGGGATCTCGACGGCCAGCACCGAGAAGCCCTCGAGCTCGCGGTGCCCTGCGTCGATCGACGCGAACGTCCAGCGCCCGTGCAGTTCGGTCGGGCCGACGGGGAAGTAAGGCGGCGACATCACGCCTTCGAGCGATTCTGCCGCGGCGGCGCCGTTGGGCTGTTGGGGCACGAGCACGCCCACGCTCGAGTCCTGACGGTCGCCACCTGAGAAGAACGGCAGCCCGATGATGTGGTCCCAGTGCAGGTGGGTGAGCAGGATCGTCCCCCTGAATGGCTCGTCTCCGAGCAGCTGCGCGGCCGCCAGCAACCCGGTGCCGGCGTCGAGGATCAGCGACGGCGAGGGCGAGCCGTCATGCGCGAGCGCCAGGCACGAGGTGTGCCCGCCGTAGCGGACGTACTCGGCACCGGAGGCCGGCAGCGAGCCTCGGACGCCGCAGAAGTGAACGCGCAAGCGCTCAGCTCCGCCCGGACGCCCGGTGGCGGTGCCGGTCGACAGGCGCGGCGATCGAGCTGAGACGGCGCATCGAGCGTTCATTATCTGTCAAGCGTCGCTCGCTGTCCAGACCGGAGACGTCGTTCCCGTTAGACGGAGACGAGCCTGTTCAGGTCGTAGTCGAAGCCGGCTTTGCGCAGGTGCAGCAGCAGCTTCGGCTGCCACGTGCCCGCCAGGTCGAGGCGGACGTAGGCGATGCCCTCAAGATCGCACGGGACTTCGACCCCGTCCTCGTAGAGCACGCAAACGCAGTCTGGCGTGAGCGCGGCGACCAGGAAGCCCATCTCGAACACCACTCCCTGGTGCGCGCGGGGGGTGAAGTACGGCTCCGCCTCCGCTTCCTTGCGCGGCGCGCCGACGTCATCAGCGGTCAGCAGCACGATCGCGTAGCGCGAGCCCGGCGCGTGCTCGCCGATCTGCTGGACCAGCGTCGCGCGCTCGCTCGGGCGCTCGTTGAGGATCGTGATCTCGTCGGAGCCGGCGTGTTCGAGCAGGTGCGCCACGGCCTGCTTCCACAGCTCGTTGCGCCCGTGCGCGAGGAACACCTGGCGCGCCTGCGCCGGCACGCGCCCGACGTGGTTCGTGCTCTCTGCCGGCGCCGAGCCGTTGGTGTGGTGCGCCAGCGAGGCGCCGACCAGTGGGGAGCGCGAGAGCTCGGCCCCCGTGCCCGGCTGCCGGTGCGTCTCTGGGTCATGCTCGCTTGGATCGTTCGCCGCGCGCCGCTCGGGCGCGAGCGTGGCAGCGGCGAGGGGAGAGGAGCGCTCGGCGCTCGCCGGCTCCGCGCGGCGGGCCTCGATTGACGGTTCGCCCGCCGGCTCGGGCTCGGCTTCGTCAGCGGGCACGGCAGGCGCCTCCTGGGCCGCGGCGTCCTCTCGCGGCTCGGGCGCTCGCCCGTCGTCTTGGCTCGCGGCCGGCTCGGGCGCTTGCCCGTTGTCGTTGCTCGCCGCCGGTTCGGCGTCGTCAGCCGCTGCGGCGGCGCTCGGCTCGGGCGCTGCTTGCCCGGCGCCGCGATCGTCCCGCTCTGCGTCCTCTGCGTCCTCTGCGTCCTCCGCGCCCTCCGCGTCTTCTGTGTCCTCTGCGTTCTCCGCGGATCCGGTGCTCAGCTCGGGCGCCTCGGACGGACGGGCGCTCGCGACCTTGGTGAAGGCGAGGTCGCTCTGGAGCACGGTCAGGTACTCGGTTGCGGCCTTCACGCACTCGAGGTCGCTGGAGTACTGCTGCTGCCAGCGCTGGCCGCCGTCGTTGGGCGTGGCGGCGTCGGTGAACTCGCGCGCCTGGCCGTCCTCGCCGTAGATGTGCGCAAGCGCCTGGGCTGTCGGCTCGATCCACTGCGCGCGGGCTGCCTTCCAGCTCTCGTAGTCGCTGAAGTCACCGACCAGGCTGGCGCGTTGCACGAGCGCCTGCGACTGTTTGATGCACTGACCGAGCAGCTCGTGGGCGATGGGGACGGAGACCTGGAGCACTGCCTAGATCCACCCCGCGTGCAACGCCGCGCGGCGGCGGCCGAACGAGCTGCGCTGCGTGCAGGGCCGGAACGATCGCGCCTGGGCGCTCGGCCGGAACGAGCGCACCGGCAGCGGGCGCGGGTCGCTGCGAAAGCCGGCCTCGGCGACGAGGCGGCGCGTGGCTGCGCGCGCGAGGATCGCGGCTGCCACCAGGTGCTCGTCGATCACATATTGCGAGTCGAGCACGAGCTGTCGGAGTAGTTGTGCTCGCTGCATGGTTTCTCTGCGTACCTATCGGCAGCGCCCGGCTGCACATTCACCTATTGCCGCTCCTTAGACGAGCGTACGAACATTGCACGGCGCCCCATGGCCCGGCAGGGTGCGCGTTGACAAGCCCGCGACGGCCGCTTAGGTTGAGGTGAGCGACGTCGAATGGGGAGCGCGATGAGCGAGCGGGTGCTGCTGCGAGGGGGCCACGTCCTGAGCATGGACGAGCGGCTCGGCGAGATTCCGGGCGGCGACGTTCTGATCGAGGACAGCCGCATCGCGGCCGTGGCCGCTCGGGTGGAGAGCGAGGACTGCGAGGTGCTCGACGTTTCCGGGCGGGTGGTCATGCCCGGGTTCGTGGACACGCACAGGCACACGTGGCAGACCCCGTTCCGTGGAGTGTGCGCCGACTGGACGCTCGAGGACTACTTCCGCGGGATCCGCATGTCGATCTCGCCGAACTGCTCCGCCCAGGACGTCTACGCGGGCAACTTCGTCGGCGCGCTGGAAGCACTCGAAGCGGGGGTCACGACGATCCTGGACTTCTCGCACTGCAACAACACCCCCGAGCACGCCGACGCCGCGCTGCAGGGACTGCGCGACGCCGGCATCAGGGCGATGTTCGCTTACGGCTACTACCCCTCGCCGGCGCCGGAACCGGTCTTCACCGACCACGAGGAGCGTCTCGCCGACGCCCGGCGCATCCGCGAGCAGGAGCTGTCCGGCGAGGACGCGCTCGTGACGATGGGCGTGGCGCTGACCGAGCTGGGGCTGCTGCCGTTCGAGCAGACGATCGCCGAGGCGCGATCGGCGCGGGAGCTTGGCGTCCCGAGCGTGCTGCACACCGGCTGCACTTGGGGATCGCTCGTCACCGAGGGCATCCCTGAGCTCGACCACCACGGGCTGCTCGCGTCCGATCAGGTGCACGTGCACTGCAACACGCTCGACGAGCGCGACCTGCGCCGTTTGGCCGAGCACGACTGCAAGGTCTCCTCGAGCCCGGAGACGGAGATCCAGATGGGCATGGGGCATCCGATCATCCGTCGCGCGCTCGAGCTCGGGATGCGCCCGAGCCTCTCCTGCGATGTCGTCTCCTCCAACTCCGGCGACATGTTCAGCCAGATGCGCATCGGCCTGCAGTTCGAGCGCTGCATGCGCAACGACACGTTCAACGCGCGCCGGCAGATGCCCGACCGGCTCGACCTCGGCGTCCGCGACGCGCTGCGCTGGGGGACGGCCAACGGCGCGCACGCGATGGGTATGGAGGATCGCATCGGCTCGCTCACGCCCGGCAAGCAGGCGGACGTGATCGTGATCGGAGGCCGGCGGCTGAACATGGCGCCGATGGCCGACCCGGTCGGCTGCCTCGTCGCCCAGGCCAACCCGTCGAACGTCGAGCACGTGCTCGTCGCCGGGCGCTTCGTCAAGCGCGACGGCGAGCTCGTCGGCCAAGATGTTGCGCGGGCCGGCTCGCTCGCACAGGACTCGTGCGAGCGCGTCCTCGGTGCGATCACCGACGGCGGCGCGCCGCTGCTGGCGCCCGCGCCAGAGGGCTTCGGAGACCTGCTCAACACGATGGCCGCGACGCACCTCGCGCGCGCGTGGGGCATTGAGGTCGGAGACTGAGAACGCCGTGACCGGCACTGCCACGATGGAGTTCGAGCTGAAGCTCAAGCGTCTGGCATGATCGGCCGATGCGCGCCGCCGTCGT
>JBBSDZ010000067.1:0-11421 GCA_038240205.1 Solirubrobacterales bacterium | reverse complement strand
GGACGAAGATCGCCGCGAACGCGAGCCTGCGTGCCAACCGCAGCTACGCGGCGATCGGCGAAGAGGTCGAGCGGATCCTCGCTGAGGCCGCCGAGGCAGACGCAGCCGAGGATGCGCTCTATGGCGAGGCGTGCGGCGACGAGCTTCCCGTTGAGCTGGCCGAGCGGACAAGCCGGCTCGCGCGGCTGCGGGCCGCCCGCGCGCGGCTCGAAGCGGAGGTCGACGTCCAGCAGACCGCGCACGGGCGGCGGCTCGAGCAGCGGGCCGCGAAGGAGGCGGCGCTGCCGGCCGGCCAGCGGTTGCGCGGGCGCAAGCCGACACCGCCGCCGACCGTGGTCGCTGCGGAGGCGAAGGCCAACACGAGCGACCCTGACAGCCGGATCCTGCGCGACGGGATCGCCTACGTGCAGGGCTACAACGCCCAGGCAGCCGTCGCCGAAGGCCAGATCATCGTCGCCGCCGAGCTCGTCCAAGACAGCAATGACCGCCACCAGCTCACGCCGATGCTCGCCAAGACGGAGGAGACACTCGCAGCGATCGGACATGAGCAGAAGATCGGTGTTTGCCTCGCCGATGCCGGTTACTGGGACACCGACGCGCTCGAAGCGATCGTCGAGCACGGCCAGCGCCTGATCGTCAACCCGGCCACCTCCAACCCACGCCGCCAACCCGTCGCCGACCCGCGCGCCTCCTACCCGCGAGCTCCCAAAATGGAGGGCATCCGGCTGGTGATGCACGAGACGCTCGCAAGCGACGAAGGCCGCGCCCTCTACGCGGCACGACGCGAGCTCGCCGAACCCGTCTTCGGGCAGACGAAGGTGACCAGACGCGCCGACCGCTTCCTCCGCCGCGGCCTCGACGCCTGCCAAAGCGAATGGCGGCTGATCTGCGCCACCCACAACCTGCTCAAACTCTGGCGCCAACAGGCGCTACCCGCGTAGCGGCCGCCCGCCGCTCCGAGCCAAGCGGCCGCGAGCCGCCGAAACACCGCGGCCACCCGCCGTGCCACCGTCGCGCAGCATTTACGCGACAGCCTCTCTCGCTCCTCCGCAAGGACCCGATTCTCGCGACGCAACCGGCGCAGCTCCTCGCGCTCAACCGAGCTGAGCCCCTCAGCCTTGCCTTCGTCGACGTCGAGCTGGACCGACCAATTACGCAATGACTGCGGCGAGACTCCCAGCTCGCGAGCGAGCCGCGGGACCGAACGACCACTGCTGCGAAGAAGCCTCACGGCCTCCGAGCGGAACTCCAACGAATACGGCGGGATCTTTGGCATCACCAGACATCCTTTCCGACTGAGCGAACTCAGTCAGCAGATGTCCACCAAAGCGGGGGAACTCCACTCTTCTGCGGCGGGGACTTGTTCTCATCCATGAGCGTGCGCAGGATGTGTCTGTTTGTCGCTCATTGGTTTGTTCATCATTCGGAGCATCGGGATGCCGCCTCCGCGGCTGAAGTAGCGGTGGGTGAGCGCGGCGGCAAAGGTGAGGAAGATGATGTTGAGGAAGGTGGTGTAGTTCCAGGTCAGGCTGGCCATTTGGACTTTGGCGTCGCGGGCTGTGCGTGTGAGGCCGAGTGCTTTGAGGAGTAGTTCGACGGCAAGTCCGGCTGCCACCATGGTGGTGTAGAGGCTTCCGAGGAGGAAGAGCGCCATGCGTTTGCCGTAGTAGCGGCGGTAGATGTCGAGGATGGGGAGGATGATCAGGTCGGCGAAGATGAATGCGAGCACGCCACCGAAGCTGATGCCGCCGTTCCAGAGCACTGCGGCGAGAGGGACGTTGCCGATCGAGCAGACGAAGCTGATGATCGCGACGAGCGGGCCGACAAGGGGTCCCCAGAGGAGCGCCAGGGTGTGGTGGTGTGCGAAGAAGACGCGTTGCCAGAATGTGTCTGGCACCCAGGCGGCGAGCGCACCCGCGATTAGGAGGCCGCCGAAGACGTCGCGGTAGACCGCCGCCCAGTCCATAACGAAGTAGTTCGAGGTTGCTGTGAATCCTTCGGCGCTCGCGATCCGCCGCCAGACTGGGCGGCCGTCTGCTTGAACGGCCATGTCCATCTCCGCGTGACCCTCCATCGATCCGAAGCGCCCTTGCTCGGCTTCCGCGAGCGCGTCGTCGACGAGTTTCTTCTTGAGGAACAGTCGGAAGATAACGGCGAGCAACACGATCATCAGGGGGCCGCCGATAAATTCGCCGAGGACGAATTGCCAGCCGAGCAGGAGCCACATAATGATCCCGAGCTCGATCACGAGGTTCGTTGAGGCGATCTCGAACGCGATCGCGGCGGTGAAGTTCGCGCCCTGGCGAAAGAGTGAGCGTGCTAGGGCGACCGAGGCGTAGGAGCAACTCGACGACGCTGCGCCGAGGCCGGAAGCGACAGCGAGGGTTCGTGGCGAGTCGTTGGGGAGGAGGCGACGCATCTCGTCTTTGGAGACGACGGCCTGGATTGCGCCTGAGAGGGCGAAGCCGAGGATCAGCGCCCAAAGAACCTCCCAGGTCATGCCGAAGGCGAAGCTGAGCGCGTCGCGGATCGAGGAGATGATCGAAGCAGCAAGCATCCTTGCTAGGTGGTCTTCGCGAAGCGTCGCACGGCGGCGAGTAGCTCCTCGGTCTTGGTGGCTGCGTCTGCCGCGTCGCCAGAGGCGAGCGCCCCGGCGACGCAGTGGTTGACGTGGTCGTCCAGGATGTTGAACGCGAGTGCCTCGAGTGCTGTGGAGACGGCGCCGATCTGGGTGAGGATGTCGATGCAGTAGCGGTCGTCTTCGATCATCTTCTCGATCCCGCGTACCTGGCCTTCGATGCGATGCAGCCGTTTCACAAGCGCGGTCTTGTTGGCGCTGTAGCCGGGGGGTGCCGTTTGTTGGTTCATCTGGTCGCTCCTTTGCGGATTGAGGCGAAGCGGCGCAGGCGCAAGCTGTTGGCGACGACGAAGACACTAGAGAACGCCATCGCTCCCGCTGCGATCATCGGGTTAAGGATCCCGGCGACCGCGAGCGGGATCGCGGCGATGTTGTAGGCGAAGGCCCAGAAAAGGTTGCCCTTGATCGTCGTGAGTGTTCGCCGTGCCAATCTGATTGCGTCGACGGCTGCGCGCAGGTCGCCGCTGACGAGGGTTATGTCGGAGGCCTCGATCGCGACGTCCGCGCCCGTTCCGATCGCGAGGCCGAGATCGGCCCGTGCGAGCGCCGGCGCGTCGTTGATGCCGTCGCCAACCATCGCGACGACCTCGTTTTTCTGTTGCAGATCCTGGATTTTTGAGGCCTTTTCGGCGGGCAGAACCTCGGCGTAGACGTGGGCGGGTTCGATCCCGACCTCGAGAGCGATCGCGGTTGCGACGCGCCGGTTATCGCCGGTGACGAGAACCGGCGTGAGCCCCAGCTGCCGAAGCGCCTTGATCGCGACGGCGCTTGAGGGCTTCGCCGTGTCCGCAAGAGCGATCAGACCGGCCAGCTCTCCGTCCAACGCGACGTCGATCACCGTCTGCCCTTGCGCTTGGCGCTCCTCACGCCAGTTCGAAACCGCGACCCAATCGGCGGTCGGATGCTCGTCGAGGAAGCGCGGCTGGCCGATCCGAACCGCGCGGCGCTCGACGACGGCCTCAACACCAAGGCCGGCGTGGCTCTCGAAGTGCTGAAGTGCCGGAAGGATCAGGCCTCGTGCGCGTGCAGCACGCACGACTGCCTGGGCGAGCGGATGCTCGCTTCCTGCCTCAGCGGCTGCGGCGAAGCGAAGAAGCTCATCTGCTGGTGTTGAGCCGAGCGGCTTGATGTCGATGACGCGAAGGCGGCCCTCGGTGACGGTGCCGGTCTTATCAAGCACGATCGTGGTGATCCGTCGCGTCCGCTCGAGCACTTGCGGCCCCTTGATCACGATCCCGAGCTGGGCGCCACGGCCAGTTCCGACCATCAGCGCAGTCGGGGTCGCGAGTCCCATCGCACACGGGCAGGCGATGATCAGAACCGCGACAGCGGCCGTGAAAGCAGTCGATACACCGGCTCCGCTAGCGAGCCAACCCGCAACCGTCGCCGCGGAAATCAGGAGAACGACCGGAACGAAAATCGCCGAGACACGGTCAGCAAGTCTCTGTACCGCGGCTTTCCCGGACTGCGCCTCCGCGACGAGGCGTGCGATCTGAGCGAGCGCGGTGTCGGAACCGACGCGTGTCGCGCGAACGACGAGGCGGCCGGAAGCGTTCATCGTCGCACCCGCAACCTCCGAATTCGGTGCAGCCTCGACCGGCAGGGACTCTCCCGTCAGCAGCGACTGATCGATCATCGAGACGCCCTCGAAAACGATCCCATCGGTCGCGATCTTTTCTCCAGGCCGGACCACAAAAAGATCGCCGACGGCGAGTTCAGCGATGGGAATCAGCATCTCCTCACCATTTCGGAGCAGATGCGTCTCTTTCGCCCCAAGCTCGAGGAGCGCCCGAACTGCCGCCCCGGAGGCTCTGCGAGCCCGTGACTCGAAGAATCGTCCGAGGAGGATCAGGGTTGTGATCACCGCCGCCGAGTCGTAGTAGCTCGGCGCCGAAAGCCCCGCCAAAAGGACAACAGTCGACCAGGTCCAGGCCGCCAGCGTCCCCAACGCGACGAGCGTGTCCATCGTCGCAGCCGCATGGCGGGCGTTCAACACCGCAGCCCGGTGGAACGGGTATCCGGCCCAGAACACAACCGGTGTGGCGAGCACGAACGCGAACCACTGCCAGCCCGAGAACTGGAGCGGCCCGACCATCGCGATCACAAGGACCGGCACAGTCAGCGCCGCCGAGCCAACCAGTCTCGCCTCCGCCCCACGATCAGCGGCATCCGCGCCGACCACGTCGCTGGCTAGTGCAGCCTTGTAGCCTGCCGACTCGACCGCAGTGAACAAGGCGCCACGATCGACACGCGAACCGTCAAAGCGAACAGCCGCCGTTTCGGTCGCGAAATTGACCGAAGCCTCGACGCCATCCAGCTTGTTCAGCTTTCGCTCAATACGCGTCGCGCAGGCAGCACACGTCATCCCTCCCAGGGCAAGCGTGACCCGCTCCTCCCGCGGGGGCGCCGCAGTCGCACTCACCGCTGAACACCCGACTCTTCGACCTCGTACCCGGCCTCGTCGATCGCAGCCCGAACCGCTGCGTCGTCAACGCCATCCCCAACCACCGTCACGATCTTGGTCGTCAGATCAACCGCAACGACGCTGACGCCCGCAACCGCACTCACCTCCCCCATCACCGCCTGCTCGCAGTGACCGCAATGCATCCCCGGCACACGGTAGATCCTGGAAAACGTCATCGTTCCACCCCCGTTCGGCGCCTTGGCTCGACAGTCACACCAAGACTACCATATACCGGTAGAGGGTATATCACGTTGACGTTCTCGGCGCACTCGGCGGCGACGCGGGGACGGGTGGTGGCGCCGACGCTCTCGACGATCACCTCGTGAGAAGTGATGAGAGTCCAGCCGGTTCGGTAGCTTCGTCGCGCTAGAGGTAGCCGAGCGGATCGACGGGGACCCCGTTGATCCGCACTTCGAAGTGGAGGTGTGGACCGGTGCTGAAGCCGGTGCTGCCGACGGAGCCGATCACCTGGCCTTGGCTGACGGTTTGGCCGACGGCGACTGCGATTGATGATTGGTGTGCGTAGGCGGTTGAGATCGTATTGCCGTTGTCGAGGACAACGAGGTTGCCGTAGCCGCCGTCGTAGCTCGCGACGAGAACTTGTCCTGCGGCGGCGGCGTGGATTGGTGTTCCGGATCCGGCGCCGATGTCGATCCCGGGGTGCAGGCTTCCCCAGCGCAACCCAAACGGGCTGGTGATCGGGCCGCTGACCGGCCAGATCAGGCCGCTCGAGGTGGTGGGTGTCGGCGGGGTCGCGGTGTCGGCCGAACTGGAGGTCTGAGCTGCGTTCTGTGCGGCTTGGGCTGCTGCTTGCTGTTGGGCTTGTGCTGCGGCGATCTGGGCTTCGAGTTGCGAGTTTGCTGCGGCGAGGCTGTTCGCTTCTTGCTGCCAATCACGCACCTGGGCTTGCGTGCCGGCGAGCGCATGACTCGTGCTGTCGCGCGCGTTGAGGAGCGAGCCTTGGGCGCCGAGGAGATCTCCGCGAACCTGGGCTTCCTGGGCTGCGCGGTAGGCGACCAGGCGCTCTTCGGAGCGGATACGGTCGCGCAGCAGACGTGTGTGTCTGCGCTGCGATTGCAACCCGGTGCGCGCCTCGCTTACCTGCCGGACGATCTGGTGATCCTGGCCGGCGATCGCCGAGAAGTAACTTGTCCGATCAAGCGCGTCTTGGATTGACCTCGAGCCGAGAATCACATCGAGCGTCGTCGGCTGATCCGACTCATAGATATCGATCAGACGTTGCCTGAGACGTTCCTGGGCCAGTTTCTGCTCCTGCTTGATGACGGTGAGCTGCCTGCTTTGGATCTGGAAGAGCTGATTTGTTTGCTGCAGGCGGCGTTGCCGAAGCGCGAGGTCGTTCTGCAGCAGAGCCAGCTTCGTCGAGACATCACCGACGCGTGCTTCGAGAGTGCGGATCCTCGTCGTCGTCGAATCGATTTCTGCCTGAAGGGCAGCCGCGTGTGCGCGGGCTGCGTCGATCTTGGTCTGGACGCTGCCTAGATGCGAATCGATCGAGGCTTTTCGGCCGGCAAGGTCAGCCGAAGCCGGTGCGACAGCAATGAAAGCCGCCACGGCGGCGGCTGCGAACCACGAGTACCTCACCCGATCGCCTTTCGCCACTCCCGTTGTCCTCCCTGCGCCGTCTGTGCTCGAGTTCAAGACGGAGCGAGACGCGAACTCGTGACGGCTGGAGTACGGCCTCATTGATAAACACGTTGCATTCTGCGAATGGGCAACAGCGGTTGATCAGTCGTGCTGGACCGGCGTGACGGCTGGACTGCTTGCTCGAGCCCGATCGCGGCAGTGCCGTCCACTAAGCGCCCACCGGTCGTTTGCAAGCTTCGAGATCCTTTCACAACGGCCGGGACGGGCGAAACTCGCCCGCCCCGGCGATGCTCGATCGGCTAGCTGGTGACGCTGACGGTGAAGGGGGCGGTGTGGACTCCCGAGGATGTCCTGAACTGAAGAAAGAGGCGGTACGCACCGCGGGCCGGGAATTCAGCCACGAAGCGGACGAGGCCCTTCGACCGGGTTTCAGATGTCGGATGAACATGCGAGTAAGCGAGGTCTCCCCTGTGAAGAGCGACGAGGTGCCCGTAGGCGCCGAGATACGCAAGCAGCGCCGTCACCGGCTGACCGTCGCGAAGGACCGTAAATTGAAAGCCTGTTTCGCTGCCGGATCGCGGCTTGCCGTGCTTCACCTTGACCGAGTAGCCGTCGGATGCAGCGTGCATTGATTCTGCCGGTAGCGGCGCCTTCGTCCAGGATCCGGGAACGGTGATCGGCACCCCGAGCGCGTAGCGGTGGCCACCCGTTGTGAAGTCGGCAATCGCATGGTAGTTGCCGCGACGAGGGAGGCGCAGGCCGATCGTGAAGATGCCGGTACGACTGAGCACAGGGTGAACATGCTGATAGCCGGTCAGATCACTGCGCACGACGATCAAATGCATCAGCTTCGTCTGATCACGTTCGAACTTCGTGACCACCATCTTCCTACGATCGACGACGCGAAGTTGCAATTGCGTCGACTGGCCGGCGCTGAACACCGAGTGCTGCGGCTCAAGCGTCAACCCAGCAGCCGAACCACGCGTCCCGTCCGCTCCAGTAACAAGCGGCTTCATGCCGGTCATCGAACCCGAATGCCCCATCGACATCCCAGCCGTGCCGTGACCAGCGGTGTCGGAGGATGCATCTGTCATCGTCATTCCGGGCATCGCGTCCGAGCTCGACCTGGCCGTCCGTTTACTACTTGATTGATGCACTGAAAACCAGCCAACCAAGGCGAGCGCCGCCACGATCCCGGCGCCGATAAGCACGCTGCGGTTAATCATTTCCGTACTCCTTCTGTCGCAATTGTTGAACGCACAACGTCGACCGCTGATCACGGCCTTAGGTGTTCAACAGCGCAGCGGAACCACGGATACAGCCGGCCCGGCACGGGCGCTACGCCCCCGCCGTCGAGCCAGACGATCGGTCGCGATCGCCGGGCCGAGCAAAGCGAGACCGACAAAACCCGCCATCAACGCTGCCACCGCAGCGACAGGCGCACCGACATGCGCAGCAACCGCGACGCAGGTCTCCGCCATCATCCCGACCCCAGATGTGTCCATGCTTGGGACGCTGTGATGCACGCTGATCGCCCCAGCGGCGACGACGCAAACCAGAGCGGCGGACTGACGAGTGCGGTGAGCGAACGCCCGATCGAAAAACTCAGCAGCCATCAAGGTCAATGTAGCGCCCCTTCCACACCGACAGCTGTCTCAACGACTGTCAACAAGACGTCGCTCCTGGCTCAAACGGAGACCAAATCAGTGGGCAGAGGCAGAGGTTGTTTTCACGCTCCTGCCGCAACCGGTGAGAACTGATCGCGCACCGAACACCACGATCCAGCGAACCTTCTAGAGATGTGCGACAGCTGCAGCAGTAGCCATGACCGCTCCTGGTGGAAACCTCCAGCGGCTTCTTTGTCTCGCTGTTCGATGATCCCCGCGACGACCTCGACAGCCATGAAGCCGACGATCAAAGCGAGCGCGGCAGTCAGCCGCTTCGAGGCCGCGTCCGCGCTGACGAGACGTGGCTGTGCGCGCCCGTGTGATCGTGGTCGTGGGTATCAGTGCTCATAATCGTGATGGTCGGGTTCTTCGTCGATGTGGTCGAGGTCGATTTCGGCGTGGCGTACCGTCTTCCACGAATCCCACGTGATCTTCAAGATCACGAGCGTGATCCCGAGGCCGATCACCGGGTCGAGAATCGGCGCGCCAAGCCAGGCAGCGATCGCACTACCGATCACGGCAAGTGAGACGAAGCCATCGATCCGCGCGTGGTTTCCGTCCGCGACCAGCGCCGGACTGCCGAGCCGACGCCCGCCACGCAGACGGACACGCGCGGCGATCTCATTACCGACGAAGCCGACCACGCCCGCGGCGGCGAGAACGGCGAGGTGGTGCAAGTCCTGCGGATGAATGAAGCGCAGGATCGTCTCGACGAGCGCAACCGTCGCCGACACAGCGATCGCCAGCACGACGAACAGCCCGGCGATTCTCTCTCCCCGTGCGCTGCGCAGAAAGAAGGCGATTCCGAGCGGCACTGCCGTGAGCGCGTCACCGAAGTTGTGGATCATGTCTGCGAGCAGCGCGACCGACCCGGAAACGACGAAGACGAGCAGCTGCGCAACCGCGGCGACCCCGAGAACAGCGAGCGCGATCGCAACCGTCTTCACCCCTTCGCGCGAGCGCAGGACCGAGCGATCGATCAGGCCGTGCGAATGGCCGTGATCGCCGCCCTCGTGGTGGCGGTCGTGCAAATGGTCGTGATCGTGCTCGACTCCGGAGTCGTCCTGATGCTCGCGATCACTCATGCGCTTCGCTCCTGCCGCTCGACGAGCCCGAGACGCAAGTGCTCGACATGGAAGACCGCCTGGTCAAGCAAGTCCGCGACGTGCGAATCGTGGAGCGCGTAAACCACGCTCCGGCCGCTGCGCGCGCCGACAACGAGTCCGAGGTGGCGCAGCACACGTAGCTGGTGCGAAACGGCAGAGCCTTCCATCTCAACGGCTTTAGCGAGCTCGTTGACGTTGCAAGCGCCCTCACGAAGCCGCGCGAGAATCCGGACGCGGCTCGGAGTCGCAAGCGCCTGCATCGTTTCCGCCACCTGCCGCGCGGTCTCCGAGTCGACAACAGCCGGTCTCGCGTGCCCCTCTACCCCATGGCCCATCGGGTCAGAATAGCTGAACAATTGCTCAGATGTTCATAAGGTACTGAGCCTGTCCGCTCACAAGCACTCGCAGCTCTCGCCGCGCCAGCTTTCGATCCCTTCGCGCACGGCAATCGCGCCAATCACAAGTGCCGCCGCTGGGTCAGCCCACCACCAGCCGGCGAGCGCGTTCAGCAGCAAGCCGACGAGAAGCGCAATCGACAAGTACGCGCAGAGTTGATTCTGCTGCGCCTCGCTGACCGTCGCGGGCGAGCTCAGCTCCCGCCCAAGTTTTCGCTTGGCCCGAGCAAGCAGCGGCATCGCGGGCGCAGTGAACGCGGCCAGGCCAATCCCGACCCAGCTCGCCGAGGGATGCTGGCCGCCCGCCAAATCGCGGAGCGACTCGATACCGATGTACACGGCAAGCACGAAGTAGCTCGCCGCGATCCACTGCTGCGCAAGACGCTCGGCCCGCTGTGAGCTGCCGCGGCCGCCGCTGAACAGCCAGACGATCACTCCGCCCGCGGCGAGCTCGATCAACGAATCAATCCCGAAGCCGACGAGTGCGACGCTTCCAGCGGCGACTCCGGCGGCGAGCGCGATCGCAAACTCGACCAAGTGCCAGGCGTTCCCGGCCCAGGCGAACTGCCTCACCCGCCGCTCGAGCCGAGCCCGCTCCCCTGAAAGAAGCGGTGGCACCGCCAGCGGCCGCGACCCGATCTGCAGCAGCGGCTCAGCCACGCGCCCACTCCCCAACCTCGGCCAACTCGAGCCACGTGCGCCCATTTTCGGTCAGCGAGTAGAGCACCATCTTCCCGTCACGCCGGTAGTCGACAAGCCCGGCCGCACGCAGCACGCGCAAATGATGCGAGACCAAGTTCTGTGCCCGTTCGACGATCCAAGCGAGATCGCAAACACAAAGCTCGCGCCTCTCAAGCAGCGCCATTGCAATAGTCAGGCGGGTCGGATCCGCAAACGCCTGGAAGCCGGCAGCGATCCGTCCTGCCGTTCCCTCATCAAGACGTGCGCGCCGGAGATCCTCCGCGAGCGGCAGGTCAAGGCAGAGCAGGTCGCAGTGATCACCAGCCACAGGGACAACCTAACGCCCATTGATATGTGGCCCACGCAGCCAACAAGTGACCCCCCGCTCTATAGAAAAGGACTCAACCCTCGACGTGCATGCGGGATGGAGCGAATCGCCTCGTTCAACCTCGGCTGGGCCAGTATCCCTGTGGCGGCTTTTGGCTGGGCGCGTAGCACCCGGCTTCATCTCTTGTATTGGCAACACAACGGGGCGGTGTTTCTTGGATGGAAGGCCCGCGCGCAGCGTGCCTTCCATCCCTATATGACTCGCAAAGACTTCTGAAGGGTGACCCTCCAGCCTTGCCCGCTATGGGCAGGGGGCTGGGCTGACGGGAACGGCCAGCGGACTGCCGTAGCCGACGATGTAGGTCACCGTCACTGCGGATTCCCCTGTGGCCGTCACTCGAGCGGGTGTGTAGGGAGTCTCGACGAACGTGTCACCGGCCCCATGCGTCTTCGTCGTGCAGTCGCTCAGGGTCTCGGTCAACGTCCCTTTCATGACCCGAACGACGACCAGCCCTGGGTGGTAGTGCCATCCCGAGTC
>JBBSDZ010000066.1:0-11586 GCA_038240205.1 Solirubrobacterales bacterium | reverse complement strand
AGCTCGAGTGCGGTGATGGCTTGAGCGGTAGGTCAGGCCGTAGGCCCACTCTCTGCCCATCGTCTGGTGGAAGCGCTCCACCTTCCCGTTTGTTTGGGGCCGGTAGGGCTTGGTGGTGAGGTGACGCATCTCTCGTGCAGCGAGCAGCTCGCGCAGTGTGCGGTTGCGGGTGTAGGCCCAGGCGTTGTCGCTCATCAGCCGCTTGGCGTTGATGCCGTGGCTCGCAAACCAGTCCAGCGCCCTTCTCACGAAGGCCGTGACGGTGTCCGCGCGCTCGTCTGTGTGCAGCTCCACGTAGGCCAGACGCGAGTGATCGTCAACGATCGCGTGAGCGAAGTCATAGCCCACCCTCGTCCCGTCGGCCATCCAGTCGCGGCTGCGCTGAGAGCGATCGCCGGTGGCACGATGGCCCGGGCGCTCAAAGCGCGCGTAGCGCGCAGTGTCCATGTGCAGCAGGTCGCCCGGGCACGGCCACTCATAGCGACGGACCGCGTCTCGCGGCGTCCTGGGCCGCCGCGAGAGACCGTGGCGTGCCAGCACCTTCCAGACCGTCGAGTGTGGATGACCTGTCTGTCCTGCGATCAGCCGCGGTCCCCAGCCAGTGCGCACCCGCGCCTCACAGATTCGCTCCTGAGCCGCCTGATCGAGTAGCCGGGGTGAGCAATGAGGACGACTACACCGATCACTCGCCCACGCCAATGAATGTCGCTTCTGCGCAGAAGCGACGCGATATCGATGCCACCACCGATGCGCCGTCGCCGGCGAGACGCCCAACGACAACGCTGCCTGTCTGAACGTGCATCCCTGCTCGATTGCTTGGCACAACGCCAAGCGTCCAGCGGGTCCGAGCTTCGCTCTACCGTGGATCTGCATCCGGGTCCTCCTAGGTCGTGAGCCTTCGCAGACCCACAGCCTGGGATGAGGCCCGGATGCCTTCTCAGTTGTTCACAACGTATGTGGGCAGGTCACCTAGCCAGTTCAGGTAGTCCCACCCCTCGGCTCGCAGTGCGGTGTAACCGAGCTTAAAGGCGGTAGCCGATGCGCTCGGACTCCACGTCTGGTTGAGTGCCGTGAGGGCGGCGACCAGAGCGCCGGCGACGATGGCCATCGTTTTCCAGATCCCTTCGGACGTGCCGAGAGCGGCGGCCACTGTGCCGAGTATCCCGAGCAGTGCGAGGGCGAGCGTGAACGCATATTGGATCGTGCTCCAGATGAGCTCCTCGCCGTCAAAGTCGAAGAGCTGCTGGACGAACTCCGCGCGACCAAATGCTGAGGCGGCTTCTGAAACCCCGTCCAGACGGTCTTGGATAAGTGCAATCAACTTCGTGTCGCTCTTTGTCCGGCGTGGCTGTAGCCGAACAAGACGAACGGCCCGGTCGGCGAAGCTTCCGCTGGCGAATTCCTTCTTGAGCTTGTCGTAGTCTTCCGGCACGGTCGGTGTGGCAGCGTTCATTCTGAGCTCCCCTAACAGACGATCGGACGGGTGTCGGGTGCGACTGATTGCTCCAAGTTTCCGCAGCCTGGCGAGTCGCGGGCTCAAGCGGGCGGGTAGGGCGTCGGCACGGGTGCCTCGGGCGCCGGTATCGCGATGTTGACGATGTCGCTGAGGGTGAAGGCGCCGGGTGTCGCCGCCGGGAGCGTCGGTTTCCACAGCGGCTGCACGCTCAGGTAGGAAAGCGGGTCGCCGGCGAGCAAGCCGATCAGGACCTCAGCGACGATGCGCCCGCCGACCGGTCCGAGATGGTCTGAGTTCGCCCGCTTCTCAGCCTCCTTGAGGACGTAGAACCAGAGCGGGGCGCGTCCAGCCAGATCCACCTTGACGCCATCCTCGACATTGACGCCCCCGAACAGCTCTTCCTCGCTCAAGGGCTCGATGCCCATCGCCCGGGCGACGTCCTGCCCGCTTGGGAGACCGAGCCGCAGCCCTCGCAGCAGATTGCGGACGGCGAGGATCTGAGCGATGCCTTCGTCGAATCCGGCGACGAGCAGCTCGGGGCCGGCTGTGGCGCTCGTGAGACCTCCCAGCGGGTGCGAGAGGACGGCATCGAGCTTGTAGCTGGGCTGGGGCAGGTGGTTGGCCCCGGTGGGGTCAGAGCCCGCGACACCGGGGAGGAAGAACTTCCATTCGATGCCCCAGTCCTCAGGAAGCGCCCGGAAGCCATTCAGCGATTGCTTGGGCCCGCCCGTCTGATCAAACAGGGGGATGCGGTGGGCGCCTTGGACCGGGGGATCGGTCGCGGCCACGTCATTGATCAGGTAGCTCGGCCGGATGATCGAGTGCCCGAAGCGGTAGGCCGCCACCGAGAACTCAACGGGCATGTAGGGCTGCTCATGCCAGGCGTAGAAACGCAGTCGCGGCTCAAGGAGCGGTACTTCCTCCCCTTCGGCGGGCTCGTAGGGCTCAGCCGGGAGGATGTCGGCGACCACGTCCTCGCCGACGAGCCGGACCAGGTAGTCGTGCACCACGACCCACTGGTAGTGCCAGCGAACGCTCTGCTGGGCCAGCTTGAAGACGTCGTCGTGGCTCAGGTGCAGGTTTTCGTTGCCGACGCGGGTGAGGACTTCGTTGTGGAAGCGGATGAAAGTCGACTGCAGCTGGGAGACGATCAGGTTCTCGTCGTTACGCGGGTCGCCGATGATCGCGCGCTCGGTTTCGACACGCAGCAGGTCAGGGCCAGCCGTCGGCGCTTTGGGATCTCCAGATAGCGAGTGTCCGGCCGCGAGATGGACGCCGTCTGCCTCGTAGAGGTAGGGCTGGTCAGACGGGCCGCGCCCATAAAGCGAGTCGAGGTCGAACCGCGGCGTGCGGAAGTCGACGAGCGCATCCGGATCATCTTGGCGTTTGAGACTTGAGACCGGATCGAAGGTGATGTCGTGATCTACGAATTGGCCGAAGTACGTGTAGCCCGCCGGCAAGCGCAGCTGCCCGTCTGCGAGCGTTGCGGTGTTCTCGTCGTCATCCGGTGTCCCGAGGGGCTTGTCCAGCTCTCCGTCCTCGACTTCTTGGATCATCGCCTTGCCCAGCTTCACCAGCGAGTCCTCGCTGGGCATTGAGCCCGGGAGGTTGCGGAACATTCGCCCGAAGCGGCCTCCAAAGGCTCGCGAAGCCGGAGTGCTCTGGAGCCCACGCGGAGGGAGTTGCCCGTGGGCTGCCCCGCCGGTCGGCGTCGTCGAATCCGTCATGGTGCCGCCCCTTTGCCCCGATTTGTTACGGAGAGGCGATTCTACATATCGTATTCGTACCACGTGTTTTGTTTAACGCAGATGGACGCGTTTTGGTGGCAACAGCATAAGTCGTAAACGCCTCACCATAGGCAGCGCGTATCCGAAGAGAGAGGGTCGAAGCCTGCGACGGCCGCGCTCCCGCCGCGCCAAGTGTGTCTGGACGGTGACGACCGGGTGGCCGAGCCGACACTCTTCCGGGGCCGGTCTAAGCCGCTGGCGCGAGGATGGAGTTCGCCAATCGATAGCGTCTCGTGGACGGGTCCTGCTCTAGCAACCCCGCCCTGACGAGGGTACTGACGTAGCGGTGGGCCGTCCCAGCCTGAAGGCCGAGGTCACGTGCCACCTCCGTTACACGTCGCTCGCTCCCATCGGAAGGAAAGTACGTCAACACGAGCAGACCCAGGAGAAGTGATCGGGACACGCTTTGGTCGGACTTCGAGGGGGCAAGGAGCGCCTGGACTTGCGCCGCCAAACCCGAACCGTCCTTGATGACGGCGCTGAGCAAGCCTACGTGACTGGTGCTCACGTTACGAAGCACTTGGCTTACTTGGGCATCGGAGAGTTCAATGCGCACGAGGGCCTCCGTCCGATAGCAAGCGTAATTCCGACCATTCATACTACCTCGCTCTTCGACGGCTGCTGGGGTCGCTGACTTGTCGCGCGATTACAGTCGGGAGGCTCATCGGGCAGCCGGCCTAGGACCGCGCCCGGAGAGCGCGCCAAGGAACTAAGTGGGCACCCCTCCTGGCGCTCGTAGCCCTTCCGTCACAGAAGGCCCCGTTCCACGTCGGGAGCAGCCTTGGAGGGGTGCCGCCGGGTCTCGCCCGAGAACGACCGGCGCGACCGAGAGCCAAGCTATTCAGTCGTCGCCGCCGATTCAAGATGAATAGCGAAGTCGTAACAAGGATTCGATCCAGCTACTGCTTTGTAAACGCGCGAAATCACGATGACGCGCCAGGCGTTACCGGCAGCCCGTTCGCGCTCGCGGCGCACGCGATGCACGAGGGCATCGATGAAACGCCGGCGATAAGCAGCGACGCGATCGTCGTGACCCATCGCGCCTGGGCTACCGGCTCGTGCCTGACCGCAAGGACGACGTCGTAGGCAACACCTACGATCGCCACGTGCAGCGTCGCCTGTCGCCGGCTGAAGAACGAGAAGCCAAAGAGCGCCGCCCATAGGTACCAGATGCCGTAGTAGCTGACACCTTGGCCGCTGTAGTAGACGGCTCGTGTGATCAGCGCCGCGCCCGCCAGGAGCGCGATGTGGAATGACCAGGCCGGAAGCCGCGGAAAGACCGTGAGCCCAAGGATGCCGCCGATATACGCGAGTCCAGTGTTGACCGCGAGAGCCCCGACATTCGTGTGAGGCGCTCTGGGCAGGAGAAGCGAGATCAAACCGATTGTCGCGCCCGCGACGTACAGCCAACCCAGACTTCGCGCCATCATCGCCGTCTCGTTCGCCGAGCCCTCGGCTCGAGCGTCGAGGGCATCCTCTGCAATCACGTCCATGCTGGCGGACCGACGACCGCCCACGGCGTCTTGAGCGATTCCCCGTGTCATGGTCGAATCTCGGACAGGCCGAGGCGGCCGGGGCGAAGGATCTCACGTGTCCGCTCCCAATCATGCCGAGAGGTTCCCGAGCTCCTTGTCGGCGACCAGGAGCTTCAGCTGCGCGTTCTTGCGGTCGAGCTCCTTCGGGCGCTTGACGTCGTCGGCCTTCATCCCGCCGAACTGCGCCAGCCAGCGGTGATAGGTCCGCCTCGGATACTTCCAGCGTCTTGCAGACCTCCAGGGTCTCGCTGCCTCCGGCGAGCATCCGGTCTGCCTCTCTGAGCTTCCTGATGATCTGCTCCGGCGTGTGTCGTCTGCGCCTCACGTCATCGGTCCTCCTCTCGCCCATTTTGCACGGGCGCAAGGACTCTCACACGGGGCAGATCAGGCGGAGCGAATCTATGGGCTCGGGCCAGGCTCAGCACGCCGGTACGAGGAAGCTCACAGCCGCGGGTGTCCGCCCGCCAGCCGCTTGGCGGCACACGTGTGGTAGGCGCGGATCCCGCTGATTCGCCGTCCTGTGCTGGTTGTCACCGTGATCTTCACCGTATAGCGCCCCTTGGGCAACCCGTGCAGGTCTACACGCGCGCTCGTCTGGCGCCCCTTCACGGTCTTATCGCGATTGCCGTTGACGTCGACTGCAACTCGGCGGTAGATCAACCCCTCGATCTGTAGAACATGAATCCGGAAGTCACGACGGCTGACACAGGCCTTGTTTGACGGCGCGGTGACCGCCCCGCCGGTGCCCGGCAACGATTCGCGGAGGGAGGCGGGCAGGCCCGCCGGGCAGCGCACGCGGGTCGTGACGGTCACCGTTTCGCGCGGGATTCCGAATTCCCGTTCGTCGCCGCTCCTGCCGCCGAAGGTCAGCTCGGCCTTCAGCGGGAGGCCGCCGCTCGGACAGTTTGCCGCCAGCTTGAGATAGGACACAGTGCCGGAGGGGTCGGCCCCGAGTTCGAAGCGCATCGTGTTGATCGACATCAGCGCTCCGCCCGGAACGGTCGCGATCGGCGGCAGGCGCATATCCAGGTTAGGGCCATAAGGGGTGGCACTCGCGCTCCCGACTGTCGCCGGCGAGACGAATTCGACCCCCACGGGCGAGCTGGCGGAGCCGTAGAGCAGCAGGCCGCCGCCGGGTGAAACAAACGGCTGAAGCGAGAAGCTCTCGGGAACGGGTTCCTGGCCGGCCGTCACTTCCGCGAGGCCGTCGCGTCGCGTTCCAACTCTCGATCCGCGAGCGCATCCAAATGGGCCGACCTCGAGCAGGGTGCTTTCCTTGCAAGGCGCGAACCCGCCGGCATCGAACGTCGCGCCCTGCGGAAGCGAGAAGTCAATCTCCGATAGAGGCGGCACGCCGCCTCTAGGCCTCTGCGATGTCGGCCCATAGCCCTCGCCGGACATCGTGAACCCCAGCGCGAGTGTCACGCCCGTCGCGTCGCTCGACGCGGGCTGACCGGGCCGGGCAGCGAACGAAGCTTCCAGAGCGACGCTCGGCGCTGCTGAGACGACGCCACCTTGCGCCGACAGCGCTACCCATAGCACGGCCACTACTGTCGCTGATCTGCGGATAGGCGGCACTCCCCAGTCGTCTCCACCCGTCAGCCTACGGATGTCGCGTTGTTGAGGTGTGAACAATTCGCGAGTCAACTATGTCAACGCCTTCGCGATGCCGCGCCGGCTGTGCCGGACGCAGAAAGGGCATCGCGTCCAGAGGTGATCTCGCACCTCTCCCACCCCGTCGGCCGATGAGCGGCCATCGAGTCTCCGGATTGCCGCCGTCGAACTCCGGCTTACGAAGTCGCATCGGCCTGTGCGCGGGCGTTGCGACGGGC
Source organism: Solirubrobacterales bacterium (assembly GCA_038240205.1). Classification (GTDB taxonomy): domain Bacteria; phylum Actinomycetota; class Thermoleophilia; order Solirubrobacterales; family Solirubrobacteraceae; genus Palsa-744. Next base: position 4,976 of record JBBSDZ010000066.1, on the reverse strand, counting down.
AGCGGCGAGGAGCTTCTGCGAGTTTGGCTTAGCTACCGGATCGACGCTGGCTGGTGCATTATTCGCGCGCACCGCACGCCAATCGGAGCATCTCAAGGTGCAATGACTGCGCGACTATGGATCGTGACGTTCTGCGGGCCGACTTCGTCGGCGACGACGACGGACACTGGGTGTTCACCGTCTCTCAGCCAGAGGTGGCTCCCCTTTACCAAGTACGCGTGTACGCCGTGGCTCAGGGCCCCGGGCTCCCTTATCACTTCTCCCTGACTGCGCCTGTGATGGCCCCAAGCGATCGTCGCGGTCAGCTCGGACGGCGAGTCTGCCGACAATACCCTCGCAACGACGCCGTGGAACCTTCGCGCTCGGGTCGCATGCACGGTCACCTCCCGCCCCACGTCCCGCGGCACGACGGACAGTGTTTTCTGCAAGGCCGAGGTCACAGCCATCCCCGAGGGCTCGTCGATCGCGGCCATGCGAACCTGCTCCCCGACAGTTGGGCGCAGATACACATGGGTGCCCGTGACGACCGCGCTCTCGACGAGCACGTTAACCAGCCCATGCTCTAAGCCCCTCGCTTCCGGCTTGGAATAGCTGACCGCGCCTATCGAGCTGGTTCCGTCGCCCCAGCTGACCGCGGCGTCGGAGAGCCGGTCGCCTGCTTCGAGACACCAGAACGTTTCCGAGCGCCGCACCGGGATCCCAACCACCGCGGGACTTTCGATCGCGGACGAGACCTCAAGATGTGTGCAGTCAATCTGTGAGCCGATCGCACCGGTCGGAACCGCCGCTGCGCCGGTTACAAGACAAGCCGCAGCCAGCACGGCAAGCCTCATCGTCCACTCTGAAGCTTTCCCACCCTTGAGATCATCCGGCAGTCGCTCGGGCATGGCTCGAATCGTACGCCAACGCGCGCGACCGGCACGAATCCTGGCGCGCACCGGCTTCGGTTTTCTCCTGCGCGCTGTGTAGATTCGACGCGGGGATTCGAAGTATGCAGGGGGTCCATAGCTGCGGCGATTCGGCTTGCCAGAGCGACTTGACGCCGATCGGAACCGCTCAAGACGGTTAGTCTAGGCACCGCCTTTTCTCTCCGATTGCTACGGGGCTGACGGGCAGCGGGGCCGGTAGCGGCCGGAAAATCTTCTCACCTTGCCCTGCCGGGTAGTCGGGAACAAACCCCAAAATTGGTCGACGAGACAGGCCGCCCCTACGTGCTGTCGTTGCGTCCCGCCGCAGTCTGACGCTCCGCCACCAGTCTTTCCGCCAACTCTGTCTGAAACAGCGCCGGATCACGCCGAGAGTCGACTGGACCGTTATGCGGCCAGCGGCATGGGCCATCGTGCTCCCAATGCCCACACCACTCAACAGTCAAGGCCGCGCCGGCAGACGCGGGACCGCAGCCGTCCGCGACCGCGATTTCGCCGCTACAACTAATGCTCTACCTCATCCACGGCCATGACGTAGCGCCTGCAACGCTCAGATCGTCCAATGCCGTCCGCGCGGGTTCTGAAATCGGTTCCCCATTGAGTTCAGTTGGCGTGCAGTGCTTGCCGCCGAGGCCACATAGGTATTTGAGGTTTAAAACCGCCTTTGCCCCGCACCTATGCCAGTCGCGTGCGCGCAAGCAGGCGATGCGCGCGCGATGGCCGTGAAAGATCAGCCAGTCGCCTTTACCGGCGGCCAAACTGACCCACATTTCGCCAGAGTAGGCCAGACGATGAAAGGAGTCAGTCCACGAGACCTCGCAGATCGCTTCCGGGAGGCCGGGGGTGCCGCCTGGACGCCTGCACGTCGCACGCATAGCGCTCGGCTGATCCCCTGTACCGAAGTTCAGTCGCAGAAACGCCGGCACATCGTGCGTCGCACGCGCTAGGGATATCTCCCACAAAGTGCGAGGCGCGTGTTCGGTGGGGGGAGGTACACCCGATGCGCTCGGGACAAGTGCCGCTAACACGACCAGGGCGACAAGGCCAATCAGGCGGCATACACGCACCGGTACAACCTATCCGAACGCGCCTGGCTCGCGTAAAGGTCGAGCGGGTGCCCCTAGGCTTTATCCAGCCGACTTCCCTGCGACGTACGAGCGTGAGGGTTCGGCGACGCATCATCTATTAGAGCGACCAGAACCCCAGCGCCCGTATCCGCCAGCAGCTCATCGCCGGGCAAGTCGAGTTCGCCTCGGCCGCGGTGGCGCCCCAGGTGAGAATCGACCAGCGAAGCAGGCGCGGGTGCACGCCGCCGAGGGCGAGAAGAAGCGTCAGGGGAGGGGGCGAATGGGGGCACGGAGCATCACGGCATGGGAAGGCAACGCATCCCGATCAACCCGTCGCTGGTGTTCTGGCCTCGCGGCTCGAACTCCAACATCCGGCGCGGCGCCTCCGGGACCAGCTCGGGTCGCCTTTTAGGTGCGTGTGGGGTGCGTAAACGCGATCGGGCCATCGGCGATGGGACCGAGTTCGCCGTCTCAGCCACCTCGGTGCGCGAGATCTTGCGTGCCCGCAAGTTGGGCCCGGCTGGAACGCGTGCCGGGCTCTCTTGGGTGAGTTCCTACGCATGCAGGCGGCGGGCGTCCTCGCCGTTGACTTCTTCACGGTCGACACGGTCTCGCTTCGCAGGCTCTACGTGCTCTCGCAGGCTCTACGTGCTCTTCTTCATCGAGCTCGACAGCCGTCGCGGGCACCTGGCCGGGTGTACCGCTCACCCAAGCGGGGCCTGGGTGGCCCAGCAGGCACGCAACCTCGCGTGGTCGCTCGGCGAGCGCGTGGCCCCGATCCGCTTGCTGATCCGCGATCGCGACAGCAAGTTCACGAGCGCGTTCGACGAGGTGTTCGCCAGCGAGCAGATCCAAGTCATCGGCACACCCGTCCGGTCGCCAAAGGCCAACGCCTACGCCGAGCGTTGGGTCGGGACCGCCAGACGGGAGTGCCTGGACTGGATTCTGATCCTAGGTCAAGGACATCTCGAACACGTACTGCGCGTCTTTGTCAATCACCACAACAGCCATCGGCCTCACCGCGCCCTGGGACTTCAGCCACCGAGCCCGCAGGAGCCCATCCGCATGCTCGTGGCGCCGGAGCTCCCAGTCCACATGACCAGACGCGATCATCTGGGCGGGCTCATCCACGAGTAAAGCCTCGCTGCCTGACCCGATCAGGTTTACGCACCCCACAGCCGCCGAAGACCTAAATGGGCACCCCTCCTGGCGCTCGTAGCCCTTCCGTCACAGAAGGCCCCGTTCCACGTCGGGAGCAGCCTTGGAGGGGTGCCGCCGGGTCTCGCCCGAGAACAGCTAGCGCGACCGAGAGGCAAGCTATTCAGCCGCGCCCGCCGATTCAAGACGAATAGCGAAGTCGTAACAAGGATGCGATCCAGTTACTGCTTTGTAAACGTACGAAATCACGATGACGCGCCAGCAAGGAGGCACGGGCACCAATCGCGAGAGCGCTGCCGTTGACAGGCTCGGCGGTGAGTCTCGGGGCCAGACAACGCCCTCAGTGCCTTGGGACGAGGCCTGGGGAGGACCGCCAGGTCTCGTTGGCAGTGCCGCTTCATCGGGAGCTGAAGCGCGGCACGCCTGCCGGCATCCTCGGCGACGCTGGTCTCGACACCGAGCAGACTGACGCGCGAGGCCGTCGACGGGCTAATCACATGGTCCCTCACGCACCCGAGTCTCCCGCGTGCCCCGCTCATCGACGCGGCCGTTGATCTGCTGTGGGCCGGCCTGACCGGCGCCACGGGCATCACGCGGAATGAGCCGTCCTGGGTTCCACGGAGAAAGTGATCTGACCCGGGTTTCTTGGAGTCGGCAGTCTGGAATCAGGCGGCGGCGTGTTGTTGTTGGTGTTGGTTCTCGAACTCTGTTGGTGTGAGCATCTGTAGGGCGCTGTGGCGCCTGCGGGTGTAGTGCCAGATCTCGATGTAGTCGTGGATCGCGGTGGCGAGCTCGACCCTTGTCTTCCATCTTCTGCGGTTGAGCAGCTCGACCTGCATGCGGGCCCAGAACGCCTCGACCATCGCGGAGCACCGACTGCACCGACGGAAGGGGCGAGGCCGGCTTCTGTGACCTTCTGGCTGAAGACCCAGGATGCGAACTGGACCCCCTGGTCGGAGTGAATGATTCCGCCCTCTCCCGGGGCCCTGCGGTTCAGCGCCATGCCGAGAGCGTTCGTGACCAGTAGCCCGGTCTGTCGGCTGTCGATCGACCAGCCCACGACCATCCGTGAGAACGCGTCGATCACCGCGCAGCAGTAGATCTTGCCCTCCCGTGTCGGGTGCTCGGTGATGTCGGTCATCCACAGCCGATCGGGGCCGTCGGCTTTGAAACGGCGACGAACGAGATCAAGTGAGTTGGGCTTGCCGATCCTCGCGCCTCTTGGGAGACGGCGTTTGGGTAGCCCGTAGATCCCGAGGCGCCTCATCAGCCGATGCACCTGTTCCTTACCGACGTGGATGCCGCGGCCGTATCTGAGCTCGGCGGTGATCCTGAGCGTGCCGTAGGTGCCGCCAGAGTCCTTGTGCACCTGCGCGATCTCGCCTGCAAGCCACGCGTGCCTGAGCGTCCTCGCGGACGGCGGGCGCACCTTCCAGTCGTAGTAGCCCGAGGGAGCGACACTCAGCATCAAGCAGGCTGTCTGAACGTCGAATCCCTGCCCGGTCAGGAAGGCGATCACCGGGTAGAGGCTTTTGGGGGCAGGTTCTGCTCGAGGAACACCTCGTTGACCTTCCTGGAAACTGCCAGTTCGGTCTCCAGCTGGCGGATCCGTCTCTTTGCTTGCGCGAGCTCCATCTGCCCCTCGGTGCTCAACCCGGGCGACTCACCACGGTCAATGCGGTCCTGTGTCAAGGCCGCTCCAAAATTGACCCCGTAGCGCCGCTTGAGAATTGACCCCCCCTTGGGTGGGTGATCAATCCTGGGATGCGTGCTCAGCGGGGCGTGCGCCGAGGTCGTGGTTCTTCAGCCGGTAGCTGTCGCCCTT
>JBBSDZ010000065.1:0-11635 GCA_038240205.1 Solirubrobacterales bacterium | reverse complement strand
GTGCCGGAGATCGCCAGCGCACCGAACAGCCCGAGCAGCGTCGGGCCACTCATGTCGGAGATGATCGCCGGCGGCGCGTTCCATGCGATCAGCGGCAGCCGGATGAAGCTCGACGGTGAGAGCAACCTGCTCTTCATGTCCGTGAACAGCGCCTGCTGGTGTTCCTCGCGCTGGAGGTCGGTCTCGTTGGGTCGGCACAGGTTCTCGCGCGTGCGTGCCAGCGCGAGCGCCTGCTTGCCGTCGATGTGGTGCGTGCCCTTTCTGAGCCGCAGCGTGTAGCCGCCGCGGCTGAAGCCTCCATCCACCTTCGAGACGATGCAGCCGCCGCTGTAGTCGACGCCGCCCATCGCGTCGATCAGCTGCGGGAAGTCTTCGAAGTTGACTTCGACGAGATGGTTGATCGGGATGCCGAGGTAGCTCTTGATTACCGAGATCGACAGCGCCGGGCCGCCGAACGCGTAGGCCGCGTTGATCTTCTGCTGGCCGTGGCCGGGGATGTCGATGACCGTGTCGCGCGGGATCGACAGGCGTGCGTCGGCCCCACCGCCGATCCGCAGCAGCATGATCGAATCCGAGCGGCTCGGGCCGGTCTTGTTGGCACCCGGTTCCTTGCTGTCCTTCTGGCGGCGGTCGGAGCCGAGCACGAGGATGTTGTTCGCCGAGGTCAGCGGGTAGCCGGACGGATCGAGCACTCCCGTCACGCTCGACGGCGGCGCGGTTCGCTCGAACTGCGAGCTGATCAGGAACAGCACGAGCGACAGCGCCAGCCACGCGAGCACGAGCGCGAGCAGTCCGAGCACGATGCGTTTGGGCGTCAGCCGCCGCCGCCAGGAGGCGAAGCGCTCGCTCGTCCCTGCGCGCGGGGTCAGCGGCCGCCGGCCGGCGGGCTGCGGCTGCTCGCGCTCGCCTTTGCCCGGAAGCCGGCGACGCGTCCTGTAGCGGGTGTAGCTCGGCGGAGGATCGTGCTCTGGCGCCATCCGCGGACCCTATATTTGCGAGATGACTCCCGCGGAGGTGACCGCCGGTCGGCTCCTCGTGTGCCCGACGCCGATCGGCAACCTGCAGGACGTGACGCTGCGCGTGCTCGACATGCTCGCGCACGTCGACGCGATCGCGTGCGAGGACACTCGTCACACGCGGCTGCTGCTCGAGCGCCACGCGATCGAGGCCTCGATCGTGAGCCTGCACGAGCACAACGAACGCGCACGCGCCCGCGAGCTCGTGCAGCGAATCCGCGCTGGAGCGGATATCGCGCTGGTGTCCGACGCAGGCACGCCGCTGATCTCCGATCCTGGCTTCGCGCTCGTGCGCGAGTGCCTCGCGGGTGGGATCGAAGTCGAGGTGCTACCCGGGCCGAGCGCTGTGACCACCGCGCTCGTCGCCTCCGGTCTGCCGAGCGAGCGCTGGTCGTTCGCCGGCTTCCTGCCGCGCAAGCGCACCGAGCTGCTGCGCGTGCTCGCCGAGACCGAGCAGACGCTCGTCGCGTTCGAGTCTCCCCGCCGACTCGCCGCGAGCCTGGGCGTGCTCGCGGAGCTCGACCCGCAGCGCCCGGCAGCCGTGTGCCGCGAGCTGAGCAAGCTGCACGAGGAAGTCCGCCGCGGCAGCGCGCTCGAGCTCGCCGAGCACTTCCAGCAGGTCTCGCCGCGCGGTGAGATCGTGGTCGTGCTCGGCGCAGCCGCGCCGCAGCAGGCCTCGCGTGAGCGTGCGCTGGAGGTGCTGCGAGAGCTCGTCGCCGCGGGCGCGCGCCCGCGCCCGGCGGCGGTCGCTGTCGCCAAGCTGACCGGGCTCGGCGCAAACGAGCTCTACCGCAAGCTGACCGGCGCAGGACAGTAGCCTGGACGCCGCATGTCCTTCTACGTCACGACCCCGATCTACTACGTCAACGCAGCGCCGCACCTCGGGCACGCGTACACGACGATCGCCGCCGACGTGATGGCCCGTCACCACCGCCAGCGTGGCGAGCAGGTGTTCTTCCTGACCGGCACCGACGAGCACGGCGAGCCGGTGGCAGACGCCGCGCACGCGCAGGGGGTCTCGCCGCAAGAGCTCGCCGACCGCAACGCCGAGCGCTTCAAGGCGCTGGCGCCGCAACTGGACGCGAGCAACGACTTCTTCATCCGCACGACCGACCCGCAGCACATGGCCAAGGTGCAAGAGGTGCTCAGCCGCGTGCGCGAGAACGGCTACGTCTACGAGGGCACCTATGAGGGCTGGTACTGCCCCCGCTGCGCGGACTTCAAGGCGGAGAGTGAAATCGACGAGGGCAAGCGCTGCCCGATCCACCACATCGAGCTGACGCGCGAGCAGGAGGACAGCTACTTCTTCAAGCTCTCCGCGTTTCAGGAGCGTCTGGAGGCGCTCTACGCCGAGCGCGAGGACTTCGTCGCGCCGCGCACGCGCTTCAACGAGGCGCTGTCGTTCATCCGCTCCGGCCTGCGCGACGTGCCGCTGACACGCCACAAGCTCACGTGGGGGGTGCCGGTGCCGTGGGACGCCGATCACGTCTTCTACGTGTGGTTCGACGCGCTGCTCAACTACTACAGCGCGCTCTCCTACGCGCCCGCTCCGGCCGGCGCCGAGCCGGGCGAGGATCTGCTGGCGCGCTTCTGGCCGGCCAGCTACCACGTCATCGCCAAGGACATCCTGCGCTTTCACACCGTCTACTGGCCGGCATTGCTGATGGCCGCGGAGATCGAGCTGCCCCGGCACGTGTTCGTGCACGGCTACCTGCTGATGGACGGCGAGAAGATGAGCAAGTCGCTCGGGAACGTGCTCGACCCGTTCGCGGTGATCGAGCGCTTCGGCTCCGATGCGCTGCGCTTCTACCTGCTGCGCGAGGTTCCGTTCGGCCAGGATGGCTCCGTCTCGACAGCCTCCTTCGAGCAGCGCTACGAGAGCGAGCTCGCCAACGACCTCGGCAACCTCGCGAGCAGGCTGATCGCGATGATCGGCCGCTACCGCGACGGCCTGCTCGCGCCCGGCGAGCTCGACCCGGCGCTGGCGGCCGATTTTGCCGGACTGCCGGAGCGCGTGGGCGAATGCCTCGACCGCGCCGAGCTGACGCTCGCGCTCGATGAGATCTGGCAGCGCGTGAGGCGGTTGAACCGCTACGTCGAGGAGCAGGCGCCGTGGCAGCTGGCCAAGGACCCCGCGCAGGCGGCGGAGCTGGACCGCGTCCTGCGCACGCTCGCCGAAGGCCTGCGCAGCGTGACCGTGCTGCTGTGGCCCTACCTCCCGGACACCGCCACGCGGCTACTGCAGGCGCTCGGCGCGCCCGATCTCTCGCTCGAGCGCGCCGCGCTGGGAGCGGGCGCGATCGAGCGGGTGCAGCCGATCGAGCCGCTGTTCCCGAAGGACTCCCTGCCGCAGGCCGGCGCGTGATCGACTCGCACACGCATCTGGAGCTGTGCGAGGAGCCTGACGCCGAGCTGGTCGCGGCAGCCACGCAGGCCGGCGTCACGCGCATGCTCACGGTCGGCATCGACGGCGCCTCCTGCCGCGCGGCGCTCGCCGCGGCCGAGGCTTTCCCCCAGGTCCATGCGGCGATCGGGCGCCACCCGAACGCCGCCAAGGGCTTCGACGACGCGGACCTCGCAGAGCTGGCCGCGCTCGCCGCGCACGAGCGTTGCGCGGCGATCGGCGAGAGCGGCCTGGACTTCTACCGCGAGGGGGCACCGCGCGCTGACCAGGAGCGGGCGTTCGCCGCGCAGATCGCGCTCGCGCGTGAGACCGGCAAGCCGCTCGTGATCCACTCGCGCGCGGCCGAGCTCCAGACGCTCGCGCAGCTCGAGCGCGAAGCCGACGGCGTGCGCGTGGTGATGCACTGCTTCTCGATGCCCGAGCAGCTCGACGAGTGTCTGGGCCGTGGTTATGAGATCTCGTTCGCCGGCAACGTCACCTACAAGAGCGCAGCCGACCTGGCCGAGGCCGCCAAGCGCGTCCCCGAGGATCGCCTGCTGGTGGAGACGGACGCCCCATACCTCACACCGCAGGCGGTGCGCAACCAGCGCAACCAGCCGGCGTTCGTCGCGCACACGCTCGCTTACGTGGCCGAACTGCGCGGCGTCTCCGCGCAAGAGCTTGGCGCGAGTGTCGAGCGCAACGCGGCGCGCGTGTTCGGTTGGTGATGGGCGGCGTGGCCGACGCGCCCGTCCAGCCGAGCCTGCGGCGGCTGCGCAGCTTCGGCGTGCGCCCCGACCGCGAGCTCGGGCAGAACTTCCTGATCGATTCCAACATCCTCGGCGTGATCGAGCGCGCCGCGGAGCTTCGCCACGAGGATGTCGTGCTCGAGATCGGCGGCGGCCTGGGCGTGCTCTCCGAGCACCTCGCCGAGCGCGCGGCGTACGTGCACGTGATCGAGATCGACGAACGCCTTCGCGAGCCGCTACGCGAGGCGACTGACCCGCACGCGAACGTGAGCGTGCACTGGGGCGATGCGATGAGGATCGACCTGCAAGCGCTGCGCCCGCAGCCGACGAAGGTGATCGCGAACCTCCCCTACGGGATCGCCGCCGGCGCGATCCTGCGCACGGTCGAAGAGCTCCCGAGCGTGCGCAGCTGGGTGGCGATGGTGCAGCGTGAGGTCGGCGAGCGCCTGGCCGCGGCTCCCGGCGGCGGCGAGTACGGCGCGCCGTCGGTGATCGCTCAGCTCGCGTGTGAGGTGCGCGTGCTGCGCGCGATACCGCGCACGGTCTTCCATCCCGTGCCAAACGTCGACTCGGTGCTCGTCGGCCTGCGCCGGCGCGACGGAGGCCAGCACGGAGAGCAGACGCCGCCTGCGGCCGTGCGTGCGCTCGTCGCAGGCGCCTTCGCTCACCGGCGCAAGACGCTCGCCGGCTCGCTTGCGCTCTCCGGACGCGCCCCTCAGAGCTCGCGCGCGCAGGTGCGGGCCGCGCTCGCGCAGCTCGGACTGCCGGAAGACGCCCGCGCCGAGCGGCTCTCGCCCGAGCACTTCCGCGCGCTCGCGGCGGCGCTCGAGCTATGAGCGCGGCTTCGCAGCAGCGCAGCTACCGTGCCCTGGCGCCGGCGAAGGTCAACCTCGGGCTGTTCATCGGCCCGACCCGCGAGGACGGCCGTCACGAGCTCGTGACCGTGATGCAGTCGATCTCGCTCGCCGACGAGCTGCGGCTCGACCTCGCCGTGGCCGGGCTCGAGCACGACGAGATTCTCTGTCCCGGTCTTCAGGGCCCGCCGGGCGAGAACCTCGCGGCACGCGCGATCTCCGGCTTTCGCGCTGCGACCGGCTGGGAGGAGCCGCCCGTGCGCCTGCGGATCGACAAGCGCATCCCGGTGGCGGCCGGGCTCGGTGGAGGCTCCGCCGACGCTGCCGCTGCGTTGCGGCTTGCCTGCGCCGCGTCGGGACTCGGAGACGAGCGGCTGCTGCTCGAGCTGGCCGCGGGCCTCGGCGCAGACGTGCCTGCGCAGATAGCCCCAGGGCGCTGGCTTGCGCGCGGCGCCGGGGAGGAGCTGTACGCGCTCGCCGGCCCGCTGCCGGAACTGCAGCTACTGGTGCTGCCCGCGCCTGCGGAGCTGTCCACGGGCGAGGTCTACGCCGCTGCCGATCAGCTTGGGCTAGCGCGCGACCGCGAGGAACTCGACGAGCTCAGCGCAAAGCTGCGCCGCGCGCTGGAGCTCGGTGCGCCGATGCCGCGGGCCGGCGAGCTGTTGCACAACGACCTGCAGCAGGCCGCCGTTTCGCTGCGTCCGGAGATCGCCGAGGCGCTCGGCGCGGCCGCGCAGGCCGGTGGCGAGCAGGTGCTGCTGAGCGGCTCAGGCCCGACCGTGCTCGCGCTGTTCGCCCACGCCAACGCGGCCGGGCGCGTGCAGCGCGCGGCGGCCGAGCTGGCCGGGCGCTTGCCCGAGCCGATCCCGGCGCGCTCGGTGGACGAGGATTTCGGGCGGGTGCACGCGCTCGCCTGAGAGGTGCCGGCCCGGCTCCGGGCCGGGCGCACATGCCAGTCGACGCCGACGCGCGCCGGCGCTCACTCGCGCTCGTGCCCCGTTCGCGCACGCGACCGACTCCGCCGTGCGTCACAATCTCCGCTGAGAAACGGTATGAGCAGAACGACCATCAACGATCTCGTCGCGGTCTGCGCCGGCACCTTCGGACTGGCGCTCTACGCCGGGTTGATCCTGGTGCCCGCATGGACGTCGTACACGCGCCTGTGGGAGCGGGTAGCGGCGACCGTTCTGTCGCTGTACGTGCTCGCCGTGCTCGTGGGCGGCGGAGTGGCGGCGGCGCTCGCCGCCGTCTACTTCTGGGGCTAGCCGCCGTGTCTGATCTCGCGGCGCTGGACGCGATCACGGAGGCGGTGGAGTCGGGCGCGGGCCTGCCCGAGGTGGTGCGCGCGGCCTCCAAGGCGCTCGAGGCCAGCCTGGCCGTGAGCGACGCCTGGGGAGCGACGCTCGCCGTCGCCGCCCGCTCGCCCGCGGAGGAGCGCGCGCTGCTGAGTCAGGGCGAGGGCGTCACGAGCATTCCGCTGCGCCTCGCCGACACGGTCGTGGGCGCGCTGCACATGCGCGCGAAAACCCCCCCAAGCGCGTCGATGCAGCGCCTGCTCGCGACGATGATCGCCTCGGAGGTCGAGCGCGTCCGCGCCCCCGAGCGCGTCTCCGAAACGGCCGCGTCGGACTTCCTGCGCGCGGTGCTCGCGCGGGAGCTGACCGATCGCGAGGAGCTGCTCGAGCGCGCCAAGGAGCTGTCGCTGGACGTGCAGGACGGCGCGAGCATGATCGTCGCGCGCGCCCATCCCCAGGCGCCGACAGACGAGGGCTGGCGCGGTCGCGTGCGCGCGGTCGCCGAGCGCGGGGCGCGTGCGGTGGCGAGCCGCTCGATCGCGGCGCTCTCAGAGCGCGAGGGCATCCTCGGCGCCGAGGTGCTGCTGCTGGTCCCCGGCGGCGAAGAAGCGGCCGCTGCGCGCGCCGCCGAGGGCGTGCTGCGCGAGATGGAGGCCGGCCTGGCCGGTTACACGTTCGCGCTCGGGCGCAGCCGCGTCACCGAGGACCCGGCGGACCTGCCGCGCGCCGCCAGCGAGGCGCTGCTCGCGGCCAACGTCGCTCAGGGCTCCTCCGACGGCGCCTCGCTGGCGTTTGAGCAGACCGGCGCATATCGCCTGCTGCTCTCGGCGATGAGCGAGAACCCGAGCGAGCTGCAGCGCTTCTACGACGAGACGGTCGAGCCGCTCGTGGCCTACGACGAGCAGTACGAGACCGATCTCGTGCGCACGCTCGAGGCGTTCCTGGAGGCGGACGGAAACGTCGCCGGCACCGCGCAGCGGCTGTTCACCCACCGCCACACGATCTACTACCGCCTCGAGCGCGTGCGCGAGCTCTCCGGTCATGACGTCAGCTCCAGCGACGGCCGCGAGAAGCTCAGCCTCGGGCTGAAGGCGATGCGTGTGCTCGGCATCTCCTCAGCCGACGGTCCGGCCTCGGAGGCCGGCGCCGAAGGCGGGCGCGTGCCGCGGCGCTCGGGCCGTACGCCTTAGCGCCGGCGCGAGCCGAACTCGACCGCGTAGGTGCCGCCGAGCCAGCCGCCGCCGAGCTGTGAGGGCACCGACGGGGCGACGCCGACGCCGACGTCGCGGTATGCGGCCGTGAGGATGATCTGCCGGTGCGGCGGGGACAGCATCCACGCGCGCACGATGCCCTCCGGGGTGGCGTTTGGGCCGGTGCCCCAGCCGATGTTCTGCGCCGTGAGCAGGAGCACGTTGGCCGTGCGTGCCGGGTAGTTGGAGGCGAGGATGCGGCTCAAAGGGGACTGCCCGGAGAGGCTCTGATCGCCGAAGTAGCCGCCACGGACCATGTCCCTCGCCTGTCCGGAGGCGATCCGCGCGAGCGCGCGGTTGAAGTACAGCGGGCGCAGCCCGTGGGTGGCGCGCACGCGGTTCATCACGCACAGCGTCGCCGTGTCGATGGCGGCAGCGTTGTGGCCCGTGGGCGCCGCGTATTCGCCCGCGCAGAGGACCGCCGTGGCCTGCGCGCGAGGGGCCGCAGCCGCGCCCGATGGGGCGCCCGCGAAAGCGCTCAGGCCGACGAGCAGCGCTGCCACCGGCAGGGCGCTGAGTCGCTTCCTTGCTCTGCTAGCTCCCCGTGGCAAGTGCAAGAATGTTTGCAGACGCTCCAGATCGTCGTGTTACCGACCGTTTCTGAGGAAGTTGTGCGCGAATCGGCCGAGCGCTCTCGTGGCGGCGAGCAGCATCTATCCTTCTGCGATCCCCTTGGGGGGTCGTCCAAAGGCAGGACATCAGGTTTTGGTCCTGAGAATCGGGGTTCGAATCCCTGCCCCCCAGCTGCAGGCCGGCGCTCAGAGCAGGCGAGAGGCGAGTGACTAGCATCCCCGGAGTGGCCGCACCGACCGTCCTGATCCTCGCTGCGGGCCAGGGCACGCGCATGCGCTCGAGCACGCCGAAGATGCTGCACGAGCTGTGCGGGCTGGCGATGGTGCTGTGGCCGGTGCGCGCAGCGCAGCAGGCGGGCGCGGCTCGCGTCGTGGTGATCGACTCGCCGGCGCGCGCGACCGAGCCGCTGCTGTCGGAGGGAGTGGAGCTCGCGGTGCAGCCGGCACCCAACGGGACGGGCGGGGCCGTCGCGGCGGCGCTGGCGCATCTGGACTCCCGGCCAGGAGGGTCGCAGGGTCCGGTGCTCGTGATCAGCGGCGACGTCCCGCTGATCGACGCGGAGGCGATTCGCGGGCTCGCCGAGGCGCACGCGCAAGGCGGTCAGGCGGCGACGATGGTGACGAGCGTGCTCGAGGACCCAACCGGCTACGGGCGCGTCGTGCGCGACTCCGGCGGATCTGTCGTGCGCGTGGTCGAGACGAAGGGCGACGGCGATGCGACGGTGCAGGAGCGCGAGATCCGCGAGGTCAACGCCGGCGTTTACGCGTTCGACGCGGAGGATCTGCGCCGTGTGCTGCCGCGCTTGAGCACCGACAACGCCCAAGGCGAGCTGTACCTGCCGCAGGTGCTCGACCTGCTGTGCGCCGAGGGCAGCACAGTGGCCGCGCACACGCTCGACGATCCAGCCCTGATGCTCAACGTCAACGACCGCGTCGCGCTGGCCCAGGCGCGCAAGCTCACGCAGGCGCGCATCCATCGCCGCCACCAGCTCGCAGGGGTGGACGTCATCGACCCCGACGCGACGGTCATCGAGGCCGACGTGGAGATCGGCCAGGACACGACGATCGAGCCGTTCACGACCATTCGCGGCGCCACGCGCATCGGCTCGGGCTGCACGGTGCGGCACTCCTACCTCATCGATTGCGTGCTAGAGGACGGCGTCAGCGTCGGCCCGTTCGCCTATCTGCGCCCCGGCGCCCTGCTGCGCGCGGGCGCAAAGGCGGGGACGTTCGTCGAGGTCAAGAACTCGGACATCGGCGCCGGCGCGAAAGTCCCGCACCTCTCCTACATCGGCGACGCGGACGTCGGCGAGGGCACGAACCTCGGTGCGGGGACGATCACGGCCAACTACGACGGCCAGCACAAGCACCGCACGACGATCGGCAAGCGCGTGCACGGCGGCGTCGACACGGCGTTCATCGCGCCGGTGACCGTCGGCGACGACGCCTACACGGCGGCCGGATCGGTGATCACCGAGGATGTGCCCGACGGCGAGCTGGCGGTGGCGCGAGCAAAGCAGCGCAACGTCGAGGGGTATGCGAAGCGACGGGACGCCCGTTTACACTCCGAGGAGAGATGAGCAGCGTGATCGATACGAGCGCGTCCCCGCGGGCGAGCCTGCCGATCGACTACAACAAGCGGCTGATGCTGTTCAGCGGGCGTGCGAACCCGCAGCTTGCAGTCGACATCGCCGACAAGCTCGAAGTGGACCTCGGCCCGGTCACGTTGAAGACGTTCTCCAACGGCGAGGTCTACTGCCGCTACGAGGAGTCGATCCGCGGCGCGGACGTGTTCATCGTGCAGTCCACGTGCGGCAACCCTCACGCCGGCATCACGGCGAACGACTCGCTGATGGAGCTGCTGTTCATGATCGACGCCGCCGTCGGCGCCTCGGCGCACCGCGTGATCGCCGTGACGCCCTGGTTCGGCTACTCCCGCCAGGACAAGAAGTCGGCTCCGCGCGAGCCGATCTCAGCGCGACTGGTCGCCCGCATGCTCGAGTCGGCCGGCGCTGACCGCGTGCTGACGATGGACCTGCACGCCGGACAGATCCAAGGCTTCTTCCAGAAGCCGGTCGATCACATGACGGCGCTGTTCATGCTGACTCAGTACTTCGGCGACCTCGGCCTGTCCGACCTCGTGGTCGTCGCACCGGACGCGGGACGCGTCAAGCTCAACAAGAAGTTCGCCTCGAAGATCGGCGCCGAGCTGGCGATCCTGGACAAGGAGCGCCCGGCGCAGCAGGTCGCGGAGATCGGCTACGTCATCGGCGACGTCAAGGGCAAGACGGCTGTGATCGTGGACGACATGATCGACACTGCCGGCACGCTCAAGGCGGCCGCCAAAACGGTGCTCGAAGAGGGCGCCTCGAAGGTCTACGCCGCCGCCACGCACGCCGTCTTCTCCGGCAACGCGTTCGAGAACCTGAAGACCTCCGGCCTGGAGGAGATCGTCGTCACCGACACGATCCCTGTCAGCCCCAACCGCCCGGAGAACATTCGCGTGCTTCCGTGCGCCGAGCTCCTGACCGACTCGATCCGGCGCATCTTCGTCGACGACTCGGTCAGCGAGGTCTTCGGCGGCGAGAACCAGCTGTTCTAGGCGGGCAAGCCGTCAAACGGCTATGACCACGCCGAAACGGCTGTGACCAAGCCGAAGACGACGACGAGGCGAAGGTCGCAGAGGTCTTGATCGAGATGGCTGCGCTGTGCAAGTTAGAGGTGCTGCTGCTGGACGTACGCGAGGAGGCCCGTAAGGCGGATCTCCTCGCGCAGCTCGTCCAGCGCGCGCCTCGCTCAATGATGCCTGCGCCTGGGAGGGCATGGAGCGTTGTACGTCGTCGTCGCGCTTTCGCCGCTGTTGAACATGATTTCGAGCTTCAGCGGGAAGCCGGCCTTCGGGCACTTCTTCGGAAGCGTGCCGTAGTAGACCGTCTTCTTGCCCTGCTTGTAGGCCGCGCCGACCTTGATGTTGATCGATTCGGTCGAGACCGGCGGTGCGCCGGGGACCGAGTTGATCAGGTTGACGGTGCCGACGAACTCGGGGCCGTACGGCGGCGCCGAGTTGACGTACTTACCGGTCGAGGCGTGCTGCTGCGCCGAGATCGGCGAGGCCGCGTTCGTGTAGAACTGCAGCCCGCCTCCGGGCGCGAAGAACGCTTGGAGTTCGGCGGTCTCTTTGACCAATTCGCCGCCGATCGGGTCGACCACGCCGGCGCTACCGACAGGGCTGGCCTGCGACTTCTTCGGGCAACCGCTCGGGCCGATGTTTTCCAGCGTCGCCGGCGGGCAGGTCACGAAGCCCTGCGTGTGCAGCTTGGAGCCGGCCGGCAGCCAGGTCTTGACACCGACGATCTGTGAGGGAACGCCCCCGGTCGATTCCGTGCCTTTGATCGTAATTTTGAATTCGACCGCGGCGCCGGCGCCGAGGATGTTCCCGGTGTGCGGGAAGCCCTTCAGCGGGACGGCTTTCGCGACCAGCGTAATCGTCGGTGCAGCCGAAGCGGCGGCCGGGAG